>NZ_FMDF01000067.1 GCF_900091955.1 Streptomyces sp. Ncost-T10-10d
ATTGACGCAGATCCGGCGGCCTTATAACTTCACTATACGGATTGTTGATTCCGGGAAGCGGAAACGGTGTGACTGTGGAGGGTGTGGAAATGGGTCAGCAGGAGAAGGTGGCGACGAGTCTCGCCGGTGCGGTCAGCGAGGAGATCAGCGCTTCCCTCACCGCGGTCGACGCCGAGCTGGCCCACCGCTACCCGGGCGACCCGGGGACGCGCCAGCCGGTCCACACGGTCTACGTCCCCGGCGACACGTTCACCTCCGGCACCATCCGCTCCTGGGGCGACCAGGCGCTGAAGGCCCTGGACGAGCACGCCCCCGACGCGGCCTCGTTCGCCGCCGTCCTCGGCATCCCCGACGAGCTCGCCGCACCTGTCCACGACCGGGTACGCGCCAAGCTGGAGCGCGAGCCCGTCGAAGACCTGCGCATCGACTTCGAGGACGGCTACGGCCCCCGCCCCGATGCCGAGGAGGACGAGGCCGCCGCCCGCGCCGCCCGGCTGGTCTCGGAGGCGTACGGGAACGGCACGGCGGCCCCGTACATGGGCATCCGGATGAAGTGCATGGAGGCCGCCGTACGCGACCGCGGCATCCGCACCACGGACATCTTCCTCACCGGCCTGATGCGGGCGGGCGGCCTCCCCGACGGGCTTGTCCTCACTCTCCCCAAGGTGACGTACCCCGAACAGGTCACCGCCTTCGTCCGGCTCCTCGAAGCGTTCGAGCAGGCGCACGGGCTGCCGTCGGGCCGCCTCGGCTTCGAGATCCAGATCGAGACCAGCCAGTCCATCCTCGCCGCTGACGGCACCGCCGCCGTGGCTCGCATGATCGACGCCGCGCAGGGCCGCGCCACCGGTCTGCACTACGGCACTTTCGACTACAGCGCCTGTGTCGGCGTCAGCCCCGCCTACCAGGCCGGCGACCACCCGGCCGCCGACCACGCCAAGGCCGTCATGCAGGTCGCCGCCGCAGGCACCGGCGTACGGGTCTCCGACGGCTCCACCAACGTCCTTCCTGTCGGCCCCACCCACCAGGTCCACGAGGCCTGGCGGCTGCACTACGGCCTCACCCGCCGTGCCCTGGCCCGCGCCTACTACCAGGGCTGGGACATGCACCCGGGCCATCTGCCGACCCGTTATGCAGCCGTCTACACCTTCTACCGCGAGGGTCTGGAGCAGGCCGCCGCCCGACTCGCCGCGTATGTGGCCAAGGCCGGCGGCGACGTCATGGACGAACCCGCCACCGCCAAGGCGCTCAGCGGGTACCTCCTGCGCGGCATCGACTGCGGCGCCCTGGACACCGGCGAGGTCGCCCGG
Source organism: Streptomyces sp. Ncost-T10-10d (assembly GCF_900091955.1). GTDB lineage: Bacteria > Actinomycetota > Actinomycetes > Streptomycetales > Streptomycetaceae > Streptomyces. Next base: position 1,311 of record NZ_FMDF01000067.1, read on the forward strand.
CTGACGGGCCTGACGCGGGCAGACCTCGACGCCTTCGCCTCGCCGCGGCGTGGGGGACTCACGGTGACGGCGCCGTAGGGCGCGTGGTTCGGGCCCGGTCCGTCCCCCTGCAGGAAGGTGCGGGCTCCGGCCGTCCCGTCGGCTCCGCAGGAAAGTCTCGACGGTCCCGCTGAAGCGGAAGGGGTCGTCGAGCCACGGGAAGTGCCCGGCGCCCGGCTGGACGGCGAGTTCGGCCCTGGGGAACTACCCTGCGACGGTGGCCCCTCAGGCCGCCAGTTCGTGCTCCATCCGGCGTGTGATCCGGCCGGCGAGGGCGAGCGGCGCGAGGGAGCACAGGACACCACCGAGCAGCGCCGTCCACCAGAGGACGGCGGGACCGGCACTCGTGTAGAGGGTGACGCCCACGGTGAGGGCGGCGAACCGGGAGACCCCCCAGGTCCACTGGAACGCCCCTTGGTAGCGGCCGCGTGCGTGGGCCGGGGCGAGGTTGGAGACGATCGCGGAGGCGATTCCGGACACGCACGCCTCGCCGACGGACCAGACGACCACCGACAGCGTGTAGCCCACGACGCTGTCCGCGACACCCGTGAGCGCCACACCCCCGGCGATCAGTACGCTGCCCGCGGCGTGGACCGGAATCTGCGGCAGGCGGGCGAGCCGGGCTGTCGCGAACGGCTGCAGGACCACCACCAGCACCGCGTTGACCGCCGCCATCGCCCCGTAGACCGCGGGGGAGAGCGCACTGTCGTGGATGGCCAGTGGCAGCGCGACCTCGGTCAGCGAGTAGACGAAGAGCTGGACGCCGAACAGCGGGAGCAGCGCGAGCAGCAGCCGGTCCCGGAGGACGACGCCGTATCCGACGCCGTCGCGCGCCCCGGTCCGGTTCTTCGCCGCCCGGGTCTCGGTCACCCGGGTGGCGACGACGACGGCGTACGCCAGCATCGTCCCGGCGTCGACCGCGAAGAGCAGCCAGTAGCCGTGCGCGGCGAGGAAGCCACCGAGGACGCCTGCCGCCGCCGTACCGATGTTGACGCCCCAGCCGAACAGGGCGTACGCGCGCCGTCGGCGCTCCGCGTCCACGGAGTCGGCCATCAGCGCGTAGACGGCAGGGCTGATCATCGCTCCGGTCGCACTGAGCAGCAGTGCGGCGCCGGCCATGGTCAGTACACCCGGTGCCACGAAGAGCGCCCCCTGCGCCGCGGATGCGCCGAGGAGACCGATGAGCATCGTCGGCCGGCGGCCGATGCGATCGGCGAGCAGCCCGCCGATCGCCGGTCCGAGCAGGTTGCCCGCACCCAGGGCGCCGAGGACGTACGAGGTCTGGGTACCGGTGATGCCGCGTGCGGCCAGGAAGAACACCAGGAAAGGCGTGACGAGATAGCCGAGCCGGTTGATGATCGTGCCGGCGAAGAGGGTCCAGACCGTGGGCGGCAGACCGCGAAAGGTGGAGAACATGCGAGGAGCGTGCAGCCCGACCGCTGCGCCGGACCATTGATTAAGCTGAGACCGAATCCAACGAGCGGTCGGCTCGGGAACTTCCGGACAGGTGGGGCCACATGGAGTCGGAACTGAGCTTCTCCACCGCGGACTTGGCGCAGACCCGGTTCGCTGTCTCCCCGATGTGGGAGGTCGTTACCAGCTTCCGGCTGCTGCGGGCCGAGGCCGATCCGCCGCTGCACCGGCGATGGGCCGCGCAGGTGCGGCCCCGGCTGGTGGAGGCGGGGCTCGACCGGGGGTGGCTCGCTGAGCTGATTCCCGCAGGTGGCTACCTCGCGGACTTCCTCAATCCGACACCCCCTGCCCCGTTCCCGGAACTCGCCGGTGAGCTGGAGGCGATCCGGCAGACCCCTCCTGAGCGGGTACGGACCGATCTCGGCAGACTCGGCGTCGAGCGGGATCTCGGGCAGTCCACGCGGCTCAGGCTGCTGGGAGAGGCACCGGAAGCGGCGCTGGAGAAGGTCGCCGCGGAGATCGAGACCTACTGGGAGCTGGCGCTCGCACCCTACTGGGCCCGGATCCGTCGGCTGCTCGAAGCCGATGTCTTCCGCCGGGCACGGCAGGTGGCCGAGCTCGGTGCCGCACAGGTCCTCAACGAGTTGCACGAGTCGGTACGTTGGGACGAGAGCAGCCTGCGCCTGGTCCGCCGTCATTGCGCCCTGACCCGCGCCGACACGGGCGCGGGGCTGCTGCTGGTGCCCTCCGTGTTCGCCTGGCCGCGGGTGCTGACGCGCTCAGTGGCGCCGGACCCGCCACAACTCGCGTATCCGGCACGGGGTATCGGCACCCTCTGGGAGCCGCGGACCCCGGTCGCCGGTGAAGCGGTCGCCGCCGTCCTGGGCCGCTCCCGCACCCTGCTGCTCGCCGAGCTCGACACCCCGGCCTCGACCACCGTGCTCGCCCAGCGCTCGGGACTGTCCGCGGCCGGGGTCTCCCAGCACCTCACGGCCCTGCGGAACGCGGGCCTGGTCACCGCCCACCGGGCCGGCCGCTCGGTCCTCTACGCACGTACGTCCGTCGCCGACGCGCTGCTGACGCACGCCGGAGGCTGATCGCGCCCCCGTCGACGCCCCGGCTCAGGCGGGCGGCAGCTCGCCCGAGCCGCGCTGGATGAGAGTCGTGGGGAGCTCCACGCGGGCCGGGGCGTGGTCCGCGCCGTCCAGACGGCGGAAGAGGTGCTCGGCGGCGGTGCGGCCGACGGCGGCGGCGTCCTGGGAGATGACGGTGATGCCGAGCAGGTCGGCCAGTTCGATGTCGTCGAAGCCGACCAGGGCGACCCGGCGTTCCAGCTCCGCGAGGACACGTACCGCCGTCACCGTCACCCGGTTGTTGCCCGCGAACAGCGCGGTGACGGGCTCGGGGCCGGAGAGCATCCGCTCGGCGGCGGCCCGGACCCGGTCGGGGTCGGTCGAGCCGAGGGAGACCCACGAGTCCTCGACCGTTGTCCCGGCGTCCGCCATGGCCGCGTGGTAACCGCGCAGCCGCTCGGTGGCGGTGTGGATGCGCGGCTGGTCTCCGATGAAGCCGATCCGGCGGTGGCCGTGCGCGATCAGATGCGCGACGCCCTCGCGGGCGCCGCCGAAGCTGTCGGACAGGACCATGTCGGCGTCGATACGGCCTGCCGGGCGGTCCACGAAGACGGTGGCGATGCCGGCCTTTATCTCCGGCTCCAGATAGCGGTGGTCGTCGCCGGCCGGAATCACGATGAGCCCGTCCACCCGGCGCGCACACAGGGCGAGTACGAGCTCCTGCTCGCGCTCCGGGTCCTCGGCGCTCGACCCGTTGATGAGCAGGGCGCCGTGTGCCCGGGCGACCTCCTCCACCGCGCGGCTCAGAGGTCCGTAGAACGGGTCGGCGAGATCCTCCAGGACCAGTCCGATGGAAGCGGTGCGGCCCTTGCGCAGGACGCGTGCGCTGTCGTTGCGGCGGAAGCCGAGCGCCTCGATGGCCTCCTGGACCCGGCGTTCGGTGTCGGGCGTGACACCCGGTTCGCTGTTGACCACACGGGAGACCGTCTTGAGGCCCACTCCGGCGCGGGCGGCCACATCCTTCATGGTCGGCCGGTTGCCGTAACGGGTCTCGGATTGACGGGCGGTCTCGGCCACGGTGCGCTGTCCTGTCGTCGGGTGCGGGCGGTCCGGCGGGCCCGCGAGCGGTGCCGCGGAAGGGCCGGAGGCTGTGCCGTCGAGCATAGGCCCTGGACAACGTTGTCAGCTGAATGGAGACTGGGCAGACTGTTTACCGAAGCCGCAGGGCCGCGCCACCTACTCACGGAGCCACACCGATGCATACCGACCTCGTCGCCGCGCTGGACATCGGCGGCACCAAGATCGCCGCCGGGCTGGTGGACGGCAGCGGCGCGCTCCTCGTGCGGGCGCAGCGGCCGACGCCCGCCCGGGAGAGCGCCGAGAAGGTGATGGGGGCCGTGACGGAGGTCCTGGCCGAGTTGTCAGGATCGCCGCTGTGGGAGCGGGCGACGGCCGTCGGTATCGGCAGCGCGGGCCCGGTGGACGCCTCGGCCGGTACGGTCAGCCCGGTCAACGTCCCCGGCTGGCGCGACTTCCCGCTGGTGGAACGGGTCGGTAAGGCGGTCGGCGGACTGCCCGTCGAACTGGTTGGCGACGGCGTCGCGATGACGGCGGCCGAGCACTGGCTGGGTGCGGCCCGCGGCTACGACAATGCGCTGTGCATGGTCGTGTCGACCGGTGTGGGCGGCGGACTCGTCCTCGGCGGAAAACTGCACCCCGGCCCCACGGGCAACGCCGGGCACATCGGCCACGTCAGCGTCGACCTGGACGGTGACCTGTGCCCGTGTGGTTCGCGCGGCTGCGTCGAGCGCATCGCCAGCGGACCGAACATCGCTCGCCGGGCGCTGGAGGCCGGCTGGCGGCCCGGACCGGACGGAGATGCCTCGGCTGCCGCCGTGGCTGCCGCCGCGCGCGCCGGGGACCAGGTCGCCATCGCCTCGTTCGAGCGCGCCGCTCAGGCGCTGGCCGCCGGAATCGCCGCCACCGCCACGCTTGTCGAGATCGACATCGCGGTGATCGGCGGGGGAGTGGCCGGAGCGGGCGACATCCTCTTCGCTCCGCTGCGCCGCGCCCTGCGTCAGTACGCCACGCTCTCCTTCGTCCAGCAGCTCACGGTGGCCCCGGCGGTGATGGGCACCGACGCGGGGCTGGTGGGCGCGGCTGCCGCGGCGGTGCGGGTGAGCTCGGGCGGGGCGGTGGCCGTCTAGGAGGGTGTCCGGCGGGGCGAGAAGCGCCGGACGGGCAGGACCGGTGTCCTGGGGCCCGTCCGGCGGCCGAAGGCGCGACCTGGCCGCGGCCGCGCCCCCCTGTCAGCAGGTGATCCGCAGGTCCGCCCAGTCCGCGTGGTCGGAATCGACACCGTCCCCGCCGTCGGTGACCACCAGACGTACCACCTGCGCACCGCTCACATCCGCGGAGAGCGGCTGCGCGGGCATCGCATTGGTCAGTACTCCGGTCGATGCCACCTTCGTGCCGTCGGCCCAGACCTCGAAGGCGACCGTTCCCTTGGCGCCCTTCTCGTCGTCGACCCCTACCTGCGCCGTCACGGCGCTGCATGCCCCGCCGGTGTAGAACTCGACGGCGCTGTCGGCATGCACACCGAGGCCCTTGGCGAAGACCGCGCCGCCGATGGTGAGCGGATTCCCGTCACCCGCCTGGCTCTCGCCGTTGCTGGTGTCCTTCTCGACCGGGCCCCAGCCGTTGGCGGCGGAGAGCTGGGGCAGATCGCTGAGGTAGCCGGTGCCCGCAGGCGGCGCGACCACCACATGGGCCCGGAACGGGACCGTGGACCTCACCCGTGTCCCGGCCGGCGAGCGGTACCGGGCGGTGAGTGTCAGATCGTACGTACCGGTGGCCGTGCCCGCAGGGGCAGTCACCTGCCAGCGGGTGCTGAGGGCCCGGCCGGTCGGCAGAGCCGGTGATCCGGTCGGCGATGCCGCCTTCACCCGCCAGCCCGAGGGGCCGGTGAGCGCCGCGGAGACCTTCGTGGCGGGAGTCCGGCCGAGGTCGGTCACCGTCGTCGTCAGTGCGGCCGTGCGCCCGGCCTCGACCAACGGGCTTCCGTTCAGGCCGAGTTCCACGGCGGGCGGATGCGCGGCCCACTTGCGGTCGGCGGCGATGCGCAGCAATACGGTCCCGTGCGCCGGGACGGTCGCCGAGACGATGCCCGCCGTGTTGTACGTCGTGTGCTCCCAGAGGTCACGCATCGTGTACGCGGTGGCCTTCGGCAGCCCTGCCGCCTCGGCCGTCGTCGAGATGCGCTGTGCGCTGCCTGTCTCGTTGAAGAGGGCCACGACGCGGCTGCCGTCCTGCATCTCCTTGGTGACGACCCAGCGCCCGCCGGCGGAGGAGAGCACGGCGCCCTGCTTGCCCAGTGGGTCCTGATCGACCGCGATGACCTCGTGGTTGGAGAGGATCTCGAAGGTCTCCGGGCCCGCCTTGCGCAGATCGGAACCGATGAGCAGCGGCGCCGCCATCACGGACCACATGGAGAAGTGGGTGCGGTACTCCGTGTCCGTCATGCCGCCGTTGCCGACCTCCAGCATGTCGGGGTCGTTCCAGTGCCCCGGGCCCGCTGCTGCGGAGAGGGGCAGATTCTGCTTCATGATCGACAGCATGCTGCCCCAGCTGTCGTTGATGTCGCCGGTCGTGCGCCAGAGGTTGCCGATCTCGCCTGCCCATTCCCATGGCTTGTTCTCGCCCCATTCGCAGATGCTGTAGACGATGGGGCGGCCGGTCGCCGCCAGCGCGTCCCGCATCGTCGTATAGCGCTGTTTCGCGTCGACACCCTGGTTGTTGCAGTTGTCGTACTTGAGGTAGTCGATGCCCCAGTCCGCGAACTGCTGCGCATCGCTGTACTCATGACCGAGCGCGCCCGGAAGTCCCACGCTGTCGCAGGTCTTGGTGCCGGCGCTGGTGTAGATGCCGATTTTCAGGCCCTTGGAGTGGACATAGTCCGCGACGGATCTGATGCCGTTCGGGAAGCGCTGCGGATCGGCCTCCAGCTTTCCGTCCGCATTGCGCTGCGGCTTTGCCCAGCAGTCGTCGAGATTGACGTACTGATAGCCCGCGTCCTTGAGGCCTTTCTCGACAAAGATGTCGGCGATGCCCTTGACCATCGCCTCGTTGAACTCGGCGCGACAGTGGGTCGAGTTCCAATTGTTGAACCCCATCGGAGGGGTGAGCGCGAGGCCGTTGCCGGCCTGCGGAGCGGGCGCGGGCGAGTCCGCGACGGCGGGAACGGTTGCCCCCGCGGTGCAGAGCAGCCCGGCCAGCAGCGCTCCGATGACTCCACGGTGGCTGGTTCGGGTTGTACGGGTTGGAAGATGACGCATCGTTACGTTCCTCCATACTCGTGCCGGATCGGTCACAGCATGTGCACGCCAAGGCGTGCGATTACGTTAAAGCGTGTTGAAGTCTGTTGGAAGGGGAGTGGCATCGGTTGTTCGGCATCTCGTCAAAACCCTTGACTGCGCCATCGCTTGGGAGTGAGATCCAATCGCACGTTCGGTTGTGTTGGGTTGCATCCCAAAGGAGTTGGGCATGACGCAGTCTGATTACGACAGGTCAGGTGTGCCGGGCAGCGTCGCAGGACATCGGATGTCCCGGCGGAGTCTGCTGCGTGGTGCGGCAGTCGGTGCGGGAGCCGTGACACTCCCCTCCTTGCTCACCGCCTGCGGGAGCGGCCCCGGCGGTGACGGCAAGACGATCACCATGGGCTCGAATTCGTCCGACCCCATTCCGAAGAAGGCCTTCGCCGACGCATTCGCGGCGTACGAGGCGCAGTCGGGCGGGCGGAAGGTGAAGGTCAACACCGTAGACCACAACACCTTTCAGGAGAACATCAACCGGTACCTGCAGGGCAAGCCGGACGATGTCTTCATGTGGTTCGCGGGCTACCGGATGCAGTTCTTCGCCCAGAAAGGCCTGTTGCACGACATCAGTGACAACTGGCAGGACTACAAAGGCTTCTCGGCCGCGTTGAAAGCCCAGTCCACCGGCGCGGACGGCAAGCAGTACCTCACGCCGTACTACTACTATCCGTGGGCCGTCTTCCACCGCAGGAGCCTGTTCGACGAGCGCGGCTATCAGGCACCGAAGACACTCGACGAGTACGTGGCGCTCGCCAAGCAGATGCAGAAGGACAAGCTGGACCCCATCGCCTTCTGCGACAAGGACGGCTGGCCCGCCATGGGCACCTTCGACTACATCAACATGCGCACCAACGGCTATGAGTTCCACAAGAGCCTGATGGCGGGTGAAGTCGCCTGGACCGACAAGCGGGTCAAGGAAGTCTTCGACACCTGGCGCCGGCTCCTCCCGTACTGCCAGCAGGGCGCCAATGGCCGTACCTGGCAGGAGGCTGCCACCAGCCTCCAGAAGAAGGAGTCCGGCATGGCCGTGTTCGGCCTGCCTCACCCGGGCGCACAGTTCCCCAAGAGCGAACAGGGCGACATCGACTTCTTCCCCTTCCCCGTCATCAATCCGGAGCACGGGCAGGACGCGGTCGAGGCGCCCATCGACGGGTTCCTGCTGGCGAAGAAGTCGAAGAACCTCAAGAACAAGAAGACCCTGGAGAGCGCCAAGGACCTGCTCAAGTGGCTGGCCACCGGCAAGGCCGAGGACATCTATCTCAAGAGCGACCCGAACAACATCGCGGTCAGCGACCAGGCGGACATCTCCACGTACTCGCCGCTCCAGAAGAAGGCCGTGGAACTGGTCTCCGGGGCGAAGCAGATCTCCCAGTTCCTGGACCGCGACACCCGGCCGGACTTCTCCTCCACGGTCATGATCCCGGCGATCCAGAAATTCATCAGCAACCCGAACGACGTGGACGGCCTGGTCAACGACATCGAACGGCAGAAGAAGACCATCTTCGCCGCCGACTGACCCCGGACGACCCCGATGGAATCCGACTGAACCTGGAGTACCGACCGTGTCGTTCATCTCGGCGCGGCGCACCGGACGGCGGGTCTCGCGGCGGTTCACCGGCCGCGACCTCGCCGTACTCGGTGTGCTGCTCGGCATACCCGTCCTGCTCGACATCGCCATCGTGTGGGGACCGACCCTCGCCTCCGTCGTGCTCTCCTTCACCAGCTGGGACGGCATCGGCGACATCAAGTGGGTCGGTACGCAGAACTACGAGAATCTCTTCACCAACTACCCGCAGTTCTGGCCCGCCGCCCGGCACAATCTGCTCTGGCTCGCCTTCCTGGGCCTGGTCGCCGCACCGTTCGGGCTGCTGCTCGCCGTACTCATCGACAGGGGCGTGCGCTTCAGCCGCTTCTACCAGTCGACGCTGTACATGCCCGTCGTGCTGTCGCTCGCCGTGGTCGGTTTCATCGCCCAGCTGATCTTCTCCCGTGACCAGGGAGCCCTCAACGCGGTCATCGGGGACACGAAGGCGCCGACCGACTGGCTCGGCGATCCGAACCTCAACATCTGGATGGTCCTGCTGGCCGCGGCCTGGCGGCACACCGGCTACGTGATGATTCTCTACCTCGCCGGGCTCAAGGCCGTCGACCCCTCGCTGAAGGAGGCCGCGGCGATCGACGGTGCGGGCGAGGCCCAGACCTTCTTCCGCATCGTCTTCCCCACGCTGCGGCCGGTCAATGTCATCGTCGGCGTCATCACCGTCATCGAGTCCCTGCGCGCCTTCGACATCGTGTACGCCGTCAACCACGGCCGCAACGGACTCGAACTCCTCTCGGTACTCGTCACCGACAACATCATCGGTGAGGCCAGCCGCATCGGATTCGGCTCCGCCATCGCTGTTGTCCTGCTGGCCGTCTCCCTGGGGTTCGTCGTGACGTACCTGGTCCAGGAGCTCCGAGGGGAGAAGAACCGTTGACCGTCCGCATCGCCCCCGCCCGCCCCGCCGCTCCACCGGCCCCCGCCGTCCGGCGCCGGCTCCGCCCCGGCAGGATCGGTCTCCACGCCTTCCTGATGGCGGTCTCCCTCGCCTTCCTCGCCCCGCTACTGCTCGCGGTGTACGCCTCGCTGCGGCCGTACGACGAGACCTCGGCGCACGGGTACTTCTCGCTGCCGCGCCACCTCTCCCTGGACTACTACCGTCAGGCGTTCTCCGACTCCGGCATGACGAAGTACTTCGTCAACACGCTGATCATCGCGGTCCCGGGGGTACTCGTCACCCTCTTCCTCGCCTCCTTCGTGGCCTTCGCGCTGGCCCGGCTGAAGATGCGCGGCGGGCTCGTCCTGCTCATGCTTTTCACCGCCGGGAACCTGTTGCCGCAGCAGGTGATCGTCACGCCCCTGTACGTCGTCTTCAACCGCATCCCACTGCCCTACTGGATGTCCGACTCGATGACGATGTTCGACTCGTACTGGGCCGTCATCACCGTGCAGATCGGCTTCCAGCTGGGCTTCTGCGTCTTCGTCCTGGCCAACTTCATGCGCACCCTGCCGCAGGAGATCCTGGAGGCCGCGATCGTCGACGGCGCGGGCGTCTGGACCCGGTACTGGCGGATCACCCTGCCCCTGTGCCGCCCGGCCCTGGCCGCGCTCGGCACGCTCCAGTTCACCTGGATGTACAACGATTTCCTGTGGGCACTGGTCTTCATCTCCGATGGCGACAAGCTCCCCATCACCTCGGCGCTGAACAATCTCAGGGGCCAGTTCTTCACCGACTACAACCTGCTCGCCGCAGGCTCGGTGATCGTCGCTCTGCCGACCCTCGTGGTCTTCCTGCTGCTCCAGCGCCACTTCATCGCGGGGCTCACCCTGGGCTCCAGCAAGGGGTAGTGCCTGAGCTGCGGAAACGCCATCAAGAGATCACCTCGGCAAAGAGTGAAACCTGCTGCGGAGACTCACCCAGAACGCCATGCGGGGGAACCGCTACCGCCTCCCGAGGGGCGTTCTCTACTGCTGATTGCACCCCCTGGGGAGAATCTGGGGAGATCTTTTCGGAATCGGGACCTGCGAACCAGGCATCCTTGGCGCGACGGCCACGACCGTCCGCCTCGGGCATGAAGTGCGCGTACACCCGGAGAGTGATCGAAGGATCAGCGTGGCCGAGCCACTTCGAGACAGACACGACCGACTCCCGCGCGTCCAGCTGCACCGAGGCGTAGGTGTGCCGCAGCGCGTGGTAGCCGAACTCCCGGGTGTCGCCGTAGGCAAGGTTCGCGTTGGAGCCTTTGGCGCGCTTTGGCTGCGCGGGGATGACGCCGGCCGCGGCGAGCGCCTTCTTCCAGTAGTGCTGGTTCCAGGACCATGCCCGGATTGCCCCGCCCTCCAAGTTGGTCACGAGCAGGCGGTGAGTGCGAGGCCTGCGCTCCTCTTCCTCCTTCTTCGTCTCCGGTGGCTTCGAGTCCCTCCATGCCAGAGTGACTTCCTGCGGAGGGAACGCCGCCCTGTACGCACGGATCTGCGCGGCCAGGTAGGCGGGTAGCGGGACCGTGCGCTCCTTTCCACCCTTCGGCGGGGCGAACACCAGCTTCCCGGCCACCCGCTTCACCTGGCGCCGGATATGGATGACCCCGGCCGTCTCGTCGATGTCCTGATCCGCGTCAATGCCGAACGCCTCGCCCTGTCGGCAGCCGGCGCCCACTCCGATGTCCACAAGGATCTGGTACCGCGGGTGCAACGCGGCCTCAACTGCAATCACCCTGTCCCGAGCCCAGGCGCGCGCCTTCTGAGGGGGGAATGGCATGAGGCATGGCAGAAGTGGATCCGCGACTCCGCGAACTACGCCTCCAAGCGCCGCGCCCCCGGAGGCAACGTCATCCAGCTGCCGCCCGGCGAGACCCTCTCCGGCACCGACGCAACCGTCGCCGGCTGGGCCGCCCCGGCCGCCGAACTTGACACGGAGGACTCCGCATGAACCAGAAAGAAGCCGCCGAACTGCTCGGCCACTGCGCCGCCTTCGACAACCGTAAGCCGTCCGCCGCTGCCGCCACCGCCTGGGCCGCCGCCCTCCACGACATCCCCCTCGACAACGACGCCAAGGCCGCGGTCGCCGCCTTCTACAGCACCCCGCCGAAGGACCCGGACACGAAGCTGTGGATCCAGCCCCACAACGTCACGACGCTCCGCACCAAGATCCGTAACCAGCGGCTGGAGAACTTCCAGTACGAACCGCAGCCGAACGAGACCGTCGGCGAGTACCTGGCCCGGTACCGCGGTCAGGTGGCGGCGATCGCCTCCGGACGCTTCGCCGCCCCCACCGGGCGTCCGGCGCTCGAAGGCGGCCCGCACCCGCGGTTCGTCGCAGAGCTGGAGTCCCGCGGCTACGAGGTCGGCCGTGACGTCCCGGACACCGACGAGGAGTCCCTGGCGGACAGCGTGTGCCGGGCCGGGCCGCTCGGGATTGAGTGCCCTATGTGCCGGGCCGAGATCGGCTTTCCGTGCAACAGCGGTAAGGCCACCGCCAAGTACCCGCTCGGTAAGCCGCTCCCGAGGTCGCACTCGGTCCGGGTGCGCGCCGTGTCCGGTGAACCGCAGCTCACGGCCGAGCAGCGGGCCGCCGAGGAGGAGCGGGTACGCGAAGCATCCCGTCGCGCCCTCGAACGCCTCGCAGCCGAGGAGAACATCCCGGACGCCGAGATCGTCGACGAGGACGCAGCATGACGGACTTCGACCAGGACGACATCGCGGCGATGCGCCGGGAAAACCCCGACGACCTGAAGCGGTTCATGCGCGACCAGCTCCGCGCCGGGAACGCCCGCCGCACGACCCCGCCCGTGGTGAAGCCCCCGCCGCCACCGGGTCACCGGCCCGGGGCATGGCCGACCGGCAGCAGACCGCCCGACCCGCTGAAACCCCGGCCGCCCGGCGCTTGGGCCGAAGCCCTCGACCGGTACCGGGCCGGAATTGGCTCGAAGAACGACCCCTGCGACTGCGGGGGCTGCCAACCCGCCACCGAGGAGGGCCAATGAAGACCACCCGCTACGGCGCCGCCGCCCCGATGCCCGAGTCGCTGCGCCACTTCATGCGGGCCGGCCACCACCCGGCCCGCGCCCTGCCGTGCCCGTGGTGCCAGGCCCGCCCGCACCAGCCGTGCACCGTCCCGTCGTCCGGACGCCAGCCCAACCAGGTCCATCAGCAGCGCATGGCCGAGTGGGCGCGAATCACCGCCTGTTGCCCCACCTGCCAGGTCACCCCGACCATCCCGTGCCACACCGACGGGCGCGAGCTCGCCGACGGGGCCGTTCACGCCCGCCGCTACCTGGAAGCGAGGAGACCGCCGCATGAAGGTCCGGGCCGACATTGCCACCCTCATCCGCGACGGTCACACCGACGAGTCCATCGCTCACCGCCTCGGCTGCAACCGCGCCACCGTGGCCCGTGCCCGACAGGCGCTGCGTCTTCCGCCCGCGGACCAGTTGGGGCGTCTGTACGCCGAAGCGCTCCCGACCGGGCGGGTGTTGAGCGACAAGCCGACCCGGGCGCAGACCTCGCCCGCGCAGGCTGCGGTGAACCGGCAGGCGCTCCTGGCCGCGCTCCGGGAGCCGCGGAAGCCGATGGTTGAGGCGGCGTGACCGCCCGCACGTTGGATGCCGACTCGGCTGGCAGGGCGTCAACTACCTCGCGGTGCGGCTCCTGTGGCCGCCTGCTCGCTTCTGAGATGTCGAAGGTCCGGGTGGGATGGGCCCGGCGTGTTTCCGGGCCGCACGCGGGCGTATAGCGGCGCGAGCGTCACCCCGGGCGGACAGCCACACCCGAGCCGATACCTGGCCAGACCGAAATTTCGCTCAACCCCATGCAGCCGACCCTTTGGAGCCTGTAATGACCACCTACCGCATCGAGTTCGGCAAGGTCGGCGACATCTACCCTGTGTCGCCCCTGACTCTCCCGCTCGACGAGATCAACGCGTTCTGCCGCCAGGTTGCCGAGCACGCCATCCCGTACCTGCGGCCCGTGCTGACCGAGATGGGTCGGCCCGAGCTCGCCGACTGCCTGTTTCACATGAATGAGGACCGGTCCATGGGCCAGTTCCTGTGGCTGGACCTGGCGGCCGGGAAGGGCGCCCAGTTCTGCCCCGCCCGTCTCAGCGCCACCCCGTGACCAACAGCAAGGCCGCCCCTGCTCGTAACAGGGGCGGCCCGTGCCCAGTCCATCACACCCACCGGAGGAACCCATGTCGTACCCCCAGTTGCTCACCCCGGAAGAGAAGCTCGCCGACGCCAAGGCCGGGCTCGAGATCCCGACGATCGTCGTGATCTGCGGATCCACCCGGTTCATGGACGCCATGGTCGACGCCGACCGTGAACTCACCGCGGTCGGCTACATCGTCGTGAAGCCCGGCTGCAACATGAAGCAGCCGCACGAACTGTGGGCCACCCCTGAGCTGGCCGAGCCGCTCAAGGTCCAGCTCGACAACCTGCACCGGGCGAAGATCCGCCTCGCCGACGAGGTTCTTGTGGTCAGTGACTACTGCCGCATCAGACAACCTTTGCCCTGTTGTGATGTGACGGGCCATCCGGGTGCTGTGGCGACGGCGCGTGGGCGTCATTCTGTTCGGGTGGCAGAACGAGTGCGTGTCCGAGAGATCGATGACGATGAGGGGCGGCGGCTTCTGCGGATCATCCGCAGGGGGACCGGGTCGGTGGTGACCTGGCGGCGGGCCCAGATGGTACTGCTGTCCGCGCAGGGCATGCTTGTGGCGAAGATCGCCGAGGTGACGTTCACCAGTGCGGGCCGGGTCCGGGATGTGATCCACAACTTCAACGCCGACGGCTTCGACTCTTTGTATCCGAAGTACTCCGGTGGCCGGCCGAAGACGTTCACGCTGCCCGAGCGCCGCGAGATCAAGAAGATCGCGAAGTCCAGGCCCACCGAGCACGACCTGCCGTTCTCGACCTGGAGCCTGTCCAAGCTGGCAGACTTCCTGGTTGCCGAGGGGGTGGTCGACGACATCAGCCACGAGGGCCTGCGCATCCTGCTCCGCGAGGAAGGCGTCTCCTTTCAACGCCTGAAGACCTGGAAGACCTCCCGGGACCCCGACTACGCGGCCAAGAAGGCGCGCGTCGAGCACCTCTACGCGATCGCAGACGGCGAAGTCGTACCCGAGAAAGACGAACCCGAAGTCATCTTTTGCGTGGACGAGTTCGGGCCGCTCAACCTGATGCCCCATCCGGGCCGGCAGTGGGCCGAGCATGGTGGCAGGCACAGGAAATGGCGGGGTACGGCACCTGTTCGCCGCCCTGGACCTGTCCAAGGACAAGCTCTACGGCCACATCAAACCGGTCAAGCGGCGCACCCAGTTCCTGGAGTTCTGCCGCTACCTGCGCAGCCTCTACCCGGCCGACATCAGGCTCGCGATCGTGGCCGACAACTTCTCCCCGCACCTGACCACGAAGAGGTGCCAGCGGGTCGGCACCTGGGCCGACGCGAACAACGTCGAGATCGCCTACACACCAACCAACAGCTCCTGGCTCAACCGCATCGAGGCCCAGTTCACGGCCCTGCGCTACTTCACCCTCGACGGCACGGACCACGCCGACCACAAAGCGCTGGGCAGCATGATCCGCCGCTACATCATCTGGCGAAACCGCCATGCCGACGACCAACACCTACAAGCGCTCGTCGACAGGGCAAACGTTGCCTGATCCGGCACTAGCTTCGGATCATTTGCAGCTTGCCGAGCTCAGCTGAGGGCGCGTCTGGACCGTTCCAGCCAACCCAGCGGGTTCCACTGATGTCGGCGACGAGCGCGGAGTGAACGCTCCAGAAGCTGTGGCTGGGTTCTTCGAAGACGTACCAGCCGTCCAGCCAGAGCGGGATTGACTGGTCGGGCAGGGCCGCCAGCTCGCTAGTGGTGGCGAGGTTGCGGCATCCGAAGACCGTTTCCTGGAGCACGAAGCTCGTAAGGAACTGTTCGAGAGATGGTGTCAGCGGGGTGTACTCGTCTTCCGAGTCGTCGTCCCACATCCAGTGGGCGTTGCTCAGCACGACGGGTGCCGCTGGACTGGCGGCTGTAACACGACATGTCCAGCTGTCCTGGTTCTCGCTGAGGAACTCGACCGTTCCATCGTGAAGGCTCAGGTCCTCGGCGCGTACGAGCACATCTTGTTGTTGGAAGATCCCGGGCGAGTCCGGCAAGTGCTCCTCCGGATTCGGACCGGGCCAGCGTCCGGCGTGACGATACAGGCGTTGGAGCGGCGCTGGGAGGAACTCGGGTAGTTCCGTCTCGGCCAGGCCATAGCCCGGTTGACGTGGGCCGTGCCACCCAGTGATGAAGTCCTCAAGCCATTCAACCGAACCATCCGATGCTCGCATGTCACCACAATAGAAGAACCGAATGGGGCGTGAGACACGTGAACGGGGCGACGATGGTCGCGCGAGTGCAGGGAGTCTCACAGCCAGGTGATGATCGCTGCAGCAGGGCCTGTTGGCTTGTCCCACTCGGCATCCTGTCTCGTGATCTCGACCCCCTGGGCCCTGCCGCCGGACCTCTGACGGCTCAGCACCGCCACGTGCCTCGTGCCCCACCAGGGGCAAGGCAGGACAGTGGCGGGGGCGACCTGCGCTGCTTGGACTTGCTCAACGATCAGACCTTTCGCTCCGGAGAGATCACACCGCCCGAGAACCGCCTGAAGTGCCTGTTTTCGATCCACGGCCGTCAAGGAAGGTGCTGGGCCAGGCTTGCACGAATGGAATTGACCTTGTGCTAGTTGCGCTGGGGCAAGATATGTCGATGGAAACAGGTGAGCGGCTGCGCCGAACCCGGTCCTACTACTGGGGCTGTATCTACGCCAGCGACGAAGAGGAGGGAGACTTTGGTGATTTGGACGGTCCGGGCCCGATATGGACCTCGCATTGCTGGGTGACCATTCAGGTCCGGCACGCGCGTCTGGTTGCCAAGGAGGAAGCGGACGTTGCCCTGACGATAGAAGTCCGTCAGACAGCCGCAGCAGACTTCGCCTATCAGGCAACGATCGACCTCCCGTCCGGGGTGCTGTCCGTCGGAGACGCCGACAGTGACGAAGCACTCCGACTCGCACCAGGCACATGGCTCATGCAAGTAGATCTTGACTCGCCGGACGACGCCACCAATGTACGGATCGTCCTGTCTCCGGCACGCCCATCGAACTGAGGCGCCCCGAAGTTCTCGGACAGTGGTCCCCATAGGATCGAATGGAACGGCGGAGAGAGCGCGGGGCCGCCTGTGGACAGAGGTGAACGTCTAGTAGGGCTTTGTTACGTG
>NZ_FMDF01000158.1 GCF_900091955.1 Streptomyces sp. Ncost-T10-10d
CACGGCAGCCTGCGCGACCCCGTGCTCGACACCATGAACTTCCTCAACGAGATCACCCAACGCCACCCCGGGGCGGTCTCCTTCGCCCCGGGCCGCCCCTACGCGGGCTTCTTCGAGACCGAGCAGCTCTTCACCCACCTGCGCCGCTATCTGGATCACCTGGCCGAGGGCGGCGCCTCACCCGACGAGGTCCGCTCGGCGCTCTTCCAATACGGCCCGACCGCCGGCCGGATCCGCGAGCTGATCGCCGACGCGCTGCGTGCGGACGAGGGCATCGATGTGCCCGCCGAGTCGATCGTGGTCACCGTCGGCGCCCAGGAAGCCATGCTGCTGGCGGTCCGGGCGCTGATCTCCGGCCCCGAGGACGTCCTGCTGGTCGCCAGCCCCGCTTACGTCGGCATCACCGGCGCGGCCCGGCTGTTCGACATCCTGCCGACGCCCGTCGAGGAGGGTCCGGAGGGCCTGCGCTGCGCCGATCTGGAGGCGGCGATCCTCACCGAGCAGGCGCGCGGACGCCGTCCCCGGGCGTTCTACGTCGTCCCGGACCACTCCAACCCGTCCGGGACGACCATGTCGCTGGAGCAGCGCCAGGGACTGCTCGACCTGGCGGACCGGTACGGCCTGCTGATCCTGGAGGACAGCCCGTACCGGATGGTCAGCCCGGGCGAGCAGCTGCCGACCCTCAAGTCGCTGGACCGCACGCGACGGGTCGTCCACCTGGGCTCTCTCTCCAAGACGCTCTTCCCCGGCGCCCGCGTGGGCTTCGTGATCGCCGACCAGGTGGTCGTCGGGGCCGACGGCTCCACCGGGCTGCTGGCGGACGAACTCACCCGGATCAAGAGCATGGTGACCGTCAACACCTCCCCGGTGAGCCAGGCGGTGGTGGCCGGCATGCTGCTCGCCGGCGGCGGGAGCGCCGCAGAGTTCAGCACCGGGGCGGCGGCGTACTACGGCGAGGCGATGCGGGTCACTCTGCGCGAGCTCGACCGGTGCTTCCCGGCGGCGGAGCGCACGCACCTCGGGGTGCGCTGGAACGAGCCGGAGGGTGGCTTCTTCCTGGCCCTGGACGTGCCGTTCCGGGCCGACGACGCGGCGCTGGAAGTCTCGGCCGAGGAGTTCGGTGTCATCTGGACGCCGATGTCCTACTTCCACCCGGGCGGGGGCGGCGAGCACACTCTGCGGCTGTCCGTCAGCTATCTGACGCACGATCAGATCTCGGACGGTGTCGAGCGGCTGGCGCGCTTCGTGCGCTCGCGGGCCGGTGGCTGACCCGTCCGCGCACCGAAAGCGTGTGGGGCCCGCCGGAACCGGCGGGCCCCACACGCTTTCGGTGCGCGGATCAGCCGTAGCGCCTCATCTCGTGGAAGAAGCCGGGGACGGTCAGCAGTGTGCCGGCCGCGTTCACCTCGTCGTAGACGTACTTGGCGACGGCCAGGTCGAGCACGCCCAGGCCGAACGGCGAGAACACCACAGGGCGGTCGGCCGGGGGAGTGGTGCGTCCCTCCAGCAGGTCGTACAGGGTGCCGGCGACGAAGTCCCGGTTGCCGGTGCGCTGCTCCGCCAGGTGCGGCGAGGTGTTGGCCTTCAGACAGTGGTCGATGTCGTCGACCAGGTTGTAGGAGGCGAGGACGACCTCCGGGGAGAGGTCGCGCAGCGAGACGTGCAGGACCAGCGGGTTGTGGGCGAACAGAGCCGGGTCGAGCAGGTGCGGCTCGCCCGCCACCGTGGCCAGCACGATCAGATCCGAGGCGGCGATCAGTGACTCGGCGCTGTCGTGGATCGTCACCGCACCGGCCTCGCTGCGGGTCAGGTACTCCTCGAATCCCTCCGCGTGCTCCCGCGCGAGGTCGAACACCCCGACCTCGTCGAAGGCCAGGCCGTTGGCCACCAGGTAGGTGTGCAGATAGCGGGCTATCAGCCCTACCCCGATGAAGCCGACCCGGCGCGGTGTCACCCCGCGCCGGTCGGCGATCGTCACCGCCGCAAGGGCCGCGGAGGCCGCGGTACGCGAGGCGCTGATGACGGAGCTCTCCAGGCAGGCCAGCGGGTAGCCGGTCGCGGTGTCGTTGAGGATGACGACCGCGGAGGCCCGCGGGATTCCGGTGGCGACATTCTCCGGGAACGAGGAGATCCACTTGATGCCGTGCACGTCCACCTCGCCACCGACCGATGCGGGCAGCGCGATGATGCGCGAGGAGGGGCGTTCGGGGAACCGCAGGAAGTACGAGTCCGGGTTCACCGTGAGGCCCTCGCCGTGCAGGCGGTACGCCCGCTCGACCATCGCGGTGACCTGCTTCTCGCGACCGCGCAGGGTGTCGACGACCTGCTCGCCGGAGATGACGGAGAATGAAGGGGCCTGGGTCATGGGTGTGGGCTCCAGAGGGAATCGGTGGACAGTACGGACGGGCCGAAGTGCTCGTGCAGCCAGCCCTCGTCGTAGACGGAGGTCAGGTAGCGCTCGCCGAGGTCGGGGGAGATCGCGACCGCGACGGGCTCCTCGCCCGGGTACTTCTCGCCCAGCCAGCGGGCGGCGCCGCTCACCACCGTCCCGGTGGACCCGCCGAGCACGAAGCCCCGGGCGGCCATGGCATGGCAGGCGCGGATGGTCTCCGGCTCGGAGACGTGCACGACGTCGTCGATCCACGCCTCGTCGAGCAGCTGCGGGCGGGTGCTGGTGCCCAGGCCCGGGACGACCCGGCGCTCCGGAAGACCGCCGAAGGTGACCGAGCCGACGGCGTCGACGGCCACGACCGTGACGGGCAGCCGGTGCTCCTTGAAGTAGCGCGCACAGCCCATCAGGGTGCCCGTGGTGCCCGCACCGACGAAGAGGATGTCCAGATCCGGGAAAGTGCGGGCGATGGTCGGAGCCGTGTGCTCGTAGTGCGCCCGCCAATTGTTGGGATTGGTGTACTGGTTGAGCCATACATAGCGGTCATTCGACGCGCACAGGTCGCGGACGTACTGGATCCGGCTGTGGAGGTAACCGAGGTTGGAGTCCTGGGTCGAGATCACCTGGACCTCCGCGCCCAGCGAGCGCATCAGCCGCTGGGTGGTGACATTGCACCGAGGGTCGGTCACGCAGATGAAACGGTATCCCCGGTCGGCCGAGATGATGGCCAGGGCGACGCCCAGATTTCCCGAGGACGATTCGACCAGCACCGAGTCAGGACCGATCAAGCCCTCCCGCTCGGCGGCGTCGACCATCTCGGTGGCGGCCTTCAGCTTGATGGACCCCGCGAAGTTGAACCCCTCGCATTTCAGGAACAACGGAGTGCCGTGCACCCCGCGCAGATCCAGGTACAGATCCTCGACATTGAATTGATGGGGGGAGCTGATAATGGGCATGGTGCCGGACACCTCGGCGGGAAGGTAATGGATGGGAAAGCGGTCGGCAAAGAGGGCCCGACAGCCTGCGTCAAGAAATATGCGTTGACCTGCCCGACGCTCAACTGCCGTCAGTCGAGCGCGAATCCGCATTGTTTTCCGTCGGGCGATGAAAGCGATACCCGATCGTCCCCGGCATCGATTACCGTACTTCAAGGAAACAGGCCCGGCAAGATCCGGCTATTTCCCGAACAGTCGATAGTGGATATCGGCGCCGATCACAAGGAGCGGATTCATGACGATCGTGGACGGCCTGCTCGACCTCGCCGAACTCCCGGAACTGGCGATCTCCCCGGGGGAACTCGCCCGCGCCCGTGAGCTGGCAGTGAGCCGCGACCAGGCGGTCGACCTCGCGGACGCGGTGATCACCCGGGTGGAGCGCTTCGCCCGGGACGGCGACCGGCCGGCCGTCCGGGATGCCCACGGCCGCCTCGGATACGCCGAACTGGCCCTGGAGGCTCGTCGGCTGGCGACCCTGATGGAGCGTTCGGGCGTCACCCCCGGCTCGGTCGTCGCGGTCGGCGGCGAACGCGGCACCGCTGTCGTCGCCGCCTTCCTGGCCGCCGAACTCCTCGGCGCGCTCTACCTGCCCGCCGACGGCAACTGGCCCGCCCGCCGCGTCGCGGACGTCCTCGGGCAGGCCGAGGCCGTCCTGCTGGTCGCCACCGACCCGGAGACCGTCGCGCCCTCGCTCACTGAGGGGGCCGCCGAGGCCGGAGTCCCCGTCGTCCGCGCTGCCGAGGCCGTCGGCTGTGACTCGTGGCAGGGACCGGCGCGGCTGAGTTCCCCCGATCAGCCCCGGTACGTACTGTTCACCTCCGGCTCCACCGGCCGGCCCAAGGGGGCCGTGGTGGAGCACCAGGGCATGCTCAACCACCTTCACGCCAAGATCGTCGACCTCGGGCTCACCGAGCACGACGTCGTCGCCCAGACCGCCCCGCTCGGCTTCGACATCTCCATCTGGCAGATGCTCTGCCCGCTGGTCGTCGGCGGCGAGGTCAGCGTGGTCGCCGACGAGACCGCCCACGACTCGGTGGCCTTCGCCCGGCTCGTCGACGAACACCGCGTCACCGTCGTCGAGTTGGTGCCCACCATGGTCCGCCTGCTGCTGGACGACCTGGCCGGCGACCCGGCGGCCGGTCGGCCGGCGGGCCTGCGCTGGATGCTCGCCACCGGCGAAGAGCTGCCGACCGAGGTCGCCCGGCGCTGGCTGCGCGAGATGCCCCAGGCCGGACTGATGAACGCCTACGGGCCCACCGAGTGCTCCGACGACGTCACCCACCACACCGTGCTCCCCGCCGACCTCGGCCTCCTGCGCCTGCCGATCGGCATCCCGGTCGTCAACACCCAGCTCTATGTGCTGCGCCGGGAGGACGACGGCTGGCATGCCTGCGAGACCGGTGAGACCGGCGAGCTGTTCGTCGGCGGGGTCTGCGTCGGGCGTGGTTACGTCGGCGACCACGACCGGACCCGGGACGCGTTCTTCCGCGACCCGTTCCGTGGGACGCCGACGGGTCGGCTCTACCGGACCGGTGACGCGGTGACGGTCCTGCCTCAGGGCGCGCTGCAGTACCTCGGCCGGGTCGACCGCCAGGTCAAGATCGCGGGCGTGCGGATGGAGCTCGGCGAGATCGAGGCGGTTCTCCAACGCCACCCCGCCGTCGGTGCGGTCGCCGTGGTCGTGCACGACTTCGCCCGCTGACGCCGGCTCGCGGCCGGGCCCCCGCCCGGCCGTTCAACTGGCGCGCCGTCTCAGTTGGCCGGGGTCGGCGGACCCCGGCCGATAGCGGGCCCCCGCCCCGGGCGCGACGAAAGGTGCCGCCCACCGGTTCCCGGACCGGTGGGCGGCACCCTTCGTCGTGGCGCCGGACCGCCTCAGCGCGGCTCCGGGCCGAGCACGGCTTCCTCCAGCGGGTCGTGCTGCGCGAACTGCGTACGGTACAGGTCGGCGTACAGGCCGCCGCCGGCCAGCAGTTCATCGTGCGTCCCGCGCTCGCGGATCCGTCCGGCCTCCACGACGAGGATCTGGTCGGCCTCGCGGATCGTGGAGAGCCGGTGGGCGATCACCAGCGAGGTGCGCCCGGCGAGCGCGGTACGCAGGGCGCGCTGGATCGCCGCCTCCGCCTCCGAGTCGAGATGGGCGGTGGCCTCGTCCAGGATGACCACCGGCGGCGCCTTGAGCAGCAGCCGGGCCAGTGCGATCCGCTGCTTCTCCCCGCCGGACAGCCGGTAGCCGCGGTCGCCGACGACGGTGTCCAGCCCGTCCGGGAGCGTGCGGACGGTGTCCCAGATCAGCGCGGCCTCGCACGCCTCGACCAGCTCCCGCTCGCTCGCCCCCGGGCGGGCATACTCCAGGTTGGCCCGCAGGGTGTCGTGGAACAGATGCGCGTCCTGGGTGACCACGCCGATCGCGTCGTGCAGCGACTGCAGGGTCAGTTCGCGTATGTCGTGGCCGTCGAGGCGCACGGTGCCCTCGGTGGGGTCGTAGAGCCGGGGCAGCAGCTGGGTGATGGTGGTCTTCCCCGCGCCGGAGGGGCCGACCAGCGCGGTCAGCTGCCCGGCCGGGACCTCGAAGCTCAACTCCCGCAGGGTCCACGGTTCCTGCGCGGCGTCGGTGCGGCGGGCGGCCGGGTGCCCCAGTGAGGCCAGGGAGTCCTGGCCGCCGCCCGGGTAGCGGAAGGACACCTTGTCGAAGCTGAAGGCCGGCGCTCCGGCCGAGCCCCGGTCGTCGCGCAGCCCGGCGAGATCCCGGGCGTCGGGGCGCTGCGCGACGTTCGGCTCCAGGTCCAGGATCTCGAAGACCCGGTCGAAGCTGACCAGGGCCGTCATGGCGCTCGCCTGGAGGCTGGACAACTGGTCGACCGGGCCGTAGAGCCGCATCAGCAGGGCGACCAAGGCCACCAGCGTGCCCAGTTCCAGCGATCCGTCGATGGTCAGGACCCCACCCAGCCCGTAGACCAGGGCGGTGGTGATTGCGGTGAGCACGGTGCCCACGACGCCGAGGACGCGGCTGTGGACGACCACCGAGACGGCTATGTCCCGCACCCGGCCGGCCTTACGGGCGAACAGGTTCGACTCATCCTCCGCACGGCCGTACAACTTGGCGAGCACCGCGCCCGCGACGTTGAAGCGCTCGCTCATCAGCGCGCTCATCTCGCCGTCGAGTTCCATCCGCTCCCGGGTGATCCGCTGAAGCCGGCGCCCGATCAGCCGGGCAGGCAGCAGGAAGAGGGGGATCATCATCAGCGCCGCGACGGTGATCTGCCAGGACAGGTAGAACATCGCCGCCAGGAGCAGGCCCAGCGACAGGACGATGGACAGCAACTGCGACAGCAGGCCGGTCACCGCCTGCCGGGCCCCGACCACGTCGGTGTTCAGCCTGCTGACCAGAGCGCCGGTCTGAGTGCGGGTGAAGAACGCCAGCGACTGCCGCTGGATGTGGGCGAAGACCTTGTTGCGCAGGTCGTAGACGACGCCCTCGCCGATCCGCCCCGAGCACCAGGCCTGGACGTACATCGCGCCGCCCTCGATCAGGGCCAGACCCGCGACCGCCAGGCACAGCCACACCACGGTGTCGGTGCGCCCGGGCAGGATGCCGTCGTCGATGACCTTCTTGAGCACCAGCGGGCCGGCCGCGGTGACCACCGCGTCGACCACGGTGGCGAGCAGCAGCAGAGCCATGCTCCATGGGTAGCTCAGGGCGTACGGGACGATCCGCCGGATGGTGCCCTTCCCGATCCGCCCGCCGGGTGGCCCGTCCTCGTCCGATGTCCTGGCCCGGCGGTGTACCGGGCCCTTGTTGCTTGCCATGCCGGAACCAACTCCGCACTCGTGAGGGGCCGTCAGTACTTGTCGAGGAACTCGATGACTGCCGCGTTGACCGCGTCGGGGTTCTCCAGGTTCCCGAGGTGGCCGCAGTCGGGGATCTCGACGAAGTCGCAGCCGGGGATGGCGCCCGCCACCTCGGCGACCAGGTGCGGCGGGCAGATGAGGTCGTCGCCGAAGGCGATCGCGCGGCACGGCACGGAGACCGCGCGCAGGGCCTCGCGGCGGTCGCCCGCGGTGTCCACCGCCTGCTGCCCGGGGGCGCTCCCGTCCCCCGTCAGCTCGAAGATCTCCAGCCACCCGGAGGCAGACGCGTCGTCGTTCAGCGTCGCGGGGGAGAGCATCTCCAGTACTGTGCGCACCGCCCGGTACTTCGGCGGCAGGCTGATCCCGGCGGCGGTCAGCTCGCGCTCCGCGGCCAGCAGCATCCGGCGGGTGGCGTCCGAGCGGGCCTTGGTCGCCATGAGGACGGCGCAGCGCACCAGGTCCGGCCGGGCGAGCGCCAGCTCCTGGGCGATCAGGGCACCCATGGACGTCCCGACGATCCGGCAGGGTCCGATGCCGAGGGCCTCGATCAGCCCGAGGGTGTCGGCGGTCAGGTCGGCGAGCGAGTAGTCGCCGGGCGGGGCGTCCGAGGGGGCGATGCCGCGGTTGTCGAAGACGATGGTCTCGTAGCCCGCCCGGTGGAGAGCGGGCGTCTGGTGCATCGTCCACACGCGGCCGGCGGCCCCCGAGCCCATGATGAGAAGCACCGGCTCCCCGCGGCCCGAACGCTGGTAGGAGAGCCGGATCCCGTTGACGCTCACGAACGGCATCGCGCTGCTCCTTCGCTGAGGGTGGGCATGGGCAAGACGGCCTCCTGTGGCTCGAAGGAGAGGTGGTCCGGGGCGGGCGGTCCGCAGCCGGGATGGAGTGCGGCCCCGCACTCCTGGTCCGGGGCGGCCGGTGCCGACGGGGCACGGCGCGCCGCTCACGCGGCGTGGCAGCATTCCACGATGGCATCGGGCCGGTACGCCGATCAAGGTCGACCGGGCTGCCCGTGGCCTCGTTCAACCGGCGCGCGGGTTCAGTTGAACAGCCGTGCGGGGCGGGCGTCTCGCGTCGGTTGACGGGTCGGCGCGGCATGGGGCCATAGTGGGTCCGTACGGAGCCCGGCAACGCGCCGGACGGCCACCGACGGTGGGGCGAGGACCGGAGATCCGCCCCGGCCAACGCGCGCCATCGATGCGAATCACCTCATGTACCCAAGAAAGGACGGCGTGGTGACGAATCCGTTCGACGATCCCGATGCCGAGTACCTGGTCCTGGTCAACGACGAGGGCCAGCACTCGCTGTGGCCCGTCTTCGTCGACGTGCCCGACGGCTGGACCTCGGTGTTCGGCAAGGCGGGGCGTCAGGAGTGCCTCGACTACATCGAGAAGTCCTGGACCGACATGCGGCCGAAGAGCCTGATCGAGGCCATGGCGGCGCAGAACTAGCCCGTCGTGCCGATGCCGTCGGCCATCACCTGATGGCCGACGGCATCGGCACGACGGGCTGTCACGGTTCGACGGCGGACTCAGTCGGAGGGTGAGACCAGGCCCATCTCGTAGGCCAGGATGACCAGTTGGATGCGGTCCCGGGCGCCGAGCTTGGCGAGCAGCCGGGCTACGTGCGACTTCGCCGTCGCGGTACTGATGAACAGGTCCTGGGCGATCTCCGTGTTCGACCGGCCTGCCCCGACCAGGGTGAGCACCTCGCGCTCCCGCTTGGTGATGCCCTCCACCGGGCGCGTGGTCCGCGCGGCGGCCGGCGCCGGCTGACAGACGAAGTCGGAGATGAGCCGGCGGGTGATGCTCGGGGCGAGCAGTGACTCCCCGGCGGCCACCACCCGGATCGCCGCCAGGATCTCCTCCAGCGCCATGTACTTCATCGCGAAGCCGCTGGCGCCGGCCCGCAGCGCGCCGTAGACGTAGTCGTCCTCGTCGAAGGTGGTGAGGATCAGCACGCGCGTGGCGGTGGGGCCGTCGGTGATCAGGCGGGTGGCCTCGATGCCGTCCATGCCGGGCATCCGGATGTCCATCACCACCACGTCGGGGTGCAGCTCCTCGGTCAGCTTCACGGCCTCCGCCCCGTGGCCGGCCTCGCCGACGACCGTCAGATCGGGGCTGTCGGCGATGAGGACCCGGAGCCCCGAGCGCACCAGAGGCTGGTCGTCGACCAGCAGGACGCGTACGGGCGCGCCGTCGCCCGCCCCCCTGCCGTCGCCGTTCACCGGGCTTCCGCCCCGGCCGACTCGGTCAGCGGCAGGGTGGCCGTCACCTGGAACCCCCGCTCGGGGCGCGGGCCGGCGCTGAAGCGCCCGTGCAGCAGGTTGACCCGCTCGCGCATCCCGGTGATGCCGAACCCGGACCTGTCGGCCCGGCCGTCGGTCGCCGGTCCCTGGCCGTCGTCGACGATCTCCACGGACAGGCCCTCCTTCGCGTAGTCGATGGCCACCCGGCACTCCCGCGTGCCCGCGTGGCGCACCACGTTGGTCACCGCCTCCTGCACGATACGGTAGGCGGCCAGGTCGACGTCGGCGGGCAGCGGCCGCGGCTCCCCGGTGCGGTGTACGTCGACGCGGATGCCGGCCTCGGCGGATGTCGCGACCAGCCGGTCGAGTTCGGCGAGACCGGGCGCGGGGGCCTGCGCCCGCCCCGACGCGGTCTCGGAATCGGCCTCCCGCAGGGCGATCAAAGTACGACGCAGGCTCGCCAGGGTCTCCCGACTGGTGGACTCGACGACCCGTAGCGCCTCCCGGGCCTCCGTGGGCTGGGTCTCGATGACCCGGGCGCCCACGCCGGCCTGGATCGCGATGATGCCGATGCTGTGCGCGACGACGTCGTGCAACTCGCGGGCGATCCGCAGCCGTTCGGCGGTGACCGCCTCGGCTACCTCCCGGCCGCGCAGCGCGGCCGCGTGCTCACGGCGCTCGCGTGCGAGCAGTCCGGCCGCGCAGCAGGTGGTGATCGCCAGCAGGGCGATCGCACCGGTGAGGATCAGGTCGTCCGGCCCCTGTGTCAGGGCCCCGATGGCCGTGAACTGCAGGACGGCGGACACGGCGATGGCAAGGACCGACGGCCGGCGTGTGCCGGTGGCGACCATGCGGCCGAGGACCACGTCGGCCGCGAGGAAGGCGAGGAAACGGCCTGGGCCGCGGTCGTCGCTGAACACCGCCACTGTGGTGGCCCCGGTGAGCGTCAGGGCGAGTGCCGCCCCCGACCTGCGACGGGCGAGACCCACCAGCAGGACGGCGGCGAGGAGCACGCCGAGGGCCCGCAGCGCGACGGGTGCCCGCGGTGCCCCGCCCACCAGCACCACGACCACGGCCGGGTAGAGCACGGGTCCGGCCCAGCTCATCGGCCTGCGAGCGGTCATGGGCGGTGCCCGCCCCGCGTGCGGCGCCCGTGCGGCGAGGCGGCGGTCGGTGGCCGGGAGGGTGTGGTGACGTCCATGGGGCGACACTAACCGGAGGCCGTCCGGCCCGGCGTCAGCCCGCTGGCGGCATCCCTCAGGCGGACGCTGTCACTCCGATTGCCGTCCGCGGGTCGATGCGTCCGGCCGGCTCCGCAGCGCACAGTGGATGACGTGATCGAAGTCAATGAACTCACCAAGCGATACGGCGACAAGACCGCCGTCGACCGGCTGTCCTTCACCGTCCGGCCCGGGGCGGTCACCGGCTTCCTGGGGCCCAACGGGGCCGGCAAGTCGACCACGCTGCGGATGATCCTCGGCCTGGACCGGCCGACCGGCGGCACCGCGACCGTCGGCGGCGTCCCGTTCCGGGAACACGCCCGGGGACTGCACCACGTGGGGGCGCTGCTGGACGCCGGCCAGGTCCACGGAGGACGTACCGCCGCGGCGCACCTGTCCGCGCTGGCCCGGACCAACGGCATCGCGCCGCGCCGGGTGCACGAGGTGCTGGAGGAGGTGGGCCTCGAGGACGCCGCCCGCCGCCGGGTCGGGGGGTTCTCGCTCGGGATGAAGCAGCGGCTCGGGGTCGCCGCCGCGCTGCTCGGCGACCCGCCGGTGCTGATCTTCGACGAGCCGATCAACGGGATGGACCCGGAGGGCGTGCACTGGGTGCGTGGGCTCTTCCGCCGCCTGGCCGCCGAGGGTCGTACGGTGTTCCTCTCCAGCCATCTGATGTCGGAGATGGAGAATACCGCCGACCATCTGGTGGTCATCGGCCGGGGCCGGCTGGTGGCGGCCGAGCCGCTCAAGGACTTCGCCGCCCGCAGCCTTTCCGCCCAGGTCCTGGTGGGGACGGACCAGGACGCCGAGTTGACGGAGGTGCTGACGGCCAAGGGCGCGTCGGTCGAGCCGGCCGGGGTCGGACGGTTCACGGTGACCGGCATGCCGGCCGTCCGGATCGGGGCGCTGGCCGCCGAGTACCGGATCGCTCTGAACGAACTGACCACCCGCGCCGCCTCGCTGGAGGAGGCGTTCATCCAGGTGACCGCCGACAGTGTTGAGTACCGGACAGGAGAATCCCGATGACCGCTGCCGTTTCCGTGCCCCCGGTGATCCCGTCCGCGGGGGTGTCCGACGGGTTGCCGCCCGTGCGTTTCCGCGATCTGGTCGCCGCCGAGTGGATCAAGATGCGCTCACTGCGCTCCACCCCGTGGGCGCTCGGGTTCATCACCGTGTTCGTCATCGTGTGCGCCGCCGGGGCGTCCTACTCGGACTACCGGAACTTTCCGGGCATGGACCCCGAGACCCAGCAGGCGAGGCAGTTCGCCCTGCACGACGCGTTCCCGTCCACCGGATACCTGTCCTTGATGCTGGTGGCCGGAAGCCTCGGGGCCATCGCGGTGGTCAGCGAGTACAGCAGCGGGATGATCCGGACCTCGACCGTGGCTGTTCCGGCCCGAAGCTCGCTGGTGATGGCCAAGGTCACCACCGTCACCGTGCTGTGGACAGTGCTCGGCACGGTCATGACGCTCGGCTCGTACGGGGTCTCGCAGCTCATCCTGGGCGCCCGGGATGTGTGGCTCCCGCTCGACCGCCCCGGCACGGTGCAGGCCCTGGTGGCGTCTGCGCTGCTGGCGCCGGTCAGTGCGCTGATCGGGCTGGGGCTGGGTTTCCTGATCCGCCACAGCGCCATTACCATGGTCACGACAACTTCGGTTCTGCTCTTGCTGCCGAGCTTCTTCGCGACAAACAAGCCGTGGTCGGCCGCCGTCAACCATGCGATGCCGGTCAGCGCGTGGCAGGGGCTCACCCAGACCTGGGGGTCGCCGGCCGAGCTTCCGGCCGACCGCTACGCGCCGGTGGCCGAGGCATGGGCCATGTACGCGGTCTGGCCGCTGATCGCGGTCGTCCTCTCGCTTCTCGTCGTACAGCGCCGCGACGTGTGAGGGGACGGCCCCCTGTGCCACGGCTGCGCACGTCCATCCCGGGGCCGCGCCCGCCCGTGCGGTGCGAGACGTTCAACCGGTGCGCTGCGGCAGTTGAACGGCCGGCCCGTCCCTCCATGGCGACGTCACTCGGACATTGCCCGAAAAGGGCGACAGGGACGCCGTGGATGGCGGGCCGTTCGTTCTCGCAGGCCGGCGCCGTACTTGCCGATCGAGGCGGTCCGCAGGCCGGCCGGACCGGGCGACAGTGGCTGCTGCCGCCACCGTGGCGCACATGAACCAAAGAGGTGCCGCCCATCGTGAGCGAGGAACGACCGCACCCCGGAGCCCAGTTGCGGATCACCGATGCTGAAGGCCTGCGGCCTCAGCGCGTTCGCCACCGGCACCAAGAACAAGCCGGTCGTCGCCCTGGAACTGCGGCACCGTCAATGCGCCGGAGCGGAGAACCGCATCCGGGCCGCGCGGACCGCCGGCCTGCGCGACCTGCCCCTCCCACGACACCGTGCAGAACCAGATCTGGCTGGAAATCGTCGAGCCCGGCCTGTGGACCTGGCGGCCCTGGACGCCCATGCGCGCTGACCGGCAAGCCCAGGCTCCGGGAGCATCGCCGCCTGCGGCTCCGCCTGTTCTCCGCCAGTTCTCCGCTCGTTCTCCGCCGCCGTCCGACGTCGACACCTGGGACTCGCCCGGCACCGGCCCTGGACCGTCGCGATCACCGCCGCGGCCGAATGGCCGCGCGCCCTTCGAGATCCGGCTGACTGGCAGATACGCCCCTCCCGACTGCCTGACCGGCCTGCCGGAGCAGCGGAACTCGGCTCCCATCCACGCGACAGCCGGGTCCACGCCATGCCCTCGACCGATCCCGAAACACCGAAACGGCCGACTGCGCAATCCGGCGGGCCGTCACGAAGTCGAGGCTAATCGGCCAGATCGAAAGGCCGTCTCGACATTGCTGTCCCCCAGGGGTGACCATGGGGACGGGTGTTCGGAAGTGACTCAAGTGACTCATGGGGTTAGGGGAGGCTCGACTTACCTCACCGCTGTCGACCCGTCAGCAGCGGTTACTGACTGCTGTCCGGTTGCGGGGAGTTCGTGCACCAGGCCCCCCGGTGACCGCCGACGGCGCACGTGCTCCTCCATGACGAGCGCGGTCTTCCGGCCCCACGCCGATGGGTTCTTGCGACAGCCGGATTCCGGTCTATCCGATGGGGGAAGACGAATATGAGTCGGTCCAGTATCGACGGAATGGGTTATGCACGATTCGATTCGATAATTGATATGGGCCTTTCCGTCGAGGCCATGGAGATTCCTGGACAAGGCATCGTGTCCCTTCCGATTGCGTCGCTCA
Source organism: Streptomyces sp. Ncost-T10-10d (assembly GCF_900091955.1). Taxonomy (GTDB): domain Bacteria; phylum Actinomycetota; class Actinomycetes; order Streptomycetales; family Streptomycetaceae; genus Streptomyces. The sequence continues at coordinate 13,939 of NZ_FMDF01000158.1, forward strand.
TCCCCGGGGAGACGCCCAGACTGGGAGGGCAGGACGCGGAACACGTGGCCCGGTTGGCGGAGCTGGACGAGCCGCTTCCCCCGATCCTCGTGGACCGCCGCACCATGCGAGTCATCGACGGGATGCACCGTCTGCTGGCCGCGTGTCTGAAAGGCCACCGGACGATCGAGGCGGCACTCTTCGACGGCACCCCGGAGGAGGCGTTCCTCCGCGCGGTCGAGGCGAATGTCACGCACGGCCTCCCCCTCTCCCAGGAAGACCGCCGGGCCGCGGCCGCGCGGATCGTCGCGGCCCACCCGCAGATGTCCGACCGAGCCATCGCCCGGGCCTCCGGCCTGGGTGCGAAGGCGGTCGCCGCGATCCGTCGCTCCTCTGCCAATGGAGGCGCCCAACTAGCCGTCAGGATCGGACGGGACGGCAAGGTCCGGCCGCTGAACAGCGCCGAGGGTCGGCGGCGGGCCGCCGAGCTGATCGCCGAGAACCCGCAGGCCTCGCTGCGCGAGGTCGCGCGTCGTGCGGGCATCTCGCCGGCCACCGTCAGCGACGTCCGCAGGAGACTGCTCTCCGGGGAGTTGCCGGTCACCGAGCGCCGCCCCGACGCCGACGCCCAGGACCTCGGCGACCCGGACACCGGTGGGATCGACGGGGCCGACGAGGCCGCCCCGGCGGCCGACCGCCAGCGGGCGGTGCGCAAGGTGCGCCTGGTGCAGCCCGACCCGGTCGCCCTGATCGAGAAGCTGCTGCGGGACCCCTCCCTGCGTCACAAGGAGGAGGGGCGCCATCTGCTGCGCCTGCTCCAGCAGAACGCGCTCGGCGACCAGGCGTGGTTCAAGCTGGCCGCCGTAGTGCCCTCGCACTGCCGGGATCTCGTGGTCGACCTCGCGCGCCAATGCGCCGAGACCTGGATGGAGTTCGCCCGGGAGCTGGACGAGCGCTCGTGCACCGCCGAGCACCGGACGGCCGGTTAGCGGAGCGCCGACGGGCACCCGTGCGCCGGTGTTCAACTGCGGCGCGACGCGGTTGAACACCGGCGCACAGCCGACGGGGCCGTGCTGCGCCCGCCGATTCGCTGCAGGAGCGGGTGCGGCTGCAGGTCCTCCTGAGGCGCATTGGCCGAGGTAGGGGCGTGGCAGGGGAAGGTGCCGGGTGCCATCTTCGCGGCCCCGGCCGGCGCAGCCGGACCGGATCGCCGAGCGCCTTGAACATCGCGGCCGTCCGTACGGCCTCCTCGGCGGTCAGGGCGCGCTCGGTCATCGGCGGGCAGCACGGCACGACCACGCCGCCTCGACCCGGTCGACGAGGTCATCGTCCTGACCGGCTTCCGCCCCGACACCGAGATCCTGTCCGAACTGCGTCTCGGCCTCGACGAGCGCCTCCAGGCCCCGGTGGATCTGGCCCCGCTCATCGACCCCAACCAGCACTCCTGCGGCACGGTCTACCCGCACGGTGCCAAGGAATTGGCCCACCCGGAGCAGGACGTGTACGTCGTCGGCATGAAGTCCTACGGCCGCGCCCCGACTTTCCTCGCCATGACCGGCTACGAGCAGGTCCGCTCCGTCGCTGCCGCACTTGCAGGAGACAACGAGGCGGCCGAGCGTGTCGAACTGACTCTGCCCGAGACCGGTGTCTGCGGCGGCGCGGGACTGTTCGACGCCCCGAACGTCGCCCGGTCCGAGGGCGATGGTGGAGGTTGCTGCGCCACTTCGAGCGTGCTCCGGATCGGCTTCGGCGCCCCTGCAGCCACCTCCGGCGGCTGCTGACCGCCAACCGTGTCCAGCGCCCCGGACGGCGCGGCCGTGACCGGAGACGCACCCCGGTCACGGCCACGTGCCGCACTCGTGGCCGGCGTGCGCCGGCAGACCGCCGATTCCTTGTGCCGGTGGGTTGTTGAACCGTGCTGGTTACTGCTGAGGAACCTCAGATGTTCCGCAAAGATCTCCAAGATCCATTGCTGATGACGCCGCCCGTTGCCAGAGTGCCAGCAACTACCCTCGCCCGAGGCCCTCGGAGGCTTGATGATCGCCCGCCGTGCCCTGGTGTCTGCCGTGTCAGCGGCAGCCCTCGCTCTCCCCCTGCTCGTCCCCACCGCCGCCGCCGGATCATCCCCGGCCGTCGACGCCGCGGCACCCTCCGGCTCCCGGCTCCGGCCGCCGCCCGAACAGGCCGTCGCCACCGGCAACGGGGGCGCGGTCTCCAGTGTGAACCCGTACGCCTCGCAGGCCGGCATCGAGGTGCTCCGGCGCGGCGGCAACGCGGTGGACGCGGCGGTGGCGACCGCGGCCGCGCTCGGCGTGGTCGAGCCGTACTCGGCCGGCGTAGGAGGCGGCGGTTACTTCGTGTACTACGACGCCGCCAAGAAGAAGGTGCACACCATCGACGGCCGCGAGACGGCCCCGGCCCGGATGCGCTCCGACTCCTTCGTCGACCCGTCCACGGGCCAAGCCATCCCGTTCCAGGAAGCGGTCAACTCCGGCCTGTCGGTGGGTGTTCCGGGTACCCCGGCGACCTGGCAGAAGGCCCTGGACGACTGGGGCACGGTCTCGCTCGGGCGCGCACTGCGCCCGGCCACCCGGATCGCCGACGACGGCTTCGTGGTGAACGACGAATTCCGCGCCCAGACGGCGATGAACGAAGCACGCTTCCGGGACATCACCTCGACCTCCGAACTGTTCCTGCCGCACGGTGAACTCCCCGTGGTCGGCACCCGCTTCCGCAACCCCGACCTCGCCCGTACGTACCGGGAACTGTCCCACGAGGGCGTGGACGCGCTCTACCGCGGCGACATCGGGCGTGATGTGGTGCGCACCGCGCAGAACCCGCCGGTGGCCGCCGGCTCCGACCGTACGTTCCGGCCCGGACTCATGGAGCGGAGCGACCTCGCGAACTACGGGGTGGTGCGCCGGGACCCGACCCGCACCACCTACCACGGGCTGGACGTCTACTCCATGGCGCCGTCCTCCTCCGGAGGCACGACAGTCGGCGAAGCGCTCAACATCCTGGAGAACTTCCCTCTGTCGTCCGCCGACCGGGTCCAGGCGCTGCACCACTACCTGGAGGCCAGCCGGATCGCCTTCGCCGACCGCAACCGCTGGGTGGGTGACCCCGCCTTCTCGGACGTGCCCACGCGGGCGCTGCTGTCCAAGAATTTCGCGAAGGATCGAGCCTGCCTGATCCGGCCCGACGCGACCCTGACCAGCCCGTTGGCCCCGGCGGACCCGCGCGGCGCGACAACGGGCTGCGCCCGGGGGACAGGCAGCCAGGAGCCTTACGAGGGACCCTCGACGACCCATCTGGTGACCGCAGACCGCTGGGGCAATGTGGTCTCGTACACCCTGACGATCGAGCAGACCGGCGGCTCGGCCATCACTGTGCCCGGACGTGGTTTCCTGCTCAACAATGAGCTCACCGACTTCGACTTCACCCCGCTCACCCCCGGGGTACCCGACCCGAATCTGCCGGCGCCGGGCAAGCGCCCGCGCAGCAGCATGTCGCCGACGATCGTGCTGCAGGACGGCAAGCCATTGATCGCGCTCGGTTCGCCGGGTGGCGCGACCATCATCACCACGGTGCTCCAGACCCTCGTCAACCGTCTCGACCTGGGCATGTCGCTGCCCGATGCGGTCGCCGCTCCGCGGATCTCGCAGCGGAACCGGACCACGACCGAAGCCGAACCCGCCTTCCTCGACTCACCCGAGCGCACCGCGCTGGAAGGCCTCGGCCAGCACTTCGTCCTGGCTCCACAGACCTTCACCCCCTCCCCTGAGATCGGAGCGGTGGCCGCACTGGAGTTCCGGCGCGACGGGAAGGTCACGGCGGTCGCCGAACCCAAGCGGCGAGGCGGCGGCTCGGCCATGGTGGTGAACGAGAGCCGCTGACCCGGCTAGGGGCACATCAACCGGCCTCGTGGAACGCCTCGGCGCGGCACGCCCGAGGCCGGCACGATCGCCACGGTCGGTTTCTCGTCCGACCGGCTTCTGGCCCCTGTTCGACGCCGTAGCCGTAGGACAACGATCACAGCGCGCAGTACTGCCACGTTGATCGTCGGCACCGGTTCAGCCCTCCCGTCGGGCAACGGCCGACCGTGCTCGACCGCTGCGGACGGACGAATCGGCCGCTCGCGATCCCGAACTGGGAAGCCTCGTATCTCAGTTGCTCGGAGTCGGCGGCACAGTGTTCTCCTGGCCGGATTACCGGGGATCACCCGTCGAGCGCCAGGGGATCCGTCGCCCGGACACATCAAGAGCAGGCCGGACACATCAAAAACAGGTTGGGGCCGCCATGGGACGGGGCGGCCCCAACCGTCCGACAACCGGTGGTGCTGCCGGCCGGGGAAGGTGCGGATCCGGTGCTGGAACCACCCTGCCGGGGCCGCCGATTTGGCGCTCTGGATGTGATGCCACCCATAGGAGCTGTGTCACATCCTAAGGCGGGTAGTAGGGCCTGGGGTCGCCCGAACAGCACGCAAGTGCCGCAGAGTATGTCATTTCGGACATTGCTCCGATGTC
>NZ_FMDF01000066.1 GCF_900091955.1 Streptomyces sp. Ncost-T10-10d
TCCCTACGAGGACCGCGAGCAACGTCCCCTGGCCCGGCCCGACCGCGCTCGACCGGTGGCCCTCATCACCCGGATGTTCCCCCTGCTTCCCCACGCAACGGACGACGCGGGCCAGGACTGAGAAGCCGCCGGCTGTTTCCCCGCCTGCTCGAGGAAATGACACGAAGCTGAGACAGAGGGCGCATGACATGGGGTGAGAAAGCCTGAGAACCCGCTGGTCACAGAGGTGTCATATGTCACGGGCCGCGAGTTCCTACAATGTGGGGTCTCAGATCCAGCTTCATATTCTCTGCGCTCTCTGCATAGCGACTGCACCGAGCAGAGACACGCCGGTCATTGGCGTCGGCCCGACGCCAATGACCGCGCTTGGAAGGCCAAGCGGCCGCGCCGGGAACAGCCGGTCCGGCCGGTACGGTTGCATCGACCGAGGGACCGGCGCCGCACGGGCGGGGGACACGGAGACCACACGGTCGTCCGCCCCACCAGGATCCGGGCCCCGAGATCGCGGTACGCCCGCCGCACACTCGGACCAGGACCTATTTCTGCAGGAGGACTGTTTCATGACTGACCGGCCCTTGACGCTCATGGCAGTACACGCCCACCCCGACGACGAGGCCACCGGAACCGGAGGGGTCCTCGCGCGGTACGCGGCGGAAGGTATCCGCACGGTTCTCGTGACGTGTACCGACGGCGGTTGCGGTGACGGACCGGGGGGTGTCAAGCCGGGCGATCCCGGGCACGATCCGGCGGCGGTCGCCTTGATGCGCCGTCAAGAACTTGAGGCGAGCTGTGACGTCCTGAAGGTCAGCGATCTGGAGATGCTGGACTATGCCGACTCCGGGATGACGGGCTGGCCGAGCAACGACGCCCCCGGGCCCTTCTGGCAGACCTCCGTGCAGGAAGGCGCGGCCCGACTCGCGGAACTCATGCGGCACTACCGACCTGATGTGGTCGTCACCTACGACGAGAACGGCTTCTACGGCCACCCCGACCACATCCAGGCCCACCGCATCACGATGGCGGCGCTGGAGATGACCGCGTCGGCACCGAAGGTGTACTGGACCACGATGCCCCGCTCGATGATGCAGCGGTTCGGCGAGATCATGCGCGAGTTTCATGAGGACACGTCGGAGCCGGATCCTGCCGAGGCCGCCGCGATGGCCGAGATCGGCCTCCCCGATGATGAGATCACTACGTGGGTGGACACCACCGCGTTCAGCGGTCAGAAGTTCGACGCGTTGGCCGCGCACGCCAGTCAGGGCGAGAACATCTTCTTCCTCAAGATGGGCAAGGAGAGGTTCGGCGAGTTGATGGGCATGGAGACCTTCGTACGTGTCCAGGACGCCACCGGCGCGGTCATACCCGAGAACGATCTCTTCGCCGGACTGCGCTGATCCGCCCGTCCGACCGGCGCTCCGGTCGAGGTCCGCGATATGTCGGGGGCCGTACTCGCTCCCGGCATCGTTCATCTGACGTACTTCGCCGACCACAGCGGGCGCCGAGCGTGGCGGAGCCCCGTGTGGCGCCTGACGGAACTGGGCTGGCGCATGTACTTCCACCAGGGCACTTTGACGAACTGAGCGGTCGGTGGCCGGGCGATTAATGTCAGCTGGCCTTGACCGGTTCTTCCGCGCGCGCCCGGGTGGTGGCGAGGCGGTAGGAGTCGGTGCCGGTCTCGATGATGGTGCCGTTGAAGGTCAGGCGGTCGACGATCGCTGCGCAGAGGCGGGGGTCCGTGAACGTCTTGGTCCAGCCAAGGACTCGCTGGAGGCGATGGCGACGCTGTTCTTAGGGTCATCTTCAGCCTGCGGGACAACAGTTCACCGATCTCCGCCTTGAGCGTCTCGGCCTCGGACTTGGTGCCGTGCACCAGCACGACGAAGTCGTCGGCACATCGCACCAGACGGAAGTCCGGCAGCCCCTTGCGCCGCCGGGCTTGCCGTTGCCAGCCGGGACTCATCTCTGTATCCCAGATCCGCGAGAAATGCCGGTCCAGGACGGAGAGATAGACGTTGGCCAGCAGCGGGGAGGCGACTCGTCGAAGCCGACCGCGCCCGGCCCGGCACGGCCGAGCGCCTGGCCGCAATGCCGGGCATCACCGTCCTGGACCTGGACCTGGCCGCCGCCCTGGCCCTTGCCCGGCAGGAGACCTGGGCGGCGGCCCACAGCCAGTACGCGGCGCAGCCCACCCCCGACCGCCCCGACGGAGCGATCGTCGCCACCACTGCCCCGAAGCGGTGGGAGGTCGATCCGGTCCGCGTACTGGACCTCAACACCTGAGCAGCGGCCGCCGATCTCGTTCCGGACAGGTTTGGCGGCCTCATTCCGTTGTGTCGAGCACATGCGGCTCCCAGAAACACTGCGTACGGCGGCCCGGGAGACTATCCGTGGTCCCGTACAGGGGTGCTGAGTCGATCCACCGGTACGACGAGATCTCTCGCGTCCCGGACAGCATTACGAAGGCCCGGCCCGAAGACCCCGCCCCTCCGTGGTGTCCTCGACGCGTCCTCGTTGCATGCGTACGACCTCGCACTCCAGAAATGGGCGCACGAGGATCACGACTACAGCAGCGTGACCGCGGCCAGGAGGTACAGCGCTCACCTGGTTTCGTTGATTTCCAGGAACAGCGTTGGTCGACGGTCTTCGGAGGCGGTTGGCGATCACGGCTCCGAAATGTCGAGCAGAAATGACGGCAGTGCGGTGGTGGGGTCTGAGGAACATCCACGTCAGGGGCGCGTGCCCCCGGGCGGATGCCGGCGGTCACCCCGTTCGATGCGGTGGCTTGTAGAGGTCGTCAAGGCGGAGTGGCGCGGGCTGGGGCAGGGGTGTGCCGTCCGTCGGCAGGCAGGACTGGAGGAAGTAGGCGAGCAGGCGGCGGGATGCGGCCATGGAGGCCGCCGGGGACTCTTGCACGACGCCGTTGTTGGCCAGGAGCAGGAGGGTGACGTCGCTGGGGTCGAAGTCCTTGCGCAGCTGTCCGGTGTCCTTCGCACGCTGTACCAGCTGGGCGAGGCATGCCTCGGCGCGGGCACGCTCACGATGGACGTCGGGCGCGTCGGGAAATTGGGAGAGGAACGCGGCGCTGAACCCGCGGTCCTGGGCCTGCATCGTGCACACCTTGGTGAGGACGTTGCGAAGTCCGTGCCAGGGATCGTCGTCCTGAAGGGCCTCGTCGAGGGCTGCGACGCACTGGCTGAGTTGTTCGGAGAACGCAGCGGCGATCAGCGAGCCGCGTGTCGGGAAGTGCCGGTAGAGGGTGGCGGCACCCACGCCCGCTCTGCGGGCGATTGCGCTGGAGGATACGTCGGTGCCGTTGAGGGCGTACGCCTCGCGGGCGGCCTGGAGGAGCCGGGCGCGGTTGTGCCGGGCGTCGGCTCTCTGCCCCGGGGCGGGGGAGCCGGAGGCGGAGGGCGGCGGGTTCCGAGACAGTTGGGCAGCCATGTCTCCCACTTAATCACAAACGGAGGAGGCCGACCGTTTAGCGGGTTAGCGTGACCTGGTGCCGCGGTGCCCCGCGGTCAGCTCTCTGCCGCAGAGGTGAGCGGCTGCGAGTTCCCCTGCTGAACGACATGCCATGTGTACGGAGGTTGTCCGTGTTTGCTGTGCAGTACCACCGCTATGGCGGTTCCGAGGTCCTTTGCGTCGAGGAGGTCGAAGAGCCGCACGCCGGGCCAGGTCAGGTCCGCATCGCAGTGCGTGCCACCGGCGTCACCCCTGCTGACTGGTACCTGCGTTCAGGGATGCTGCGGGACATCGCCACCGTGGACTTCCCCCATATACCCGGCATGGATGCCGCGGGAATCGTCGACGAGGTGGGAGAGGGGGTGACCGGCACCGCCGTGGGAGATGCGGTCTTCGGCCTCGTCCCCTTCGTGGATCAGGGAGGCGCCGCGGCCCAGTACGCCGTGCTGGAGGCGTGGGCGTCCAAGCCCCAGTCATGGTCTTTCGAGGAAGCGGGTGGCGCCGCGGGCAATATCGACACAGCCACACGTGTACTGGACGCACTGGAAGCCGCCGAAGGCATGACCTTGTTGATCGATGGTGCTGCCGGAGGCGTCGGCACCATCGCCGCGCAACTCGCCCAGGCCCGCGGCCTCACCGTGATCGGCACCGCGAGCGAAGGCAACCACGGCTTCCTCGACCAGCTCGGCGTCGTACCGGTCACCTACGGGGCGGGGCTGGCCGATCGCCTTGCCCCACTGGCTCCGCTCGGTGTCGATGTGGTTCTGGACGCGGCTGGCAAGGGCTCTCTTGCCGAACTGGTGGCCATCGCCGGCGACCCGCACCGCGTGGTGACCATCGCGGACTTCGACGCCGGCCGGCACGGAGTGCGGTTCTCCCGCTCCGAAGCTGGAGAGTCGCCGGGCTGGGCAGGACTACCGCTGGCGGCCGACCTCGCCGACCACGGCCGCCTCACCGTCCCGCTGCACGCCGTGTTCCCGCTGAAGGAGGCCGCCACAGCTCATGACGTCAGCGCCACCGGCCACGCGCGCGGCAAGATCGTAATCACCGTGCCCTGACACGGCGGACGCTTCGGCTCGCAACCAGCGGCCCGCAGCAGGGCGGCCACGGCTACGGTGGCCTTCGCCGGCGCGACCTGGGCCGGACCGCACGCCGGCGCCGGCCACCACGGCTGTACCGACCCGAACTGCCATAGCCCGCACTGACCGGTGCCCGCCACCCGCCACTGATTCGTCGTCGGCGGTGTCCTTGTCGCGCAGGGGCCGCAGGCCACCGGGCAGGTCGGGAAGCTGGAAGGAGCAGCGGCCTGGGCCCTGGCGAAGTCCCGCCAGCTTCGCGGCGGCCGCCGCCGTCGGGTGCTGGCGAGGCAGTAGGGTCTGACGGCCGACGCAGAGCTGTTGTGCACGACGGCGGACAGCACCGCCCACTGCCGGAAAGGCGCTTCGCCGTTTGCGGCACCACCGGTCCTCGGGACGCTGAAGACAAAAGCGCTGGCTACGGGGCCAGGCCGTCGGCGGCTCGGCATCGATGCCGACGTACGGGCCGCAGCGGCGTACCGCCTCCCGTTCTCGTCGATATCGACATCCTCGTGCGGCGAGTGCCTCCTGAAGTCGTCGACGGCTGCTGTCGTGAGTCGTCGATGAAGTCAATCCGCAGGGGAGCGGAGTTCATGCACGCGTCGACGGGCTGTGACTGAGCACCCGATTCGGCCACTGAGTGCTTCGCCTGGCCGCGCTCGCGCTCAGTTCTGCGCCGGTCATGACGTAGCGACCTCCTTGCTCGCTGTAGTTCTCCGGAGGGCTATCGGATGCCTGTCGGCGGTGAACGTGAGTTGTCGGCGGTGTGTCGGTGGAGGCTGCGACCTTGGGCGGGTTGGTGCTCCCCATGAGCACGCTGCCCCGAGCGCAAGGAGCCTGTCATCGTGTTTTCCGCATCCCAGGGCCGATCGTGGAACGTTCACCGGCTGCCGTCTGCCGAGGGCAGGATCTTCCTGGTCACCGGAGGTAACGCCGGGATCGGCTACTTTGTCGCGGAGCAGCTCGCCGCCACCGGTGCCGTCGTCATACTCGGCAGCCGGGACCGCGCGAAGGCCGACGCCGCCATGGCCTCGATCCGCTCGCGCGTCTCCGGCGCGCACGTGCGGCACCTTCAACTGGACCTTGCCGACCTGTCATCCCTGAAGACCGCCGTGGACAGGCTGGACATCGAGCATCTCGACGCGGCGGTCTACAACGCAGGGGTCGCGCTCGACGACCCGCCGCGTCGAGAGACCGAGGGCGGCCACGAGCTGATGTTCGGCACCAACCACCTCGGCCACTTCGTGCTCACCCAGTGGCTGGCCCCACTGCTGTCCGCGGCGCCGGCAGGCCGCATCGTGACGGTGGGAAGCTTCGCGGCACGGTCCGAGCGACTGGATCTGGGCGATCTGCAGTCGACCCATGACTATCGGCCCAAGCGCACCTACGGCCGATCGAAGCTGGCGCAGATGTGCTTCGGCTTCGAACTCGATTGCCGCCTGCGCGCAGTTGGCAGCACGGTGCTCAGCGTGGTGGCCCACCCCGGCGGCGCACTGGACTCCCTCACCCCGTCCCGCCCGCCGGTATGCGTGACATCCTCCGGCGAACGGTTGCGCGCTTCGCCCGCCGGACTCTTGGTGCAGGGCAAGGACGCCGGGGCATGGCCCATTGTCCGTGCCGTCCTCGACTCGGAGGTGCAGGGAGGGCAGCTCTGGGGGCCGAGGGTCTTCGGGCTGCGTGGCGCACCACGGCGTGAGCCCGTCCCCTCTCATATGACCGAACCGGCCGCCGCCGCTCGCCTCTGGGCGGCCAGCAGTGAGCTGGTCGGCACCGATCCGCACCTCGGCTTCCGGTAGGCGTGCAGTTGCACCCAGGGCGGCCGTCCAGTGGCCAACTGCGGTGCTCAGCCCGGCCAACTCGGGTGCTCAGTCACAGCACTTGTGACTGAGCACCCGAGTCGGCACCGCTCGCCGACTCCGATGCTCAGCTCCGGATTGCCTTCACCGGTGATCACGTGCCGAGCTGGTTGTCAGCCCACGGGTCGGCTTCTGGTTCGGTGCGTCTCCGTGCCCACTCCGGACAGGCTGGTGAGCACTTCAAAGGCGTGGTGATCGCGAAACCGGACCTCTATGAGCTTGTCGAGCTCCGCGACCTGCTGGTTGCAGGGCCATCACTTCCTTCGCCAGCGTGTGGACCATCTGAGCGGTCAGCTTCTCCCCGGGCAGGCTGGTGTGCTGCCGGTCGGCGGCCTGCACAGCTGTCTCGGCGAGCTGATCAGCCCTGCGGACCTTGCGGTTGCGGAGCCAGGCCTCCACGAATGGTTCACGGGATGCGGCAGCGCCGGTTGCCGGTGCTCAGTGGCGGTACGCGGCTGTCGCGATCTCGACGAAGGACCGGATCAACGGGTTGGTGTCACCTTCGTTCCACACCGCGACCACTCGGCTCGGCGTCATGTCGATCAGCGGTACCACGGCCAGCTCTGCGGGCAGGTCGTGTCCGAGCGGGGCCAGGCCGACCGTGCCGTTCCACACTCATGCCCAGACTGCTGGGCGCGAGCCAGCCTCGTCTTGTCAACAGGGCTCTCAGGCTCGGGCATACGCAAAGGCTCGGCTCGCGCCCCAGAACGGCAGCTACCGCCGACGTTCGCTTCCCATTAGGCGTACGCCTCCCGTAGAAACCGCGCCTACCTGCGCCGCCGCGGGATCCGTTGCACCATTCCGAACAAGGCCGACCAGGCGCGCAACCGCCGAGAGCTCGGCTCCCGCGGCGGCTGGCCGCCGCATTTCGCCCCGGTCGACTATCGCGAGCGCCACGCTGTCGAGTGCGGAATCAACCGCCTCAAGAGACACCGAGCTGTGGCCACGAGGTACGACAAGCTCGCGGTCCGCTACGAGGCGACCGTCCTCATCGCGGCCGTCAACGAGTGGCTGTGACCCTCGGCTGTCACGCGATGGGATCCAGGTTTCATGCCGCAGAACACACAGCCGAAGCCGTCCTCGCGCACGACGTTGCGCTTCTGGGGCGCTTCGCTGCCGGGCCGTAGGGTGCGCCGTGAGGTAGACGTTCAGAGAAAGGAATGACCATGGGGGACGTGCAGTTGGCGTGGCAGCGATTGGTGGACTGGCTGGAGACGAATGCACTGACGACTGCGTCGTCGATCCTTGCTCCTGCTCCGCCGGCAGCGATCGCTGCGGCTGAGGAGCGCATGTGCGTCGTTTTCCCGGTCGAGCTTCGGACGTGGCTTCAGGCATCCGGGGCCGAGCCCGGAGGGGGTCACGGAGGGGGTCGTGCCCGGCAACCACGATTTGCTGGGACTCGCGGCCATGGAGCGGACGTACCACTTCAAGATGGAGATCGAGCGCGACGACCCGTCCGACGATCCGGAGTTTCCCTTCTGGCATGAGCAGTGGATTCCGATCATCTCGGACGATGATGCTTGTTACGGCAAGTTCCTGGATGTGCGTAGTGGTCAGATCGGTTCATTCGACGATGGGGATGCGCCATCCTTCGGAGTTCACGAGTCACTGACTGTTCTGTTCAGCGAGACGGTCGTCCTCATGGAGCAGATTTCTGCGGGGGCGCAGGGCGCAACTGGACGTGTTCAGCGCGGCAGGCTGATCTGGGACTGATGATCGGCGTACGCACGTAGGCCCGCGGTGCCGACCGGCACCACGGGCCACTGCTGCTTCTGCTGTGCTACTGCGGCTTGGCTGCGTCGATCCGGTCCTGGTCGCCGTCAATGACTGCACTGCTTTGGATCTCCCACCGCGATTTGAACCTTCGCCGCACCGTTCGAGATCCACTTCCGATACACGACCTAGCACCAATACTGTCGGCCGTCATCGACTTCGGCACCTCGGGCACCGGCGCCCCCGCCTGCGATCTCGTGATCGCCTGGACGATGCTCCGCGAGGAAAGCCGCGAGGCATTCCGGCACACAGTCGGCCAGGACGACGGCACCTGGGCCAGAGCCAGGGGCTGGGCGCTGTGGAAGTTCCTGCTGACGTTGACCCAGTGCTCCGATCCCAGAGACGGGCGAGTCGCCATCCATCTCGATGTGATCGACACGGTGCTGGCCGACCACGAACGCTTCGCGTAACCCGGACCGGCGCCGGCGCACTGCCCAACGCCACCCACCAGCAGGTCACTTCGTGTCTCATGAGACATACCGAAGTCTGGAGAACGACGGGCACCGGACCGTGCTGCACCGCACCGACGACATCGTGTTCCTGTACGTCCGGCCCGGCAGGGTCGTCACCCAGCACTGGATGGACCTGGCCGTCGCCGGCCCGCAGGCGCATCCACCGGCCGGGAGTTCTGCTCGATCACAGCCAACCGGTGGCCGGCCAGGTGGTCGCAGCCGCAGTGGCGATCAGGCCGACGTTGAGCATGACCCGGCGGTCTTCGGCGGTCAGGTGCACGGTGATCGCACCGATCTGCAGGAGCACGAACCCGATGGCCGCGGCCGGGGCCAGCCAAGGCGCGATGCCGGTCGCTGGCGGCAGTAGCAGCCCGACGGCGCCCAGAACTTCGATCGTTCCCAGCGCCCTGACGGCGGGCAGCGGTATGCGGTCCACCCAAGCCATCATCGGGCGGAGCAGATCGCGACTGCGGATCACCTTGACCACGCCCGCGTAGAGGTAGAAGGAGGCCAGCGGTCCGGCAATGATCCAGTAGGCGATGGTCATGATTTCCCTTCATCGTCACCGCTTGTGGGTGACCCGCCGGCTCCGGGGAGCGTCCGGAGCCGGCACATGAGCGTGTATGAGCGACCCGGACGCCGAGAGGCGGGAGCGCCTTGGCTGCGCCGGTCCGGTGGCGGGCAGCCGGGCGGTGTCGTCCCGTCGGCTTCAGGCGAGTCCGGTAGCGGGCTCGGTGGCGTAGCGGGCCATCGTGTGGATGCCGACCTGGGGTGTCAGCGGCCTGCCGTCCGCAGTCAGGCTCTGGAGGTCTCGGAAGTACTGCACATACAGGTCGGGGGTGAACGTGCTGAGCATGACGGCGGGTCGGTCGGTGAGGTTGGCAAAGGTGTGCGGGGCGCCGGGCGGGACCATCACGAACGTGCCCGCGGTCGCGTCGTGGTCCTTGTCCCCGACGGTGAACCGCACCGTGCCGGAGATGATGTAGAAACCCTCGTCGTGCTGGGCGTGGCGGTGCTGCGGCGGTCCGGGGGTGTGCGGGGCGAGGACGGACTCGGCGATCCCCAGACGATGCCCGGTGTGGCTGCCGTCTTCGAGGACGCGCATGCGCGTGGTGCCCAGGACGATCGTCTCGCCGTCGTCGGGGCCTACCACCGATACGGCGGGGCCGTCCTGCGGTTCACTGGTCTTCGCTTCGTCGTTCATGTTTCGAGTGCACCGCCAAAGCCCTGCGAGTGTCCAAGACACTTTCTGCCACGCCGATACCTTGCGGGTATCGTTGCAGCGTGGAGCTACGTACCCTGCGCTACTTCGTGACGGTCGCCGAGGAACTCCACTTCGGCCGGGCCGCAGCCCGGCTGCACATGAGCCAGCCGCCGCTGAGCCGGGCGATCAAGCAGCTGGAGACAGAGATCGGTGCCCTGCTGTTCGCGCGCTCGCCTGCCGGCGTCATGCTCACCCCGGTGGGGGCAGTGCTGCTCGACGAAGCGCGGGCCCTGTTCGACCAGGCCGACCGCGTCCGCATCCGCGTGACCGCGGCGGCCGGCGCCGCGACCGTCACCATCGGCATCGTGGGCGACGGCACAGACCCCGGCATCACCAGGCTGGCGGCCGTCTTCCGCCGAAGCCACCCCGGCGTCGACATCCGCATCCGGGATGCCGATCTGACCGACCCGACCTGCGGGCTGCGTGTGGTGCGCGGCGGGAAACGCCTGGTCCGTAACCGGCACAACTCAGTCTTGAGAAACGGTGCGGTGGCGTGTATGTCGGGAGTTGTCGGTGATGAAGTCGCCATCCGGGGCAATGTCGCCCATATGGAGTGCCCAGCCCGAGCGGACGCAGTGTCGTGGCCGACGAGCTTGTCGAAGAAATCACTCAAGTTGTCGATGTAATCGTTAAGTTGATCCTGTTGCCGACGTTCATTCCACAGGGGGAGCGCGTGTGGAGGTGCGGAGAGGACAGTGCCGGCCGACGGGGGAGTGATGATGCAGACGGTGAACGCCATGCGGCGTGACGTGGACAGGATGCCGACCGCTGTGGTGCGGGGCGGGTGGGCGAGCATGGGCGTGCGCCGGAACCGCGCTGTCGCCGCCCGACTCGCATCAGATGTCCCCATCGGCTTCCCAGCCGATGCACGGGACCCCGTGGTCGTCTGCGGCCGGATCTCCGCGTGAGGCCCGAAAACGCCGCGCGCCGCATCCTCCAGCAGGCCGAATGTGCGGAAGCCGAGCCAGGCGCCTCGGAATGGTTCCTCGGGGCGGAGGCCATGGAGGCGGCCGACGAGGTACGCGGTGGCATCGTCCTGTCCGACGGGACCGTGTGGGGCCTCGGGGCCCTGGCTCTCGGTTACGTCGACTGGTGCCGCTATCTCGCAGGGGGCGAGGCCGATCGGGGGGCGCTCGGTGCCGCGGTGCTCTGGTTCGCCGGGATTTACGAGCAGGACCCTGGGCAGGTGCCGCGCGGGCTGCGTCCGCTGTTCGCCACGTCGTCCGGCGAACCCGACGGCGCCGCGACGGAGCCCGGATTCGCGTACGACGGGGGCGTCGGGGTGATGCTGGTGTTCCAGCAGAGCCGCCACCCCGGTGCCCTGCGCATCGCCGAGGCCCTGCTGCGGCGCGCCGTCGCCGGTTTCGGTGAGGGCAGCATCGAGCAAGGCATCTGCCTGTCGGACCTCGGACTCGTCCTCCTCCACGGATTCCAGGACGGCGCGGGACACCACGTGCTCTCCGAAGCTGTCGACGTCGGCCGCGCCGCCGTGGTCTGCGCCCCCGGCGTACGGGACGAACAGGCCCGCAGGCATGGCAACTTGGGGCACACGCTCCGGAACTGGTCAGATGCGAACGCGGACAAGGAAGCAATGCGGGAGGCGGTCGCCGAACTGCGGAAGGCGGTGGAGCTCAGCACATGGAACAACCCGAATCGCGCGCAGCACAGCGCCACCCTCGGTTCCGCGCTGTGCAGCGCCGCCAACGACCTGGACGATCCCGCGCTGCTCTCCGAGGGCGTCGCACTGCTGCGTGAGGCCCTTTCGGAGCCGGACGTCGTTCTGCCCAACCGAGCCTCGTTCCTGTCCGACCTGGGCGTCTCCCTCATCCTGGGGACCATGGAGAGCGGTCCCGGCGCCGAGCTGTACGAGGAGGGCATCGCCGCGTGCCGCAGGGCCGCAGACACGGCCCCCAACCCCGTCGAGCGCACCGTGTACCTCACCAACCTCGGCCTGCTGCTGATCGGGCGCGCTGCGCACACCGACCACCCTGGTGCCCTGGACGACGCGTACCAGGCCGCCCGCGACGCCCTCGACGGCGCACCGCCCGGACATCCGGTGCTCGCCCAGGCACACTTGGTCCTCTCCCAGGTGCTTGACGCGCGGCACTCGGCGACGGGCAGCATGGACGACCTGGACGAAGCCGTGGTCCACGCCCGCCGGGGCACGGAGTGCATACCGGCCGACGACCTGGTCCGACGGGTGCTCCACGCCACCAAATTCGCCGATTTGCTGTGGAAGCGTGCCGTCCGGCACGTAGTGGCCACCGGGGAACCCAGGGATCCCGCGGAACTCCACGACCCGCTCGCGCTGCTTCGAGCCCTTGCCGAGGAGGTTCCGGCCCGCTCCGCCGAGCGCGCCCGGGTCCTGTTGGCGCTCGGGCGCTGCCTGCAGGTCTCGGGCGACGCCGACGGCGTCGACGAGGCCATCGACTGCTTCCGCAAGTGTCTGGCTCTGCCGCCCCCCAGCAGCGGCTTCGAGGCCACCACGCGCTTCGGGCTCGGGGCGGCGCTGACCCACCGCGCCGGTGCGGACGACGACGCCTGGCAGCAGGGTGCCGATGAGATGCTTCGGGCACTCAACCTGCTCACGGCCAGTGACCCGGTGTACTGGGACTGCCATGCGGAGTACGCCCATGCCCTCATGGAACGAGGCGATGCGACGAGCGGCGTCGACCTGTACGAGAAAGCGGTGCGCCTCCTGCGCGAGGAGGTGAAGCATGCTCCGCTCTCCCGCGCCGAAAGCGCCGTGTACCGGTCGAACATCGGCACCGGCCTGATGCGAATCGCCGTGCGCACCGGCCGTGCCGAACTCTTCGCCGAGGTGGTGGCCACCCACCGAGAGGCCGTCGCCATGTCATCGGCGGGGGACTTCTTCCACGTGCACCAGCTCATGGGCCTCGGTGAAGCCCTGCTGGCTCTCGCCGAGTTCTGCTCGGACTCCGAGGCGTTGGAGGAGGGCGTCGGGGTGTTGCGCGCAGCCGTGGCCGCCTCCGACGAGGCCACGTACGGCGGGGCCGATTGCCGCACAGCTCTCGGGGACGCCCTGCGCAACCTCGCCCGTCTCACCGGCGACCCCGCCCCGCTGGAGGAGTCCGTCCGATGCCATCGGGAGGCGGTCGCCATGACGGCGGGATCACCAGCGCCTGTGGCTCTGCTGGGCCTCGCGAACAGCCTGGGGGCTCTCTACCGCCACACCCGTGACGTACGGCAGAGCGACGAGGCCATGCGGCACTTCCGCGCCGCCCTGGCCGCCGCGCAGCCCGCAACGTCCGACGTGCGGGGCTCCATCCTCACCGGCCTGGGCTTCGTCCAGTGGAGCCGGGCCGTCGACAGTGGCGACGACATCCTCTTGGACTCCGCCATCGGCACGCTGCGCGAGGCCGTGACCCACACGCCCAAGGTGCGTCTCGGCATGGCGCTCACGAACCTGGGCGGCGCCCTCATGGACCGTAGCCGGACCACCGGCAACCGTGTCTGGCTGGCCGAGGCCGTGACGGTGCTGCGCCGCGCGGTGAAGGACAGCCCGCCGACGTCCATGGAGCGTTCCCTGCACCTGAACAACCTCGCCGAAGCACTGCGCTATCGGTACGAGACCGTCGGCGACACGTCCGCCGCCGACGAGGCGGTCGTGCTCCTGCGCGAAGCGATGGCCGTGGAGCGCGGTGACCGCACGGGCGCCGAGATGGCCGCCGTCAACCTGGGTGTCCTGCTGACCGGCCGGGCCCGGTCGGACAAGGACCCGCGCGTCGCCGACGAGGCCCGGCGGGTCCTCGAAGAGGTGGTGGCCGGGTTCGGGAAGCATCACCCTTTGCGTTCCTTCGCCCTACAGCACCTGACGATGGCCTGTGCCGCCGTCGCCCGCCTGGCGGAGGAGCCCGCAGGGACCACGGCCCGGCAGGCGCTGCAACGGGCGGTCACTGCCGCCCGGGAATCTCTCGCGGGCATGCCCGAAGGCCATTCGGGTCATGGCTATTCCCAGTTGCTCCTGGCCGGGGTGCAGTTGGACCGCGCGGTGCTGGGGGAACAGGTCGACCTGGTGGAGGTGGCCCGAATCGCCCGCAGTTACGCACGCAATCCGGTCGCCCATGGCGCAGGCCGGCTCCAGGCCGCCCGTGTTTGGGGGTTGGCCTCTGTGAAGGCGGGGCGCAGCGATGATGCCCTGGAAGGGTACGCGTACGCCGTCGGCCTATTGCCCAGCCTCGCCCCGCGCAGCCTTGCCCGCGCCGATCAGGAAGCGCGGCTGCGCGGCAGTGAGGGCCTGGCGAGTGACGCCGCCGCGCTGGCGCTCAACGAGGGGGCGGCGGGCCGCGCCCTCGCCCTGCTCGAACAGGGGAGAGGAGTGCTGCTCGCCCAGGGCCTGGAGCACCGGGCCGATGTATCGCGGCTGCGTGACCTCGCCCCTGACCTTGCAGCCGAATTCGAGCGGATACGTGACCAGTTGAGCGAGCCGCCCCAGCTCTCCCCGGCGCTCCGCACCGGAGTCGGGGGTCCGGCAGTGCCGCCCCACGGAGCCCACGAGGCGGGCCTGATCGCCGAGGCCCGGCTTGCCCTGGCTCGACACTGGGACCAACTCCTCGAAGCAATAAGACAGTTGCCGGGTCTTGAAGGCTTCCTGCGCCCGCCCTCCATACCGGAGCTGGTCGCTTCCGCGGCCGAAGGCCCGGTCGTAGTCGTCAACGTCAGCATCTACCGTTGCGATGCCCTCGTTGTGACCGCCGACGCCGGGATCGATGTGGTCCCCCTGCCAGACCTCACCCTGGAGGCCGTCATGTCGCGGGCGGCGGAGTTCATCGACGGGACGGACACGGCGTATGGCGAGAACGGCGTCGACAATGCCGTCGCCATGATGCATAAGCACTCCGGAACGCTGAGCTGGCTCTGGGACACCGTGGCCGCACCGGTCCTCGACCGCCTCGGCCTGAACGCCGAACCGTGCGACGGTGCCCCCTGGCCCCGACTGTGGTGGTGCCCCACCGGCTGGCTGTCCTTCCTGCCGCTGCACGCGGCCGGCCGCGGCGCGCCGGACTCCGGCACCTGGGTCCTCGACCGTGCCGTCTCCTCGTACACCCCAACCCTGCGCGCCCTGGTCCGGGCCCGCGGCGGCCTCACTCCCGGCGCCCCCGCGCACCCCTCCCCGCTGGTCGTCGCCCTCGCCGAGACGCCAGATGCCGCGCCACTGCCCGGCGTCTCGCAGGAGGCGGCGCTGCTCACGGAGCTATTCCCCACGGCACGGCTGCTGACCGGGCCCGACGCCACGGTGGAAGCGGTCAGCCGGGCGCTGGAGGCCCACCCCTGGGTCCACTTCAGCTGCCACGGCGTCAGCGAGCTGCTCAGCCCGTCACAGAGCGGTCTGATCCTGCACGACGGACGACTCACCGTGTCCGACATCGCAGCCCAGCGCCCCAGGAGCCCGGAACTCGCCGTGCTGTCCGCCTGCTCCGCGTCCCAAGGCGGCGTCACGCTGTCCGACGAGGTGGTCCAGCTGGCCTCGTCCTTCCAACTGGCCGGATACCCGCATGTCATCGGCACCCTGTGGCCCATCGCCGACAAACTGGCGACCCGCCTCACCGAGGAGTTCTACGCCGCGCTCGCCGAGGACATCGCCCGGGGCCGCCCCATCGATCCGGCCACGGCCCTGCACCGCCCGGTCAGGTCCCTGCGCAACCGCTACGCGCAGGCGCCGCACCTGTGGGCGGCACACATCCATACGGGCCCGTGAGGCAGGTCCGCACCGGCCCGCCCCAGCGTGCGCTCAAGACGCCTCCAGCTCCGCGGCCCCATGGACGGGCGGCGCCGTATCTCCCATCACCGTGCCCGAAGGTCCCTGCGGAACCTCATCCGGCTCGGCCATGTCATCGGTGGGCCGATAGGTTTTGCGGATGGCGAACTCCTCTACCAGAGCCGCCAAGTCGGCATCAGTGCCCACCTCTTGATCCTTCGCCATTGCTCACTCCATCCGCTGCTGCCACGGACGGCGGCAGCAGCACCTCCAGCACTTCTATGTCGCTCGCCCGCACGTACACGCCCGCGGTACCGGGCACCTTTCCGAGGAACCTGCCGTCGGACCCCACACTGTACTGAGCCTGCAGATAGAGGTCCCCTTGCTGCGGATACGCCGACACGGCCGACCGCGAACCGAGCCAACCACCCACCCACAGACCACTTTTGAGGCGTATTCGCACAAAGCAGGACCCGCGGTCGCGGAAGAGGGCATCCCAGGCGGTCGGCGTCGGCTCGTACTGCGCCCGTGCATGCCGCCTCCGCCACACCGCCTCCGCCCCGGCCAGCGCGGACGGCACGGCGACGATCAGGAGCAGCGCGGCGACTCCCGCCTGGCGAGGCTGCCGCAGCACCCCGGCGACGGGCCCGTTTCCACCCCCGGCCAGCAGCCGCACAAGCCACGGCCCCGCAACCACCGCGTAGAGGGCGTCGAGCAGGGCCCCGGCTGCGATGGCGCGCACGAGGCGGTTCTGCGGCTCTTGCTCGGTGGCAAGGGGACCGCGCAGCCGCTCCCGTACGGCCTGGTAGAAGACGCCGGGCAGCACGAGGATCAGCAGGATGGTCAACTGTTGCACCGTTCCCGGAACCATCGTGGTGCTGCACCCCCGTGCTCAGTGCGTCGTCCGTATCGTTGCCGCATCAGGATGACGTACGGGGAGGCCTGCGTCACGGGCTTGTTGAAAGTCGGCGACGCCGGTCCACGCACCGCTGCTACGACCACAGCGATGCGGTACGCCCTACTTCGGTGCCTGGAAGCCGCCGATCTTCTGCTCAAGCAATTCGGCCAGCCGCAGCGGGGTGCGGTCCTCGAACATCGGACCGATGAGCTGCACTCCCACCGGCAGACCCTCGGGCGACCGGCCCGCTGGTACAGCGGTGGCGGGTAGACCGGGCATAGTGGCCAGACCGGCCCAGACGAGCTGGTCGAAGTACGGATACTCGACGCCGTCGATGTCGATCCGACGTTTCATCAGGTCGGGGTTGTGGTCGTGCGGGAACGCGGGAGTGGGCGTGATGGGACACACCACGGCGTCGAACTCGGCGAAGAACTGCCGCCATCCATGGCGGTGGAGCTCGCGGAAGCTGTTCGCCTCGATCCAGTCGCGGTGGCTGAACACCATGCCGCGCAGCCGCGCCGCATCGAGACTCTGGTCGTCTGCGCTCAGTCCGGCGGCGCGGGCCTGCAGCTGCTCGTACGCTTCGACGGGAAAACGTGCAACGGAGCCCGAGAACAGGAACTGCGTGTAGAGCACCGCGGCTTCGGTCAGATCGGGCAGCAGCGGACTGTCCCGCTCGACGCGGGCACCGCCGTCGACAAGCGCGTCGGCCACCCGGCCCACGCCCGCCCGCACAGCGGATCCAGTCGGAATGAGCGGATGCTCGTCGAGGACCAGGACCCGGAAGTCGCGGAGCCGTTCGTGGCGCGCGGGCGGCAGCGTCAGGTGGTACCCCACACTGAGCGTCAGCGGGTCCGGTCCGGCCATGACGTCGAGCAGGAGCGTGAGGTCGCGAGCGGTGCGCGCCATCGGACCGACGACGGCGAGGTCGTGCTCGGCCGGCAAGGCCGGCCCGGGCGGCGGGACCATGCCGCGGCTCGCCGCCAGCCCGAGTGTCGGCTTGTGCGCGTAAATGCCGCAGAAATGCGCGGGGGTGCGCAACGAACCGGCGAGGTCGGAGCCGATGGACAGAGCGCCGAATCCGGACGCCAGGGCCGCCGCCGAGCCGCCGGAGGATCCGCCCGACGTACGACGGTGGTCCCACGGGTTGTTGGTGGTGCCGTAGATCTCGTTGAAGGTCTGCACGTCCTGCAGCCCCACGGGCACATTGGTCTTGCCGAGCACCACCGCGCCCGCGGCCCTGAGCCGCGACACCTGCACCGCGTCCTCGGCCGGCACGAAGTTCCGGTGCGGCGGCATACCCCAGGTCGTGGGCAGCCCCGCAATGTCGTACGACTCCTTGACCGTCACCGGAATGCCCAGCAGCGGCCGGTCCTCACCGCGGGCACGCGCCCGGTCGGCACCGCGCGCGGCGGCCCGTGCACGGTCGAAGTCCCGCACACAGATCGCGTTGATCGCATCGTCGTCCCGTTCAATACGGGCGATCGCCTCGTCGGTCAGTTCCGCCGAGGTCACTTCACCGGCCCGCAAGGCAGCCGTGAGTTGTTCGGCCGTCGGAAAATTCCACTCCATGAATCCGACCGTATGGGCCTGTGGAAGAGGGCACGAAATGCCGCTTCGCACAACGGGGTGGATGTCTCAATACTCATCTGCCTGGCGGTCCTCGACCCGATGGTCGTAGTGCTGGTGGGACTCGTTCGGTCCGCGGGTGTCCGGCTGGCTAGGGGTTGCAGATCATTAACACGTTGTTTTGATCTTGTTGCTGGACTTGCCGGTCAGGGCGTGGACCCGCACTTGGAGGGCTGTGAGAGCCGCGGGTGGGGTTGTCGCGGGTGGGATGGCGATGCCGTGGGCCTTGAGCAGTCGCCGGTTCTTCAGGAGGGTGCGGTGCATGGCAGTGCGGCTGCTGCCGAACAGTACGGCCAGGGGTTCCGCAGCCAAGGCGACCCGCAGGTGGAGCACGGTTGCCAGGACCTGTTCGGGGAAAGAGAGCCGGGGTGGGCGGCCGCGCTGGGTGTCACCGTCAGGGGCCAGTGTTCCTGTGAGTTGGTCCAGTTGCCGGTGGGTCATCCCGGTCAGGGCAGGATCGGACAGCAGGGCCTGGTCCCACTGCAGGGCCGGTGCCTGAGGGGGTCCGGGCTGCGGGGATTGCAGGGCAGGGCTGTCTGCCTCCTGGCAACTTCTCCTGACGGCAGTGTCACGTTGACTGACCGGGTGGGTTGATCTTCTGGTTGGTCATGCTGGGAGGGGTCGTCCGTGGACAGCGCGCCGCCGCTGTACAGGGCGCACCGGTAGCCGGTGGAGATCACCGCGCACTGCGTGTGGCTGCACTTCCGGTTCCCTCTCAGCTTCCGCGAGGTCGAGGAGCTGATGCTCGAGCGCGGCGTCATCTCGTCCTACGAGACGATCCGCCGGTGGTGCCTGAAGTTCGGGCAGTCCTACGCCGAATCCCTGCGCCGCCGACGTCCCCACCATCGACGAGACCGGCTTCCTGAAGAAGCGCCGGGCCTCGGCGGGAGTGCAACGGCAGTACACCGGCACCGCGGGAGGTCTACGGTAGGGGGAGCGTGAACGCATAGGCGCGCTGCGCGGCGCATCCCTGGCAGGTACCGGCGAACCGGGAGAGGAGGTGATCGTCGGCTTCGGAGAGGATGTTGCGCCAGAAGCAGCGGAACTCCCCGCACGCGCAGGATCGTTGGCTGACATCGGTGAACGCGCTGGTGTTGGAGTCGTGACCGTCCTCGGCCGGCGGCTGTGGGAAGGCGTCGCCACCGTCGGCATCAGGCAGTCCGTACTGCTTCCGCTTCCACGACACCGCCTTGGGGGTGAGAAAACCCCGCCCGGCGCATTCCACACACTTGCCGGGCCCCGCGTTGTTTGCGACACACCAGCATCGCCCATAGCCGCCGCTGCCGCCGCTGTAGGCCCTGCCTTCGCAGAGCAGGCACACCCCCCAGCCATGACAGTCATCGCACAACACACCACTGGCCGTGCTGAGCGTGAAGGGCGGCTGACCCAACTGTCGTTCGGTGTACACGACCGGCGTCCAGCCGGTGAACGTCAAGATTCCGGGCCCGTTGCCCTCGTAGACCTTGACCTCGAAATCTTCGCGCCGGGCCGTCGCCCAACTTTCCCCGGGGTGGCTCAAAGACCGTTGGTGCGCGTTCCAGCCGGCCACGGTGAAGGCGTTCAGGACGTCGTCGAAACCGGGAGACGAGGGGCGATCGTCCCCGCTGACGCAGACGAGGAACAGGAAGCGGTGACCGACCGGTGCGGGGTCGCGCAGCCGTACCGAGTCAGTCCACTCACGGACCACCACCGGGCGGCGGTCCGGAGACAGCGCGGAAGCGATCTCCAGCAGCTGCCCTTTGAGCCACACCGCACTTTCCGGGACAGCAAGCGCGCCCTCATGTCCCTGTTCGTCAGTCGTATCGGTCATGGTGGGTGTCATCCTGCTCTCACTCGGAGACGTCCATGATGGGCCGTCCGGCAACACCGATGTCGGCCGGGGTAGCGACCTTGGGTGAAATTGGGGTCGGGGCGTGTTGGCCTGGTGGTTCGGCTGGTGGGTGATCAGCAGACGGTGTTGCGGACGAGGACGAGGACGAGGACGAGGACGAGTTCGGTGTTCGTCCGGCAACGGGTCGGGCGTCGTGCGGAGCGGTCAGAGACCAGCGAGGCGATCGCGAGGTGGGTCTCGGCGTAGGTCTCGCGTCGGCCGGTGTACCGCTGGAGGGGCCGCCACTGCTTGTACCCGGCGTTGGTGTGCTCCACGCAGATCCGCGCCGAGGACTGGCGGCGGCGCATCTCGCGCCAGGCCCGCTTGTCCCCGTCGCAGGCGTCCTCGGCCGGCTCCTTCGGAGGGGCGCTGACCTGGCCGGGGAACGCCTTGGCCGGGCCCTGGTATCCCGAGTCGACCTCAGCCTTCACCCCCGGGTGCCGGCGGAACTGTTCCGCGATGCCCTTGGTGCGCAGGGCGGTCCGGTCGTGCATCCGGCCCGGGCGGACGACAACGGAGAACAGCGTACGGGCCTGCTGGTCACTGAAGGTGGTGGTCTTGATCGTGTTCTGTTTCTTCTTGCCGGATACGAAGGCCTTGCGGCCCGGCCGTCCGGCGCGTGGGCGTCGGACCTGCACATCGGTGCCGTCGATCCGCAGGTTCACGCCTTCGAAATCGGCGTAGGCGAACCCATCTTCCAAGGTTCGCAGCCTGACGCCGGGGCGGTCGGGCACAGCGAAACCGCGGGCGGCGAGCAGGGGCCTGAGCTGGCGGATCGCGGCGGAGACCGTGGAGCGGTCCGCCCGGTACAGCTCGGCCAGAGCGGCGTGCGGCAGGCCGAGCCGCAGGTGGACGAAGGTGACCAGCAGCCGGTCGACGAACTCCAGCTTCGGCTTGCGCCCGGCCCCCTCAGCCCGGCGCCGTTTGTAGCCCCGCTGCCGGTCGAGCGCCGACTCACGCCGGGCCCACCAACGCGGCGACAACTCATCGAGCAACTCGCCGAGATGTGCGCGAGAGACCCCGGACAGGGCAGGATGGGAGCAGGCCGCACGGGCCCAGGTAAGCGTCACAACTCACCCAACCCGTGCGGCCCTTCTCACGTCACGGCCCCACCAACACCGGGACTATTCATCCCCAGGTCGTTACCCCGGGACGCTCAGCGGGGCTCCGAGGTAGTCCGGATGTGAACGCTGGGAAATGGTTGCCGCCCCACGAGTGTCACGCCCATGATGGTGGTCATGTCGGAGGAGTGGGTGTCGGCGGACAGTCAAGGTGCTGGTGCTGGTGCCCTGGTGTCGCTGTCGAGTGGTGAACTGCCGCGGGGCGACAGGTTCGACTGGTTCGTGGAGCTGGTGCGGGAGAACGTTGCTCCCTTCTCCCTCGGAAGTGTCCATGCCCACGGTTTCGAAGCTCATGTTGCCGGAGTGGATCTCGGTTCCGCGCAGCTCACGCACCTCGTCTTCGAACCGCTTCACGCCGCGCGGACACCGCGGCACATCAGGCGCGGTGACCCGGAGACGTATCAGCTCGCCCTGATCGGTGGCAGTCCGATGATTACCCGCCAGCACGACAACGAAGCCGAGATCTCCACCGGCAGTCTGGTGTTCTTCGACACCTCCCATCCACTGGACACCCTCGTTCCGGATGAACGTGGGCAGGGCCGCGTCACGTTGTTACGGATACCCAGGGACGCCCTTCCGCTGCCTGCCGGCCGGGTCGACCGGGTCCTGGCCCGGCGGCTCGCCCCGGACGGGGTGACCGGGCAGGTTCTCTGCCAGTACTTGACCACTGTCCGGGACCGTGCGGCCGATCTCGGCACGGGCGAGCGCCAACGGCTGGGAACGATCGCGGTCGATCTCGCCGCCGCATTCCTCGCCGAGCACTCCGACGCCCGGCATCTGCAATCGCCGGAGTCCTACCGGCAGGTTCTGCGCACACGCATCGACTGCTACATAGAAAGCAACCTCGGGAGTGCGGACCTGACCGTCGCTCACCTTGCCGCGCACCATCACATATCCCTCCGCTCGCTCCACCGCCTCTTCGACGACGGGCGGGAGACCGTGGCGGCCTCGATCCGGCGACGCCGCCTGGAACGCTGCCGTGCCGATCTCGCGGACCCCCGGTTGGCCGGGTACCCGATCGCTGCCCTGGCGGCCCGTTGGGGATTCTCGGCGCCAGCCGAGTTCAGCCGTGCCTTCCGGACAGCGTTCGGGCTCAGTCCCCGTGCCTTCCGGCATCGAACCGCGTCCAGCGACGCTCCTCACGTGGCACCTCCTGCCAAGTAGCACGGCACGCAGGGCCAAGTGCCTTCCTCAAGCCGCCACGAGGATGTGAATCCCCCTTCAGGTGACACATCCGCCCGTCCTCGGAATGGCCGACGGTAATAGCCAGGCCATACGCCGGATCGGACGACGGGCTGGGACAACAGGAGGAATCATGCAACGTGCCAAGCGGACCACCAGCGGTGCCGGCTCGTCGCCCGTCAGCCGACGGGCGGTCTCGGTGAAACGACTCGCCCGCTTCTTCGCCGTTCCGGCGATCGCCTTGGCGATGGCCGTGGGGGTGACGTCGCCGGCCTCGGCCGAGAGCAGGGTCATCACGGGCGCCTACGGCTACTTCGACCCGGGGAGGGTCATGTTCGGCCTGGGCGACACCGAACCCGACGGTCACAGCGTATTCATCAGCTGGCACGTGGACACCTACTGGGACGAGATCGTGAACGACACAGGCAACGGCACGTGGAAGGACGTGTACCTCCCCTACGACTGGCCCGGCGGGCTCCTGGAGTGGAAGGTCTGTGTCACCCGCGTCCGCTGTTCCTCGTGGGTGCAGGAACGCCTGTAGACCTGTGGCCGTCACGCTTGCGGCCGTCTCTGGCATGCGGCTCCTGGTCTGGCGCGTACCCGTCGGTGCCAGAGGCCCCAGCGTCGTCCTCGGCGTACCCGTTGGACATCGCTCCCCCGGACGAACGCGGACAGGCTGTTGAAGCCGTTGATCCCACCTACCTGGGTGGGACCGGTCCTCGTTGCCGCTGCCATCCGCTCGATCGGTGCCCGGCACGACGGCACCCACGACGGCCCGTACCTGGACTTCCAGCAGGCGCTGTGCTGGGGCGGCACCTATGGGGTTGAGGTCGAGCACCACCACATTGGCCATCCGGTCCTGCCCGCCTCCACTCCAACCGCTGCCGGAGCCTGGCGGGGCGGGGCTGGCGGTGAGTACCGGAATGGTGTGCTCCTTCTGCCGGGAAGGGAACAATCAGGTTTCGGAAGCGATGCAGGATGTGGGGGAGAGTGTGGAGACGGACCTTGCTGCTCTGGCGATCGGGTTACTCACGGGGGCGGTGACGAGCTTCGGGCAGGAGACCGCCACCGGGGTCGTCCGGCTCGTGCGGGAGGGGCTGGCCGCGACGCCGCAGGGGCAGGCGGCGCTGGCCGGAGTGGCGGCCGCGCCCGGTGACGAAGGAGCCCGGCGGGAGGCGGAGCGGGTGCTCCGTGAGGAGCTGGCGGCGGACCCCGGGTTCCAGCAGACCTTGGCGGCGCGTCTGAATGTGTCGACGACTCACATGACGAACGTCGTGACGGTCAACGGTACGAAGATGCGCGGGAACCAGGTCTCGCTCGGGCCGATTACCGTCAACAAACCGAACACGACCGCCGGGCTGCTGGGCCTGGCGGCCGCGCTCGCTGTGGTGGCTGCTCTCCTCGTCTACGGGGTAGTGCAGCTGGTCGGCGACGGCCCGGAGAGCGACGGGGGGAATGGGGGCCGGGCACGGGCACGGGCGCTGAGCGCGGTTGAGGCGGAGCGGATGCTGCCGGGACTGACCGACCTGTCCGGTGCGTGGGAGACGTCGCAGCCGGCGCACCTCACGGAGAACGGAACCAAGTGCCACAACGCCCTGGCGGAGTACGAGTCCCAGGAGCGGGACGGCTCGGGGCTCAGCGACTTGAAGGTGCGTTACGACACATTTGCCTGCCCGGACACGGCAATCGCAGCCCAGGGATTCGCCGAAATAACCCAGAACGCGACAAACCCCGGGAGCAGGAAGGAGAAACCTTTCCCCAGCCGCACGCTGGGTGACCAGAGCGCGACCAGCGCCTACGAGGTCAAGGACGAGGAGATGGCGGACCCCACTCAGGTCGGTTCCCATCTGATGTGGCGGGCCCGTGTCGGCACGGTCCTCATCGAGATGCACTACGGACCGGTCCGCGACGGAGTCGGCTCCGAGAAACAGGCGGAGGAACTGATGCGGCTCATGTGCGACCGCGCCCGCGAGGCACAGGAACGAGGCTGATCCGCCCCGTCGGCTGAGCCCGGCGAGGCCGGCCTGGCGCATGAGCCGTTCGGCTGATGTCCGAGAGGTGGCGGTGCCGGGCAGGAGCGCTCTACCCGGCTTTCCAGCCCTACCGCATCGACCCTCCCCAGACGACCGGAGAACCTTCACAGCCCGTCCCCTGACCCGATACCTCATCTCACGCTACTCAGCGTGGGAGTCGTCACCCGGGCGTAGTCAGCGCGGAAGCGCGGCCACGGACTCGTAGTTGGCGGTTCGGATTTCCAGACGAGTCATTCCGATGTGATCAATGGTCATAAGCGATCAAGGATCGTATGACGGGCTGGCCGGTCTTGTGGTTGTGCCAGACCGCGGCGGCCATCGCGAGGATGCGTTGGGCGACGCGGACGGCGACACCTTCGAAGGTCCGGCCACCGTGCTGTTCCAGGTCGAGCTGATGTCTAGTAGATCTTCACGCATCTTTGGATGCAGGGTGTGGCCGCGCGCAACTCTGATGGTCGCAGCTTCGATGGCGGCTGCTGTCACGATGTCGGCATGCTCCAATATCTCCAAGGACCATTCGGCTTATCCGTCGTCAAGTACTGCGCGAGTAAGTTCCGACCTGCAAAAACTCATGAACGGTGCACCGTGGTCGTCAGGCCAGTGGGGCGTGCAGGTCGCCGACCTGAAGACCGGAGAAGTTGTCCAATCGAAGGGCGCTAATTCTCAGTTCATGACTGGCTCGACGGCCAAGACTTTTGCGGTAAGTGCCGCGCTCGACGTCCTGGGCGGTGACCATCGCTTCCGTACTCCAGTAGTGCATTCGGGTACCGTATCGCCTGACGGGCGGCTTTCAGGCAACCTGATTATGGTCGGGAGTGGCGATCTGGCACTCGGTGGGCGGACCACTGCGTCAGGGACACTCGACGTGCCGGACTTCGACCACTATGACGCCAACGCTGTACCTGGAATGGCGTCCCTTACTCAAGAGGATCCGCTGGCGGGCATCAACGAGCTGGCTCGGCAGGTTGTGGCAAGCGGTGTCCGTCAGATCGACGGCGACGTGGTGATTGACAATCGGCTCTGGGATCCAGTGTCGATCGGCGGGGTGCCGGTCACCCCAACCATCGTCAACGACAACCTGATTGACGTGCTGATCACGCCGGGCGCCCCCGGCGAGCCGGCGAAGGTTGACTGGCGCCCGAAGACAGCTGCCTTCAGTGTCGACGCACAGGTGGCAACCGCGCCTGCTGGAAGCAAGCCGGCGGTGACGACCGAAAGTGTCACCCCCGGACATATCCGGGTGCGAGGTTCCGTACCCGCGGATGCGAAGGCTCCCTTCGTGACGACGTACCAGGTTCCCGACCCAGCGGCCTTTGCCCGGACCGTGCTCATCGAGGCACTCGCTCGGAATGGCGTCAGCGTGGCTGCACCGCGACTGGGAGAAAACCCCAGCAGTAAGCTCCCTCCGTCGAAGGAGGTGAAAGAGATGCCTGCGTCGGCAACCTATACGTCACCACCTTTCAAGGAATACGCAAAGCTGATCAACAAGGTCAGTCATAATCTCGGGGCGAATCTTCTGCCACCGCTGATGGCGGTGCAGCACGGTCAACGAACCTATGCGGACGGGATGAAGATCGAGCGGGACTTCCTCGCTCGCTCCGGTATCGATCCGCATTCACTCACTCTCGTCGATGCCCAGGGCCTCCCCGGCGACAAGGCAACGCCAACTGCCCAAGTAGCGTTGCTGCGGCATCTTGCCCGGCAGGACAACTTTGGCGTCTTCTACGACTCCATGCCGAGCATGGGGGTCGATGGTTCGCTTGCTGATGTCATCGAGCGCACCAATCCTGCCGCAGGGCACATCCGGGCGAAGACTGGCACCTTGGTCAGTACCTACAAGGGCAAGCTGGCTCTCGGCACGAAGGCACTCGCGGGATATATCGATGCGAAGGACGGTCACCCTTACGCCTTTGCGATATACGTGAACAACATCCCGGTGCCCAGTAATTCCGTGAGTGATGCCATCGACCTCGCACTCAGGGCCAACAAGCAACTGGGAGCGATGGCCGCCAACATCTACGAGTCACCCAAGGCGTGATGGGCACTCAATGAGGTGAGCGATCTGGTGGCCTTGGGTGGACGGCGAATTAGCGCGTTGCCCGCACCACGCGGATTGAGCCGAGGTCGGGTAATCTTCCTCGACCACGCATGACGGTCCACCGACGGAGTCGGTGGACCGTTTCGCTTCATGTGGTTGATGGCGGCCATGTCGGCGCCCCGGGCCGCCGAGCGGTGGCGACCATCGGTGAAGCGTCCGTTCGGCGGCCCTGATCTCCGGGACCGGCATGACAGGCGAGGAGACTGCGCCGCCGGTCAGCAGCGGGCGGAGCTGGTAGAGGCCGTCCTCCAGGCTCCAGACGAGTCCGCACTCGCGGGGTTCCTTGAAGCCTCGGTTCACGGTCGGCTTGCTTGCGCCCAGCTCGGAGCACATCTCGTTCTGGCTGATCGCCGCGGTGCCGGTCTCCGGGTCGCTGAGGTACAGCAGCCGGTCCAGCACGCGGAGGCCGGCGGTGGAGACGTCGACCAGGGCCGGGAGGCGCAGGACGTCACGGGAGATCGTGACGGGCGCCTCTGTGGGAGGGCATGTCGGCGGGTCGGGACACGTGGGGCGCGTCTGCCAGGTAGGCGGCGAAGCCGAACTGGTAGGTCCGTGCCTGCTCCACGTCCTGCACGCGTTGTTCGGCGAGGCGGGCCGCCTCGAATCAGTTGGTGGCCCGCTGCAGGTCCACGGCGTTGACGAGGCGCTCGGTCCAGGGGCTGTCCATGGCGGGAAGCGTAGGGAGGGGCGGCGGCCGAGGGGCTCCTGGTTTTCGGGCCACCGGGGCTGCCCCGACCTGGCGTCAACCGCTCGGTGGAGCCCGAGCGCAGCTCGAACGCCAGACCCGGATGACACGTCACCACGCCTGAACTCCCCTTTCATCACTTTTCGTGCATGAATAATCACAATAAGTGATTGATGGTGAGGTGGCCTGCCCCACTGGCGGAAGGCCGCCTCACCCCAAGCCAGCACGTCGGGAGACATCAGTGACCAGTCATCACGCTCCACAACATCCCCTCACCGGAGTGGAGGCAGAGCGAAGCCGAGCCCGCGCCGGCATCGGTACTCGTGAGCAGTGGCGGCGGGCAAAAGTCGTGGCGGGACTGTGCGCGGCACTGGCCGGCACCGCACTGACGCCCGCGACCGCCGCACCGGCCGCCGCCGGGCCGGCCACCACCCCAGCGACGGTACGAGGAACCGACCCATCGTCCACCTTCAGCTTCACCGGGGCCCCGCAGACCTTCGCGGTCCCCGCGAACGCGGTCGTCACCATCACCGCGGACGGCGCCGGCGGCGCCGACAACACCGGCACCGTCTGCGGGTTCACCGGGTCCGGGGGGACGGGGGAACGCGTCGTCACCACGCTGCCGGTGACCACCGCCCCGACGACCTACACCGTCAACGTCGGCGGCACCGGCAGCGCCGGCTGCAACGCGAGCGGCACCGGCGGCTACAACGGCGGCGCCCCGGGCGGCACCTCGAGCAACCCCACGGGTCAGTTCCGCAGGGGTCCCGGAGGAGGCGGGGCGTCCAGCGTCAGCACCGGCACCAGCCTCCTCGTCGTCGCCGGCGGCGGCGGTGCCGGCGGCGGCGCCCCGTTCTCCGGCACGATCGCGGGAGGCAACGGGGGCAACGGCGGCACACCGGATGCCACCGCCGGCACTGCCGGAGCGTTCGACAGCGGTGGTTCTCCGGGATCCGGCGGGCAAGGCGGCAGCACCACCACCATGGCCGACGGCATCGGCGGTACGCCGGCCACCCCCACCGGAGGCTGTACGCCCGCCGCAGGTAACCCGGGAAGCAGCTTCACCGGCACCACAGTCGGCACCGGCGGCACCGGCGGCAACAACACCGGCGGCAACTGCGTGGCCGCCGGGGCCGGCGGAGGCGGAGGCGGCGGGTACTACGCCGGCGGCGGAGGCGGCGCCGCCGCCCCCGGCCTCAGCGGCCTCGGCCGTGCGGGTGGTGGCGGTGGCGGCGGAGGAAGCAGCTTTGCCACCGCGACGGGCACCGGGACGAGCTACACGGCCTCGGCGATCGGGACGGCGAACAAGAGCGGTCAGGTGATCATCTCCTACACGGTGGTCACCCCCTCCTTGACCATCACCAAGACCCACACCGGGAAGTTCGTCCAGGGCGAGCAGGGGACCTACACCATCACGGTCGGCAACAGCGGGCCGGGCGTCACCGACGGCAGCACGGTCACCGTGCACGACAGCCTGCCGCCAGGACTCACCGCCCGCAGCATCACCGGCGCCGGATGGAACTGCACCCGGAGCACCCTCACGTGCACTCGCAGCAATGTCCTGGTGGCAGGCAGCAGTTATCCGACCATCACCCTCAAGGTCAAGATCTCCTGTGACTGCGACTCGCACCACAAGGTCACCAACACCGCCACCGTCACCGGAGGCGCCGACACCGCAACCCGCACCGCCACCGACCCCACCGTCATCAAGCGCAACGGGTACTGTCACCACGGCGGGCACGACCGCAGCTAGCCAACCTCCACCCCGGCGGCTGTCGAGGACGCCGGACGGTGCCAGGAACGTCCCTCTCCCATCGCGGGCTTGACCCGACCGCTCGGAGCCGTGTTGGCCGCCGAGCGCGGCCTTCCGAACCCGGCCGACTGGGACTCTCCGGCCAAGTGACGTTTGGTCGGGGAGTCCCCGGTGCTCTTCATGGCGTACCGCAGCAGCACGCCCCGCTGCTGCAGATCACGCCGTCGAAGACCGACGAGGAACGTCTCCTGCTGGTCAGCCCGAGCTCGCCGATGTGCTCAGCACGATCACCCAACGCGTTCGCGGCACCGACGGGAAGGTGCCCTTCGTCGTCGCCTACGACCACGGAGAGCCCGTCTGGAACCCGCCGATGCCCCCGCTCTTCCAGTGGCGCCACGGCGCTCAGGACCGGCCCGTGTCGGTGACCACCATTCGCAAGGCACTGGACGAGACCATGGACGCAGCCGGACTGACCGACAACACCGGCCAGGCGGCCAGCGTGTACGGCCTGCTGCCCTGCCAGATGTTGTCCGGGCAGAGGGCGAAGTGCTCGGCTGCGACCAGGAGAGCCTCGTGCTCGTTGGCCGGTGGCGCGGCGACGCTGAGGTGCAGTGTGGAAAAGCCGACCGCTATGACACGGGCGCCAAACCGGCGGACATCGCCGGTCTCTCAACGTTGCAGGCTGCCCTCCTCTCGGCGGCCACACCGCACGACTCGATGCATCGCATTCCGCTGCAGCGGCTTCTCGCCGACGCCAACTCGCTCTGCACGATCCGGGCCGACGGGCGGGCTCTGGCGCGGCGCGTCGACCCAGTGGTGGCAGCGGTCACCGACGTGGCCGCCAAGGCGGCGGACCGGCCCGAGCGCTGTTCGGCTACCCGTCACCTGCGGCAGGCCTTTGATGCCGCGTACGCGCTGCAGCCCGATCCGGTGAAGGCGTACAGCGAGGCGATCAAGGCGGGCGCGGTGCCAGAACCGGCGGCCGTGCCCTTACGCGTGCGCGCACGAGCGCGTGCCCGTACGGGGCGGCCCGGATCCGGGCACAGGGCGGCGAAGTCGGCGCGGGCTGTTTGACGGCTTGGGTAAGGTCAGCGAACCGACCGTCGTCTGCCCTCGGCGCGAGCCGCGGTGCGGTGCAGGTGAATCAACGCCCGCATCGTGACGCGGGGGTCGGTGATCAACACGCGACCGTCCGGTTGGAGGCACAGCGCCTGGCCCGCTTGCGGAACTACGGTGCGTGGCCCGATCAGATCGCAATCCGCGCTGAGCAGTAGTTCCTCGACGGACGTGAACCGCGAAGAGCTCTCGGTTCCGGCAGAGGTGGTCAGGACGGCGGTCGGGAGACCTCGCAGTGGGGAGGTAGCGGCCGGCCATCCAAGAGAATTCAGCGCGGCGAGCAGCGGTTCGGGGAGGAAGCTCTCGGGTGCAGCGATCAGCAAGGCGTCGGCGGTTGCTGCCGCTGCGCGCAACCGGGCGACGTTGGGCGGCAGTTCGCAAGGTTGCGGCGCGGTGTGGGCGTTGGGTGGGGCGGCGTCCGGTACCTGCCACGCTTGGATATTGATGCCGGTTGGGCCAGGGCTGGCCAGGGCACGCAGCAGCAGCGCACCGAAGGGGTCTGAGCCTTCGTCGGCACTCAGGCCCAGCATGTGCAAGCCGTTCACCGTGGTTTCGCTTTCGTGTACGAGCGACTGAGTCAGCACTGACGGGTACGTGACCTGGGACGCAGTCGGCGAGCGAGGAGCATGCCTACCACTGCGAGCAGCCCGGTGAGGATGAAGACGCTCAGCAGCGCGGTGCGGGTGGAGCCGTCGTAGTTCTTGGCCAGTGCGATGGCCGCACCCCCCAGGCCGGCGATCAAAGCCGTGGCGAGAGTCTGCGCGAGCTGGAGGGCGCCGCTGGCCTCGCCCTGGCGGTCGGGCGGTACTTGCTCAAAGGTGTCGGTGGTGGCGGCGTTGAAGCCGATGCCCATGCCCAGGCCGCCGATGCCCCACCCCACAAGGGCGATCCACGAAGGCAACGCGCTGGTCAGGATCGTCAGCGCTATCAGCACGACACCTGCCAGCAGCATGGCGAAGCCAAGCGCGGTGGCGGCAGCGCGCCCGCCTTCGCCGGTGTCCCGCTTGGCTTGTAGGCCGGAGCCGATGACCCAGGTGATGGCTCCGGCTGACAGATTCAGGCCGGCCAGGGTGGCACTCATGCCGCGCAACTCTTGCAGGCCCAGCGGGAGGAATGCCTCGCTGCCAAAGTAGACGCCGCACAATATGCCGCGCAGGACAATGCCCGCGCCGAGGCCGGGCCGGGCGCTGAGAGTGCCCTCGGGCGTGACCCGGTGCAGTGCGGGAACGGCGACGGCGAGGCCGATGACGGCCAGAGCGATCAGCAGGGGGAGGTTCTTCAGCAGCACCGCCTGGAGGAATACGCCGGTGCCCACAGTGAGCAGGACGGCGCTGGGCAGGGGGCGCTTCCACCATCGAGGAACGGGGGCTGACGTGGCGGAGGAAGCGGCCCCTGCGTGTCGCAGTCTCCGCAGCGGCGGCAGAGTGAGCACCGCCGCGACGGCGATGACCGGCAGCATGATCAGGAAGATCCAGCGCCACGTGGTGTGATCGGCGAGAGTGCCGGTGATCGCCGGGCCGATGAGTGAGGGAACGGTCCAGGCCGATGACAGAAGGGCGTACATCCTCGCCCGCAGGTGCTGAGGGTAGGCCAGCCCGATCATGGTGTAGGCCATGGACATCACGGATCCCACCCCCAGGCCCTGGCCGAAGCGCCCCACCAAGAACAGCGGCCAGGTGGGTGCGGCACCGGCCACCACGCAGCCCAGAGCGAAGACCAGCATGCCAAGCGCCATCGGGCGCCACGGGCCACGGCGGTCTGCGGCGCGTCCGGCGAGCACCGTTCCAATGATGTTGGCCAGCATGAGGGCGGACAGACCCCAGCCGTAGGCGCCGAGGCCATCGAGGTCCTCGGCTATTCCGGGGAGAACTGTGGCCACGCCGAGGGACTCGAAGGCGACCATGCCGACCGATAGCAGGACACCGAGCGTGAGGACGCGGTAGGGGATGCTGAACACGCTCTCCTTGGCGCCGTGGGCGCTCGTCGAGGGGGTGAGCGGTCCTTGTACCTGAGGATCATCGATCTGGCTGCGAGTAGTTCTATCGGGACTTTGAGGCATGACACTCCTAGCGAGATTTACATTCCGTACCGGAACGGAATGTAGTCTATATTTGTCGTATGGCAAACAGCGCAAGTGGGCCTGGGGGCTCCACCGCACGCAAGGGCTCCGGCAGGCCACGCGACGTCCGTATCGATGACGCCGTACCTCAGGCAGTGATGGAGATCCTCAACGAGGCCGGGTACGGCGGGCTCACGATGGAGGGTGTCGCCACTCGCGCCGGAACCAGCAAGCCCGCCCTCCGTCGTAGGTGGCGCTCTCGCCAGCATCTCGTCGTGGAGTCGCTGGCCCGTGTCGTCGGCACTGCCCCAACGCCCGACACCGGTTGCACGCACTGCGATCTCATCGCCGGCATCGGCACTCTCAGCGAGGCGTTCACCACGGCCGTTGGCCGCCGGGTACTGCCCGCCCTTGTGGCAGATCTGGCCAACGACCCCGAGCTGGAAAAGGAGTTCCTCGACGCTTACTTCCATCCGCGGCGCGCCACCACGGCCGGGGCGCTGCGGCGGGGTATCGACCGCGGCGACATTCGGTCGGACGCCGATATCGACCTGCTGTTGGACATGCTGGCGTCGACCACGTATTACCGCGTTCTCTTCGGTCACCTGCCCATCACGCCCGAACTTGCTGAAGGCGTCGTATCGGTGGTCATGGCAGGCGTCGCCACCGAGCGGTGGCGCAGCGACCACTCGGGCGACTGAGCCGGTGTTCGTCACCCACCGCCGACCCGACCCCGGCAAGGTGGCCGGCCCGCGCGGTGTCTGTCTGGACACTGGTCTGGCCCGGCTCTCCTACGGCCAGGCCGCGTCTTGCTGGACGAGCACACCGCCGTCGCCGGGCCCGGGGCTGTGAGTTGGAGTGTGGGAACGGGGCTGGGCTGGGGGTGTTGCAGGTTGGGTGAGAACCGGTCGTGTGGCTTATGGCGGGGGTGGCAGGTGGTCTGGCCTGGGCGTGTGCCGAGTCCGGTGAGAACTACCGGCGTTGTCGCAGATGGTTTCTGCGTCTAATGGCAGTGCCTGTGTTTTTGCTGTTCAGGAGTGTTTTGCCTGGTCAGTGTGGGTGGGCCCCCACCGCTGATCTTGGACACTCGAGGCTGTGGATCTTGAGGATCTGAGAACGGATATGTCGTGGTCATGAAGTACTATCCGCCGGAGTTCAAGGCGGACGCGGTCGCGTTGTACGAGTTGCGGCCCAAGGCGACGATCAAGCAGGTCGCCGCCGATCTGGGTGTCAACTCCGAGACGTTGCGGAACTGGATCCGGGCGAATGGGGAGGGTCGTCCCCGGGGGCGCCGGGCGGTGGCCTCGTCGGCTGGGCCGGCGGTGCTGGAGGCGGAGAACGCGGCCCTGCGGCGGGAGAACGCCGAGCTGCGGAAGGAGCGCGAGATCCTGCGCAAGGCGGCCCGATATTTCGCCTCGGAGACGGGCTGGCCAACCGCTGCCAGTTCGTTGAGGACCACCAGCGCCGTTACGGCGTGACGCGGTTGTGCCGGATCCTGGGGATCGCCCGATCCAGCTTCTACTACTGGCGGCGGACCGGACCGGCCCGCGCGCCCGCCAGGCGGCCGACATCGAACTCGCCGCGCGGATACGGCAGGTGCACCGGGCATCGGACGGCACCTACGGCGTCCCCAGGATCACCGCCGAGCTCCGCGAAGACGGCGAGAACGTGAACCACAAGCGCGTCGCACGGATCACGAAGGCCGTCGGGCTCGCCGGTCTCCGCCTGCGCCGCAGGCACCCCACCACGATCCCGGACCCGGCCGCGGCGAAGGTGCCGGACCTGATCGGCCGCGACTTCACCGCGAGCGAGGTGAACACCAAGTACGTCGGCGACATTACCTGTCTCCCGCTGGCCGGCGGGAGGTTCCGCTACCGCGCGACCGTGATCGATCTCGCCTCGCGCCGCCTGGCGGGCTGGGCGATCGCCGACCACATGCGCGCCGAGCTCGTCGTGGATGCTCTGACGGCAGCCGAGCGGACCCGGGGCAGCCTCGCCGGGGCGGTGATGCACACCGATCACGGGGCCCGGTACTGCAGCCGGGCCTTCGCCGACACCTGCCGCAAGGCCGGCGTCACCCAGTCCATGAGCGCGGTGGGCAGCAGCGCGGACAACGCACTCGCCGAGTCGTTCAACGCAACCTGCAAACGGGAGACCCTCCAGGGCCGCAGGGCCTGGAACGACGAGCGCGAGGCCCGCCTCGACCTGTTCCGATGGCTGCACCGCTACAACACCGTCCGACGCCATTCCCGCCTCGGACACCGCTCACCGATCGCCTACGAGACGGCACTCGACGCACCATCAACTACGCCGGCCAAAGCCGCATAAGCCGTGTTCAGGATCAGGGGTCAAGGCCCCCCACGTCCCGGTGATATCGGCTTTGACCACCGTGTACATGTTCGCGATGAGGTCGAATTTCATCGGCTGACCATCCAGGTTCAGTCGTGCGGTGGCCGGGTGCGCCCGCCCGTCGGGGAACTCGACACTGTCCCGGTGCACCGCAACGAACGGGGCCGCTTGGTGGGGGAGGCTCGCGTACTCAGGGCCGTGCCGGCGGGCTCAGTCGGTCGCGTTCGGGCGGTCCGCGGCGGCGACGAGGTCGGCGAAGGTGAGCGGTTCGCCCGGGGCGGGGGCGGGGGCGGGAGCCGGTGCGGCCTGCGTGGTCAGGCCGTCGAGGGCAAGGTCGAGATGGCGGTGCAACAGCGTGCCGTCCGCGTCGAGCCGGGAGAGACCACCGGGCAGGGGGCGGGACAGCCGGATCGACAGGAGGATCAGGTCCCCCGCCCCCACCTCGGGGCGCAGCCGGCCGGATTTGTGCGCCGCGCGGATCAGGTCGTCGAGCGCCCCCGATGTGCGGGTCCGGCTTTCGATCAACTCCTCGTCGACAACGAGCCGTTCGAGCAACACCGGGATCACCGCGCCCATCCGGAGGTCGGCTGCCGTGTGGACGAAGCGCCGCACCGCGTCGTACGCGTCACCCTCCTCCCGCGCTGCCTGGTGGGCCGCGGCCTCAAGGCGTGAGAGCAGGTCACCGGTGAGATCACGCACGAGTGCCTCGCGGTCGGCGTAGCGACGGTAGAGCGTGGCCGGCCCCACACCCGCCCGGCGCACGATCAGGTCCAGCGGGGCGTCCAGGCCCCGCTCCAGGAACACATCGCGGGCGGCATCCAGGATCCGTCGTCTGCTGCGTTCGGCGTCCGCCCGCATGAGATCTACCTTCCATCAATGAAGCGGAGAATTTCTCTCCGTCTATGCTAGCGTGCCGTAGGCGGAGAAAATTTCTCCGCTTCGCTTGAAAGGGGCTTCGCCATGAACACTGGCGCGCTGAATGTCCGCACAGTCATCGACGGTGTCGAGTACAGGGACGATGCCGTTCGGCAGTGGGAGCTGGACCGTTCACGGGCAGCGCTCACCCTGCTGAAGCAGCGGATCGGGGACGAGCGGATGCGGGAACTCCTCGCCCCCGATCTCGCCGCTTCAGACGCGGTGATGGCACCGCTTCCGAACGGGTCCGGAGGGGCCTGGCGGTCGGCCGTCACCGAAATGACAGTCGCTGGGATCGACGCGGACCGGTTCCTCACCTGGTGGCAGGGGCGGCTCGCGGGCGGTGACCGGTCCGCGCTGCTCTCCGCCAACCCCGAGCACTACCTCGCCGACTCCAGCGGCGGTGTGGTCGAGATCATCGAGACCATAGGATCCGGCCCGCTCCGGTTCTTCCTCACCTTCCATGACGGCGTCGAAATCGCGGACGAGGGCCACGAGGAGTACCCCGTACGCATCGGCGGCACCGGACGCCTCGGTGACGGCACGGAGATCGCCCGCGTCATGCATGAGTTCGGCGACGGACCCGACGGCTTGCGCATCCGTCTGACCATCCAGTTCCCGGCCAACGCCCCTGAGCACGTCTTCGTCGGACATCAGTGGCACTTCGCCTGCGAGTTCACCAACTGGTTGGAAGGCGCGCACGCCCAGGCGTGAGCTCCTTCCGCACGCAGGCAGGGATCCCCTGGGGATCAGGGGATCCCCGCCGCCAAGGGGGACCCCGCGCCCCGGGCTCTCCTCGGCGCGGCCCGGCGAACAGCGATTCTCGATAGGACCACGTCCATGGCAACCACAACTCCGGCCGTGCCGGCGCAGGCCGACCCGCCCACCACCGCAGAACCGGGCATCCTGTGTCGCGCAACCTGCGAATTCGGCCTCACCGGCATTCTGCTGTTCTTCGTCGTCACCGGCGTGCGCTGGCTCATCGCACCCGACTCACCGATCTCCGTCCATGACATCCACTGCGCTCTCGCCATCCTTGGCGTCACCATCGGCATGCTTCTCATGGTGTTCATGACGTCCCCACCCGGCCGGCGGTCCGGCGGACACCTCAACCCCGCCGTCACCATCGCGCTGTGGCGACTCGGCGCCTTCCCGGCCCGCGCCGTCGTCCCGTACGTCACGGCCCAACTGGCCGGTTCCGTCGCGGGAACGGCGCTCGGCCGACTTGTCTGGGGACCGGCAGTCTCCCGCGTCCCCATCGGCTACGCGACCGTCCACGCCGACCCGGCATGGGACGCCACCGCGATCCTCACGGCGGAGACCGGGGTCCTCGTTCTGCTGACCATGATGCTCTCCGTGTTCCTGGCACACCCGGCGGGCCGCAGACTGCTCCCCTGCGCGGTGGGCCTCGCCACCGCGGTCATCATCGCGACGCTCGGTCCCCTCAGCGGCGGATCGGCCAACCCGGCACGACAGTTCGGTCCGGCGCTCCTGGCCCAGGACACTACCCACCTGTGGATCTACCTGCTCGCTCCGGTGCTCGGCGCGGTGCTGGGAGCAGCCCTCGTGGCTCTGGCCAAACCCCGGACCGCACAGCGGCCCCGGTGCTGACAGAGAGGGAAATCACCAATCGGATATCGCGGCGGACCGGAACGCTGGGCCCACGCCGGTGTCCAGATCTCGCCGTCGGGCGGCCGGGGCAGACGCATCTTGTCTGGTCCCGCCTTGATCACGACTCAGGACAGACCCTAGCGGGCTTGGCGGATCTGCGGATCGACGACCAGGACAGCCACGTCGGCGCCGAAGCCGACAGCGATGTGGTCGTCCGGAGCCAGCGCCACCGCGTTCACGGCAGCGGGGAATCTCCACGCCAGGACTTGCTCGGGCCACGAGTCGCCGGCCAACAGCCAGGCGTCCGTCCACCAGACG
This sequence comes from Streptomyces sp. Ncost-T10-10d, assembly GCF_900091955.1. Lineage (GTDB taxonomy): Bacteria > Actinomycetota > Actinomycetes > Streptomycetales > Streptomycetaceae > Streptomyces. The sequence goes on from NZ_FMDF01000066.1 coordinate 37,240, forward strand.
CGCACCGCGCCGTCGACGCTGCCGGTGACAGCTGCCGGTCGGCCCCGCACCAGGCCCATGGCGACCGAGGTGATGGTGCCGATGTCGGTCTGGCCGGACGCCGGCGGCCCGACCGCGTTCCCGGTATCCGGATCCACGAGGTACAGCGCGCGACCCGCCGCCAGCACCGGTGTCCGGCCGCCCGCCTCCACCGTCGCTACCGCGCTGACCGTGTCGGGCAGGCGCGACACACTGATCTCCCGCAGTTCCCACGGAAAGAGGAATGCCTTGGGATCGGGGTCGGTGTTCAGCATGTCCGGCATCCCCCACACATGCAGCGTCCCGTCGAAGGCGCCGGCGACGGCCACTTGCTCGCCGCCCAGGGTCGCGGTCGCGAGGGCAGCCGTCAGCAGGATCTCGCCGCGCCGCCCCGTGCTCGATGATGTCGTAGTCCGCCGTTCCCACCTTGACTTCTATCGCACGACGCTGGCGGCCGTGCCGCTCACATCGTCATCCTGGCTCCCGGCCCGGCAGTGGCGTGGCGGCGCAACCATGCGCGGGAGAAGGCTTTGGCCACGGACTGGTCGCCGCTTGATGAGGCGATGCGCACCGAGCTTACGCAGCAGGGAACCTGGATCGACAACGATGCGCAGACGGTTGAAGAGACGGTCGAAGCGATCCTGTCTGTGACCGGTCTGGCCTCCAGTTCTGAAGTCGATCAGCCTCTGCAGTGATCGCCAGGTGGCGTGTGGAGATCTGACGGATACCCAGTAGGACCGGCTGGCAACGTTGTTGCCCGAGGGCAAGAAGCCGGGACACCCGCCGGTTTGGACGAGACGGCAGCTGATCGACGGCATACGGTTTCGAACCCGCACCGGCGTCCCCTGGCGTGACGTATCGGAGCGATACGGTCCCTGGGGCCGGGTCTACGACTTGTTCCGCCACTGGTCTTGTCGTAGCGGGTGGGTGTGCCACGAGGCGCCAGAGCCGATGATGCCGATGGCGATTGTGGCCGATTTCAGACGCAGGAGTGCGAGAGATGACCATGCACGATGATGAAGTGGACGTGACCGCCGAAATGGTTGCGACCTTGATCCAGGAACAGTTCCCTCAGTGGAGCGACAAGGAGATCCGACTCCTGCAGTCGACTGGGACGGTCAATGCCATCTTCCGCATCGGGAACGACCTCTCGGCACGCTTCCCACTGCGTCTGACCGATGCCGCCGAGGCGCTGGCGGTTCTGAAACAGGAAGCCCAAGCGAGCGCGGAGCTGGCGCAGGCGTCTCGGTTTCCCACGCCGGAACCCGTCGCCCTGGGAGAGCCCGGAGCGGGCTACCCCATGCCGTGGTCGGTCCAGACGTGGCTGCCGGGAACGGTCGCCTCGGACGCCGACCCGAGTGGGTCGGATGCTTTCGCACAGGACCTTGCGACCTTCATCGCTGCCCTCCGGACGGCCGAGACGCGGGGGCGGCTTTTCAACGGCGAGGGTCGTGGCGGCGTTCTCACTCATCACGACGAATGGATGGAGAAGTGCTTCGAGGAGAGCGAGGGGCTGCTCGACGTGCCTCGGCTGCGCCAGGTGTGGAGCCGTCTGCGGGAGCTGCCACGCACGAGTGCCGACGTGATGAGCCATGGTGACTTGATCCCCGGCAACGTGCTGGTCGCGGGCGACCGGCTCAGTGGCGTACTCGACACCGGCGGCTTCGGTCCGGCCGACCCCGCGCTGGATCTGGTCAGTGCCTGGCACCTGATGCAGAGGGGACCGCGGGAAGTGCTCCGGCGGACACTGGGGTGCGACGATCTCGAGTGGGAGCGCGGTAAGGCATGGGCGTTCGTACAAGCGATGGGCGCTGTCTGGTACTACGTCGAGAGCAATCCGATGATGAGCAGAATGGGACGCCGGACACTCGACCGCATTCTGGAGTCGATGGAGTGATGTCGCCCCGGCTGTAGGCCGTGACCAAGACGATCGCTTGCCCGCCGACAGCGACACCAACGGGACCAGCTCAT
>NZ_FMDF01000064.1 GCF_900091955.1 Streptomyces sp. Ncost-T10-10d
ACCAGTGCCTCGCGCCCCACCATGCGCCGCAGCTGGCGCGGCGTCGCGCCGACCGCACGCAGCAGGGCCAGTTCCCGGGCCCGCTGCTGGATCGACAGTGCGAAGGTCCCGGCCACCACCAGCAGGGCGACGAGCAGCGACGTACCGCCCATCGCACCGCCCAGACTGATCAGGCTGACCCGCGCCTTGCCGGCGTCGATGAACTCGACGGGCCCGCGGTCGTCCCCCGACCGCACCTCCAGCGAGGGCGTGCCGGACACCGCCTCGAGAGCCCGGGCGCGTACGTCGCTCACCGTGGCGCCGGGGACCGTGAGCAGGCCGAGCGCGGAGACCTGCCCCGGGTGTCCGGCCAGGCGCCGCGCCTGTTCCGTGCTGAAGAACAGCGTCGACTGGCGGGCCAGGGCGTCACGGCCGGCCGGTGCGGCGATGCCGACGACCTCGTACACGGCAGGTGCGCCGGTCGACTGCACGGTCACCTTCGCACCGGTACGCAGGCCACTGCCGGCGTCGGCCACGATCTCGTCCGCCCCGGTCGGCGCCCGACCGTCGCGCAACGCGAACGGCGTGAGCCGCGCCGACTCCCAGGCGTGGCCCCACGACGCCCCCTCGGCGAGCGGTCCCTTGTCCGTCAACACATGGGCGGGGAAGGTGAGTTCGGGGACGACCGCGCGCACACCGGGCACAGCCGCGAGCCTCTTGACCAGGGCGGGGTCCGCCTTCGCCCAGGCCCGCTCGGTCAGCGGCTTGGACTTCTCCTTGGTCTTGCCCTTCTTGACCTTCGTCCAGTGCAGTTCCTGATCGGCTGTGACCAGCACGGGAGTTCCCGCGTACCGCTCCGTGGGGATCGTCCCGCGCAGCCCCGTGTCCAGCAGGGTCCCGCACGCGGTGACGAGGGCGGCGGCGAACAGCAGGGCCACGAAGGCGCCGGCGAAGGCGCCCTTGCGGGCCCGCAGCGTACTCAGCGCGAGAGTCAGCATCACGCCCACGCTCCGAGGCGGCTCATGCGGTCGGCGACCCGCTCCGCGGTCGGCGCGGCCATCCGGTCGACGATCCGCCCGTCCGCGAGGAACAGCACCGCGTCCGCGTACGACGCGGCCATCGGGTCGTGCGTGACCATCACGACGGTCTGGCCGAGGTCGTCCACGGTCCGGCGCAGCAGCCCGAGCACCTCCTTGGCGGTCATGGTGTCCAGCGCGCCGGTCGGCTCGTCGCCGAAGACGACCTCGGGCCGGGTGACCAGCGCGCGGGCGAGGGCCACCCGCTGCTGCTGGCCGCCGGAGAGTTCGGCGGGCCTGCGCCCGCCGCGTCCGGTGAGCCCCACCTGGTCGGTGATCCGTGCCAGCCAGTCCGGGTCGGCCCGGCGCCCGGCGAGGCGGAGCGGGAGGGTGATGTTCTGTTCGACCGTCAGCGACGGCATCAGGTTGTAGGCCTGGAAGACGAAGCCGACGCGGTCCCGGCGCATCCGGGTCAGCGCGGTCTCGTCGAGGCCCGTCAGCTCCTGGCCGCCGAGGGAGACGGTGCCGCCGCTGGGCCGGTCGAGGCCGGCGGCGCAGTGCAGGAAGGTCGACTTGCCGGAGCCGGAGGGCCCCATCACGGCGGTGAAACTCCCCTGAGGGATGGAGAGATCGAGGCCGCGCAGCGCGTGCACCGCGCTCTCACCGCGTCCGTACACCTTGCTCACGGCATCGAGCCGGACCGCGGGGGCGGGCTCCCCGGAGCGGGAGCCGTCCGAAAGGGCTGAGGATGCGGGCGCCGTCGTGCGGCCCGCCGAAGAGAAGATCCAGGGCATGTGTTCAGCCTGTTGTGCCGCTGATCACTGCGCTACGGTCAGAAAGGGCGGCCACTGTCACCATGCTGCCAACGGGCAGGCCAGGGGGACCGACTCCGGGGGGAAAACAGAACATGAGCCTGACATCGGTCGGGGTGTCCGACGAACACCTGCGGCTCTACCGCTACTTCCTGCGCCATCCCGAGCGCGGGGCCGAGTCCGCCGGAGGCGCCCTCGGCTGGGACCGCGACACCGTCGACGAGGGGCTGGACGCGTTACAGGAGCGGAGCCTGATCCGGCTCTCCGAGCGGCACACGGTGCTGGTCTCCGATCCGGCGGTCGCCGTGGAGTGGCTGGTGGAACAGCGCCTGGGGGAACTCAAGTCCGCCACCGGCGAGGTGCTCGCCACCCGGGCCGTGATCGCCACGCTCATCGACGACCACAAACAGGGCGCGGCCCGCTCCCCGAGCGACGACATCGAACGGGTCGACGGACCCGAGGCGATCCGCGAACGCCTCACCGACCTGGCCTTCTTCACCTTCCGCGAGCACATGTCACTGCTCCCGTCGCCCTGGCGCCCCCAGAGCATCGACGAGGCCCGCGCCTCGGATCTGAGGATGCTCCGCCGCGGCATCCACTGGCGTACGGTCGCCACGCCGAAGGCGCTCGCCGACCCCGCGACCCTGGCCTATCTGCGGGAACTGGAGACGCTGGGCGGGGAGGTGCGCCGCACCGAGCAGGCGATCCGGCGGCTGGCGATCTGGGACCGCGGCGTCGCGATGGTCCCCGTCGACCCGGACGACCACTACGAGTCGACGCTCGTCGTCCGCCAGCCGGGCGTGGTGGCCAACACCGTGGCCTGGTTCGAGCAGGTCTGGGACACCGGCCACGAGCTTCCCGCCGAGGACGACCTCGCGGTACGAGCGCCGGTCCTGTCCGCTCTGGAGCACCGTGTCCTGGACGCGCTGACCCACGCGGACAAGGACGAGGCGGCGGCCCGCGAACTGGGCGTCTCCCTGAGGACGTTCCGCCGCTACGTGGCCGACATCATGCTGCGGCTCGGAGCGGCCAACCGTTTCCAGGCGGGGCTTCTCGCCAAGGAGCGGGGCTGGATCTGAGAAGGGAACTGCCGGACAGGGCCCAGTGTCCTGCGCCGGAGATCCATCGTGAGTTCCTGTATGAGCGTTTCTGCGGGTGTGCCCGCACCGCGTCGTGGTCCGAAGCTGGAACCGTGATTGTTGTCCGGTGACGAGCGTGCGGTGTTGGAGCGTTGGGCCCGGCGGGCGACGTCTGCGCAGGCTGTGGCGTTACGGGCGCGGATCGTGCTGGCGTGTGCAGGTCCTGACGTTTCGCCGATTGTTGTGGTGGCGCGGGATCTGCGGGTAGCGGCGGATACGGTCCGTAAGTGGCGTCGACGGTTCCTGGCCGGCCGGCTGGACGGGTTGGTGGACGAGCCCCGGCCGGGCCGGCCGCCCACCATCAGCGTCGACCAGGTGGAGGCGGTCGTGGTCAGCACGTTGGAGGAGATGCCGAAGAACGCCACCCACTGGTCGCGCAAGTCAATGGCCGACCGCAGTGGACTGTCGAAGCTGAGCGGGACCGCCAGCGGGAGCCGATCGCCTTCAAGTGGGCGCGCAGCAGGTCAGCGACGTAGTTGACAGTGTGAACCGCCCCGGGTTCTATAGAGATCTCAGACTGTGGTTGTGACCTGGGGTTTCGGGAGTTCGGTGTAGTAGTTGGCTTCGTATTCGACGGGCGGGACGTGGCCTATCTCACCGTGGAGTCTTCGGTGGTTGTACCAGTCGACCCACTCGGCGGTGGCCAACTCGACCTGGG
>NZ_FMDF01000068.1 GCF_900091955.1 Streptomyces sp. Ncost-T10-10d
GTAGGAGAGCCGGCGTGAGCTTGAGGATCGTTGTCTGTGTGAAGTACGTGCCCGACGCCACCGGCGACCGGCACTTCGCCGATGACCTGACGCTGGACCGTGAGGATGTCGACGGTCTGCTGTCGGAGCTGGACGAGTACGCGGTGGAGCAGGCGCTGCAGATCGCGGACGGTGCGGACGATGCGGAGATCACCGTGCTGACGGTGGGTCCGGAGGATGCGAAGGACGCGTTGCGCAAGGCGTTGTCGATGGGTGCGGACAAGGCTGTTCACGTCGAGGACGACGATCTGCACGGCAGTGATGTGATGGGCACGTCGCTGGTGCTGGCGAAGGCGGTCGAGAAGACGGGTTATGACCTGGTGATCTGCGGGATGGCGTCGACGGACGGCACGATGGGTGTGCTGCCGGCGGTGCTGGCGGAGCGTCTGGGTGTTCCGCAGGTCACGCTGCTGTCGGAGGTGTCGGTCGAGGGTGGCACGGTGACGGGGCGCCGGGACGGTGACACGGCTTCGGAGCAGCTGGAGGCGTCGTTGCCGGCGGTGGTGTCGGTGACGGACCAGTCGGGTGAGGCGCGTTACCCGTCGTTCAAGGGGATCATGGCGGCGAAGAAGAAGCCGGTTCAGTCGCTGGATCTGGAGGATCTGGAGATCGAGGCGGACGAGGTCGGTCTGGCGGGTGCCTGGACCGTGGTGGATTCCGCGGCGCAGCGTCCGGCCCGTACGGCGGGCACGATCGTCAAGGACGAGGGCGAGGGCGGCAGGCGGCTGGCGGAGTTCCTGGCCGGCCAGAAGTTCATCTGATCTCTCTGTTTGTTTCCCGTCGTTTCTTCGCTACTCGCAGGAGATTGAAGTCCCATGGCTGAAGTTCTCGTTTATGTCGATCACGTGGACGGTGCGGTCCGCAAGCCGACCCTGGAGCTTTTGACGCTGGCGCGTCGGGTCGGTGAGCCGGTCGCGGTCGCGCTCGGCAAGGGTGCCGAGGGCACCGCGGGGGTGCTGGCCGAGCACGGTGCGGTGCGGGTCCTGACCGCTGACGCGCCGGAGTTCGCCGATTATCTGGTGGTGCCGAAGGTCGACGCGTTGCAGGCGGCCCATGCGGTGCTGTCCCCGGTGGCGGTGCTGGTTCCGTCTTCCGTGGAGGGCAAGGAGATCGCGGCGCGTCTGGCGGTCCGGATCGGTTCGGGTGTCATCACGGACGCTGTCGATCTGGAGGCCGGTGAGCAGGGTCCGGTCGCCACGCAGTCCGCGTTCGCCGCGTCGTTCACGACCAGGTCCCGTGTCTCCAGGGGGACCCCGGTCATCACGGTCAAGCCGAACTCGGCTCCGGTCGAGGCCGCTCCGGCGGCGGGTGCGGTCGAGGCCCTGGCGGTGTCGTTCTCCGCGCTGGCCACCGGTACGAAGGTGCTGTCGCGTACGCCGCGTGAGTCGACGGGGCGTCCGGAGCTGACCGAGGCCGCGATCGTCGTCTCCGGTGGCCGTGGTGTCAACGGTGCGGAGAACTTCGCGATCATCGAGGCGCTGGCCGACTCGCTCGGTGCGGCCGTCGGCGCCTCGCGTGCCGCGGTCGATGCCGGCTGGTACCCGCACTCCAGCCAGGTCGGCCAGACCGGCAAGTCCGTCTCCCCGCAGCTGTACATCGCCTCGGGGATCTCCGGTGCGATCCAGCACCGTGCCGGCATGCAGACGTCCAAGACGATCGTCGCGATCAACAAGGACGCCGAGGCCCCGATCTTCGACCTCGTCGACTACGGCGTCGTCGGCGACCTCTTCCAGGTCGTCCCCCAGCTCACCGACGAGGTCAACTCCCGCAAGGGCTGACCCGCCGCCCAGCTGCACCCCCCTTACTCTTCCGACGGTCCGGGGCCGCACGGTGTGAACTCACCGCGCGGCCCCGAACCGTTTCCGATCAC
>NZ_FMDF01000011.1 GCF_900091955.1 Streptomyces sp. Ncost-T10-10d
GTCTGAGGGCCGTTGCGACGGTGCCGGTCACGGCCGCTCGTTCACGGCTGCGACCGGCACCGTCGCCTCGTAGCGGACGGCGAGCTTGTCGTACCTCGTGACCACTGCCCTGTGCCTTTTCATGCCCCGTCCGCTTTGTTCGACGGTTTGGCGGTCGCATCCTTCAGGATTTGGACGGCTGTGTTCTCGGTCGGTGTTGGCCTGCCGGAGAGGCGGTGGACCATGACCCAGGTGCCGTCATCCAAGGCACCCGCGAAAACGGAGGCGCCCCGGGTAGCGCCGTTGTGCCAGCGCAGGCGCCCTGACGTCTGCCAAGTCAGTGCGGGTTCGCCCAGCTTTCGTTCGACGAGGAGCTTGGTCACCAGGGGCGCGGTCTCGCGTGGGGTGGCCCACATCCCTCCGGCGGGCAGGATCGCGCCACTCATGGTCCAGGGGCGGAGGGGCCGGCCCAGGAACCCGCGTCCACTGAGTCGTCCGGCCGGTGGCGGGTTCGAGGTCACCTCGGTGATGTTCAGGGGAGTGAGAACGCGACGGTTCAGAAGCTCGCTGTCGCCTCGGCCTTGAAGGAGACCGCAGGCGCATTGCGGGGCTCGGCGCAGGCGTGGCAGCAGGCCGCAGCAGCGTGTCACGGGGTGGTCGACCTCGCGGACCCCCGGGCCCATCCCCGGCTTCCTCCTCCGAGCTACGAGATCGTCCGCCAGGGCAAGGTGGTCCGGCTGCCCCAGGTCACGCCGCACCCCGGTGCGGTCGTCTCCCACACGGTGGTCGTACGGGTGGGGCAGTTGCTGTTCGGTGCGCACTGGAAGCCGGAGGAGCGGCCCGGCGAGCCCCGGACCCGTACCGCGATCATCGCCGACGCCGCGGGGAGAAGGCCGGCTGGCGGCAGCGCTGTACCGTCTGCCGGCATCGGAGTGGCAGCTCGCCATGGCTGCCCCGTCGGCCGTGCGCCGGGCCCAGGGCGCTCTGGTCACCGACTCCGTCGACCACCACCCGCAGCGGCTGCCGGAGACCTGCGCTTCGACTCCGTGCACCCGCGGCAGGTCGAGAACCTGATCGGCGCGTACACGCAGGTGATGACGGCCGAACAGGCCGCGGCCGGCGCCCTGCTGAACCTCGCGAAGCACGCACGTACCCATGTTCCGCGCGCACTGCTGGACGTCGGCGCGCACCGCCTCCTCGCCGACCAGCAGGGATGGGCACGGCAACGGCAGGAGAACGGCCCCCACAGCCCGTCAGAGACGGGTCGAGGCACAGCGCGTTCAGCCGCCTCTCCGACGGCCGCACGGCAGCCGATGGTGAGGGGCCCCTTCGCTTCCCCGTGCTCTCCATGCCAGACCGCCTCCAGAGGCAGAACCTCTGAAGACGAATGAGGTCGGCTACGGCTGTGGGTGGCCCTTGTCGGACATGCAGTCCTTGAACGCGTTCTCTCGTTGGGACGACGAATACGCGTCCGTGAGCCCGTCCATGGTCGGGTCGGCATCATCCGATTCGGGCCATGCCCTGGCTGCCAGATCCGTGCGGTACGCACGCGCTTCGAGGACAGTCATCTGCGTGGTTCGATTGCCGGCGGGCCCGCTGGTGGCGGGCACCGTGATGGGCTGAGCGCTCTTGCCGTCCTTGCCGTTCTTTCCTGCCGGGCCCGCGATACCGCGGGGGCCGGGCACCTCTTGGGGACCTGCCTCACCTCGAGGACCAGGTGTCCTGGCCGTTACTTTGAGAGCGTTGATCTGCTGCTGTTGCACGGTGATCGCTGCACCCTGTGCCGCGAAGAGCGCGCATGCGGCAAGCCAGTGGACGTTGTCGGGATACTGCCGTCATGGCCGTCACTCAGCAGCTCGCCCGCGTCCCGGCGGAGTATCTCGCCTCCTGCCGCCAGTCAGCCGACGCATCGCCGGACGGAGATCCTCTCTGGGATCCACCGTCGACGGACGTCCTCGACATGGACTGGGCGCCGTTCCTGATCGAACGGGTTTGTGATCTGGGAGGTCTCGATGACGTCCATCGGAATGCTTTCCGGCAGGCTCTCGACGGCGAGACTGCCATCGACCTCGCCTTCCTCAACACGCATCCGCATGCCATCAGCCCCTTCGGGCCAGACCCCACGGCTCTCTCAGCGGCTCAAGCAGCTCGCGTTGCGGAACTGCTCGGGCAGATCGACTTTCCGGCCCTCCTGACCGCCCTGCCGACAGACGAGACAGAGGCCGCCGCCTTGATCGGAAACGGCGCAGACAAGATCGTCGGTGGCCCGAAGAAGTACCTACTTGGGCACTTCGACGCCATGCGCGAGTTCTACCGTGGTGCATCCCAACGGCAGCATCTCGTCGTGCTCTGGTGGGACTGACACGCTCTGTCTGCCGTACCCGCGTTACGCCTGGGTGCTCCGACTGAAGGAGGCGCTGCGGGCAGCGGCGGCGCTCAGTTGCGGATGAGCAGAACGAGGCCGGCGAGCAGCACGGCAAGTGCCACGGCAGCGGCCCCGTAAGCGAGCCGGTGTGCACGCAGCCCGGGCAGGAATCGGTCGATGGCGATCCTGCCCGGCCCGGTGAGGGCGAGTCCGGCGGCACCGGCGGCCAGCAGGACTTCGTACTCGACGCCCTGCGGAGCGAAGAAGCCGCCGCCCCACTTGACGGCGATGGCGTTGATCATAGTGCCGAGGACGGCGGCACCAGCGAGCGGCGTCAGCAGGCCGAGCACCAGGCCGAGCCCGCCGAGGATCTCGCTCAGTCCGGCGATGGCGGCCATCGTCTCGCCCGAGGGGTAGCCGCTCATCGTGAAGAACTGGCCAGTGCCCTTGAGGCCTCCGCCGCCGAACCAGCCGAACAGCTTCTGCGCACCGTGGGCTGCGACGGTCAGTCCGAGGGCAACGCGGATGATCAGCAGTCCGACGTCGTAGGCGTGCGGCGAGGTGCCCTCGGTGACGCCGGAGTGGGAATCGAGGGAACGGGTGAGTGTGGAAGCCATGTTGAACGGATCTTTCTGAGAAGAACGAGAAGT
>NZ_FMDF01000189.1 GCF_900091955.1 Streptomyces sp. Ncost-T10-10d
ACCTCGGCGGCCACTCGCTCCTCGCGATGCGGCTGATCAGCCGAGTGCGGTCCCTGCTCGGTGTGGAGGTGCCGCTGCGGGTGCTGTTCGAGGCGCCGACGGTCGCGGGGCTGGCAGCGCGGCTGGCGGGCGCGGACCGGGCGCGGGTGGCGCTGACGGCGGGGGAGCGCCCGGAGCGGGTACCGCTGTCGTTTGCGCAGCGTCGGCTCTGGTTCATCAACCAGCTCGAAGGGCCCAGCCCGACCTACAACATTCCGGCTGTTGTGCCGCTTTCGGGCAGTGTGGACCTGGACTCCCTCGCCGCCGCATTCCGGGATGTCATCGGGCGGCACGAGGTGCTGCGCACTGTCTTCCCGGTGGTCGACGGTGAGCCGTACCAGCGGATCGTCGACATCGAGGATCTGGTCTGGGAGCTGTCGGTGTCCGAGGTGACGCCGGACGACCTCGCGGCCGAGGTCGAGCGGGCCCTGGGTCACGCGTTCGACCTGGCATCCGAAGTACCCTTCCGTGCGTGGCTGTTCGAGGCCGGTCCGGATGAGCGGCTGCTTGTGGTGGTAATGCACCACGTCGCCAGTGACGGCTGGTCGAAGGGCCCGCTCGCCCGGGACCTGTCGGTCGCGTACGCGGCGCGCAGCGAGGGCCGGGCGCCGGAGTGGGAGCCGTTGCCGGTGCAGTATGCCGACTACACGCTGTGGCAGCGCGAGGTCCTCGGGGATGAGCAGGACCCGGAGAGTGTGATTTCACATCAGATCGCTTACTGGCGTGAGGCGTTGGATGGTTCGCCGGAGGAGCTGGAGCTGCCGTTCGATCGTCCGCGTCCGACTGTGTCCTCCCACCGTGGACACCAGGTGCCGGTCGAGGTGCCGGCGAGGGTGCACGGACGGCTGGTGGAGGTGGCGCGGGCCGAGGGTGTGACCCCGTTCATGGTGCTCCAGGCGTCGTTGGCGGTGCTGTTGTCGAAGCTGGGTGCGGGGACGGACATTCCGATCGGTTCGGCGAACGCCGGTCGTACGGATGAGGCGTTGGACGACCTGGTGGGGTTCTTCATCAACACGCTGGTGGTGCGGACGGATCTGTCGGGTGCCCCGACGTTCCGGATGCTGCTGGAGCGGGTGCGGGAGCGGACCCTGTCGGCGTTGGCACACCAGGACGTGCCGTTCGAGAAGCTGGTGGAGGAGCTGGCGCCGTCACGCTCGATGGCCCGCCACCCACTCTTCCAGATCGTCCTCACCAAGCAGAACACCGTCGACGCCATACTCGACCTGCCCGGCATACAGACCGGTACGGAACCGGCGGAACGCTCGACGGAGTCCGGGCAGGCCGTGTTCGAGCCGACCGTGTCCGATGCCTCGGCGAAGTTCGATCTCGACGTGCTGGTGGG
>NZ_FMDF01000013.1 GCF_900091955.1 Streptomyces sp. Ncost-T10-10d
CCTAAAACCCCATGTGCGAAGTCACCGGCTAGCTGCCTGCGGCCCTGCGCCGTCGCATCCACCACGTCAGCGCGCCGCCTGCGACCGCGAGCGCCGCGGCCACAGCGGCGATCACGCCGACAGGGGTGCTGTTGCCGGTGTCGGCGAGGTCACCGTCCGGGTCCTTCGCCGGCGGAGTCGCCTTGTCACCGCCGGGCGTGGACGGGTCGGGTGCCGGGGTCGACGGGGTGCCGGTCGGCTTCGGGCCGTCCGAGCCCGTCGGGGTCGGCGTCGGCTTCGGGTCCTCCGGGCTGGTGGGCTGGTCGGCGGTGGACCCGCCGAGGTAGGCGGTCTCACTGTCCTGGTAGGTCACCTCGGCCCGGACGGATGTCTTGGTGGTCTTGTCCAAGCCGCGGTGCTGCGTGTTGAACTGGGTGCGGGTGATGTTCTTCTTCGGCGCCTTGGAGAAGTCGACCCCGCCCATGGACAGGATCCACACCTTGCCATCGTAGACGCGCTCGAATTTGTAGTCGCCGTTCTTGAACGAGTCGACGTACTTGTCGTAGACGGTCTTCTTGTCCCAGTCCTTGTTCTCGGCCCTGAGCGGCCACCGCTTGACGTCGTTGCTGTTGATGATCTTACGGAAGTCGGTGGAGCTGACCGCGTCCTGGCGGCGAATGTACTCGGCAGCCACCCTCGAAGAGTAGACGCGGCGCAGGTCGGCGTAGGACTTGTCGTCGTTGACGCGGCGCTCGAGCTCCGGCTGGATCGTCGCGAGGATCAGGGTCTCGGCCTGTTTGGTCTGCGCCTCGGTGAGCTTGCAGGCGTTGGGCGGCACATCGGGTCCGGTCGGGACCTCCATGTTGACCTTGAGCGGGGCGTCCAGGATGTAGATGCCGCCGTCCTGCTCCCGGATCTTCGCAGGCTTCGGGGTGATCCACTGCCGGATGATGGGCAGGCACGGCATGCCTTCCGGGGTGCGGGGGGCTGCCCGCCAGAAGCGTTCCCCGCGCTCGTACTTGTCGGGGTTCATCGCATCCGCGTAGTCGTGCTTGAGGGTCAGGTCGGCCTCCAGCAGGACGCGCCCGGCGTCGGTCTTGGCGAACTCCTTGTCCATGATCACGTCGGGGCGGATCGGGTTGAGGTTGACCCAGAACTTGTCCGGGGTCAGGGCGAGCCAGGTGAAGAAGGCGTCAGAGGCGAGCTGGAGCTTGGCGTCACCGCCGTAGCCGGGGTTCTCGTCCGGGTCCTTGACGTAGTCGGCCCTCATCGAATAGTCGAGGCCCTTGCCCTTGACGGGGGCACCGACGTAGTTGATCTCCAAGGTGGAGAAGTCGATGCCGCCCGGCCCGCGGCCGAAGTAGCCGCCGCGGTTGTTCTGGTTGTACATCGCCTGAAGCCGGCGCGCTTCCTCGACCGTCTTCCCCGACCGCAGGGCCTGGTCGATGATCGGTCCCCGGCCGCCCTTGAGCGGATCGGGGTTGAACCGCTTGTCGTAATTGGTGTAGACATTGGGCTTCTGGGTGCGCTCGATGGCGTTCGACCGGCGTTCGTTGACGCCGGCCTGTGTGCGGTTGGTGCCCCGGTCCCGCTTGAGGTCGTCGTCGAACTGCTTGATCTTGTTCTTCGTCGAATCCTCGGTCTTGGCGCCGGTCAGGTACCGGAACGTCGACTTCGGCCTCTCCTTGGCGATCTGCCGGTCGGCTATGAGCTGGTCGTTCTCGATCTTGCCGTTGGACTTCATCTCAACCTTGCGCTCGGTGCGCCGGTTGTGTGCGTCCACGACGCGGGTGCGCTTCTCGCCGGTCTCGGGGTCGGTGTACTCGATCGGGTCCTGGCACCACCAGTCGGGACCGATCATGTTGTACTTCTTGACCATGCGGGCCTCGAACGCTTCACCCCGGGGCGGGTTGCCGTGGTTGCCGATGTAGCGCACGTCGAGGTAGCGCTTGAAGTCCTGGTAGCCCTTGGGGTTGTTGTACTGGTTGTTGTAGCGGGCGTAGATCTCCATGACCTTGTCCGCCGGATTCTTCGTCCTGTTGTACTTGCGCTGCCACTTGCGGTAATTCTTCCCCGCAGCCGCGCGCTGGGCGTCGGTCGGCGGCAGCACCCCGTCATACGCCTTGGCAGGGTTGTCGTAGGTGTAGTTCTCGTCGTTCGGCCATGCGTCGTACGGAAGGCTGTCCGGCGGCCCGGAGTTGGCCGGGGTGGAGGGGAACTTGTTCTTGAGGAACTTCTCGTCGCACCGCACCGGCTTGACGTTGGGCGCCTTCGCGGCCTCCGCCTGGTCGAGGTCGGGCAGGCCGGTAAGGGTCACGGCTGCCGCGGCGGTGAGGGCGAGCGCGAGGCGCGCCCACACGCGCCGTCGCGCAGGTTGATGTATTCGAATGCTCACTAGCTTCTCCCCCTGAGAACGCGGCGCCGTGGGTTGCGAGGTCAACTGATCTGGTTGCGCCGCCTGTTGTCCACACTAGGGGGAGGCCGGGTCGGGGGTTCCGGAGTTAATGCGGCATGTCCCCGCCAACTCGCGGGTGTTTTCGGATCGTTACGGTCAGAAGGCGTCGAACTCGCCGATCCAGGTGTCCTCCAGGTCGCCGGTGGCCTCTTCGGTGTGCCGGACACGGAACACGGACAGCGTGCGGCCCTTGCGGAGGAGCGGGGTGACGCGCTGGAGAGCGAGCCGTGTAAGACCTTCCCAGGAGAAGGACCCGGGGGCGGCGTCGAGGTCGATGCCCCGCCGTTCCAGCGCGTCGGGGGCGATACCGAACGCGCCGATGACGTCTTGCGGGGTGCCTTCGCGGTCCCAGTCCTCTTCTCCGCTCCAACCTGCGGCGAACAGGCTTGCCCCGTCCGGGTGGTGGATCACATGGGTGCCGTAGGTCACGTTGTGGTCGATCCTCGCCGAGCCGATGATGACCGCTCCGGGGAAGCGCTCGGCCAGCTCGTCCGCCTGCTCCGCGAGGGGGAAGGTTCCCCCGGTGGACACCAGGGCGGGATCGTTGATCTCGGTCACCGTTCCCCAGCATCCGACGCCGACCAGGTCGAGGTCAGCGCGAGTGGCGAAGGGAAGCCGCTCGGTCGCCTCGATCCGGTCGACTTCCTCCATCACCGTGTCGACGGTGCCGAGAGCAGCGGCGAACTCCCATGCCCTCGCGGGGTCGTGAGCGGGCAGAACCCCTCCACCGGTGAGGAAGGGCGGTTCGATGAGGGTTAACCTGAACTCTCCGTGCTGCGCGATGCCCTGCTCCGGCGGGCACTCCCAGAAGTCGTTGTCAGTCATCGGATTACCTCCGTGGCCATCAGGAAGGATCACGGCGCGAGCCGTGAGAATCCCCTCCCCTGAGGGAGGAGAGCGTCAAGGGCGCCACGATAGCGAGGGCCCTTGACAGGCGTCGCGGCGGGGAGTTGCACCACGTCCGACAGCTCTGGCTCGCTGACGAGCGCGCCTGTGCCAACAGTCGCCGAGCGGACAAGGCGCGTGGCTTTCGGCAGGTGAAAGCAGACGAGTCCTGGCGGGTCCAGGGTGCCCCGGCTGGCGTGGGTGGAGACGTTCACGGCGGCGGCCACCCGGCCGGTACGGTCGTTCACCGGGACTGCGATCGACCACAGGCCCTCCTCCAGCTCCTGGTCCACCAGGGCGTGACCGTCCCGTCGCGCCTGCGCCACGGCCTCGGTGAGATCGGCTGCGTCGACCCGGGTGAACGGGGTCAGCGGCCGCACCGAGGCGTGGGCCAGCCGCTCGGCCGCCTCCTGCTCGGGCAGACCGGCCAGCAGCACCCGGCCCATGGAGGTGGCGTACGCGGGGAAGCGGGTGCCGACCGTGATGTTGACGCTCGTGATGCGTACCGTGTGCACCCGGGCGACGTACATGATGTCGTCGTCGGCCAGCACCGCGACGGACGCCGAGTCGTGCACCTGTTCCACCAGCCGGGCAAGATGCGGCTGCGTGATCTCCGCGAAGGTCAGCCGGGAGAGCCGGGCGTAGCCCAGTTCCAGCACCGTGGGCAGCAGTGTGAAACGGCGCCCCTCACCGGCAGGGGCCGCGTACCCCAGCTGCTGGAGGGAGAGCAGCGCCCGACGGGCGGTGGCGCGGGCCAGGCCGGTGGCCTCCGCAGCGCCGGACAGGGTGAGCCCACCGGGTGCCGACCCCAGGGCGGTGAGCACGGCCAGCCCCCTGGTCAGCGACTGCAGGAATTCCGGACCCAGCTCTGCCTTGGCGGCGCGTGAGGTGCCCGTGTCGCCGGGTGCGTGCGGAGTGGCCGTCGGCGAGGGGGACGCCGGGGCCGCCTCCATCCGCGCCGCGTACTCCCGCAGCGAGCGCACGACATGCTCCATCCCGGAGGCTGGATGGCGCTGCTCGGCCACGTCGTTGTCCGCCGGCCGGGAGAACCGGAGGTGTATGCCGAGACCGCCGATCTCCACGAGCGGTTCTGCCCAGGGAACCCTGATTGGGGTCATCCACCACTCGAAGAAGACGTGCGCGGCACCGATGAGGGTTGGGGCCTGGTCGACGATCCCGGAGAATTGTTTGGCCCAACGATCGTGGCTCAGCGAAGTTAGTGGGGTCGGGCTGGCACAGCGCTCCACTTGGCCATTCGGAGACACGGCCGTCTCGGCCGGCCCCACGGCTGGGTCAGCCCGGCTTGACCGCCAGCGTCGCAAAATAGTTCGACATGTATTGAGCGGATGCGTTGGATTGGTGCGGCGCTTCCGCGAAGCCGGTGAGGACGAACCCCGCGGCGAGTTGCCCGCCGATCTGGTCGGTGAGGGTGTGGCTGTATTCAAGAGCGGCACTCGCGCCGAACTTCGTGGCGCGTTCCTCGGCGGAGTACTGCGTGACATCGCTGTAGGGCAGCTTGTGCACGACGATCAGCTCGCCGCGCTCGTCGAGCGCGTCGTGGTCGAACAAGTACACATCAGGGTTGAGGAAGCCCACGAGCAGAGTTCCGCCCGGTCGCAGGACGCGGAAGCACTCACGCCACACCGGTGCCAAGTCTGGTACGAATAGGTTGGAGACTGGATGGAATACGACGTCGAATGTTGCGTCGCCGAAGGCGCTGAGGTCGCGCATGTCGCCTAGGACGGTGCGCAGCTCGAGTCCGTCGCGCGCCGCCACCATCTGGTCCTGGCCGAGCTGGCGGGGTGAGTTGTCGAATACGGTGACCCGCGCCCCTGCGGCGGCGAGGATCGGACCCTGCTGGCCACCGCCGGAGGCCAGGCACAACACGTCCTTGCCGGTCAGGTCCGTCGGCAGCCAGGAGCGGTCGACTGGCTCACGCCCGATGAGAACAATCGACCAGTCGCCCATGCGGGCGCGCTCGACATCCTCAGCACTCACCGGCCTCGACCACTCGTTGCCCTCTTGGACGTACTTGTCCCAGGCTGCCCGATTGTGGGCAACGGGGTCGACAACAATGTCCTGCACGTTTAACTCCCTGCTACAGCCAGGCGGACACCTGCGGTACTGACAGTTCGGTGCCGCTAGCCAACACGATTACAGGGTGCGGGCTCAACGAAATTAGCGGGCATCGAGGTGTCCACGGCAAGCGCTCGGCGCCCGTGGCACTCCCCAAGGGCCCGCGATAACTCCGCTCGAGTACGCCGGGGCGGGAGAATGCGGCCTGCAACGAAGCGCCGGAGGCCCGGCAGGCTCCGACCGGGTCGTCACCGAGGAGGTCTGCTCCGCGCTCGGGCATCGGGCCATCCTCGATCAAGGCTGCGAACACCAGGTCCATGCCGACCAGGTGGTTGACCACATCGCGCA
>NZ_FMDF01000060.1 GCF_900091955.1 Streptomyces sp. Ncost-T10-10d
GGATCGTCCGCAACTCGCAGATTGTGATCGCCGACACGACCGGCACCGGCAAGGGGATGTGCCTGGACGCCGGCAACACCCGCAACAACGGTGATCGTGCCCGCATCTGGCAGTGCGTCAACCACACAAACCAGAAGTGGGTCATCCAGCGGGGTTACATCAAGGTCGCGGACACGATTTGATCGGCTCCTCAGCCGCCTCGGCCCTGGGAGACCAGGGCCGAGGCGCGGTGGGTGGTTCGATGCTCCTTGGCCCCGGGAGCGGAAGGTGACCCGGCGTCGTGAAGCAGGCGGACCACGAACCCGAGCCGGTTGTGCGCCCGTCACTCGGTCTGCGCCGCCTCCCGGTCCGCGTTGTCCAAGAAGTCGACGTTGGTTCGCAGGCGTACGGTCCTGCACGACGCTCATGGCAGTCCGGAGGAGATCTACTTCTGGAGCTTCTCCGGCGCCGCGCAGTGGCGAGCATGGCCTCGCACCGAGCCGGAGCCTGCGGCAGATCCAGTGTGATTCGCTCATGGGAAGGGCGAGTTCACTTCTGTCGAGGAAATGGGTCATTCGCAAGGCTTCTGGCGAACCGGCGGCGGGCCTGCTGCTGGTGGCGCACGTCGACGCCGCACCGGTGCGGCGGTGATGGATCTCCGATCCGGCGCATCCAGAGCGCGATCAGCGGTGGCGTATCCGGCTGGCGTCCGCCAACCAAGGACATCACCCTGACCGGCGCACGAGGGCCCCCGGGGCCCGGACGGGCCGTCAGTTCGACGCCTCAGGAGGCTTATCGCCAGCTCCGCAGCATCGCGGGTGCCATGACCAGGGGCTGGCGCCTGTACGATACGCACTACGTCCAGCGGTATCACGGCAACCCGAATTTCCGGGCCGACCACTTCATCGCGGACAGGCCTACAGCTCACGCGGCTTCCGCAACTACCTACG
Source organism: Streptomyces sp. Ncost-T10-10d (assembly GCF_900091955.1). Taxonomy (GTDB): domain Bacteria; phylum Actinomycetota; class Actinomycetes; order Streptomycetales; family Streptomycetaceae; genus Streptomyces. The sequence continues at coordinate 930 of NZ_FMDF01000060.1, forward strand.
ATGACGCGGGAGCCGGCGGCGCCAGGCCGCTCGTTCATCGAGTAAATCGTGCACGTGGATACCTACATCGAGGTGATGTCCGCGTGGATGGGCGGCTGTCACACCAGACCGAGACTTTGCGCTACACCAGCGCCGCCCGCGTCCTGCCGAGCTCGGGGCGCCTCAGTCCTGGGTGTCTGATCGGCCCGGGCCCGCCCGTATCTTCTGGGCTGACGGGGCTTGCCGGTCAGGGTGACTGGACCAGGGCGGCGAGCGGTGTTTGTGCCACGTGTGCCGGGGGGCGTGACAGGTACAGCGTGGTGTGGAAGTAACCGTCTGTCTCCTTGCCGCGTGGGTCTTCGCCGGCTGCGGTCACTGCGTCGATGGCGTACTTCTGTTCCTGGTCGCTGGTGAAGCGGCGTTGTGGGAAGGTGCGGTCGGCGGTCTTCTCGGTGATGAGCCCGTACGTTTTCAGGAAGTCGGCGATGTGCTGGTAGGAGCCGGTGCGCAGCACGAACGCGGCGACCCAGACCGGGCCGGGGATGCTGTCCAGAAGTGGCTTGAAGGTGCGCGGTGACAGAAAGCTGGCTCCGCCGGTGATGGTGATCAGACGGGTGTGGCGCACGGCGTGGCACAGGGCGGGGCTGGCCGGTGCGGTTTCCAGGTTTTCGGCGAACCCCTGGTCCAGCAGGCCGACGGCGTGCGCGTAGGACACGGCGCGGGGGGCGGCGTCGAGTCCGATGACACGGACCGGGTCCGGGCGGCGGTGCGCCGCGTAGAACTCCCGGTCCCACTTGATCAGCTCGGCGGTGGACAGGGCGGTGGCCTGAGCGGATGCGTAGTGGGCGTAGAGGTCGTCGAAGGTGAGGTGGTGGTTGAGCAGGGTGGCGTTGATGCCGTACGAGCAGCAGATGTCCAGCACCGTCGCCGTACCCGCGGTGCCTTCTGGGAACGTGCAGGCGGTGAGCATGCGGCGGAAGACGCCCTGCGCGTGATGCGGGCTCCGGTATTCCCAGGGACCCAGCGCTCGGAAGTAGGCGCGCGGGTCCGGCTGGTTGTAGGTGTCGTCGAACGGGGTCATGCCCCCGCCGGCGGGGACGGTCTGCTGCGGGGAGTGGTGAACCGCAGGTGTTTCAGAGTCTTTCGACTCGCCAGGGGGCATCGCTATGTCCTTTCCCGCGATCCGGCACCACCTTGCGAACAGAGTCAACGCGCAACGCTGACGGTGGGGTAGAGGGCGGGGTCTAAACCGGCCAGGGTCCTGGGCGCAAGGATCCATGCGTGTTCGGGGGCGCTGTGGGGCGTTGATACTGCCTGGAGATCAAGAAGGGTTGACCTGGTGTCACTAACGGCCTGAGGGCCCTCATATGTCATCTCATTCGGGCTGTCCGACAGTCTGGTGTCGTGGGGATCACTGAAGGGCCGGTGCCATACGAGTTGTGGGACCTGTTCGAGCGGGTGGTGCCGCCGCTTCCTTCTCGGCCGCAGGGCGGTGGCAGACGACAGTACGGAGACCGTGAGGTCCTGGTGGCTTTTCGGTGGGGGCGGCGCGGGAGGGTTCGTTTGACGGACTCCTGTCCGGGAACCTCGTGGCCCCTCACTCCCGACCTCAGCCGGTGGAAGGGCCTGGACGAGTACGCGCACGTCCGGCGGCTCGGTATCGTCACCGACACCGAGCACCATGCGCTGGACGTCGCCCGAGCCCAGGTCTCGCGACGCTTGAAGAACGCTCCGGACCGTTCGCCGACGCCGCCTCCTGGATGACTTGGCGCCAGGACCCGGCCGGCCATTGCCGTGTCTGCCTCAACAGCCGATCCCCTGAGCCGAACTCGTACGGCGGGACTTGGATGACGCGTTTCCGGGCCGATGCTGAGGCGCCGGGCGCCATCTGTTGTTGGTTGGGTGGCGGAGCCCTGGTCGGTGAGGCCGGGGGCAGCATTCGATAATGCTGTCATGTACGTGGCTCACCGACCCGACCCCGGCCTTTCCCATGTGGCGTACCAGCACCTGGCGTTGGAGGACTGTCCCCGTGATCTGAAGCTGGGGCTGAACCTGGGCTTCTACCGGGTCTTCGGAATCCCCGCCATTGCCCGCGTTCTGGCGGGGACGGGGGAGCTGATGGACCGTCCGCTGGTGCGTGCCAAAGCGACCGGTGCGCTCATGTACACGCTGGTGGAGCACGGTCTGGACAGTTCCGCCGGCCGCGAGGGGGTGTCGGTGCTGAATCGTGTCCATTCCCGGCTGCCGGTGGGGAATGACGAGTTCGTGTACGTCCTGGGTGCTTTCTGTGTCACTCCGATGCGCTGGACCGACCGCTACGGTGCTCGCCGTACCACCGCGCGGGAGAAGCTCTCGGCCCATGCCTTCTACGCCAGTCTGGCGGACCGTATGGGTATCGGGTCCGTTCCGGGCTCGTATGTCCGTCTGGCCCGCTGGATGGACGACTACGAGCACCGGCACATGGCCCCGAGCGCTGAGGGCAGAGCCCTTCTGGAGGCCACCCGCACGGTTCTGACGGCCCGCTTCCCGCCCTGGACCGCTCCCGCCGTCCGGGCCGCCTCCGCCGCCCTTTTCGACGCCCCGCTCCGCAAGGCCCTGGGCATCCCTACCCCGCCCGCTCCTGTCCGCTGGACGACGGGTGCGGCCTTGCGTCTCGTGGCGAGGCGGGGTCGTGGGGCGGCGAGTGGCTGAACGGGCTGATCTGTGCCGGCCGGCCTGCGCCGAGTACGGCCGGCGATCGGCCGGGCGACGGGACTGGCCCTGCGCCTCGCAGATGTCGCCGGTCACGGTACGGTCGGCGGCTTCCTTGTGCGCCCGTCTTCCTGCGCGACCGTGCCGGTCACCGTCGCGTGCCGGCGCATCGACGGCACCTGGCAGGGAAGGTCTCCCGCTCTGCCTGCCACGGATGTGCCGGGTCGGCCGGGGCAAGTCGTTCTGGAGGCCCCGCGGCATAACACACCTCAACCGGCCTGTACATCCCGGCAGTTGTTCGCCCACCGGCCGGGCGATCCTGATCGGTTTCTATTCGTCCCATTGGCCGAGGAGGACGTCGGTAAGGTCGGCGCCGGGTTCTGCGGCTCCGTCATGCAAGACCTGCTCGGCCCAGATGATCTTGCCGCGGGCGGTGTACCGGGTGCCCCAGCGCTGAGCGAACTGGGCGATCAGAAACAGCCCCCGGCCGCCCTCGTCGGTGGACGCTGCTCGGCGCAGATGCGGCGAGGTACTGGAGCCGTCGGCGACCTCGCAGATCAGACTGCTGCCGTCGTGCAGCAGGCGCAGCCGGATGGGCTGGGAGCCATAACGGATGGCGTTGGTGGCCAGCTCGCTGACGATCAGCTCGGCGGTGAAGACCAGCTGTTCCAGACCCCAGGTCTCCAGCCGACGGGTGACGTCAGCGCGGACGCGGGAGACGGCTGCCGGATCGGAGGGTACGTCCCAGTCGGTGACCCGGCCGGGGTCCAGCAGCCGGGTGCGGGCGATGAGCAGAGTGACGTCGTCGCGGATGTGCTCGGGCAGCAGGGCATCGAACACTGCCTGGCAGGTCTGTTCCGGGGGGCGCCCGGGTCGGCCCGTCAGGGCGCCTCGCAGGAGGTCCAGGCCGGAGTCGAGATCGCGGTGACGGTCCTCGATCAGCCCGTCGGTGAACAGGGCCAGCTGGCTGCCCTCGGGCAGCTGCAGTGCGGCGGTTTCGAACGGAAGGCCACCGCCCAGGCCGAGAGGCGGTGAGAGGGGGATGTCGGGGAAGGTGACAGCGCCGTCGGGGTGGACCAGGGCGGGGCCAAGGTGACCGGCGCGGGCGATGGTGCACACCCCGGAGACCGGGTCGTAGATCGCGTACAGGCAGGTGGCGCCTGTGATCTCCTGCCCGTTTCCTTCGGCGGAGGCATCGTCGGCGTCGATCCGGGCGACCAGCTCATCCAGGTGGGCCAGCAGCTCATCAGGGGCCATGTCCAGGGCGGAGAAATTGTGCACGGCGGTGCGCAGTCGGCCCATGGTGGCTGCCGCGTGCACCCCGTGACCGACGACGTCACCCACGACCAGGGCCACTCGGGCGCAGGGCAACGGGATGGCGTCGAACCAGTCTCCGCCGACCCCGGCCTGCGCGGGCAGATAGCGGTGGGAGATCTCCAGGGCGCTCTGTTCCGGCAGCTCCCGCGGCAGCAGGCTGCGCTGCAGGGTGACGGCCATGGTGCGCTCGCGGGTGTAGCGACGGGCGTTGTCGATGGCCACTGCCGCCCGGGCGGCCAGCTCCTCGGCAAAGGACAGATCGTCCTCCCCGAAGGCATCAAAGGCATGGGCGCGCCAGAAGTCCACCAGTCCCAGCACTACGCCGCGGGCCCGCAGGGGCACGCTGATGAGCGAGTGGATGCCGTAGTCCAGGATCTGCCGGGCCCGCTCGGGATCCCGGGCCTGCCAGCTGTCCGCCGTGTGCAGATCGGCCTCGAGGACCGACCGGCAGCTTGCCGCGCCCAACGCTGTCGGCGTGCTGGGCGCGAATGGGATCGGCTTCCCCACCGGGTAGAGCGGCGAGTCCTGCCGGATGCCGCTGGCGGCCGCGCGACGCATTTCGGTGTTCCCCTCGACAGGCTCGTCGCCCCGCAGGACCGGCTCCAGCAGCTCGACGGTGACGATGTCGGCGAAGCGTGGGACCGCCACCTCGGCGAGCTCCTGGGCGGTGCGTTTCACCTCCAGCGTGGTGCCGATCCGCACCCCCGCGTCGTAGAGCAGCTTCAAACGCTCCTGGACCACCTCCGCCCTGCCCGCCAGCGCCCGTAGCTCGGTGGTGTCCCGCAGCGTCACCGCGCTCCCGGCAGGCCCCCCGTGGAGGGAGGTCGGCCGCACGTTCACCGCCAGCAGACGGTCACCCGCCAGATACACCTCATCGGTCGCCCCCCGTGCGGAGATCAACAATTCGGCCATGCGTGGCTCCAAGCCCAGGTCGGCGACATGGCGCCGCTCCACGTCCGCGGGCAGGTCCAGCAGCCGCCGTGCCTCGTCGTTGGCCAATAGCAACCGTCCGTCACCCCCGACGATCAGCACCCCCTCCCGCACCGAGTGCAGCACGGCGTCGTGATGCTCGTACAACCGGGTGATCTCAGCCGGGCCGAGGCCGCGGGTCTGGCGCAGCAGCCGCCGGCTCAGCGTCGCCGCTCCGCCCGTGGTGATCAGCACCGCGCCGGCGGCAGCGCCCAGCACGGCCGACAGCTGCCCTGCGACCCTTTCGCCGACATGCTCGAGCGTGATCCCGGCGCCGACCGCGCCGTCCACCACGCCATCCGGCCCCTTGACGGGGATGAAGACCCGAACCTGAGGGCCGAGAGAACCTACGGCCTCCTCCTTCACGGTTCGCCCGGCCAACAGGGGAACCATGTCCGTAGTGGTGTGGAGTCCGGGGTGGCCCGTATAGGAGGAGAGGGCGTAATAGTTGCCATCCCGGTTCAGAACACCCAGAAAGTCCACACCGGAGCCCATCCTGGCCTCCGTGACCCGCGGCTGCAGCACCGCAGTGGGATCGGGTGACTTCAGGGCTCCCAGGATTCCCGGAGAGCTGGCAAAGCCCTGCGCGACAGCTAGTGATCGATTGTCGGCCTCGCGGGTACTCTCGCGCTGGGCTGCGAGCGCGAGCATGACGACGGCGCCGATGGCAAGTAGTACCACCACCGCCACCTGCAGCACGAACATCTGGCCGACTACGCTATGGACACTCACCACAGAGGACGGAACTTTTCGCCGACTGCGAGCGGAACTGTCCGAGAACCGAGCATCCGGGGAAGACCTGGACCGGATTCGAGATCTGCGCATAACTCAATCTTGCGCTTCTCCATCAAATCGTGGAGCGATGGCACGGGCACGGTTACAGGCCGATGCCCGGAAGTGAGACTCGGCGACGAGGCAGGGCACATGTTGTCGCACCACCAGCATTCTTTCGATTGTTCTGACCGGCTGACGTTCATGGCCCTGGACCGTGAGTCCATTTTCAACCTCGGGCTGACGTCGATCAATGCCCTGTCAGAAGCCATCCGCTGATCGGTCATGGGGCAATGTGATCGATGGGTTCCGGAACCGTGTGATCGTACTAACTTGATCTTTAAGTAAGCCGCGAGTACAGAAAGTGAAGGTGATGTAGGTGGCATTACTTGATGTGGTGCCGTGTAGATGATGAAGGTTTTGTGGACTTCGGTGTCGCCCTGCGGGAAAGGCTTCCAGCCGCCCCAGGCTGCGTTGGCTGAAGACCGTCGTGATGAGCGTGGAGGAGATGGCATTCAAGGGGTATCAGGTGGGAACCGGAAAGGTGTGTGAAAGCGAACCGCTGACGAAGTGTCGCAACAATTAGCTGAAATCGAAACCGGGCGGACAGTTCGGTGTCAGCCGCACCACCCTGCGGCAGGCGCTCCAAGTCCTCGGCGAAGAGGGGCTGATTTCCACCCACGCGGGAATCGGCTCCTTCGTCACCTTCGACGGGACACCGCTGGACAACCGCCTCGGCTGGACCCGGGCGCTGGCTGAGCAGGGCACCGAGCTGACGACCGAGACTCTCCGCTTCGAGGAGGTGACCGACCGGGAGCTGGCCGCCGAGCTGGGGCTCGCGTCGAGTACGTTCATCGCCCTGGACCGGGTCAGACGGCTTGGCGATGGGCAGGGCGTATCGCTGGAACACAGCAGGATCCCCGCCACCGGAGACGGACTACCGGAGCGCGGACTTGACGACGGCTCGCTCAGCCGGGCTCTGATCGCCGCGGGCCGTATCACCGACTCCGGAGAGGGCCTGGTGTCGGTCCGCGGGCTCGACGCGGCGGAAGCCGCAGTACTGCACCGCTCCCCGGGCGATTCCTTCCTGCGACTCGCCCAGGTCTACCGGGCCGCCGACGGCTCGGTCACCGAGCAGGTCACCAGCCTGCTCGACCCCGCCAGATTCGAACTGCACGTGCGCTCGGGCCGAGGAGGCCGACTGTGACCGACCGACTCGACCGCGCCCTCGGCGCGTACTACGGACTCGCCCTCGGCGACGCTCTCGGCATGCCCACGCAGGTGATGTCCCGGCAGGACGTCGTACGGGTCTACGGCACCCTCACCGGCTTCGAGCCCGCCCGTCCCGACAATCCAGTCAGCGCGGGCATGCCGGCCGGCTCCGTCACCGACGACACCGATCAGGCCGTGATCGTCGGCCGGCTGATCGACGAGGGCCGAGGCCGGATCGACCCACTGCGCCTCGCACACGAACTGCTCGACTGGGAGAAGAAGATGAGGGCCAAGGGTTCCTTCGATCTCCTCGGCCCGTCCACCAAGGCCGCTCTGGACGCAGTGGCCCGTGGCGTACCGACGGAGGAGGCGGGGAGGCACGGTACGACCAACGGCGCCGCGATGCGCGTCACCCCGGTCGGGATCGCCTTTGCCGTCGAGCCGCTGGAGTCCTTCCTCGACCATGTCGTGGAGTCCTGCCAGGTCACCCATGACACAACCATTGGGATCGCGGGCGCTGCGGCCTCGCCGCCGCCGTGAGTACGGGCGTCGGTGGAGGCACGCTGAGGGAGGCCGTCGCCGCCGCGGTGGTCGCCGCCCGGGCGGGCGCGCGGCGCGGGCACTGGATCGCCGGGGCCGACATCGCGTCCCGGATCGAGTGGGCGTGGGAGCTGGTACAGGGTCTCCCGGAGGCCGAGGCCCTGGACCGGATCTGTGCGCTCATCGGCACCAGCGTGGCCTGCCAGGAGTCGGTGCCCGCCGCCTTCGCGGTACTCGCCGTGGCCGACGGCGATCCTTGGCGGGCCGCACTGCTCGCCGCCAATCTCGGTGGCGACAGCGACACCATCGGCGCCATCGCGGGCGCGATCGCCGGTTCGGTCGCCGGGCTCTCCGCGCTGCCGACCGAGGCTGTCCGGACGCTCCGTACCGTCAACTCGCTTGCCCTGGAACCCCTCACCGCCCGGCTGCTCGCACTCCGCTGAGCTGCCCCGAGGCCCCTGCGTGCCGCAGAGCCCCACGGGCCCCCGGCGCCCCACGGCTCCCGCTTTTCCGCTTTCGCCACCCGCCCCTTCGCACCTTGCTAGGAGGTTCCGTCATGGCCGCTTCGAAGACGAACGATCGCGGCGGTGCCATTGAGACCCGAGGGATCGAGCCGGTCCCCGACAACGAGCGGCACGGCCACGCCGGCCAGATGTTCTGGACCTGGTTCGCCGCAAATATCAGCATCCTCGGGCTCCCGCTCGGCGCGACCCTCGTCGCCTTCCGCGGCCTGAACATCTGGCAGGCGATTCTCGTCGCCGTCGTCGGCGCTTTCGGCTCCTTCGCGCTGGTGGGGGCCCTGAGCCTGGCGGGCAAGAAGGGCGGTGCCCCGGCGCTCACCCTCTCCCGCGCGGTCTTCGGTCAGCGGGGCAACGCGGGCCCGACCTTGATCACCTGGCTGAGCCGGGTCGGCTGGGAGACGATCACCTCCACCACGGCGGCGTACGCGCTGCTCGCGCTGCTCGGCACCGCGTTCGGTGTCGAGCAGAACACCGTGCTCACGCTCGTCTGTCTGTTGGTCTTCATCGTCTGCACGCTGCTGATCAGCGGTCTCGGCCACGCCACCATCATGTGGATCAACAAGTGGGCCACGGTCGTCTTCGGCGTTCTCAATCTGATCGTGATGGGCTTCCTGGCAGCGACCGTCGACTGGGCCAAGGTGCTCGATGCCCCGACGGGTCCGACCAGCGGCGTGGTCACGGGCATAGGATTCATCGCCGCCGGTACCGGTATCGGCTGGGCCAACGCGGGCGCGGACTACGCCCGTTATCTGCCCCGAGAGATTCCGGGCAGGCGGCTGATTGTGGCCTCGGCGTTCGGCGCGGGCATCCCTCTCGTGCTGCTGATCTCGCTCGGCTCGCTGCTCTCCGCGGGCGATCCGACGCTCGCCACCTCCGCCGTCCCGGTCGCCGCCATCAATGCGATGCTGCCCTCCTGGATGGCGATCCCCTATCTGATCGCGGCCTTCGGCGGGCTGCTGATGTCGAACCATCTCTCCACCTACTCCGCCGGGCTGACGATGATCACGCTGGGGCTGCGGGTGCCGCGCCCCATGGCCGTCGCCCTCGATGTGGTGCTGATGTTCGCCGGCGGTATTTACTTCATGCTGATCGCCGACGACTTCTACGGTCCCTTCTCCACCTTTCTGACCCTGCTGGCCGTACCCATCTCGGCCTGGATCGGCGTGATCGCGAAGGACTCGCTGCGCGGGCGTACGTACGACTCTGATGCGCTGATGGACACCACCCGCAGCAGCCGGTACTGGTACGCGGGCGGCTGCCATCTTCCGGCCGTCCTCGGCTGGGCCGCCGCCATCGTGGCCGGTCTGCTCTTCACCAAGGCGTCGACGAGCGACACCGACGTCTGGTTCGCGGGCCCGCTCTCCGACACCTGGTTCGGCGTGAACGGGCTGGGCTGGGCGATCTCGATGGCCGTCGGCGCGGTGGTGTACGCGCTGTTCGGCCGAGGTACCAGCACCGCGGCCGGAAACGAACCCGCCTTCCCCGCTCTTCAGGAGGCCGGACGATGAGCGGCCGTCTCGTCCTCGCAGGGAATGTCATCGCCGATCTGGTGATCGAGGTTCCCGCACTGCCCGAACGCGGCGGCGACGTCATCGGCACGCGTACGGAACTGACTGCGGGCGGCGGTTTCAACACCCTGGTCGCGGCCCGCCGCCTCGGTGCGGAAGCGGTCTTCGCCGGACTGCACGGCACGGGGCCGTACGGCGACCTCGTGCGCGAGGCACTCGCCGCTGAACAGATCGGAACACTGCTGCCCGCCCGTACGGACGGCGACACCGGCTTCACCGTGGCCCTGATCGACAGCGGCGGCGAGCGTACCTTCGTCACCAGCTTCGGGGTCGAAGCGGAGCTGACGCGGTCGGATGTCGACGTGGTCGCCGCGCGGCTGCGGCCGGGCGATCTGGTGCAGCTCTCGGGCTATGGGATGGTGATGCCGGTCAACGGCCCACTGCTGTCGAGCTTCACGGCGGGGCTGCCGGCCGACATCACGGTCTGTTTCGACCCGGCGCCGTTGGTGGCAGACATCCCCGAGGCGGTGCTCGCCCCGGTCCTGGCCCGTACGGACTGGCTGAGCGCCAATGCCCGTGAGGCCCGCCTGCTGTCCGGCCACGAGAATCCGCGCGCGGCGGCAGCGGCACTGCGGGAGCGGCTGGCTCCGGGCGCGGGTGTGCTGGTACGGGCGGACAAGGACGGGTGCTGGCTGGCGGCGCCCGGCGAGGCCCCGCGGCATGTGCCGGGTTACCCGGTCGACGCGGTCGACAGCAACGGGGCGGGGGACGCGCATGTCGGCTCGTTCCTGGCCCTGCTCAGCCAGGGCCACGACCCGCTGACTGCCGCGCGCGGAGCCAACGTGGCGGCAGCGTACGCGGTGGGGCTCCGCGGCCCCGCCACCGCGCCGGACCGCACGGAGCCGGCGGCGTTCCCGAACGGGGATCCCCTGGCGGAGCGGCTGTTCGGTGCGGCGGGCCGCTGACGGGCTGTTGGCTTCCCGGACAGGCCGACGAAGCGGATACCGATGGAGGACAGCTGAGGGCTGCTGTTCACATATGCACCGCTCGCCCCAGAGATGGGGGAGGGCGGCGTGCGCCTGTGCGGTCGGCTCCGGGCGCGGTGACGAGGTTGGCGTCGTTCCTTGGACCAGATCTCCCGCCAGCAGTGGAAACGTCGCATTTGCGTCCCGCTCCCGGACACCCCCGTGGTCGATGCCTGCCTCGCGATCCCCGGCTACGAGCGGTCGCAGCCGGGCCTTTGAATTCGACCATCCCCTGCCCCGACGGCCGGGCGCGGGGGCAGGGCCTTCTCGGCGGATTGCCGTGTGAGTGGATGGGGTGGTGTCAGCAGGTCGGGCGCCATCATCCACGCCGCCGCGAAGTCATGGCCGCTGCTGAAGACCGGATCCCGGGGAACGGACGTCCGCACCGCCCAGCACCTGCTTGCCGCCGCCGGGTACACCGTCACCGCGGACAGGGCGTTCGGGCCGCGTACGACGGTGCGATGAAGGCGGTCCAGAAACGCGACGGCCTGAATGCCGACGGGTCGTCGGCCGCCGGGCAGCGGTGGCGGTCCGGCCGACGAACACCAACGGGGCAGCGACGCCCGGGCGCGCGCCTCAGCCCGGCGGACAAAATCGTCCTGGAGGGCAGGGACGCCGGGGTACCAGCCGGCCAGCCAGCTCGCCGCGACGATCGCTCGTTCGGCCAGCGCCGCTGCCCCGCTCGGCTCGTCGAAGGCGGCATCGCTGCCCACAAGGATTCTCAAGTGCCGTGACGGAGCGTCATGGCAAGGTCATGCCGGAAGCAGCATCGATGCGCCGGCGTGCGCCACCACACACCAGTCTCTCCCCGGTCTGCCGCTAATGGGGTGTGGTGGCATTGAGCCAGTCGTCGACGGTGACGACGTCTGCCCAGTTCGGGAACAGCCTCTCGGTGAGGAACCGGTGAACCTCGGCGTCGGTGTCCAGACAGGCGTCGGAGAGGACGGTGAGGTCGAAGTCCAGGTCGTTGGCCTGGCACAGGGTGTGCAGCACCACGGCGCTGGTGGCGATGCCGGTGAGGACGAGGCTGTCGATGCCGTGCGCCCTGAGCACCACGTCGAGGTCGCTGCCCGAGAACGCGCTCGCCCGTCTCTTGGTGACTACCACCTCGCCCGGCCGGGGCGCGACATCGGGGTGGATTTCGGTGCCGGGGTCGCCCTCGACATGGAGCCCGGCCCGCGCTACGGCGGTGAGTGCCCTGTTGTGCGGGCCGACCTCCGGAAAGCCCGGGCGTAACGCGATGACCACGTAGATGACAGGAATGTCCGCCGCTCGGGCGCCATCGATCGCCTTGCGCAGGCGCGGCAGGTATCCGGATCCGTCGTCGACAATGTCCACGACGGCTCGCTGTACGTCCATCACGAGAAGGGCGCTGTTCATACGGTCTCCAGGAACGACGTCAGTTCGGCGCTGAAGCGGACCGGGTTCTCCATGTTCGGGTACTGCGCGGCCGCCGGCACCGTGGCAGTGTGCCCGCCGGGGACGAGTTTCGCCAGGCGGCCTGCCATGGCGTCCTCGCAGAAATAGGCGAGGTTGGACTGCACCTGGGGGCCGGGGGCGTGCGAGAGGCGGTCCAGGACGTCGGGGGGCCTGCTTGGCGGGCTGGTCCAGCTGCTGCTGGCGGCACTGCTGTTCGTTGCGGTGCTGATCGTCGAAAGGAGTGGTCGTGCTGTCGAGCAGCAGACCAGGGCGATGCGCGCGGCTACGCGCGGCAAGCGCGTCTTTGTGGTGCCGGCCGCCGCGATGATCCGGGCCGAACTGCCGTTACGCCTCCACGTCGCCGATGGCGACACGCAGCGCATGCATGCCGGCAAGCACGTCGGCGACCGACCCTTCGGCCCGGTCCAGAGCCCGCCGGGCGCCTTCCTCGTCGCCCTGTGCGGCTTGGAGGTGCGCGCTGAGCAGGTCCGCCGATGCCACCACGGCGGCCATGGACGCTGCCTGGCCGACGGGAGGCGGCTCTTCTTCGTCGGTGCCCATCAGCTGCACGGCGGTTCGCTGCATGCGGTTGGACAGCAGGAGGGATGCCAGAGGGGAATCGACCCCCACCTTCTCCATCCACCCCATCGCCGGTTCAGCGAACGCCTCGAACAGGCCCTCACCCGATCCGGTCGCAGCAGTGATCTCCAGTTCCACGGTGGCCAGCAGCGCACCCATCAGCCGCAACCGGTCCTCCGCCTGCGGCCCCGAGGGCCACAGATCAGGGTCCAGCACCGGTTCGGCGCCCAAGGCGACCAAGGCCGAGTAGATCTGTTCCGCACTCACCGGATGTTCGCTGCTGATGCCCACGACTTCAGCTTCACCGAAACCAGCGCCAGAGCGCGCGGCCACGCCGCCCTGCGGACGAAGGTTCGCCCAGGCTTCCGTTCTTTTCTTTGGCGAGGGACGCGTAGGAGTAGTGCGCGTCGAGGCCTGGGCGGGGGTGCGGATGGTTCCGGGACAGGTGGTGCTGTGCCCCAACACCCTCTGGGCCACGGAGGAGCACCGGCCGTCGGCGCCACCGGTGTCGCGGTCGCCGATGGGCCCGGCTTCGCCACCGCTGCCCTCCGCGGCACCTGTGCCTCCCCGCCCGCGCTCTGGGGGCGACGCACAGTGGCCACGATCAGGCTGCCGCCGTTGTGACCGGGCAATTCCGAGCGGCCCGCGAGGTGGCCCTTGAGCGCACTCCAGCCGAGCGGAAGATCGAGCACACCAACGAGTACGTCGACCTGGTCGGTTTTTGCCACAGCTACGTCGCCACCCTGGGACGTCTGGGTCCCCGGCCGCGGGACCAGGGGTTCACCGGCGACGAACGCGTGACCGTCCGCCGAGGCATCGCGCGGGTGCGGGCGGCGGTCGACTGGCTCGAAGAGGGACTGCGAACGCCTTCCGCAACACAGCGAACCGCACCTGAACTGGTCACTCATCACGCTGATGACCCGGCGCCCGACCCGCAAAGGCCGCCGTCAGCGATGGCTGGAGTCGCAGGAGGAGACCGGACTGACGAACGCCTCGCCGGGCAACTTCGGCGGCGTCTCGGTGCTCCGGATCCTCGAGCGCATCCACGCAGCGCCCCGCCCGTCGGGGCCACCGGTGTCGCCGTCGCGTACGGCCCGTCCGCACCGCGGGACGCGTCATGGAGCGGGTGAGGGTCCGGGAGCCGCGTCGGACACCACACGCATGCCCAGCCCGCGCACCCGGTAGATGCACGTGTCGTCGCCCCACAGCGACGCGTCAGCCGTCGCGTAGGGCCCCCGCGCGTCCGTGCCGCTCTCCACGATGTCCATGTCCACCCGGATCAGCCGGTTGGCCGGCGTGATCTGGCCGCGGTACGTCCAGGCCGTCTCGCGGCCGGGCAACACCGGCTCGAACCGGGGGCGTGGAATGCCGTCCGCCGCGCCGCGCTCAAGCAGGTGGTACTGGAGCAGCTGGCACATGGCCTCGACACCCAACGACCCCGGCTGCACCGGGTCCTGGAAGAAATGGGCCCGGAAGAACCACTCGTCCGGGATCACGTCCTTCTCCGACCGCAGCCGCCCGAGCCCCTTGCGGCCCCCGTCCGGCCAGGAACCGGTGATCCGGTCGAGCATCAGCAGCATGGGGCCAGGCAGCCGCGGTTCCCCGGCGCAGTAACGAGCGGGCCGGGCGGTCAGATCGACCACCCGGTCGCAGGGCTCGTCCAGCCGGGCCCGGTCCTGGGCCGACGCCGTGATGCCCGGCTGGTGGCCGAAGGCCGACGGCGGGAAGTAGCCGAAGACCGTGGAGAGTTCGAACAGCGGCACGCCGTCGGCCGTGCACCTCACCCGGAACGACTCGATGATCGTGTCGCCGCTTCGGGAGACGCGCGTCAGTTCAGCATGGGTGCGGACCGTCCCCGTCGCCGGAGTGACCTCACCGGTGACCGTTCCCGCCCCGTCGAGGTTGCGGAACAGCAGATCCGTGTCGGTGGTCAACGCACTGCCCACGTACGAGGCCAGCCACCCACAGGGTTGCAGCGCGATCTCCATCAGGACCGCGAACGGCATCGTACGGCCGCCGCTCTGCTCGAAGTACCAGGCCCGCGCGGGCACGTCGTACTCCGCGACGACACTGCTGCCCTCCTGCATACCGCCCTGCGGACCGTCCACGGCGACGATCCGGCTCATGAAGTGGTAGGGGGGACCGGGCAGCCGCGCGACCTTACGGGTGCTGTCGAAGGGCTTGTACGCGGTACCGAACGCCTCACTCGGTCTGCCCCAGGCACACGCCAGCAACGAGGTGTAGTCGAAGGGGAATCCATCGGCCGCCGTCGCCACCGGCTTCTTCTCCCGGTGCCCGGCCAGCCCGCCGAGCAGGGGGAGCGGCATCGGTGTCCCGCTGCCCTGCACGACGGGCGGGCCCGAGCGCCGCCAGTGCGACAGCGGCCAGTCGGGTACGAGCCGCAGCGCCACGTCCCGGCCCAGAAATGCTCTCGCCCCGTCCACCGAGCCCAGCACATCGGCGTACAGCGTCGGCACCGGCCCGGCCGAGACACCGCGCACGAACACCTCGTAGACGACCCGCCGGCCGGCGGGAGTCGCCTGGCCGCGGCACATCGCCTTGCAGGGGTGACCGCCGACGGGCTCGAAACGCCAGCCGTCCCGGTTCACGGTGAAGCCCATGGCCGCCAGGTAGAACGCCATCGCCTGGAGACCGCCCTGGAGCATCAGGGTGCCCGGCATACAGGGGTCGTTCTTGAAGTGCCCCGCGAAGAACCAGTCGTCCGGCGACAGCGGGGTCTCGGCCCGCAGATAGCCGCGGCCCCACGGCCCTCCGGCCGGGTCGAACGCGGTCACCTCGTGGAGCAGCCGCAGTTTGCCGTCGTCGAGCCGAGGTGAGCGGACGTGGGCCGCCGTCGCCTCCCAGCCGGGGCCGAAGCAGTCCGCCGGCCGCCCCTGGGCCAGGGCCCGCACCCGGTCCGCGTCGAAGCGGGTCCGTACGCAGCGCACTGCGGGCGGGTCGAGCGGCAGGTCGTCGCCGGGCGGCCGTTCGACGGGATCCCACCGCACACCTCCGCCGCCCGCCAGTTCCTCGGGGGTGAAGAACCCGGCCTGGCCCTCGCGGACGCTGAGGCGGAGTTCGCCGTCCACGTAGCAGTCGTAGTGGAAGAAGGCCAGGCGGATGCCGTCGTGCTCCGCGTGGCCGTCGATGTGGATCTCGTAGCGCAGGGTCTCGCCCGGCTGCGGCGGGCTGCCGTGGTACGTCACCTCGCAGCCCAGCAGCCGGTAGGCGCGCTCCCCCCGGTTGAGGAGGTCCACGCCCAGCCAGCTGAGCAGGAGCAGATCGGCCTGGCCCGCCTCGATCAGCAGCCCGGCCGGCATACGTCCGGTGGAGTCCAGGTACCAGCTGTCGGGCCGGACATCGGTCTCCGTCCAGATCGTCCCGTCGGTGCGCACCGGGCCGGACGCGGCGAGCGCCGCCGGCACGGCGTCGATACCGGTGACCCGGTCCGTGAACAGCATCGGTGGCTCGGGCATCCGCGTCTGCACCGCGTACGCGTCCTGCTCGGCGAACCGCGGGCCGAACAGCGTGGAGATCTCCCGGGAGGCGAGGTGCTCCAACTGGGCGCGGTCGAACTTCGGCCCCGGCCTCAGGAGTGGTGCGGGTGCCGCTTCCGGCGGGGGAGCGGGCAGCAATGCCGAGCGGGGCGTGGGCCGTACGGGGACCGGCGGCGGCCCGGCGGTCGGACGCGGGGCAGGGGGGCCCGGTGGCCGTACGGGAACGGGCACGGTGCTTTGCAGCGCGGTGACGGCGAGAGCGGACATCCGCAGGAACCGCTGATGGGCCTCGGTGTGCCCGGCGGTGATCTCTTGGTGCAGTGCGGCGACCCGCAGGCTCTGCCGGAGGACTGCGGCGCGGGCGCCCGCCGCCCGCGGATCGCGCCCGTTCGAGCCTGTCGGCCGAACGTCCGGCAGGGGGTGCGGACCTGCGGTATCGGGGCAGGGCACGGCAGCGCCGCCCGGTGCGTCGGACCGGGCGGCCTCCCGGTCCGGTACCGGCGCCAGCTCGGGGGCTCGGGGCAGGGTTACCAGGGCCGGCTCCAGTGGCGGCAGACACGGAGGCGCGGGTACGGGCACGGTGACGGTGGGCCCGGGACGCGGGACCCCCGTGGCGGCTTCCGCGAGCCGGGCGAACAACTCGTCGGCGTGTACCGGCACGCCCGCGACGACGAGTTCGGCCACCGCCAGGCAGGTCTGCCGCAGCCGGGTGTCGCCCGGGGCATCGAGTGCGATGGCCACATGGTCCCGGTCGCCGAGTACCCGCTTGATCCAGCCGGTGCACAGCTTGCGCGGCCCGTGCTCCACGAAGACCCGGACACCGTCGGCCCACGCCTGCTCGACCGTGGCCGCGAAGTCGATCGTGTTCAGTCCCTGCGCGGTGAGCGCCTCGGCGGCCCGCTCGGCCGTCGGCCGGTACGACTGCCCGGTGGCCCCGCTGTAGAATCGCACACCGGGCACGTCGACGGTCGGACGATGGTGGACCGCACGCCATACCTCTCGGATCTCCGTCAACTCCGGCGCGTGGGCGGCCATGTCGTAGTCGAGCTCGATCGCACGGTCGGCGCCGATCCTGTCCATGACGGCCGCGCACGCGCGGGACTCGCCGCCGATGACGCAGACTCCGGGGGCGTTCAACGCCATCAGATGGACTGCGACCTCGGCGGCGAGCTCGGCACGGACCACTTCCAGAGGCGCACTGACCAGATAGCTCGACCAGCGGCAGCCCTCGACGCCCAGACGCTCCCAGTGGCGCCGCACCGCCCGGAGTTCACCGGTGAGTTCGGTCGTGAACAGACCGCTGTCCCGGGTGGCGTCGTACAGTCCTGAGGCGTCCGGCCAGGCACCCAGCGCCACCAGGGCGGCCGACTCGCCCGAGGAGTACCCGAGAGCGGCCTGTGGCCGGAGCCCGAGCACCTCCCGGGTGAACACGGTGTGGTGGACTGCGAGTTCGGCGGCACCCCAGATCCGGTCGAGCACTCCGCGCTCCACCCGGGACCGCAGTCGTGCACCGATCGTCCCGTGCCCGGCACGGACGGCCTCGCCGAGCGACGGCAGCGCGAGCATCAGCTCGTGGCCCATACCCGGATACGCTGCCGAGCCGTTGGTGTACACGAACGCGGTCTGCCCCGTGACCGGCCTGTCCCGGTACAGCACATCGGCCGGACGGGCTCCGCCCTCGGCCAGCCAGCGGCGGGCGGCCTCCTTGCGGCCCGGCAACGCGTCGTCGTCGGCCACGAGCGCCAGCCGGGCCGGTCCGGCGTCGGACTCCGCACCGGACTCCAGCGCGGCCAGCACCTCCCGGCGGTCGGCCCCGGAAAAGACGTGCAGGCGCAGGGCCGGGCCCCGCAGCCACGGCCGGGCGTCCCCCGCGCGCAGCCGGACATTCGCGGTGGGCCCTTCCAACGGTGTCACCGAGGCCTTCGCGGTGTGCGCGACGGCCGCGGCATCCGCAGGACCGCCCGGACGCGGCACCGCGCGATGCTGGAGCGAGAGCGCCGCGACCGCGACGGATACCAGCCCGTACGCGGCGTGTGCGCGCCCGAAGGCCGACGCAGGGTCGAACACCGCGTCAGGGCCGTCCCCGATGACCACGTCGGGTGCGCCGGCGGTGTCCTCGTCGAGCAGGGCGACGACGGTGTCACCGTCCCTGCGCGCGGTGTCCAAGGACTTGAGAACCAGGACGACGGCGGCGTCCCCCGGTTCGTCCTCGCGACCGAGATCCCGCTGGGCGGTCTGATGCACCGCCTCCCAGGACAGGTCGGTGGCACCGACGAGTGCGGCGTCGACCTCCCCCGACCGGACGGCCCGGGCCGCGAGTTCCAGCGCCACCAGCCCGGACGCCTCCTCCGCCGAGACCGCGAAACCCGGTCCCGCCAGGTCGAGTTGGGTACTGATCCGGTTCGCCACCAGGTTCGGCATGGTGCCCACCACCCCCTCCGCGGTCACGGGCGGCAGGAACGCGTCCCGGGCGGAGTCCGTCGACTCGGGTGTGGCGGCAAGCCCGGCCTGCTCCAGCCAGTGGGGAACCCTCCAGCGGGCGCCCGCCCGGGCCACCTCGGGGTCCACCCCCATGCCGATGACCACCATGGTCCGCTCCCGGGGGCAGGGACACCGACCGGACGGCCTCCCGGGCGGCCTCCAGCACCAGGAGCTGATGGCGCACCGTCCGCTCCAGGGCCAGTGGCGGGAAGCACAGGTCGCTCAATTCCACGGCGATCCCGGGGGCGGGGCCACGCCGCTCACCGCCCAGCACCGCCCGCCGGAAGTCCTCCGTACAGGTCCCGTCGCCGACTCGGGCGCCGAGGGCGACGATCGCCACCGGCGTACGGCCGCCCGGCGATTCCCGCACCCGGGCCGGGGCGGGCACGGCGGCGGCCGGGCGGATCGGCCGCGGTACGGCGGACACCGGGTCGCCATCCGGCAGGTCCACCACCAGATGGGCGTTGGTCCCGCCGAACCCGAACGCGCTCACCGCCGCCCGGCGCGGCCCGGACCACGGTTCCGGCGCGGTCAGCACCCGCAACGGAGTGCCCGCCAGCGCCTCCAACGGCCGGTTTGCGCCGAGCGTCGCCGGACGGACCCCCGCACGCAGTGCGCCGAGCACCTTCAGCAGCCCGGCCACGCCCGCCGAGGCCAGCAGGTGCCCGACGTTCGACTTCACCGAACCGATGGGCACGTCGTCACCGGTCCCGAAGACCTGGGCCATGCCGCGCGCCTCCACCGCGTCCCCGACCGGCGTCCCCGTCGCATGGCACTCGACGAGTGACACGGTCTCGGGCGCGATGCCCGCCGAGTCGTACGCCAGGCGCATGGCACGGACCTGGCCCTCCTCCGACGGGCTGATCAGCCCGGCGCCGCGCCCGTCGTTGGACAACCCGACACCGCGGATCACGCCGAGCACGGGCAGACGGGCGGTGCGGGCCTCGGACAGCCGCATCAGGGCGACGAACCCGGCGCCCTCGCCGTGCACCAGCCCGTCCGCGTCCTGGTGGAAGGGCCGGCTGCGTCCCGTGCGGCTCGCCGCGGACAGCCCGCAGAAGCCGACGTGCAGGTAGAGGGGGTCCGCCCGGCTGACCGCACCGGCCACCATCAGGTCCGCCGTGCCGTCGTGCAGCCGGTCGCACGCCAGCTTGATGGCATACAGCGACGACGCGCAGGCGGCGTCGAGGGACCACGCGCCCGCGCCCAGCCCGAGGGCCCGGGCCGCGAGCCGGGCGGGCAGCCCGGACGAGAAGCGGTTCCGGGCGTCGGGCCGCTCCCGCCGCTCTCCCGTCAGCAGGGCGTCACGGAGCCGGGGCCGCTGGGCGGACAGCCAGACGTGCTCGGCGAAAGCCGCCCCCGAGGGCGTGGGATAGGAAAGGTTTCCCAGCACAAGACCCGCGCGCGGCAGCGGGCCCTCGCGGCCCGCCTCCGTGAGCGCCTGCCGGGCGCCGTACATGACCCAGTGGAAGAGCGGGTCCAGCGACAGGATCCGCTCCGGGGCGATCCGGAAGCCGCTCGGGTCGAAGACGGACTCGAACCCCCGCACGTACCCGCCGACATCGGTCCAGGTGCGGTCGAGGTGGTCGTCCACCGAGCCCATGGCCCAGTGGTGCGGCAGCCGCCACCGGCCCTCCGGGATGGCCGACAGGCTGGTGCGGCCCGCGGCGATGTTGTCCCAGAACGTGTCCGGATCGAGTGCGTCGGGCAGCACACAGCCCCGGCCGACGACGGCGATCGGTTCGAATTCCATGCAGGTCTCACTTCACGGCAGGGCGGGGCTGGTTCAAAGGGGCCGGGGCTCAGGAGGGGCGGCGGACTAGTTCCACGCCGAGCAGTTCCAGACGGACGGCTCCATCGGCGTCGATCAGCGCCGCATCGCAGCGCGCCCCCGTGCTGTGAACCTTCCGGCCTCGCAGAACACATCGCACCGTGCCGTCCACCGGGCCGCGCCGGTACACCCTGCACTCCGCGACGGCCATCGGCAGCGTCGCCGCATCGAGTGCCTCCTGCGCCCAGAGCAGGGCGAGTTGGAGCGCGCCGTCCATGGCGGCCGGGTCGAGAGGCCAGTGCTCACCGGACCATTTCAAGTCGCGCACGCCCGCGACGATCGCCTCGGCCCCGTGCTCCGAAACACCGTGCAGCGAGCGGACGGAGTGGAAGCGGGGGCCGTGGAAGAGGCTCTCCCCGTCGTACAACTCGGAGCGGTCCAGCGGCTTGAGGCCGTCCGGGCTGCCCCACGTGGCCGGGTCCGGCTCTTCAGCTCCGGTGTCCAGTACGGCCCGGAAGTGCGCCACCCCGTTCTCCCCGCGCAGCTCCGCCTCCAGCCCCGTCGACGAACCGGCCGCGCCCCGGCTGCCGTGCACGGTGAGCCGGTGGCCTGTGCCGGCCAGTTCGGGCAGGGTGCACTTCTGGTACACCCGCAGGTCGCGCAGGACGAGTGGGCCGGCACCCGGCAGCCAGGCGGTGGCCGCCCCCGCGAACCAGTTCAGGACCATGGCCACGGGCAGCACGGGAACCCCGGTGAGCGCGTGGTCGGCCAGCTGCGGCAGGTTGTCCGCCCGGACCAGCAGCTGCGCCGGACGCGGATCGCCGGCCGGGGACAGGGCCGCCGGATCGTCCCCGGCGACCAGGACGACGCGGGCCTCACCGGCTGGGCCGTCCAGCTCGGCCGTGAAGGCGGCCGCCCCCTGCTCCAGAGGGATCAGCGGAACCCCGGACCGGCCGAAATGCCCGGCCAGAGCGGGCGTGACCATGCCGCCGCGCCACGGCCCCCAGGCGACGCATCGCACCAGGCAGCCGGGGCGGCGGGCCTGCTCCGCCGACGCGACCTGACCCAGGATCTCGTTGGCCATGGCGTAGTCGCTCTGCCCCGCGTTGCCGAACACGGCGGCCACCGAGGAGAACAGGCAGATCACGTCCAGCGGATCGTCCGCCGTCGCGGCCAGCAGCGCGCGCAGACCGTCCACCTTGGTGGACATCACCTGCTCGACCTGCTCGTCGGTCTTGTCGGCGATCCTCTTGTCGGCCAGTACTCCCGCACCGTGCACGATGCCGGTGACCGGCCCCCACGCATCACGTACGTCGCGCAGTGCGGCGGCGACGGCGTCGCCGTCGCGGACGTCCACCTGGACGTACCGGACGGGGGACCCCGCCGCCTCCAGCCCCGCCAGCGTCGCCCGCACCTCGCGCGCGGCCAGGATCTCCCGGGCCCGCGCCGCGATCCGGGCGGGCGAGGAGTTGTCCGCGGCCTCGGTCGAACGCTCGGCGAGCAGACGGGTGAGCGCCGGTTCGTCAGCGGCCGACGCGAGCCCTGCGGGCTCAGGTGCGGGCGCCGTCCTGCCGAGCAGCACGATCCGTGGACGGTGGGTCCTGGCCAGGTCCAGCAGCGCGGCGGAGGTCACCCCGCGCGCCCCTCCGGTGGCCACGATCACCGACTCCGAGGTGATCCGCCGGGTGCTGCCGGGCCTCACCGGCGCGGGTACCGTCCGCAGGGTGGTGCGGGTGCCGTCCGCGCGGAGACCTGCCTCCGGGTCAGGGCCGCCTTCCAGCAGTTCCCGCACGATCGCCTCGGCGACCTCCTCGTCGCTCCGACCACCCCGCTCGCAGTCGACGGCCTTGACCGAGACACCCGGCCACTCCTTCGCCACGGTCCTGGTCAGACCGGCGACGCCGCCCAGCCACGCGCGGTCGGGTGCGTGACCGTCGAGCCCGAAGTCGCCCCCGGTGTCCTGCACGGTCACGAACAGTCCGCCCCGTTCGGCGGCTTGTCCCGCCACCGCGCGCGCCGCGCGGAACACCGACCTGTGGACCTCCCGCGCATGGTCCGGCGTGCCGCCCCCGGTCAGCCCGCCGAGGTGCACGACTCCGCGCGCGTCC
>NZ_FMDF01000179.1 GCF_900091955.1 Streptomyces sp. Ncost-T10-10d
CTCCTGGTTCGACGCCTCCGCCGCTTGGTGGCGGGGTGCACCATGCGGCGACGATGTTCGCGGACCCGGGCATGGGTGGTCCGGGTGCGCCGCAGCCTCCGGGTCCGCCCGGAGTTCCCGGTGCCCCGCAGCCTCCCGGGCCTCCCGGGCCTCCGGCGCCTCCTGCTCCTCCTGGTTCGACGCCTCCGCCGCTCGGTGGCGGGGTGCACCATGCGGCGACGATGCTCGCGGGCCCCGGCCAGGTCGGGCCGTCCGCGCCGCAGCCTCCCGGTCCGCCCGGTCCGCCGGGAATACCGCAGGGCGGCGCCCCCGGCCCCGTACCGCCGAATTCGCACACCTCGCCGCCCCCGGCATACGGATATCCGCAGGCGCCGACCGGTCAGCCGACCGTCGGCCCCGGCTACCAGGCCGTGTTGCGCTACCGCGCGCCCGACGGCAGCGAGCAGCAGCTGATCCGCCGCTCGGCGCCGGGCACCCCGCACCCCGAGTGGCAGATGCTGCACGAGCTGCGGGCCATGAACGTGCCGCCGCAGCAGGTCATCGAGCTGCACACCGAGCTGGAGTCGTGCGAGCTGCCCGGTGGTTACTGCGCGCGGATGATCCGTGAGACCTGGCCCCAGGTGCGGATCACCAGCGTCGCCCCGTACGGCACCGATCACGCCAGCCGTCAGCAGGGCATGCAGCATCTGCTCACCCATCAGGGGGAGCTGCATCAGGTCGCGGACGGGCCGGCTCGTCCCGCGCCGGTTCGGGCCCCGCTGCCGCAGATGCCGCCCGCGCCGCCGGTGCCGCCGGAGGTCATCGCCCAGGAGATGGTGCAGACCTTCGGGCCGCAGGGCATCCTCCGCTTCGATCAGCGCGCGGTGTCCCGTCAGGGTGTGCCCGAGGCCGTGGCTCGGACGCTGGTGTGGGCAGGACTGCCCGCCGACTTCGGGCCGTTCTTCTGGGCGCAGCCGGGCCAGCCGGTGGTGCCGACGCTGGCCGAGCTGGCCGCGCAGCGGCAGGTGCAGGCGGCCCCCGATGCGGGGTCGTACCTCGTCATGGGGTCCGACTTCGGACGGGCGATCTGTGTCCAGTACGGCACCGCGAACATCGTGGCGGTGCCGGTCGAGGCGGGTTCCCCTGCGGGCGGGCACGGTCAGTCGGCGGCGCCGCAGTTCGTGAACACCGGGCTGCCGGAGTTCCAGCGCTCGATGGCGCTGCTCGGCCGGATGTGGCGGCTGCGCTTCGGGCTCAACCCGGAGCAGGCGGGCCGCTGGACGGTCGACTTCCAGGCCCAGCTGGTGGCGCTGGACGCGGCGGCGCTGGCGTCGCCGGAGAGCTGGTGGTCGGTACTCCTCGAGCAGATGTGGGACGGGCTGATCTGACCCGGCAGGCCCTGCGGACGGCGCCCGGCTCCCCGAGAGGGGGGCCGGGCGCCGCGCCATGTACGGCCTGTGATGCGGGTCGCTTCCGTCCGGAAAGTCGCGAAACGATTCCGACTTCTGTATCAATTGCCGCATCCTTAGACGTACTGCAGGTGGTCGGAGAGTCGGAAAGAGGCTTCAGGGATGAGTTCTGCACCGGTGTCCGCGCATGGCTTCGTCGGCGTACGAGGACGTGGCTACCGTCCGGAGCAGGTGGACCGCACCGTGGCCGGGCTGTCGGCCGAGCGGGACGAGGCATGGGAGCAGGTGTCCCGGCTGACCGCGCTGATGGAGGAGCTTTCGGCCGAGTCGGTCCGGCTGAGCGAGGCCGTCGCCGAGCTCGCCCCGCAGACCTATGAATCGCTCGGTGAGCGCGCCCAGCAGATCCTGGCGCTCGCCGAGAGCGAGGCCCGGGATGTACGGGGCGCCGCCCAGGAGGAGGCGCAGGCGCTGCGGGATACGGCGGACGAGGCGGGCCGCAGGCTGCGCGAGTCGGCGCGCGCGGACTTCGAGGCGATGCGGGCAGCGGCCGAGAAGTACGCCGACGGGACGCTGATCACGGCCGGGGAATCCGCCGAGGAGGCCGTCGCCGAGGCACGCAAGGAGGCGGCGGAGGTGCGGGAGCAGGCGGAGTCCGCGATGGCCGAGACGCGTCGCCGTACCGCGAGCGTCCTCGCGCACCAGGAGCAGGAGCACTCCGAGCGGTGGAAGACGGCCGAACGCGAGGTGGCGGAGGCCGAGGCCGCGCAGGCCGCGCACCACGACGAGCTGACCGAGCAGGCGGAGGTCCGACTGGCCGAGGCGCGGCGGGCGCTGGCCCGGACCGAGGAGGCCGCACGGCACGGCCAGGAGGACGCCGAGGCGCAGGGGGCGGAGCTGATCGCGGCGGCCAGGGTCCGTGAGGAGCGGGTGGTCCGGGAGACGGAGCGGATCCTGCGGGAGCACGAGGAGGGCCGCGAGGAGGTCCAGGCGCACATGGCGCATGTACGCAACTCGCTGGCGGCGCTCACCGGGCGCGTGGCCCCGGACCCGGCGGAGGACTGAGCCGTACGGGTCCGGCGGGGGTCAGGCTGCCTGCCTGTTGCCCTTTGAACGGCCGCGCGGTGCCGCTGAACGGTCGCGCAGTGCCGCGCGCACAGTTTCGGCGGAGTCGGCTCCGGTGCTCCCGTCGCCGTCGGGCGTGCCGTCGCGGTCGGGTGTGCCGTCTGCGTCACGGCAATCGCCGCAACTGCCGGGCCGGGCGGCGCGGAATGCACGTTCGCAGCCGCCGTCACAGGTCTGCCAGGGCAGCACATCCAACTGATCCGGCGGTGCGGGCGTGGTGGGTACGGCTACCGGCTTCTCGCGCAGGCGGTAGGCCAGGATGTGGGCCGGGCGGGACCGGAGGGAGCAGGGGAGATCAAGGGTGAGTGCCCGGGTGATCTCCTGGGCGCCGGTGCCCTGCGCGAGCCATTCGGTGACGGCGGGGGCGAGTGCGGCCACTTCACGCCGGGACAGGACGAGTCGACGGTCGACGATGCGGAGCGAGGCGAGGATGGCGACGGCCTGCGGGTCAGCGTCGTCGAGAGAGCGGGGGAGGGGCAACCAGCCCTGCGGGGGCGGCAGTTCCATCCACCGGACCGACGTTCGCGGGCGGAGGTAATTCGGGTGCGGCCTCGACCGGGGGAGCTTCACGGCCGTTACTGCCGGACGCGGTCCCGAATCCGGCCCCGCATCCGGCCGCGAATCCGGTCGCGCTGTTGGGCGCCGCTTCAGCCGTCGGCCCGGGCTCCCCGTCCCCGGAAGGCATCCGCGGGCGGGGCGGCGGCGGGGTGGGCCAATCCCCTTGGCCCGGTACGTCGTAGAAGTAGGTCTGGGTACGAATCAGGCCCCCGGGTCCGCGCACGCGGCGACGTTCGAGGTAGCCGGCGCTTTCCAGTTCCCGGAGCGCCCGCGAGATCAGGATCTCGCCCTCGGTGAAGTGGTCGCACAACGCGGCGACGCTTACGCGGGCCCCGTCCGGCAGCGAGAGGATGTACGCGGCGACGCCGACCGTGACCGCGCTTCCGGGGCGCTGCGCAAGGGCGTTGGCGATCACGGTGAAGTGGGCGGTGAGGTGCGTACGGACATGAATCACGCCGGAGGCCGGAGCTCCGGCGGGGGCGGACGGGTGCGCGCTAGACTGCGAATCAGCCATCGGGAAGGGTCTACTTCCTGGGTGGTCAGGCCTTCGATCGGGATTGCCGTCCCGGCCGGGGGCCGTCTTTGTGTGCGAGGTTGTCGCGGCGAACGTAACCGGCCCCACCCCGCATATGCAACCAAGTCACCCGTGTGAGTGACGAGTTGGGAGAGGCGGGGAGGGTAGGTAGTTCTTTCCCCAGGTTCTTTGGGGAGGTCCGTGACTCACCGGGTCCTCGAAGACGAGCACCCGGTGACCCCGAAGTGCCTCTCTGGTCCACCGACTTGCGTTGATTCGCGGGGCGAGCGGGTTGGCCGGTCGCTCCAGTCGGGTGGACTACGGAATCCGCGCAGCGGAACGCGCCGCGCGGAGTGTCGGAGCGGCTTACGCTGAACTCGCCAAGCTCGACCCGGCCGGATACCGGCCGCTTCGGGCCCGACTCCCCCTCGTCGACGTGCTCGCCGCAGGGGGGGGCGGTTCCCCGTACACCCCACGGGAAGACGGTGTGGGCGGAGTGCATGGTTGAGTCAACTGCCGTCGATTAGCGGCAAATTGGCGGGGTCCGCTCGGGCATCTGATCGCCATTCATCAGTCGATGCCTGCGAACCCCGCGCCCCCGTTCTCAGGTGCGGCCCGTCGGTGGCACGCCCGCCAGGATCCGTGGCTCCTCCCCGTCGTACCCTCGGCGGGCCTCGGCTGCCGTGTAGCGCGGCAGCACGGTTCCCAGCCAGCCGGCCAGGAAGCCGGCCGGGATGGAGACGAGCCCGGTCGTGGTGAACGGGAACCAGTTGAAGTCGTACTCGGGGAAGACCGAGGAAGGCGTGCCCGAGACCAGATTGGTGCCGGTGATCAGCACCATGACGGTGACGGTGCCGACAATCAGGGTGCTGAGCAGCCCGGTGCGGGTGAACCGCCGCCAGAACATGCTGTAGATGAGCGCCGGGGCCAGCGCCGACGCACCGACACAGAACGAGAGCGTCGCCAGCGCCTGTACGTTCCAGTGCCTGGCCACGACGGCGAGCGTGATGGCGAGGAGGCCGACGACGACCGCCGAGACCTGTGCCGTACGCATTTCGGACAGGCCCGGCACCGGCTTCCTGTCCGGGTCGCGCACCCCGTGCAGACCGTGGGCGAAGAGATCGCGCGCAAGGGAGTTCGCGCAGGCCAGGATCATTCCGGCGACCGAGGCGAGCAAGGTCAGGAAGATCGCCGTCGTCATCGTCGTGACAACCAGCGCGCCCAGTCGGCCGCCGCCCGCCACCACACCGCTGATCTGGAGGATCGAGCTGTTTCCGGAGGCGCCGGCCTCGGTGATGCGGTCGTGGCCGACGAGCGCCCCCGCACCGAAACCGATCACGACGAGCAGGAGACAGATCCCGGCGACCACGGCGACCGCCCAGGACAGCGAGCGGCGGACGGCCTGTGTGGAAGGGGCGCTCGTCATGCGCATGGTGACGTGTGGCAGACAGGCCGCGCCGAGCACCACGGTCAGTTCGGAGCTGACCATGTCGAGTCCGCTGCCGTCGAACTGGAGCCCCGAGCGCAGATATGCGGCCCCCGCCCCGCTGCCTGCCCGGGCGGCCGAGAGCAGGGCGCCGGTGTCCCAGTCGAAGCGGTTCATGATCAGTACGGAGATGGTGAGAGCCGCTACGAAGAGGACCACGGTCTTCACGATCTGGATCAGCGAGGTGCCCCTCATGCCGCCGATCGCCGCGTAACCGATCATCAGGATGCCGAGCCCGATGATGGCGCCGGTGCGGAACCCGGAGCCGTCGAACCCCAGGATGAAGGCGAGCAGATCGCCGCTGCTCGCGAGCTGGACGACCATCATCGGAACGAGCGCGGCGATGGTGGCCGCGCAGGCGGTGATACGGACCGCGCGGCCGGGGGCGCGGCGCACGAGAAGGTCGCCCATGGTGAACCCGCCCGTGTTGCGCAGCGGTTCGGCCAGCAGGAACATCAGCAGGACGAGCGAGAGGGTGATGCTCAGGGCGAGGATCAACCCGTCGTAGCCGGTGAGGGCGATGATGCCGGTGGTGCCGAGGACGGTGGCGGCGGACAGATAGTCGCCGGCGAGCGCGAGGCCGCTCCGGAACGGCGAGAGCGTGCGGGAGCCGGTGTAGAACTCGTCGAGGTCGTCGCGGTCCGGACCGGTCATCACGCAGAGCAGCAGGGCCACGGTGGCCACGGCGAGGAAGGCCACCAGCGACATCGACTGCGCGGAATTGTCGAATCCGTTCACCGGGCCGCTCCCGCTCTCCGGATTCGGGCGGCGAGCGGATCGACGGTGCGTCGGGCGGTCCGCTCGTACAGGGCTATGGCGAACAGAGTCACGGGGAGCTGACAGAGCCCCAGCGTCAGGCCGATGTTGAGACCGCCGAAGAGAGGGAGGTCCATCAGGTCCTTGGCAAAGCCTGAGAGCAGGAGGAAGACGACGAAGTAACCGAGTGCGGTCAGGGCGGCGGTGCGCCGCAGCAGCCGGTACGCGGTGCGTAGCCGGCGCAGATCGCCATGACGGGTGGGGGCGGCCACGGGTGGGGCAGGCGTGTCCGGCCGCTCCGGGGGCAGCGAGGGCTCCGAACTCTGCCAGGACGGCAGGTGATCGGGGTGATGCAGAGGCGGGGGTCGATGCTGCCGGGACGGCGTCGGCGGCCGTTCCGGCCAGGAGGAATACGGGGACGGGGGTGGGCTTCCGTGCGACATCTGGGTGCTGCTCCTTGCAAGGCTCGGGTCCTGGGCTGGACGGCAAGGCAGGAGTGCTGGTGTGCTGTCGGAAGCGCGAATATTACTCGCCGGTATGCGGGCTTGGGGAGACCTTGGCTCGAACTGCCGAGGGGATTGGCGCAGTTGTGTGCGGTCGGGCGGGAGCGGGGGCTTCGGGGTGTTCTCCGGGTGTTGTCCGGGTGCTGCCGGGTGTCGTCGGGGTGTCCCCCAGGGGCTTTCCCGAGGACTCCGGGAGGCGTTGTCACGTTGGCGAGGATGTGAGGACCGGCGCTCTGCTGCGGCCGGGGTCTTGTGGATGGCCGACGGGTGCCCGGGCCGCCGCGCCAGGTTGAACTTTCGTCGTTGGCCGTCGCGACCAATGGCTGACGCTGAGCGGGTTGAGGGGGTCTTAACGTAGCCGGGTGACTCGTGTGGAACCTACGGCCCTTAAAGCATCGGCTCGCCAGGCACTGGCGGCGAGGCTGCGTTCGGCGACCCCGCGGCCGGCCACCCCTGGCAGGGCTCTCTTGGCTCCCGGAATGTGGTCTCCCTGGCGCATCGTGGGCGAATCGCTGCTGAGCGTAGCGTTCGGGTTGCTGGGAGCAGGTCTCGCGGCCCTGGACAACGGCGGCACCGTACGGGTCGCTGCCACCGGGCTGGCGATCGCAGCGCTGTCACTTTTGCGCCGGACGCTGCCCGCTACCGTGCTGCTGGTGACCGCCTTCGGCTCTGTCCTGTTGGGCGGTCTCGCTCCGTTGGTTCTCGTCGCCGCCTGGTCAGCGGGGCGGCGGATCGACGTGGTCGGCAAGACCGTCGGCACCTTCGCCCTCGCATACATCCTCAACCTCGGCGTGGCAGTCGTGCAGGCGCTGCCTCATCTCTCACTGCCCCGCTTGGTCTTCAGCGTCTTGTGGCCGCTGGTCGCGATCATCGTGCCCGGCCTGGCCGGCCGCTACCGGTCGCAGCACCACATGCTGACCGACACGCTCCGGGAGTACGACGCCCAGCAGCAACGCGAGCGCGCGATGATCGCCGGACAGGCCCGGGCGCGGGAGCGTCAGCGCATTGCGCAGGACATGCACGACAGCCTCGGCCATCAGCTGGTGCTCATCTCGGTGCACGCGGGCGCGCTGGAGGTGGACCGCGAGCTGACCGGACGGCAGCGGGAGGCAGTGGGGGTGCTGCGCGAGGCGTCGGTGGCCGCGATGCACGAGCTGCGCGAGGTGATACAGGTGATGCGGGACAGCACGGAGGCCCCCCACCAGGACCGCACCACCCCAGGCGTCGCGGCCGCGGCGACGGAGGACACCACGGCGCTGTCGCGCGGGGTGGCGGGCATCGAGGGCCTGGTGGAAACGTCCCGGAGCGCGGGCGCGGCCGTGGAGCTGCGGCACTCCGGCGAGCCGCGCCCGCTCCCTCCGACCGGCGATCACGCGGCGTACCGCATCGTCCAGGAGGGCCTGACCAACGCCCACAAGCACGCCCCGGGCGCCCCGATCACCGTCGAGCTGCGGTATGAGCCGGACTCGCTGGTCGTGGAGGTCGCCAACGGACCCGCAACCGGGACGACGAACAACGGCCGGGACGTGGTGAGCGGCGGCCAGGGGCTGACCGGGCTCGGTGAGCGGACCCGGCTCATCGGGGGCATGGTGCACGCGGGCCCGACGGTGGACGGCGGCTTCCGGCTGGCGGGCGTGCTGCCGTACGCATCGCCGGAAGGCGGTATCCCGAGCCCCGAGCCCGGCAACGTGGCGACGACGTTCGTTGATCCGACAGGCGCCTTTTGGCAGCAGACCCCGGGGGACTCCTTGGACGAGGGTGGTCCCGTCATGAACGGGAGCGGTCTGAAGGAGCTGGCCAAGGCAATGAGCAGGAAGAACAGAAGTGGCATAGCCATCGGCTGCGGGATGGTGGTACTGATCCCTCTGCTACTGGTGATCGCAGCCGTCGGCGTCGGGGGATACGTCCTCCTGGACAAGGCGGAAAAGGCCAGGATCGAGCCGAAGCAGTACGACGCGGTGAAGGTGGGCCAGTCCGAGGCAGAGATCCGCAAGCAGTTGCCCAAGGAGAACCGCTTCGTGACCGACGGCCTGGAAATGGGTGCGCCGCCTGTGCCCAAGGGGGCGAAATGCCTCAGCCTGACTTCCACGGAGTCCAGCAGCAATCCGGACATGGAGCTGGCCTTCCGGTTCTGCTTCAAGGACGGCAAGTTGATCGAGAAGAAGTCCTTCGAGGTGAGGAACTGAGGAGTACCGGGCGCTCGATCAGGGATGATGGCGAGTGACCGCAGGTAGATGCTCAAGGACCGCGCAGGAGAGTCATGATCAGGGTTCTCGTCACGGATGACGAGCCGCTCATCCGGGCAGGCGTCAGGATGATTCTCTCCTCCGCCGACGACATCGAAGTCGTCGCCGAGGCGGTGAACGGCCGTGAGGCGGTCGAGCTGGCCCGGACCCGTCGCGTGGACGTCGTGCTGCTCGACATCCAGATGCCGGTCATGGACGGACTGGCGGCCCTGGCCGAGCTGCACCGGACCGTGCCTGACACGCGGGTGCTGATCCTGACAACCTTCGGGGAACAGCAGAACGTACTGCGCGCCCTGACCGGGGGCAGCGTGGGTTTTCTGCTCAAGGACTCGGCGCCCGCGGAGCTCCTGCGCGCGGTCCGGGCTGCCGCGGCCGGAGACGCGTACCTGTCGCCAGGTGCCACCCGCCGTGTCGTGGACGCGTTGGCGTCCGGCCGGAGCGCCCACCGTGCCGAGCAGGCCCGCCGCCGACTGGAGGCGCTGACCAACCGCGAGCTGGAGGTCCTGGCGCTGCTGGGTGAGGGCCTGTCCAACGCGGACGCCGGTCGGCGGATCCATATGAGCGAGGCCACGGTCAAATCGTACGTGAGCCGGATCCTGACCAAGCTGGGCTGCGAGAACCGGGTGCAAGCCGCATTGCTGGCACGAGACGCCGGCCTGGAACCTGACCACACCGCTCGATGACGTTGTTGCAGAGCCCGCTGCGGGTGGATCTCAACGGACAGGTCCGAGTCTCACCCGTCGCCTGGCAGACCCTCCCACCGGAACTGACCCGTGCGCGATGCGGGCGTCCGTGGTCCACGGCCCCGCAGCGCGATGCGGACGTCTACGGCGCCGGGGCGTCGTTCCCGGCCTCCTCGGTGAGGACCGGGAAGCGGCGCGGGGCCACGAAGACCAGCACCAGCAGGGCGAGCGCCGCGGCCCCGGCGGCACCCAGGTAGACGTGGTCGACGGCGGCGTCGACGGCCCGCCGCAGATAGTCCGTCGCCGCGGCCGAGAGCCCGCCCGGGTCGTCCAGGGCGTGCGAGATCGCGTCCAGGTCGCCCGGCAGCCCGGGGACCGGGGCGGCGGCCAGCCGGGAGGCGAGGACCCCGTTGGCGACGGCCCCGAAGAGCGCGGCGCCGACGCTCTGGCCGACCTGGCGGCAGAAGAGTACGGAGGCGGTCGTCGTGCCGCGCTCGGCCCAGCCGACCGTCGACTGGACCCCGACGATCAGCGGCAGCTGGAACAGCCCGAGCGCCGCACCGAGCAGCAGCATGATCAGGGCGGGCTGCCAGGGCTCGCCCGGATACGGCAGCAACGGGAAGGCGAGCAGTATCAGCAGGGCGCAGCTCATGCCGATGATCGCGGTGCGGCGGAAGCCGATGCGGTTGTAGACGCGGTTGGAGAAGGCCGCCGACACCGGCCAGCTCAGGGTCATCACGGACAGCACGAAACCGGCGGCGATCGGGCCGAGACCCAGCACCGACTGGGCGTACGTCGGCAGGAAGACCGTGGGAGCGACCATCAGCAGTCCCATCGCGCCCAGCGCCAGGTTGACCGAGGCGATGGTCCGCCGCCGCCAGACCCAGCCGGGAATGATGGGCTCGGCGGCCCGCCGCTCGATGACGACGGTCAGCACGCCGAGCACGACGCTGCCGGCCAGCAGCCCGAGGGACGGGGCGGAGAGCCAGGGCCAGGCGACCCCGCCCTGGACGAGCGCGGTCAGCAGCAGGGTGCCGGTGGCGAAGACGGCGAGGGCGCCCGCCCAGTCGATGCGCGGGCGGGGCGCGCCGGCAGCCCGGCGGGTGCGGGCCGGCTCGTGGAGGTGGCGTACGACGAGCCAGAGCGCGAGGGCCCCGATCGGCAGATTGATCAGGAAGATCCAGCGCCAGTCGGCGTACACCGCGAACAGCCCGCCGATCACCGGTCCGGCGACCGCCGACGTGGCCCATACGGTCGACAGCTTGGCCTGGATCTTCGGGCGTTCCTTGAGCGGATACAGGTCCGCGGCGATGGTCTGCACGGTGCCTTGCAGGGCGCCGCCGCCCAGGCCCTGGACGACCCGGAAGGCGATCAGCGCGGCCATGTTCCAGGCGGCGGCGCAGAGCACCGAACCGAACAGGAACAGGGCGATGCCGGCGATCAGGACCGGCTTGCGGCCGAAGGTGTCGGAGAGCTTCCCGTACACCGGCAGGGAGACCGTCACGGCCAGCAGATAGCCGGAGAACAGCCACGAGAAGACGGAGAAGCCGCCGAGGTCGCCGACGATCTGCGGAACGGCGGTCGAGACGATGGTGCCGTCGATGGCCGCCAGGGACATACCGAGCATCAGGGCGGCGACCACCGGGCCGCGCCCGCGCGGTGTCTCGGGAGAGGGGGCCGGGCCGACCCCGGGCCCGGACATCGCTTCGGTATTGCCGCCCGCATTGCCTCCCACGCCGCCCACCAAGATTCCTTCCCCCTGCACGTATTTTCTCGGGACACTGTCTCACCCGTGGATCCCGGCGGGGAGGGTGCCGCTGCTGGGGGGCGTGTCCGAAGGACTCTGCGGACCTTGTCGCCTGCACCTATGGGTCCAGTCCCTGAGGCGGGTCTCCACCCGGGGGCCGAGACCCCTAGGGGACGGTCCTCAGTTTTGCCCAGGGGTGGTTCCTCCCGGCGGAGGACGTGACGGTGGGGGCCCGTTCCTTAGCGTGTTCCTACACCGCGAAAAGCGGCTGATTCCCTTCGCGAATGCGGCTGACCGCAGGGGGCGGGGTGGGGAAATCCCCACCCGAAGACTGCGCTGTGCACCAGGGCACCGGTCCCCCTCGGGACATCAGACTTCACAGGTACACCCGCGACATCCCGAACGCTGGCCGAAAAATGCTGATCGACATAGGAGAAAAACCGTGACAACGGCTGTAACCATTCCCAGGCACGGGGGCACTGGAGGGCGTACGGCCGTCGCTGCGCGAGCACGGCAGGTCGTCAAGGCGTACGGGGCGGGGGAGACCCGGGTCGTCGCGCTCGACCATGTCGATGTGGACATCGCCCGCG
Organism: Streptomyces sp. Ncost-T10-10d; assembly: GCF_900091955.1. GTDB lineage: Bacteria > Actinomycetota > Actinomycetes > Streptomycetales > Streptomycetaceae > Streptomyces. The sequence continues at coordinate 11,594 of NZ_FMDF01000179.1, forward strand.
GGCAGTTCACGGCGATCATGGGACCGTCCGGCTCCGGCAAGTCGACCTTGATGCACTGCCTGGCCGGCCTGGACACCGTGACCTCTGGTCAGATCCACCTCGACGAGACCGAGATCACCGGGCTCAAGGACAAGAAGCTCACCCAGCTCCGCCGGGACCGGATCGGCTTCATCTTCCAGGCGTTCAACCTGCTCCCGACGCTGAACGCCCTGGAGAACATCACGCTGCCGATGGACATCGCGGGCCGCAAGCCCGACGCGGCCTGGCTGCGGCAGGTCGTGGAGACGGTCGGTCTCGCCGAGCGGCTGAAGCACCGGCCCACCGAGCTCTCCGGCGGCCAGCAGCAGCGCGTCGCGGTGGCCAGGGCGCTTGCCGCCCGGCCGGAGATCATCTTCGGTGACGAGCCCACCGGGAATCTGGACTCGCGGGCCGGCGCCGAGGTGCTGAGCTTCCTGCGCAGGTCGGTCGACGAGCTGGGCCAGACCATCGTCATGGTCACCCACGACCCCGTCGCCGCCTCCTACGCGGACCGGGTGCTGTACCTCGCCGACGGACGCATCGTCGACGAGATGTACAACCCGACGGCCGACCAGGTCCTCGACCGCATGAAGGACTTCGACTCGCGCGGGCGGACGTCATGACCGTCTGGAAGACATCGAGGCGCAACTTCTTCGCGCACAAGGGACGAATGGCGCTCTCCGCCGTCGCGGTCCTGCTGTCGGTGGCGTTCGTGTGCGGCACGCTCGTCTTCACCGACACCATGAACACCACGTTCGACAAGCTCTTCGCCGCGACGTCGGCCGATGTCACCGTCAGCCCCAGGAGCACCGAGGACAACGACCGGCTCCCGGGGAACGGCAAGCCCGTCACACTGCCCGCCTCCGCCGTCCAGCAGGTCGGTGAGGCCACCGGTGTGAAGGACGCCGAGGGCGCGGTCAGCAGCATGTCCGTCACCGTCGTCGACAGTCACGACAAGAACATGGGCTCGACGACGGGTGCCCCGACGATCGCGGGCAACTGGACGAAGAACGACCTGCGTTCGATGGAGATCACCTCCGGTCACGCACCGCGCGGCCCCACCGAGGTGATGGTCGACGCCGACACCGCCGACAAGCACGATCTGAAGATCGGTGACGAGCTGCGCACCATCGCCGCCACCGGTGACATCAACGCGAAGATCAGCGGCATCGCCACCTTCAAGGTCACCAACCCCGGCGCGGCGATCGTCTACTTCGACACCGTCACCGCGCAGACGAAGCTGCTCGGCAGGCCCGGCGTCTTCAGCTTCATCTCCGTCACCGCCGAATCCGGCGTCACCGACACACAGCTGAAGCGACACGTCGCCACGGCGCTCGGCGACACCTCCGCGTACAAGCTCCAGACGCAGAAGGAGGCCGCGGCGGCCAACAAGGACTCGATGGGCTCCTTCCTCGACGTCATGAAGTACGCGATGCTCGGCTTCGCCGGGATCGCCCTCCTCGTCGGCATCTTCCTGATCGTCAACACCTTCTCGATGCTGGTCGCCCAGCGCACCCGCGAGATCGGCCTGATGAGGGCCATCGGCTCCAGCCGCAAGCAGGTCAACCGGTCCGTGCTGATCGAGGCGCTGTTCCTCGGCATCGTCGGCTCCGTCCTCGGCGTCGGCGCCGGTGTCGGCCTCGCCGTGGGCCTGATGAAGCTCATGGGCGCCATGGGCATGGACCTGTCCACCAAGGACCTCACGGTCGCCTGGACGACCCCGGTGGTCGGCCTCGCGCTCGGCATCGTCGTCACGGTCGTCGCCGCGTACATCCCGGCCCGCCGGGCCGGGAAGATCTCCCCGATGGCCGCCCTGCGCGACGCCGGAACCCCGGCGGACGGCCGCGCGGGCCGGGTCCGGGCCGCGATCGGGCTGATCCTCACCCTCGCCGGTGGTGCCGCGCTCCTCGCCGCGACCCGGGCCGACAAGTCGGGCGAAGGTTCGCTCTTCCTCGGTGTGGGCGTGGTCCTCACCCTGATCGGCTTCATCGTGATCGGCCCGCTGCTGGCCGGCTTCGTGGTCCGGGTGCTGAGCGCGGTCATGCTGCGGATGTTCGGCCCCGTCGGACGCCTCGCGGAGCGCAACGCCCTGCGCAACCCGCGCCGCACCGGAGCGACCGGCGCCGCCCTGATGATCGGCCTCGCCCTGGTGGCCTGCCTCTCCGTCGTCGGCTCCTCCATGGTCGCCTCGGCCACCGAGGAACTCGACAAATCGGTCGGCGCCGACTTCATCGTCCAGCCGTCCGGCGGCGGCGGCGCACTGATCGTGGACCAGGCGGCGAAGTCCCTCAAGTCCGTGCCGGACATCGAGCACTTCACCGACTACAAGGTCGTCGGCGCCTCTCTCACCGCCCCCGACGGCACCACCGAGGACAAGGGCCTGGCCGCCGTCGACCCCACGTACCGGGACGACGTCCGCCGTACGACCGTCTCCGGGAAGCTGGCCGACGCGTACGGCAAGGACGCCATGTCGGTCGGAGAGACGTACGCCACCAAGCACCACGTCAAGGTCGGTGACCGGCTCACCGTGGCATTCAAGGGTGGTGAGACCGCGAAGCTGAAGGTCGCCGCGATCACCTCGGACGATGTCAACATCGACAAGGGCGCGATGTACATCAACACCACGACCGCCGCGCGGTACGTCCCCGCCGACGCCCTGCCGGACAACATGATCATGTTCGCGAAGGCCGCGGACGGCAAGGAGAAGGAGGCGTACGCCGCCCTCAAGGACGCCCTCGTCAAGTACCCGCAGTACGAGGTGCAGAACCAGGCCGACTTCAAGCAGCAGTTGAAGGACCAGATCGGCCAGCTGCTGAACATCGTCTACGGCCTGCTGGCGCTCGCGATCATCGTCGCGGTGCTCGGTGTGGTGAACACCCTGGCCCTGTCGGTGGTCGAGCGGACCCGCGAGATCGGCCTGATGCGCGCCATCGGCCTCTCCCGCCGCCAGCTGCGCCGGATGATCCGCCTGGAGTCGGTGGTCATCGCGGTCTTCGGCGCCCTGCTCGGTCTCGGCCTCGGCATGGGCTGGGGCACGGCGGCCCAGAAGCTGCTGGCCCTGGAGGGTCTCAACGTCCTGGAGATCCCGTGGCCGACGATCCTCACGGTCTTCGTCGCCTCGGCCTTCGTCGGCCTGTTCGCGGCCCTGGTCCCGGCGTTCCGGGCGGGCAGGATGAACGTCCTGAACGCGATCGCCACGGAATAGCGAGGGTGACGACCGACGTAGGATGACTGATCCGGCCCCGGGGTGTTCCTCCAAACACTCCGGGGCCGGATTCGTTTCCGTACGGCGCGGTGAGTTCCTCCGGACTCCCGTGACCGGAACCGCTTGCACGAAGCTGCCGTGGCCCGTGCAGCAAGCTGACACGGCCGGGCGCGCGCCCGTGCCCTCCTCGCTGGCATCGTCGTCCTGCCGGGAATCCCCGGCAGGACGCAACAGCCGAAGGGGAAATCGTGTTCAGGTCTTCGCTTTCGACGCAGCCGGCCGGCGCCGCACGCACTGCCGCCGTCACCGGAATCGCCCTCGTCTCGCTCGCGCTCTCTGCCGGTGCCGCCTCAGCCTCGGGGACGGCCTCCTCCGGCCCCCGGCCCCGCAGCGCCGTCCGGCGCACGCCGTTCAGACGCTCTGTACGCGCCTGGAGGCGGTGGTGGACCGACTCCCCTCGCCCGCCGCACCCGTGCAGGTGTGCAAGCTGGTCAACGGCTGGGACTAGGCGCTGTGATGCGGTTTCAGCTGCTAGGGCCGCTGACTCTCACGGACGGCCCCGAAGCCGTCGTGCTCCAGCCGTCGAAGCCGACGATCCTGCTGGCCGCGCTGCTCCTGCACGCCAATGCCGTCGTGTCCGCCGACTACCTGCAACGGGCCGTGTGGGGAGAGGAACAGCCGGCCACCGCCAAGGCTGCGCTCCAGACCTGTGTACTGCGGCTGCGTCGGCTCTTCACCAAGCACGGAGTGACGGAGACATCGATCGAGGCGGTGCCCGGCGGCTACCGGATCACTGCCGAGCCGCACTCCCTGGACCTGCTCGGCTTCCGGGACCAGGTGCGCCGGGCCGTGGTCATGTCGGACGATCCGGAGGCGGAGCTCTGCACGCTCAAGGACGCGCTGTCCCTCTGGCAGGGCTCGCTGCTGGCCAATGTGCGCTCCGACGTGCTGCACCGGGACGAGGTGCCGCGTCTCGCGGAGGAGCGGCTGCGCAGTGTGGAACGGGTCTGCGACCTGCTGCTGGGCCTGGGGCGCCACGGAGAGGCCCTCGTCGAACTGTGGACGGCTACGCGCGTATACCCGGGCCATGAGCGGCTTCACGAGCAGTTGATCGAGGCGCTCTACCGGACGGGACGGCAGACCCAGGCCCTCGCGGAGTACCGGAGGGTCAAGGGGTTCCTGCTGGACGAGCTGGGTGTCGACCCCTCTCCCGCCCTCCAGCAGTTGGAGCTCGCGATTCTGCGTGGCGAGGATCTGGGGGCCGTGGGCCGGACCCCTCAACTGCCCGGCGCCGTCCCGCGGGTGGTCGAGGGGGAGGTGGTGGTCACGGCGGGCGGCCCCGGCCCGGTACCGGCCGCGGCGGAGCCCACCGCTCCGGGGTCCCCGGAAGCGTCCGCCGGCGCGGCCCTGCCGGGAGCCACCGCGCGACCCGCGGCTGCGTCGGTTCCCGCAGTACCGAACTTCACCGGGCGGGATGCCGAGACCGCCGCCATGGTGGCCCGCCTCACCGCCCCCGCCGCACCCGGCGAGGACGACCGGCACCCGCTCACCGTCCTGGTGTCGGGGGCGCCCGGTATCGGCAAGTCGGCCCTCGCCCATCACGTCGCGCACCTGGTGCGGGACAGCTTCCCGGGCGGCCGGCTGCTCGTCCGGGCGACCCGGCCGGACGGCGAAGCCCGCGGCGCCGCCGACGTCGCGGCGGAGATGTCGGCGGCTCTGCGCCCCGGACAGGCGGGGAGACGCACCCTGCTCGTACTCGACGACGTGGTGGACGCCGATCAGGTGCGCCCACTGCTGCCCGTCATCGCGCAGGCGCAGGGGGCCGTGATCGTCACCAGCCGGATGGGGCTCGCCGGGCTCATCGCCACGCACGGCGGGTGGGTGCACCGGCTCTCGGCGTTCACTGGGGCGGAGTCGTACGCGCTGCTGCTGTCCGTGCTCGGCACCGAACGGGTCGAGGCGGAACCGGACGCGGCACGTCGGCTCACGGCGCTCTGCGGTCACTTCCCGCTCGCGCTGCGCATCCTGACGGCCCGTCTGCTGACCCGGCCCGGGCTGCGGCTCGGCGATGCCGTCGGCTGGCTGGGCGAGGATCCGCTCGCCCGGCTCACCCTCACCGACTCCCCGGGCCTCTCCGTGACGGCCCTGCTCGACGGTGCGCTGGACCGGCTCGACCCACGGCTGTCCGAAGCGTTCCTGCGGGTCGCGGCAGCACCCGGGGCCGCTTTCACGGCCGAGGACGTCCCGGCCGTCACCGAAGCGGAACTGGAACGGCTGGCCGACGCCGGACTGCTGGAGGACGGCCCGCCGGGCCCGTACCGCATCCATGAACTGCTCCGCGCCTACGTACGAAGAACCGACCAGGAACGCATCCGCCGCACAGAGAAGGTGTGACCCCATGGCCGAGAGTGCCGAGACTGCCGAGAGTGCCGAAACCGCAGCGGCCGGGACGTTCGATGCGCTCGCCGCGACCCGGCCGCGCATCCGCCGGGACGTGCTGTTCACCGAGACCCCTGGCGGGGTGCTCTTCCACAACGCCGACGGTGGGTTCCATCTGGCCGGCCGCACCGCCTACCGCTTCGCCTCCCTCGTGGTCCCGCATCTGGCCGGCCACCACCGGCTCGCCGACGTCTGCGCGGGCTTCGGCCCGGGGCAGCGTGCGATGGCGGCAGAGCTGGTCAAGACGCTGTACGAGCGGGGGTTCGCCCGCGATGTGCCCGAGGCCGACACCGGGGCCCGGCCGGTGCCGGACGAGGTGGCGGAACGGTTCGCGGCACAGATCGCCTACGTCGACCACTACGTCGACGGCGCGCCGGAGCGCTTCGCCCGCTTCCGCGCCACCCGCGTCGCCGTCCTCGGCGACGACGAGGTCGCCCGCTGGTGCGCGCTGAGCCTGCTGCGCAACGGGTGCGCGCGGATCGGCACGACCAGGGAGTTCGGCGAGGTCACGGCCGAGGCGGGCCGGGCGGCCGCACAGGCGGACCGTATCGGCGCAGGCGCGGAGGCCGGCTGGGAGGCGCTCGACGGTTACGACGTCGTCGTGGTGACCGGGGCCGGGGCCGGGGCACGTACCCATCGACTGCTCGCCGCCGGGGTGCCCGAGGGCCGGACCCTGATCCCCGCCTGGCTGTTCGGCGAGCGTCTGGTCGTCGGCCCGCTCTCCACCGCGACCTCCACCGGCTGCTGGTCCTGTGCCCTGCTGCGGCTGGGCGGCAATGTGGCCGCCGGGGAGGCCGCCGAGCTGTGGGGCGAGGCGGCGGGCGCCACACCTGTGTCCCGGGACGAGCTGTCCGGCCCGGTCGCCGCGATGGTGGGCAACCTCCTCGGCTACGAGATCTTCCGCCTCACCACCGGTGCGCTGCCCGCCGAGACGGACGGTCAGGTCCTCGTCCAGGACCTGGCCTCGCTCGATGTGGTGTCCGAGCCGGTCCGGCCGCACCCCCGCTGCGGCCGCTGCGCCGCCCTGGACGCGCGTGAGCCGGCGACCGCGCTGCCGGGCGGCCTGGCACTGCCGGTCACCCCGACCGTGGAGACCGCTCGCGACGCGGAGGCCATGGTCGAGGACCTGAACCGGATCAGCGCGGCGCTGGTGCGCCCGCACACCGGGATCTTCAGCCGTTACGACGACGAGAGGCTGACCCAGACCCCGCTGAAGATCAGCCGGGTCGAGGTGGCGCTCGGCGCCGGGGCGCGGCGCCGGATCGCCGCCTTCGACGTGCACCATCTGGCGGGCGCGCGGATGCGGGCGCTGTACGCGGCGGCGACGGCGTACGTGGAGCACGTGGCGCCCCTCGACACGGACTTCGAGGTGGCGGCGGACCGGATACTCGGCCCGGACGCGCTGACCACCGGCGGCGGGAGCGGCGCCCTGCCGGGCGCCTGGACCGTCGCGACCTCGCTCATCGGCAAGGAACCGGTGCGGGTGCCGGCCGCGGCCGTGCGGACCTTCGGGGCGCACAACCGGGACCGGCTCCATCTCGCGACGGTCGCGGGTTCGGGCGCGGGTGCGGATGCGCGGGAGGCGGCGGGCGTCGGTCTGATGTCGGCGCTGGCGCACGACGCACTGCTGCGGGCGGTCCGGGGTACAGCGGTGGTGAGCCCGGTCTCCGACGACGACCCGGAGCTGGTGTTCCTGCTGAAGTCCGCGGTCAACCTGGATCTCGCCGTGGAACTGCTGGATCTGGGGGAGGGGGAGCGCACCTCGGCCCAGGTGGTGCTGGCCCGGGAGTCCGACGGCGGGGGACGGGAGGGCCGTTGGGCGGTCGGTGCGGGTCTGTCGCGCCGGGCGGCGGCCTGTGCCGCGCTGCGGGATCTGCTCGGGCAGGTGCAGCTGGCCGCCGAGGACCCGAGTGCGGAGGTCGACCCGGGCGACCCGCTGGTCCGTGATCTCGCCGCCGGGAGCATCGCGGTGACCGGCGGCCCGGTCACGGCGGACGGGCCCACGGCCACGTTCGCCGCGGTGCTCGACCGGCTTCGGCGCGCCGGACGCGACGCCCTGTACGTGCCCACCACCCCGGCCGATCTCGCCACCGGCGGCATCAGCACCGCCCGGGTGCTGCTCACGGTGGACGGCGGGAGCGGGCCCGATGGCCGTTGAGACCCCGGTTCGTGAACACCGTCGGCCGGCGGAGTCCGCGCACACGCTCGCGGCACTCCTCCATGACGCACTGACTCACCACGGCACCCCGCCCCCGCTGGACGTGGCGCCGCTCGGCATACGTGACGCCTTCGTGGACGGCGGGGTCGACGTGGGTGCCGCACCCGGGGCATCCGCCGTGCCCGTCCGGTTCTACGGCCGGCACGTCGTCGTCGGCCCCTTCGCGCCGCCCGGACACGCCGGCCCGCGGCTCTGCGCCCACTGCCTCGAACGGCGCTGGCAGGCGGCCCGTTCCGTCGCGCTGCGCGAGGCGCTGGAGCTCGGTTCGGGCACCCGGACGGCCGGGGAGTCCCCGTACCTCACACCGTTCGCCGCACACGCGCTCGCGGGGGTCGTCGCCGCCCGGCTGGGCGGCACCGGACCGGAGACCGGCGTCTTCCCCGCAGTGCACCTGGTGGACCTCCGGACCCTGACGGTCCGCCACTATCCGCTCGTCCCCGACCCCGAGTGCCCGCGCTGCGCGGTGGCGGAGCCGGACACCGCCGAGGCAGCCACGCTCACGCTGCGCCCGGCGCCCAAACACCGGCCCGGCAGCTTCCGGGTCCGGGACATCGACGAGTACGAGTTGCCCGTCGAGCCGTACGCCAACCCGGTGTGCGGTTCGCTCGGCCCGTCCGTCGTCCAGGACGTCTCCTCCACCTCCACCTCCGCCACCATCGGCTGCTTCTCCATGCGCTCGGGGGAGTATCTGCGCGAGACCTTCTGGGGCGGTCACGCCGACACCTTCGCCGAGAGCATGCGGATCGGTGTGCTCGAAGGTCTTGAGCGGTACGCGGGCATGCGCTCCCGGGCCAGGAAGGCGCAGACACGGGACTCCCTGAACGCCCTGCGCGCCCGCGGCGAGCACGCGCTCGACCCGCGCGTGTGCGGGCTGTACTCGGACGGTTTCCACCGCGCCAACCCCCGCGTCACCCCGTTCTCCCCGGACCGTGCGATCCCCTGGGTCCAGGGCTGGTCCCTGCGCGACCGGCGCACGGTCCTGGTGCCCGAAGTCCTCACGTACTACCACGCGCCCGGTCTGGAGAACCGCTTCGTCCAGGAGAGCTCCAACGGCTGCGCCTCGGGGGGCTGCCTGGAGGAGGCCGTCTACTACGGGCTGATGGAGCTCGTCGAGCGCGACGCGTTCCTGCTCTCCTGGTACGGGCAGGCCGCGCTGCCCGAGATCGACCCGCGCACCAGCCGTCGCCGGGCCACCCGTCAGATGGTCGACCGGCTGGAGATGTACGGCTACGAGGCCCGCTTCTTCGACACCCGGATCTCCTTCCCGATCCCGGTCGTCACGGGGGTCGCCGTGCGGATGGACGGCGGGCCGGGCCTGATGTGCTTCGGCGCGGGTGCCGGACTGGATCCGGAGGCGGCCCTGGCCGGTGCGCTGTGCGAGATCGCCACCGACGCGGTGAACCTCCGCCGGCGCACCGAGCGCGACCTGGAGCGGTTGCGCGCCATGGCGGACGACTTCCACCGGGTCGAGGCGCTGCACGACCACCCCCTGGCCTACGGCGTCCCGGAGATGGGCCGCCATGCGCACTTCCTGATCGGCGAGCCGGGAGCGCCGCGCCCTCCCCTGAGGTCCTTCGACGAGTTGTACGGGGACGGCTCGGTGCTTCCCGTCTCCGACGATCTGCGGGACGACCTGAGCCGATGCGTGGATGCCGTCACCGCCGCCGGATTCGACGTGATCGTCGTCGACCAGACCATGCCGGAACAGCGCGAGCTGGGCCTGACCACGGTCGGCGTCATCGTGCCCGGCCTGCTGCCGATCGACTTCGGCTGGACCCGGCAGCGCGCGCTCGGCATGGACCGGCTGCGCACCGCCCTGCGCGAAGCCGGGCTGCGCGAGAGCGATCTCACCGACGCCGACCTCAACCCCGCCCCGCACCCCTTCCCATGACCGAGGAGCCCGCCATGGGGTACGCCCATGAATACGCCGCCGCGATCCTTCAGCGCGGCCGGGTCCCGATGGACCCCGCCGATTTCGTACCGAACTGGTCGGACGGCCCGCGCAAGGCCAAGTTCTATCCCGGCGTCGAGAACCTGCCGCTGCCCGCCTGCGACTACCCGGACCACGCGGCACTCGATCGCGGTCTCGCCCAGGACTCCGGCGAGGAAGCGGAGTTCGACCTCACGCTGCTCTCCGGGATGCTCCATGACTCCTACGGGCTGACCGGCCGCCGCCTGGGCGTCCAGACCAACACCGACCTCGGCGCCCTGCCGTACTACCCGCTCGCCAACTGGTCCCGGGGTTCCGCGTCCGGCGGCGGGCTCTACCCGGTCAGCCTCTACTGGGTGTCCGGGCCGAGCGGTCCCGTACCGCCGGGGGTGCACTACTACTCCACGCGGCACCACGCGATGCAGCGGCTGCTGACCGGCGAGGTGTCGGGCGAGGTGCGGGCGGCGCTCGGGGACGGGGCGCCGGGTCCGGACACCGATCAGTATCTGGTCCTCGGGATCAAGTACTGGCAGAACGCCTTCAAGTACAACAACTTCTCCTTCCACGCCGTGTCCATGGACCTCGGGGCGTGTGTACAGACCTGGCGGATGTGGGCCGGCGCCCGGGGGCTGTCCGTTCAGCCCGCGCTCTGGTTCGACGAGGAGCGGCTCGGACGGCTGCTCGGTGTGGACACGGAGGCGGAAGGCATCTTCGCCGTCGTACCGCTGAAGTGGGCGGGGGCCGCCTCCCGCACACCGTCCGCCTCCCCGGTCTCCGTGCGCCACCGGGACCGTGAGCGCTCGCGTACGGTCCTCACCTTCGACGCGCTCCGGCGGATGCAGGCCGTCACCGCCGCCCGTGCCACCGACCGTCCCGACCCGGCGGCGCTCGCCCCGGCCGCCGCGCACCCCGCCGATCCGGCCCGCCCGGAGGTGGCACTGCCGCCCGCTCCGCCGCTCGACACGGACGTACGCACCGCGCTGCGCGCCCGCCGCAGCAGTTTCGGCCGTTTCGACGCCCAGCGCCCGATCGGCGCAGGGCAGTTGGCGGCCTGCCTGGCGGCTTCCGTGGCAGGTTCGCGGATCGGCGGCGACACCGGAGGGCAGCGGCTGGCGAAGCTCTATGCGTTCGTCGGCCATGTCGAGGGGATCGCGCCCGGTGCGTACGAGTACGACCCCGACGCGCACAGTCTGCGGCTGGTGAAGGCGGGCAGGCCGGGCGAGTTCCTGCAGAAGAACTACTTCCTGTCGAACTACAACCTGGAGCAGGCCGGCGCGGTCCTGGTGCCCACCGTCCGCACCGAAGCCGTCCTCGACGCCGTCGGGGACCGTGGATACCGCCTGGTCAACGCCACCGTCGGGGCGATCGCCCAGACCGCCTACACGGCCGCGTCCGCCGTGGGCATCGGCTGCGGGGTGGCGCTCGGCTTCGACAACATCTCGTACATCGAGGAACTCTCTCTCGCCGGGACGGGCGAAGCGCCACTGCTGATCATGATGATCGGCAACGAGCGGCCGGCCCCGGCCGACTTCCGGTACGAGATCGCCTGAGCGCCGCCACTTCCGACGACGACCGGAACGAGAAGGGGAAACCCCGCCATGACGCCGGACCACCCATCCACCGCCGCTGCCACCCGCTCCCGCTTCATGCTGCGGGTCGCCGGCCTGCCGGTCGAGAGCGTGCAGGCGCTGCGCTGCCCGGAGAGCCGCCGCTGGGCCGACGAAGTCCTGCATGCCACCGAACGGTTGCGCGCCGACGGCGAGCGGCTCGGCGACCTGATCCACGACCTCATCGGCGGCAGCGAGGACGAGGCGCTGCGCCGCACGCTGCTGGGACTGCGCCGTGACGTCTTCAACAACCGGCTGCCGAGGGCCGATGCCGCCGGCCGTCTACCGGCCCTCGTACAGGGCCTCGACGCGGCGGCCGGCGCGGCGCTGGCGGCCTGGCTGACCGGCCGGCGCCGACTGGACGAGCAGCGGGCGATGGGCCGCGCCCTGCTCGCCGACGAGACCGGGCGCGCCCGCGACGTACTGCGTCGGCTGGCAGGAGAGGAGCGGCTGCGCAAGGGGCTGCTGCTGGCGTCCCCGGCGCTGGACGCACAGCTCGACGCGTATGCGAGGAGCAGCGCCGTCACGCCCCCGGACAAGAAGCAGCGCAAGATCGAGCGCTCGCTGCTCTCGTACCTCTACCGCACGGTGTGCAAGACCAGCCCGTTCTCCACGTTCACCGGCGTCGCCCTCGGAACCTTCGGCGAGCCTGCCGGGGACCAGGGCCTCCGGGTCCGGGTCGGCGACGAATGGGCCGGGCGGCTGCGGCTCAATGTCGTCGCCGTCGGCAGGCTCGCGGAAGCCGTGATCGCGGACCCGGTCCGCCGCGCCGATCTGCCGGTCGCCCTGGCCTCCGGCTGGGGTCGCGACGACGACCGGGTCCGCTATGTGCGCCGCTGGGTCACCCAGGGCGACGAGGACACCGCTGTCACCTTCGACGCGGTGAAGGACCGGCTGTTCTTCCTCCGCCGCAGCGGCACTCTGGAACGCCTTCTCGGTCTGTTCGAGGAGCGCGGCACCCTTCGCTACGGGGAGCTGGCCGGCTGGCTCGCCGCGGACCAGGACGCGGACGAGGAGGAGTGCGCCCACTACCTCCAGGCGCTCCTCGACCTCGGCATGGTGCAGGTCCCCTGCCTGCGGACCGAGGTCCATGACACCGATCCGCTGCGCGCCTTCCAGACCTCGCTGCGCGGACTCGACCGTCCCTGGGCGGACCGGCTCGCCGGGCGTCTGGACGCCCCCGCGTCCTGTGTCGAACGGTTCGCGGACGCGAGTCCGGCCGAACGGCGTTCGCTGATGGACGAGTTGCGCACCGCACTGCGCACCCTCCAGGAGGAGGAGCTCGGCATGGACAGGGCGAGAATTCCGCAGACCCTGCTGTACGAGGACGTGGCGGCCGGGCAGCGCACCCAACTGTCCGCCCCGGCCTGGGAGAGGCTGGCGGCCGGGCCGCTCGGCGCGGTGGAACGCATCCTGCCCGCCTTCGACCTGACCCTGCCGCAGCGCGTCACCTTCAAGGGGTTCTTCCTCGCCCGGTACGGACAGGGCGGCCGCTGCGACGATTTGCTGAAGCTGGTCCACGACTTCCACGAGGACTTCTTCGACCAGTACATGTCGTTCACCGCGAAGCACACCACGTTCGACGCGGACGGAAATTACGTACCCGAGGAGAACTGGCTGTCCCTGCCGCAGCTCAAGGCCCTCGACACGGCCCGGCAGACCTTCGTGGAACGGATGCGCGCCCTGTGGTCGGCCTGGGAGAAGTCGGGCACGGACAGCGGCGAGATCCACGTCGACGACGGCATCCTCGACGAGGTTGCCTCCGAACTGTCCACGCTGGCACCGGAGTTCAGTCCGCTCGCACACCATGTGCAGATCGTGGAGCGGCCCGCCGATCCGCTGGTCGTCCTCAACCGTTCCTACGGGGGTGTCTCCTTCCCGTTCAGCAGGTTCACGCACCTGTTCGACGGCCTCGACGAAGAGCTGCTCGCCGCAACCGCCGGCCTCGTACCCGAGGGCGCCGTCCTCGCCGAGGTCACCGGGGGGCCCGTCACCAGCAATCTCAATCTGCACGGCCGGCTCACCGAGTACGAGATCGTCTGCCCCGGCGAGCGCGGCACCCTGCCCGCCCCCAACCGCATCCACCTGAACGACCTCCACCTCGCCCACGACCGGACCACGGGCCGGCTCGTCCTGCGCTCCACCCGGCTGGGCAAGGAGGTGGTGCCCGTCTACCTCGGCTACCTCGTCCCCCTCGCCCTGCCCGAACTGCCCCGCACGCTGCTGCTGCTCTCGCCGACCTCCATGTCCCCGCTCAATGTGTGGGGCGGCGTGCCCGAGGGCGCGCCGGAGGGCGGAGTCACCACGAGGCCGCGGGTCCGGCACGGGAGTGTGGTCCTCAGCAGGCGCAGCTGGAGCGCGCCCGCCGCCGTGCTGCCGCTGCGCCGGCCGGGGACCGGGGACGACACGTGGTTCCTGGACTGGCACGCGTTCCGCCGCGCCCATGGTCTGCCGGACCGGGTCTTCGCCACCGTCGCCGACAGCGGCGCGCGCGGGGCGACTGGTGCCAAGCCCAGCTACGTCGACCTCGACAGCCCGCTCTCCCTGTCCGCGTTCGAGGCACTGATCAAGACCCCCGAGGCCCGGGTCGTGTTCCGGGAAATGCTGCCCGACGAGGACGGGCTGCACACCGTCTCCGGCCGAGGCCGCCATGTCGCCGAACTCGCGGTGGAGACGGCCACCGCCCGAAGGAGAGACCGCTCATGAGACCGGCCCCACCCACCCCGGCCACCACGCAGATCCGCCCGACGGGAGCCTGGCAGGCCACCCACATCTTCTACGCCGCCAACCCCCGGCCCATGCTGACCCATTGCATCCGCCCGCTGGTGGCGGAACTGGAGGCGGACGGTCTGCTCACGGGCTACTTCTTCATCAACTACTGGCTGGAGGGCCCGCACGTGCGGCTGCGGATCAGGCCCGCGACCCCGGACGCCGAAGCCGAGGTCCGACGCCGTACGGAGGCGGCCGTCGACGCGTTCCTGGCCGAACGGCCCGCGCTGTACGAGGTGGACTCCGGTTTCCTCAACGACTTCTACAACACCTTGTTCGACATCGAGTTCCCCGGAGCCGAACGCGGCCACTACATGGACGACCAGGGCCGGATGAACCTGCGCCCCAACAATTCGCGCAGCGAGGAGGTCTACGAACCGGAGTACGGCAAATACGGCGGCCCGGCCGGGATCGAGCTCGCCGAATGGCATTTCAGGCACTCCAGCGACCTGGTCATCGACGCCTTCCGGACGAAGAACCTCCATCTGCGGACCGTGCTGCTCGGCACCTCCGCGCAGCTGATGATGGTGATGGCCGCGGCCTTCCTGCCGGACCGGCAGGAACTCGCCGACTACCTCGACAGCTATTACGAGTTCTGGCACCGGGCCTTCCCCGGTACCGGCTTCATCGGCAGCGACGAGTACGACCGCAACTACGCCTCGATGGCCGCAGGCCTGGCCGCCCGCTTCGCCCGGGTCCGGGCCGCCGTGGCGGGCGAGGAGGGCGCGGCGCGGCTGCCCGGATTCCTCGCCGGCTGGGCCGATCACTGCGTCGAGCTGCGCGACAGGGCCGTCGCGCTGACCCTCAAGGGTGATCTGACGTTCCGTTCCTGGGACGGCGAACGCGACGAGCAGGTCACCGACCCGGCGGCCTCGCTGCCGCTGCTCCTGTCCCCGTACATGCATATGACCAACAACCGGCTGCATGTGACGATCAGGGACGAGGCATACCTCTCGCACGTGCTCGGCCGGGCCCTGCGGGAGCCGGGATGAGCGCCACTGCGCAGGGGGCCGCCGAAGCCCTCGCCGAATACCGGCCCGCACTACGCCCCCGGGTTCTGCTCAGCGACGCGCTGCTGCACGGCGCCGCGACGGTGCACCTGATCAAGGACACCGACAGCGGCAGCTCCTTCAGGGTCGGCCCCAAGGAGCACTTCCTCATCGCGAGGATGGACGGAGAGCGCAGCCTGCGGGAGATCGGCGAGGAGTACGCCGAGGAGTACGGGCGCAGGCTGGACGGCGCACGCTGGCAGCAGATCCTGCGGATGCTCGGCACGCGCGGCCTGCTGGCCGGTGCCGACGCCCGCGCGCCCGCCGAATCGGCCCCCCGGCCCGCCGAGCCTGCCGAGCCCCGGCGCGGGGTACTGCGCGGCAGCATCCGGCTGGTCGCCGACGCCGACGCCACCACCGCCAGGCTGCACCGGGTGACCGGCTTCCTGCTGGCTCCGGGATGGCTGGCACCCCTGCTGGTCCTGGTGCTGGCCATGGAGGTGGTGGTCGCCCTGCGCGCGGATGAACTGCTCATCAACGCGAAGGAGTTGTTCACCAACCCGGTTCTGCTGACGGGTGCTGCCACGCTGCTCTGGTTCAGTACCGCCCTGCATGAACTCGCCCACGGAGTCGTCGCCCGGCACTACGGCGGCACGGTGGCCGAAATCGGTCTGCGCTGGCGGCTGCCCGTGGTCATCATGTACTGCACGGTCGACAACTACCTCTATCTGGGCTCCCGTTGGCAACGCATCCATACTGCGCTGGCGGGCGCGGTGATGAACCTGCTCTTTCTGCTTCCGTTCTGTGCTCTCTGGCTGTTCGCCCCGCTCGACGCGGCCACGCACGGAGCGCTCGGCGCCCTGCTGCTCCTCGGCAGTGCGCAGGCGCTCGCCATGCTGGTCCCGCTCCCGCCGCTCGACGGCTACCGGATCGTGAGCCAGCTGTGCGGGGCCACCGAACTGGCCGCGTCGGCCGGCACGTACCTGCGCCTGGTCGCCCGCCGCGACCCGGCCGCGGCCGATTACCCACGCCGCGCCCGGACCGCGTACCTCGCCTACGGACTGGGTTCGGTGTTCGTGCTCGTGCTGATCCTCGCCGCCGTCGTGGCGGGTGCCCACCATCTGCTGACCGTGTGACCACCGACCGCATGCCGACCCACCGCCCCGAAGGTCCGACCCGCCGGGCAGCGGCGGACAAGGAGAAGTCCATGACCCCCACCGCCCCGTCCACCTCCCCGGGGAATCAGGCCGACCCGGACGACAGCGGCCGGCCCCCGGCAGCCGTCGTCCTCGACGACGTACACAAGCGGTACGGCGACACGCGCGCCGTCGACGGGGTGTCCCTCACCGTGCCGCGCGGCGAGTTCTTCGGACTGCTCGGCCCCAACGGGGCAGGCAAGACCACCCTCGTGGAGATCATGGAGGGGCAGCGCAAGGCCGACTCCGGGACCGTGACCGTCCTCGGCGCCGGTCCCTGGCCGCGCAACGCGGCCCTGCTCCCCAGGCTCGGCGTGCAGACCCAGACCTCGGCGTTCTTCGTCCGCCTCACCGCCCGCGAACATCTGCGCACCATGGCCGCCCTCTACCGGGTGGACCGTGCGGCGGCCGAACGCGCGCTGGCCTCCGTCGGCCTCGCCGAGCAGGGCGACACCCGGGTGGACAACCTCTCAGGCGGCCAGCGGCAGCGGCTCGCCATCGCCTCCGCGCTCGTCCACGAACCCGAGCTGATCTTCCTGGACGAGCCGACCGCAGCCCTCGATCCGCAGGCCCGGCGCGCCCTGTGGCAGGTGCTGCGCGACCTCAAGGGCGCGGGCCGCACCATCATCTACACCACCCACCACCTCGACGAGGCCGAGGCGCTCTGCGACCGCGTCGCCATCATGGTCGACGGTTCCGTCGCCGCCCTCGACAGCCCCGCCCGCCTCATCGCCGCAGCCGGCCCCACCACCAGACTGCTGGTCCCCGCGGGCCGCCTGTCCCTCGACGAGGCCCGGGCCATCGAGGGCGTCGACAGCGTCACCGAGGAGCCCGGCGCGCTCGTGCTGGAAACCCTCGAATCGGGCAGGGTCCTGGCCGCGATCGACGCCCTCGCCGGACTCCAGGGCGTACAGACGCGCACCGCCAGTCTCGAAGACGTCTATCTGACGCTCACCGGGGCAGAGGCCGGATCCCCGCAGCCGTAACGGGCCGAACCGCTCGCCCCCATGGCCCCCACCACCCTCGCACCCAGCGATACGGAGACACCCCGATGAGCGCATACGCGGCGCTGAGCCAGGCCGGATACCGGGCCTACACGCGCGACAGGACCACCCTCTTCTTCACCTTCGCCTTCCCGCTCATCTTCCTGGTCGTCTTCGGACTGATCTTCCACGGCCAGACGGTCGAGGAGAGCGGCAAGCCGTACATCAACTACATCGCTCCCGGCGTCCTGTCGTGGGGCGTCGGCAACGCCGCCGTGTTCGGGGTCGGATTCGTCCTCATGCAGTGGCGGCGCGACGACATCCTGCGCCTCATCCGGATGACCCCGACGCCGGTCTCCGCCGTCCTCGCCTCCCGCTACGTCCTGGCGCTGGGCATCGGCGCGGTACAGACCGCGCTCTTCGTCGCCGTGGCCCTGCTGCCCTCGTTCGGCCTTCGACTGGACGGCCGCTGGCCGCTCGCCCTGCCGGTGCTGGTCATCGGCATCACCGCGTTCCTCGCGATGGGCGTCATCGTCGGCAGTTACGCGAAGACACCGGAAGCCGTCGCCGCCGTGGCCAACTGCCTGATGATCCCCATGGCGTTCCTGTCCGGTTCGTTCTTCCCGCTGGACGCCATGCCGTCCTGGATGCAGAACCTCTCCCGCGTACTGCCGCTGCGTTACCTCAACGACGGGATCTCCGGGGCCCTCACCGGTGACGGCACCACCGCAGACATCGGCCTGTCCTGCGCGGTGCTCGCCGGCTTCGCCGTCGTCCTCTGCGCGATCGCGCTCAAGACCTTCCGCTGGAGCGACAAATCATGACGACCGACACCGGCACCCCACCCGTGCGCGGCGAGAGTCCGCTGGAAGCAGCCCGCGCCGACCTCCAGCAGGAACTGGCCACCCGGTACGCGAGGTTGTCCGCACCGTCGGCACTTCCCGCCCCGCTCGTCGTCCCCCTCGGCGCGGCCGACACCCTCGGCTTCGGCCGCCCCGACCCGTACGCGGACACCCGTCCCGCCGCCAACGTCCAGCTCACGTCACGGGCCGTGCTGATCGGCCCCTGGGGTGGCGAGCCCGGCACCACAGCCTGTGGACAGTGCCTGGCCATGCGCTGGCAGCGGCTGCGCAGCCGCTCGGAGCGCGAGGCACTGGAACTCGGCAGCGCACCGCACGGCGCCGTCCACTGGCCGGTCCTCACCGACTACGCGGTCGACGCCGTCTGGGCCCTCTACCGTGCCGCACTGGGCGGCGGCCACGACACCCCCGACGCGACCCCCGCCGACCGCCCCCTGCCCCGGGTCACCCGGACCGACCTGGTGACCCTCGCCACCGCGACGTTCCCGCTCCTGCCCGAACCCCTCTGCCCCTCCTGCGTCCAGGAGGTCCCCGACACCGCCGCCTCGGCCCGTATGGTCCTGCGCCCGGCCCCCAAACCGGACCCGGACGGCTACCGGCTGCGCTCCCTCGCCTCCTACCCCCTGCCGACCGCGGCCCTCGCCAACCCGGTGTGCGGCACCCTCGGCTCCGACACCTGGATCAACCCGACGTCCACCACGACGGCACCGGTCGCGGGCACCCATTTCGTACGGGGCTACGCCGGCCTCAACGACGTCACGTGGAGCGGCCAGGCCAACAGCTACGACACCAGCCGCACCCTCGCCCACCTGGAGGGCCTGGAGCGGTACGCGGGCACCACGCGCAGACGTGGCACCTCACCCGTCGTCGGCGCCTACTCCGACCTGGCCGACCGTGCGCTCAACCCCGCCGACTGCGGTTTCTACGCCCCCGAGACCTACGCGAGCGATCCCATGGTCTCCCCGTTCGACCCGGACCGGACCATCCCCTGGGTGTGGGGCCACTCCCTGCGCGACGACCGCCCCGTCCTCGTACCCGCCAGGCTCGCCCACTACAGCGCCGGGGTCGAGGCCGACAACTTCGTCTTCGAATGCTCCAACGGCTGTGCCACCGGCGGCAGCCTGGAGGAGGCGATCTTCTTCGGGCTCCTTGAGATCGTCGAGCGGGACGCCTTCCTCCTGGCCTGGTACGGCCGTGTCCCCCTCACCGCGATCGATCTCGGGACCTGCCGCTCCCCGGCCATCCGCACGATGACCGACCGGGCCGCGCTGCACGGCTACGACGTCCATGCCTTCGATACACGGATGGACCTGGCCGTCCCGGTGGTCACGGCCCTCGCGGTACGCAGGGACGGCGGGTACGGGACGCTGTCGTTCGCCGCCGCCGCCGGATTCGACCCGGAAGTCACCGTCGAGTCGGCCCTGTCCGAAGTCCTCACGTACATTCCGCACCTGCCCGGCCAGGTTGCCGAGCGCCACGGCGAACTCGTCGCCATGGCACAGGACTTCACTCTCGTACGGCATCTGAAGGACCACGCCCAGCTCTACGGGCTGCCCGCGATGACCGAGCACGCGAAGGAGTACCTGGACCCCGTTGCCGTACACCCGCTGGCCGACACCTTCGCCGAATGGGAGCCGCAGCGCCCCCGCACCGGAGACCTGCTGGACGACCTGAACCTGCTGCGCGACCAGCTCACCGCCGCCGGGCACGATGTCATCGCGGTCGACCAGACCACCCCCGAACAGCGCCGGATGGGCCTGCACACCGTCGCCACCCTCGTTCCCGGCTTCCTGCCGCTGGACTTCGGCTGGACACGGCAGCGCGCCCTCCTGATGCCCAGGCTGCGGACCGCGCTGCGGGCGGCGGGGCGGCGGAGTGACGATCTTCCGGAATCCGCGATCAAGTGCGTCCCGCACCCCTTCCCGTGACCGGTGCCGGCGCGACGTCCGCAAGCCCCCTTCGCGTTCGCTCCGCGAAGAGGGCTTGTGGACGTGCGCGAGGTGCGACCGGGTCAGGCGCAGCAGGAGGTGGTGCTGGTGGTGCTGGAGCAGGTCGACGTCGAGGAGCAGGACGTCGAACCGGCGAGCACGACCTCCGCGGCGTCGGAGTAGTCCGAGATCTCGAAGGTCTCCGACTCCAGCTCCAGGATCTCGTCGGCGAGGGTGGCGAGCTCGGTCTTCGGGGCCATGGTGTTCTCCCTTGGGTCACGGGGATCGGCCGGCCGGTCCGGCGCTGTTCCCCTGCGCTGATGCCATTGCAGCGGGGGCCGCTGTCACATCGGCCGCGCTTTCGCTGTCAGATCGCTGGCACCCCATGACAGCGGAACGCCGAATTCCTGAAGCCGGGGCGGCGCAGGCTCACGGACAGGACCCAATCCCGCCCAGCGGAACGAGGTGAGATGACATGAAGGAGACCCCCGCCCCACCCGAAACCCCGCCCCCACCCACGCCTCCGCCCTCGTCCTCACCGCCCCTCTCGCCCCCGGCCGTCGCGCGGGCGGCCCTGCGCCAGGCGCTCGAGCTCTACCTCGATGTCCATGCCCACCCGGAGCTCTCCGGGTCCGAGCAGCGCACCGCCGACCGGCTCGCCGCCCGGCTGGAGGCGAGTGGCTGCACGGTCACCCGGAAGGTCGGCGGCGGTCACGGACTCGTGGGCGTTCTGCGCAACGGGCCCGGCCCGACCGTCATGCTCCGCACCGAACTCGACGCGCTCCCGGTCACCGAACGCACCGGCCTCGCCTACGCGAGCACCGTGCCCGGCGTGATGCACGCCTGCGGACACGACCTGCATCTCGCCGCGGTCGCCGGAGCGGTGGCCGAACTCTCGCGGGCACGCTCCGCATGGAGCGGCACCGTCCTGGTCGCGGGCCAGCCCGCCGAGGAGACCCTGACCGGGGCGCGGGCGATGCTGGCGGACGGGCTGTACGAGCGGTTCGGCACTCCGGACGTCGTCCTCGCCCAGCACGCCTCGCCGGCACCTGCCGGTACCCTCGCGCACGCCGCGGACTTCCGTTCCCCGTTGATGGCGGCCAGTACGGCGGTGGATGTCACCCTGTACGGTCGCGGCGGCCATGCGGGCACCCCGCACCTCACCGTCGACCCGGTCCTCGCGGCGGCGGCTGCCGTCCTGCGGCTCCAGTCCGTCGTGTCGCGGGAGACCGCACCGGCCGAGCAGGCGGTGCTGAGCGTCGGCATGCTGAGAGCCGGGGAGCGTGGCAACGTGATCCCGGACATGGCCGAACTCGCCCTGTGCATGAGGGCGTTGTCCGAGCCGGTGCTCGACCGGATGACGGCCGCCGCGCTGCGGATCGTGACCGCCGAATGCGCGGCGTCCGGCTGTCCGCAGAATCCGGACTTCACCGTCACCGCGCGCTCGCCCGCACTGCTGACCGACGCCGCCGCCACCGCATCCGTACGCGCGGTGCACGAGGCGTTGTTCGGACCGGAGCGGGTGACGGACTGCGGCCCTCTCACGGCCACCGAGGACTTCTCGTGGTTCGGCTCCCAGGGCGTGGCGACGGTGTACTGGATGCTCGGCGTGACCGGGGTGCGGCAGTGGCGCACCGCCCGGGACGGCGGACCGCACGTACCGCCCAACCATGCGCCGGAGTTCGCCCCGGACGTCCGTACCGCTCTGCCGGCCGGGATCGCGGCGATGGCATCGGCTGCCAGACATGTGCTGGCCCCGGAAGGGGGCGCGCCATGACCCGCCCCGGCAGGGAGGCCGTCCACGCCGTCGGCCATGTCGACATGGTCACCGTCCGCCGGGACAGCACCGCCCCGACGGGCGAGACCACCGTCGTACGCCTGTTGAGTCTGCTCCCCGCCCACTGGACCTGTATCCCGCGTTTTGTGGGCCCCGACCGGATCGCCCTGCGCATCGCCCTGAACCCCACCGTCGACCGGCAGACGGTCCGTCGTGCCGTCTCCCGTGCCCTCGCCGACCGGGCACTGGAGGGCTGGGCGGAGGAGCGGTGAGGGCGCGGCGGTGCGGGTCGGGACGCGAGTCCGGGCGGAGCCCCGGCCGCGGGGCCGGAACCGGACCCGCGCGGGGGCGGGCCGGCCCGTGTCCCGCATCAGATCCAGCCGCGCTCGCGGGCCAGCAGCGCCGCCTGGGCCCGGCTCGCCGCGCCGAGCTTCTGCATCAGATCGGCGACGTAGCGCCGGTACGTCCGCACCGAGACACCCAGCTCCCGGGCGCCGGCCTCGTCCTTGCCCACGGTGCACATCGACACCAGCACCCGCCGCTCGGTCTCCGAAAGGCCGGTGTCCGACGCCCCGGTGTCCTCGCCGCTCGCCTGCGACAGATCGTCCGCCTGGTCCCAGATCTTCTCGAAGAGAGCGATGATGTTGGA
Source organism: Streptomyces sp. Ncost-T10-10d (assembly GCF_900091955.1). Taxonomy (GTDB): domain Bacteria; phylum Actinomycetota; class Actinomycetes; order Streptomycetales; family Streptomycetaceae; genus Streptomyces. Next base: position 34,162 of record NZ_FMDF01000179.1, read on the forward strand.
GACCAGACCGCTCCGGTGGGCGAGCAGCGCACCGCGCGAGGTGTTGCGCGGATCGAGCGGCACGAGCGCGGCCTTGCGGTCGTACACCAACAGCCGTTCCGCGGTGTGCGCCGTCACCCGGATCGAGGCCCCGTGCTCGGCCAGTTCCCGCAGATAGGCGGCAGTCGCCGGATCCCGCAGCGCGGCCTGTGCGACGACATTCCGGATCCGCACGCCGCGCCGCAGACATCGCAGGTCCAGCGGGCGCGAGCGGGCGATGTTCTCGGGCGACAGTTTTGTGTACGGCTCCACGGAGAGGATCTCGTCCCGGGCGAAGAACGCGAGGTCGTCGATCCGGTTGCGGATCTGCGCGAGCCCCTCCAGTTGCTCGATGCCCGGTGGAGGGGGTCTTCGCGCCCCCTGCTCCGCGCGTAGACCGTCGATGACATGGCGGGACCGGGTGACGCGCTGCAGCTCCTGGTGGAGGGAGTGCAGACGTAAGTCGATCAGCCGGGCCAGCGCGACTTCGGGGTCCGTCGGAAAAATGCGCAGGTCGGAGCCCTCGGGATGGAGCAGGCCGAGCTCCTGGAGCCGGGCGATGCACGAGCGCGCGACCCGCGGGTCGGTGTGCAGCAGGAGGTGCAGGTCGTCGGTGGCGGTGCCGGGGTTGCGCAGGAAATGCCGGTAGACCTCTTCCTCGGTCTCCGAGACTCCGAATATGGACATCTCGTTCTCGCCCACGTGTGCCCCCGCTGCCTGGTCCATGCGCGGCCGCGCACCTCCGGGGATAGCCCGTGAGCGCGGGTCGACGGCTGCCGTACTCACTGCCCGTGCAACTGTTTGTGGAATCTTCGGCCAAAGCGTAGACGCTGGGATTGTTTCTGTGACGATCCCGGACGCAACTGTGTGCGATACGGAGATGAACGGTGTGTGGTCCGCGACGAGCGGCGCCCGGCGCACGACGGGCGGCACCGACCGGAATTCCGGCCGGCAGCCGGGCCATCGGGAATCCGGGCGGACCCGCGGACCCGCCCACTGCCGGCCGTCGGAATCAGGCCGCACACCTCCTGCCCCGGGCGATTGCGCACGCGGCTGTCACACGGGAGTCGTACGCTGGGAAGCCCCCGGCCCGTGAGACGTGTCGGGTCCTTCGCGTTGCCCCCTGGCAGCAGCCGGCTGTCAGACCTCGCCCTCGTTACCCGGACGGAAGCCCTTCATGAGCCTGCACGGCCTGCTGGATGTCGTCGTACGTGATCCGGCACTCTCCGAAGCGGTGAAGGCCGCCACCGACGGCCACCGGATGCACGTCGACCTCGTCGGTCCGCCCGCTGCCCGCCCCTTCGCGGTGGCGGCGCTGGCCCGTGAGGCCGGGCGGACCGTGCTCGCCGTCACCGCGACCGGCCGGGAGGCGGAGGACCTGGCGGCCGCGCTGCGCACCCTGCTGCCGCCGGACACGATCGCCGAGTTCCCGTCCTGGGAGACCCTGCCGCACGAGCGGCTCTCGCCCCGCTCCGACACCGTGGGCCGCCGCCTCGCCGTGCTGCGGCGCCTGGCGCACCCGCGGAAGGACGACCCGGAGACCGGCCCGGTCAAGGTCGTCGTCGCACCGGTCCGCTCCGTGCTCCAGCCGCAGGTCAAGGGGCTCGGCGACCTGGAACCCGTAGCGCTGCGCATCGGACAGAGCGCCGACCTCGGCAAGACGGTCGACGCGCTCGCGGCAGCCGCGTACTCCAGGGTCGAACTGGTCGAGAAGCGCGGCGAGTTCGCCGTGCGCGGCGGCATCCTGGATGTCTTCCCGCCGACCGAGGAGCACCCCCTTCGAGTGGAGTTCTGGGGCGACGACGTCGAGGAGATCCGCTACTTCAAGATCGCCGACCAGCGGTCGCTGGAGATCGCCCCGCACGGGCTGTGGGCGCCGCCCTGCCGCGAGCTGCTGCTGACCGACGAGGTGCGCGAGCGCGCCGCGGCCCTCGCCGAACTCCACCCGGAGCTGGGTGAACTGCTCGGCAGGATCGCCGAGGGGATCGCGGTGGAGGGCATGGAGTCCCTCGCGCCGGTTCTCGTCGACGACATGGAGCTGCTGCTCGACGTGTTGCCCAAGGGCTCGATGGCGCTGGTCTGCGACCCGGAGCGGGTCCGGACCAGGGCGGCCGACCTGGTCGCCACCAGCCAGGAGTTCCTCCAGGCGTCCTGGGCGGCCAGCGCGGGCGGCGGTGAGGCCCCGATCGATGTCGGCGCGGCCTCCCTGTGGGGCATCGCGGATGTCCGTGACCGGGCCCGCGAGCTGGAGATGATGTGGTGGTCGGTCTCCCCGTTCGCCGCGGACGACGAGCTCGACGAGGACACTCTCAAGCTCACGATGCACGCCCCGGAGTCGTACCGCGGAGACACCGCCCGCGCGCTCGCCGACACCAAGGGCTGGATCGCCGACGGCTGGCGCACGGTGTACGTCACCGAGGGCCAGGGGCTCGCCTCCCGTACCGTCGAGGTGCTGAGCGGCGAGGGCATCGCGGCCCGCCTGGACCCCGACCTGGCGGAGATCTCCCCGTCGCTGGTCCACGTCTCCTGCGGCGCGATCGACCAAGGCTTCGTCGACCCGGCGCTCAAGCTCGCCGTGCTCACGGAGACGGATCTGACCGGCCAGCGCACCGCCACCAAGGACCTGGGCCGGATGCCGGCCCGCCGCCGCAAGACGATCGATCCGCTGACGCTGGAGACCGGCGACTACATCGTCCACGAACAGCACGGTGTGGGCCGCTACATCGAAATGGTGCAGCGCACCGTGCAGGGCGCCACCCGCGAGTACCTCCTCGTCGAGTACGCCCCCGCCAAGCGCGGCCAGCCCGGCGACCGCCTCTACATCCCGACCGACCAGTTGGAACAGGTCACCAAGTACGTCGGCGGCGAGGCGCCCACCCTGCACCGGCTCGGCGGCGCCGACTGGACCAAGACCAAGGCGCGCGCCAAGAAGGCCGTCAAGGAGATCGCCGCCGACCTGATCAAGCTCTACTCGGCGCGGATGGCGGCCCCCGGCCATGTCTTCGGCCCCGACACCCCGTGGCAGCGCGAACTGGAGGACGCCTTCCCGTACGCGGAGACGCCCGACCAGCTCACCACCATCGCCGAGGTCAAGGAGGACATGGAGAAGTCCGTCCCGATGGACCGGCTGATCTGCGGCGACGTCGGCTACGGCAAGACGGAGATCGCGGTACGGGCGGCCTTCAAGGCGGTCCAGGACGGCAAGCAGGTCGCCGTCCTCGTGCCCACGACCCTCCTGGTCCAGCAGCACCACGGCACGTTCACCGAGCGCTACTCCCAATTCCCGGTCAACGTAAGGGCGCTGAGCCGCTTCCAGTCCGAGTCCGAGTCCAAGTCGACCCTGGAAGGGCTCCGCGAGGGCTCCGTCGACCTGGTCATCGGCACCCACCGCCTCTTCTCCTCCGAGACGAAGTTCAAGGACCTGGGCCTGGTCATCGTCGACGAGGAACAGCGCTTCGGCGTCGAGCACAAGGAGCAGCTGAAGAAGCTCCGCGCCAACGTGGACGTCCTCACCATGTCCGCGACGCCCATCCCCCGTACGCTCGAAATGGCCGTGACGGGCATCCGCGAGATGTCCACGATCACCACGCCCCCCGAGGAGCGCCACCCGGTCCTCACCTTCGTCGGCCCGTACGAGGAGAAGCAGATCGGTGCGGCGATCCGCCGCGAACTGCTCCGCGAGGGCCAGGCGTTCTACATCCACAACCGCGTCGAGTCGATCGACCGCGCCGCCGCGCGCCTGCGCGAGATCGTCCCCGAGGCGAGGATCGCGACCGCCCACGGCCAGATGTCCGAACAGGCCCTGGAACAGGTGGTGGTGGACTTCTGGGAGAAGAAGTTCGACGTCCTGGTCTCCACGACGATCGTCGAGTCCGGCATCGACATCTCCAACGCCAACACCCTGATCGTGGAGCGCGGCGACAACTTCGGCCTCTCCCAGCTCCACCAGCTGCGCGGCCGCGTGGGCCGTGGCAGGGAACGCGGCTACGCGTACTTCCTCTACCCCCCGGAGAAGCCGCTCACCGAAACGGCCCACGAGCGTCTGGCCACGATCGCCCAGCACACCGAGATGGGCGCTGGCATGTACGTAGCGATGAAGGACCTCGAAATCCGGGGCGCCGGAAACCTCCTGGGCGGCGAACAGTCCGGCCACATCGCGGGCGTCGGCTTCGACCTGTACGTACGCATGGTCGGCGAGGCGGTGGCCGACTACCGGGCCTCCCTGGAGGGCGGCGTCGAGGAGGAGCCGCCCCTGGAGGTCAAGATCGAGCTCCCGGTCGACGCACATGTCCCCCACGACTACGCCCCCGGTGAGCGGCTGCGCCTCCAGGCGTACCGCGCCATCGCCTCCGCCAACACGGAGGACGACATCAGGGCGGTCCGCGAGGAACTCACCGACCGCTACGGCAAGCTCCCCGAGCCGGTCGAGAACCTGCTCCTGGTCGCGGGCCTGCGCATGCTGGCCCGCGCCTGCGGCGTCGGCGAGATCGTGCTCCAGGGCTCGAACATCCGGTTCGCCCCGGTCGAGCTGCGCGAATCGCAGGAGCTCCGCCTGAAGCGCCTCTACCCGAAGACGATCATCAAGCCGGCCGTCCACCAGATCCTGGTCCCGCGCCCCACGACAGGAAGGATCGGCGGCAAGCCGGTCGTCGGCCGCGAACTGCTGGCGTGGACGGGGGAGTTCCTCACGACGATTCTGGGGTCGTAGCCCCGGAACGTCTTCTGCCTCGGCCCCGTCGGACGTCCGGCGGGGCCGAGCCCTTTCATGAGACGAACGGTGCCGCAGGCCTCTTGAACGTGAGCCAGACGGTTTTGCCGACGATGTGGTGGTCGATGCCGAACTCCGCGGCCAGTTCATCGACCAGGAATAAGCCGCGCCCCGAGCAGCAGTCGTCTTTCGCGTGCTGGATCGCCGGTCGTCCGCCGCCGCTGTCCCGCACTTCCAGGCGCACAAGATCCTCTGTTGCGCGGAGGCGGACGGCGAAATCCCTTCCCGGCGGGACGCCGTGCAGCAGGGCATTGGTCGCCAGTTCCGAGACGCAGAGCTTTATGTCGTCGATCAGGGGCGTGAGCTGCCACTCCGTGAGGACATCGACGACGAAGTCGCGTGAGGCACCGACAGAGGTGCGTCGTCGGGGAAAGCGCCGTTGCTGCGACAGAGACACGGTGGTCCACCGCCTTGCTCGTGGGGCATGACGCGCATACCGTACTGCTATTCGCGAAAGGCGGCAAGGTACTCTTTGGGGGGATCGAATGCTTCGCCTACCGTGTGCAGCGGCAGGGTGTCTCGGGCGTCAACTGCGAAGGAGAAGGCCGTGGGTGAAGAGAGGGCCGGTACATCCGCTCGGTACCTGGCGCCGCCCGTCCGGGGCGAAAGCGATGCCTGGGGGGCCGAGTCGGCAGCCGAAGGGCGACGAGGTGCCCAGCGGATCGTGCGCGCGGGAGAGGTGGTCGCACCTGACAGGGTGGCCGACCTCCTCCTGGTGGAGCGTGGCAGTCGTGTCGTCGAGCGACGGCGGATCATGTACCTCGACGGTGAGCCGTGCGAGTTGACCGACACCTACTACCCGCTGGAGATCGCTCGGGGAACCGGGCTGGCCGCAGCGGGCAGAATCCGGGGAGGGGCCATCCGGCTGCTCGCCGATCTGGGGTATGCCGGTGTCCGAGCGCAGGAGGATGTGGTGGCCCGCATGCCGTCCGAAGGCGAGAGAGCGTCCTTGTCGCTGGAGGCGGGTGAGCCTGTGCTCGAACTGACACGGCTCACGCTGAGTGGAGATGACCGACCCATCCAGGCCGATGTGATGGTCATGTCTCCCCGAGGTCAGAACCTGCGGTACGAGATCAGGATCGGATGACTGTGCCCGGAGTGGACGACGAGACATTGGACCGCCGCTCCCTGCATGAGCGGATTGCGGCGGATCTGCGCGACGAGATCATGTCCGGGGATCTGGCCCCGGGAGCCGGCCTCCCCTCCACCGCGCAACTCAAGGAACGGTTCTCCGCTTCGAACGCCACCGTGCAGAAGGCGTTGCAACTCCTCAAAGGCGAAAGACTGGTCATTGGACGCCCAGGTGCGTCGGTGACGGTTCGCGAGCACCGGCAGCGGACGATACGTCCGGCCGCGTACATGGCACCGGCGGCCTCCGGCCGGCCGTACCGTTGGCTGAGCGAAGCAGCGAACTCGGGTGCGCGCGCCCACAGCACCTTGATCGAGGTGGCCGAGGAGAAGCCTCCGGCAGACGTTGCTGCGGCGTTGGGCCTTCAGCCGGGTGGAACTGCGGTCCTCCGGCGTCAGTTGCTGTCGATCGACGACGAACCGGCGGAACTCGTCGCCTCCTACTACCCGTTGGACATCGCCCTCGGTACCGCCCTCACCGAACGCCGCAGAATCACCGGTGGTACGCCCACCCTTCTCACGGCACTGGGCTATCCACCTCGGGTCAGTGTGGACCGGGTGTCCGCGCGTGTCGCCACCCAGGACCAGTACCGATTGCTCCGGCTCCCCGGCGACCTGCCCGTACTGCGCACCTTGCGCATCGTCCACAGCGATGACGACCGGCCCGTCGAAGCGACGGTGATGGTCAAGGCGGGCCATCTGTACGAGGTGCAGTACGCGTTCGTCCCCGAGTGAGGGGTGCTTTGCGGGTTCGCCCGGCCGGTTGTCGGATCGGTGAGGCAGGATGCGACGCATGGAGAGGGGCAGGGAGAACAGAACCCGGAACCGCTGGATCGTGGTGACGTGCGTGCTGCCGGCCTGTTGCCTGCTGTACGTCCTGCGCCCAGGGCAGGGTGCGGAGAACCTGCCGGACCGCTTGGGCGTCGTCGGGATGCTGCTCACGGCCCTGACGCTGGTCGCGACAGTGTTCGGGGTGTGGGCGACGCAGCGGGTCGGTGCGGTGGTGGACGATGTGGCCGCGGCGCGACAACTGAGCCGGGCAGTGGCGCTGGCGGAGCCGCTGTCGCGCCGGGTGCTGGGCGGGGATCGGGTCGTCGCGGACATCACTTACCGATTCCGCCCCTACACACACGCCAGAGGCGCGGCGCCGCCCCTGGCGCCGGCCGGACGATTGGACGGTCTGGTCGCTGACTACCAGGCCCTCAGACCCCGGCGCCTGGTGGTGACGGGCCGGCCGGGAGCCGGGAAATCGGTGCTGGCCCGTTCCTTCGTGGCGGAGCTCAACAAGGTCAGGGCGGATGGCGACCCCGTTCCGGTGCTGATCGCGCTCGGGGACTGGGAGCGGGAGGAGAGCTTCCGCGACTGGGTCGTCAGACATCTGGTGCGCGACTACGGCAGATCGTGGAAGCGTGCCGGTCAGCTCGTGGACGCCGGACTGGTGCTCCCGGTCATCGATGGTCTGGACGAAATGGACAGGGCGGAAGTCCCGCTCGCCGAGTCACGGGCCCAGGGCGCGCTGGACGCCCTGGCCGACTATCAGGAGGGCCTGGAACCCGCACCACTCGTCCTGACGTGCCGCACGGATCTCTACGACGCGCTCGAAGCCTCCGGAAGGCCGATGCTGGACACGGCGCGGGTCGAGATCGACCCGGTGAGTGCCGAGGCGGCTGCGGGATTCCTGTCGCGGCGCGCGGGGGCGGCCTACCGTCAGGTCGTATGGGCCCCGGTCCTGGACGAGTTGCGCGCCCGCCCTCACGGCATGCTGGCCCGTTCGCTCTCCACGCCGTGGCGGCTGGTGCTCGTGGCCACGGCGTACGAGCAGGCCAACGACCCCGGCGAACTTCTGACATGCACCACGCAGGAGGAGGTGGGCGACGTACTCCTCGGCCATTTCATCCCGTCGTCCGTCCGCACTGTCGCGGGAACGCGGAGCCGGTACGCACCCGAGGATGTGCACGCGTGGCTGGGCGCCCTCGCACGCGGTCTTCAGGCGCGGGGCGGTGGCGGGACGGATCTGGTGTTGTCCGAACTCGCCCACTCCCCGGGGGCCGTGTGGGCGAGGCGGTTGTACGCCGTTCTGGTCGGTGTCCTCGCGCTCGGCCCGGTTGTGCTTCTGCTGTCCGACGGGGACAGGGATGCGATGACCTGGAGCCTGGCCGCTGTCCTTCTCGTGGTGGGAGGCATCGGGTTCCGACACCTGTGTTCCAGCGAGATCAGCCTGTGGGGACGTGCCGACTTCGCCCTGCCCCCGTGGGGCAGCCCGCTGTGGCGGGTGGGGATGCGGCTGGCATGGAACGGGAGCGGGCGCTGGGCGGTACGCGTCACCGCGATCTGGCCCGTTCTGGCGATGTGGCGGGTCGCAGCACCTCAACGATTCGGTGGCATGGAGAACGGGCCGATGACCGTGGCGATGCTGTTCACTCCCGCGCTGTTCTTCATCATGTTCTCCGCCTACTTCCTCGGTTCAGCGGCGGTGGGGCCGTCCGGCTGGCCACGCACCGGCGCTTTCTTCGCTCTGATTGTTCTGTGGCCCGCGGCTGTCCTGGTGTTCCTCAGCCGTTCTGCGGGTCTTGGCCCGACCGCCGACCTCGTACTCTTCACCATGTTCGGGTCGCTCTACTGTGCTTTGTGCGGCCCCATGGCCATGTACACGTGCTGGCTGCTGGTCAACTGCCGACGGCTGCCGTTCCGCCTGAGCCGCTTCCTGGAGTGGTCCCGGACGGCGGGGCTGATCCGGGTGACCGGTGCCGCCTACCAGTTCCGGCACCGTGAGTTCCAGGAGTGGCTCACGCGCCACCCCGCTCCGGCCCGTCCGACGCCGAGCGCTCATCCGCCGGCGCGAACACCGGCCCCGTGACTGAGCGGAACACCTCCTCGGGGTCCCGGCCGCCCGCCGCCCCTCCAGGTTGCCGCTCAGCAGCAGGGTGGCGAATCCGTGGGCCGTCGACCAGGCGGCGATGGCGGTGAGCAGGCCCGTGCGGTCCTTGAAGTGGTGGGCGGGGGCCGCGTGGGAGACGCCGAAGGTGTGAGCCACCGTGTGCCATGCCGACGCGGCGCCAGAGACTCAGGCGGTACGGGATCCGGATCGGGTGACTGCGCCCGGCCCCGAAGCGGAGGGACCGGATCCTGACTGCTGCCCGCATTCCTCACCCGCGCCAGGCGGCCAGCAGATCCGCCGGGGTGAGCGTCAGGTCCGGGCGTACGCCGTCCTCGACCCCCGCCGGGCACACCGCAAGCAGAGGGGCCGCCGACGCGCCCGGTACGGCGGACCGGGCCTCGGCGAGGCGGGAGAGATCACGGTCGCTGAAGCGCTTGGTCTCGCGCCACTTGACCGAGCCGAGGAGGAGCGTGCGCTTCCCCGAGGTGGCGGGGACGACGATGTCGTACTCCTGGCTGTTGTCGCGGTTCCACCAACTGCCCACCTGCCCGGCGTCCTCCAGCCCCGGCAGTTCGGGGCTGAGTCGGTACACCGCCTCTTGGACGAGCGGCTCGATGGCGCGGCCCCGCCAGCTCGGCCAGCCCCGGTCGAAGGCGCCGCGGGCGATGTCCGCTCGGCCGCGGGCGATGTGGGCCTGCTGTTCCTCGACGAAACGGAACCAGAAGCGCAGATACGGGTCGTCGATGCGGTAGCGCCGCAGCTTGCTGTTCGCGGGCGCCCCCACCGGTACGTCCACGCTGACCACTCCCTTGTCGGCGAGCACCTTTATGGCCCTGGTGACCGCTGTGTGGGCGGTGCTTCCTTCCTCGGGAAGCCTTCCGACGACCTGGGTGAACGTGCTGACTCCGATATCGGTACCCCCCATCGCGGACAGGACGCGCCGCGCCTGTTGCGCGTCGGGGAATTCGGCGTCGAGAGAGCGCTGTCCCATGACCGCCAGATCGCTGTTCTCGTCACCGAGCTGTTCGTGCACGAACGCCCGAGTGCTGCGCGCGCGTGCTCGGTCCAGTACCAGGCGTGGGTAGCCCCCGGTGATGAGTGCGGTATCGAAAGCGGCCAGAGGATTCCCGCCGCTGCCTAGGGCCTCGGCGCACTCGGCGGGGTCGAAGGGGGCGACAGTGGTGCTCCTGGCCCGGCCGTAGAGCGGCCTGTCGTGTTCGGTCAGCCGCTCCATCATCCCGACGTCGGAGCCGATCAGCACGAAGAGAACGGGAGTGTTCTCCAGCTGCCGGTCCCAGGCGTTCTGGAGTTGCCCCTCCAGGGTCGGATCCGCCGCGGCAGCCCACGGGAACTCGTCGATGACGACGACGGAGGGGGTGCTGCGGCAGGCGACGGCGATCCGGCCCAGTGCGTCCCGCCAGTCGGCGGGAGAAGCGGAGAAGAGCGAACCGGCATCGGCGAGCGGGGTCGTCGAGGTGTGCAGCTCGGCTGTGAGGGTCTGGAGCTGGAGGGTGGGCGGTGCGTTCTTCACGGCGGAGAAGTAGAGGTAGGGCAGCCCCGACTGCTCGACGAAGCGTGTGAAGAGCCGGGACTTTCCCACCTGCCGACGCCCGCGCACGGCGAGCAGCTGTCCGGTTCCGGACTCCCGGATGCGCAGCATGCGGCGTTCCAGATCGGCGAGTGTGCGTTGACGGCCGTAGAAGCCCATGCGTCTACCTCCCGGACCTCGACGAAACATGCATGGCTGAATCATACGTCGAGGAAACATACATAGATGCATGTTAATCAGAGGTGCGATCGGGGGTACCGGTGAACGGGCTGTAGCCCCCGGCGGCGAACCTGCCGGGGCCCGGCGGCTCGACGGGAGTGTGATTCAGGCCGCATCCGGCCCGAACCGTAGCCATGTGCATGCCTCTCAGGGAAAGGCCTCCGTAGGATTCCCCGGATCAGCTTTCTCCCCGTCAGGACGGCTTCGAGTGATATCTCCCCGCACGTACCGAGTGATGCTGCCCGCCCTCAGCGTGGCAGCTGTGCTGGCCCTGGCCGGCTGCGACCCCGAGCAAGCGGCCTCCGGAACCGGCCGGAAGGGCAGTGGGGCAGAGGGCGGCGGACAAGCCGGCACCGGATTCGGGGCCAGTCCGCTCGACAACACCGACGGCACGAAGCCGGGGCTCGCGCCGCTCACGTCCGAGGCGGACAGGGCGGCTGGCCGGAAGATCATCGAGAAGGTGGCGACGAAGGGGCGGGGGCCGAAGACCGGGTACGCGCGGGACAAGTTCGGCTACGCGTGGAAGGACTCGGTCGACGGGATACCGCTCGCGAGGAACGGCTGCGACACCCGCAACGATCTCCTCGCCAGGGACGGCAAGGACGTGAAGTTCCGCTCCGGTTCGGACTGTGTGGTCGTGTCGATGACCCTCAAGGACCCGTACACCGGCTCGACCGTCGACTGGCGCAAGCAGCAGGCCACCAAGGTCCAGATCGATCACGTCATGCCGCTCTCGTACGACTGGCAGATGGGCGCCGCGCGCTGGAACGAGGCCAAGCGGCAGCAGATCGCCAACGACCCGCTCAACCTCATTCCGGTCGACGGCCCGGCCAACAACGCCAAGCGGGATTCGGGGCCCGCCTCCTGGCTGCCGCCGTACAAGCCGGTCCGTTGCTCGTACGCGGTGCGGTTCGCGCAGGTGTCCCTGAAGTACGACCTGCCGGTGACGACTGCGGACAAGCGGACCATGCTGGAGCAGTGCGGAGGGTGATCGCGTGCCGGGGGACGCGGCGGAGCCCCATATGTGTGGGTGCGGCAGCGGGTGTGAACGCGCAGACGGAACCCGCCCGGGTGAGGGCGGGTTCCTTGGCGCCGGGCGGGTCAGGCGGGTGAGATCTTCGGCTTCTTCGCCGTGAACGGCTTGTCGAACTCGGAGAACTCGACGGTGAGGGGGCGGCCGTTGCCGCGTGCGCCGTCCGTCAGGCGTGTCCTCAGGAGGTAGGGCCTGCCCTCGGTGGCGATGCTCGCCGTCCATGTCCCGTCGTCCGTCCTGCCGGTGACGGTCAGGGTGGGTACGGAGCCGAGCGTCGTCGGCTTCCCCTTGCGGGCCGTTGCGCTCTTCGACGCGAGGAGGTCGAGGAACTCCTTCCGGTCGCAGTAGCGCAGGGCCAGCCTCGTGTGCCGGTCGTCGGCGGGCGCCTTCACCCAGCGGCCCGTGAGCCTTTTGACCTCGGCTTCGGCATCCTTGCGCGGCGTGCCCGGGGCGGCGGCCGCCCGCAGCATCGCGGCGTCGGACAGGGTGTAGACCGTGCCGCCCGTCCGCACCAGCTCCATCGTGCCCGTCGCGCCCATGGACAGCGTGACCGTGCACTCGCCCCTGACGTCCGTGGCGACGTACGCCTCGACCGGGCCCTCGGGGGAGGTCGTCTCCACCGTCATACGTACCGACTTGGCGCCCCGGGTCGCCGCGAGGGCCTTGTTGACGACCTCGGGGCCGGTCAGCCGTGCATAGGGGGCGGCGCTTCGTGCATCGTCGAAGAGCGTGTCACAGGCCGCCGTGGAACCGAGGGCTGTCACGGTACAGAGAGCGGCTGCCGCGGTGCGGGCGAGTGGGCGCATGGTGGTCGGCTCCGGTCGGAAGGGAAGGTCAGAGCTTCAGGTCCCACTGGGTGGCGTCGTACGTAAAGCCGGGGTTGACCTCGACGTTCAGGTTCTTGGCGTCGGCGGGGGCGTCGAAGGCGAACTGGACCGTGACCTTCTTGCCCGGCAGCACCGTGCCGCTGAAGCCCTGGCCGACCTTGCCGTCGAAGATCTGCTCGGCGTCCACACCGTCCTGGCCGGCGTGGGCCGTGACATTGACGAGTGCGGAGTCGAACTTCTCCTTGCCCGCGTTCTCGATGACGACGGCGACCCGGTAGGCCTTGTTGCCCTTGGTGTGCCCGGCGGCGTACGTGTCCGGGGTGTACGAGGTGGCGTCGCCGACCGTGACCGTCAGATCGTCGTCGTACACGGCCGAGTCACCGGCCTCCAGGGCCTTGCCGGTGTCCTTCTTCTTCGCCGCGTCCCCGTCCTTCGCGGAGTCGCTGCCGGGCTTCGGCTTCGCGGAGGCCGTGGTGTCCGACACCGCTTTGTTGAGGTCGTTCACCGCATCGTCCACGGCCTTGAACGTGATCACCGCGCCCACCACCGCGAGGATCAGCGAGATGAGGCCGAGGACGGCGCCGAAGGTCGTCATTCCCTTGTTGGTGGCCTCGCCGCGCTTGGCCCGGCCCCGGCCGGCCAGGCCGAGGACCAGGGCGATGACGCCGAGGATGCCCGCCAGCCAGAACAGGAACGGGATCAGGCCCGAGACGGCGCCGATGACACCCAGGACGAGAGCGGCGATGCCCAGTCCGTTACGGGCCGGGCGCATGCCCGGCGTCTGGGCGGGGGCGTACGGCTGCTGGGGCTGGGGGGACTGCGGCGGCTGCGTGAACTGGGACATGGCTGTGCCCTCCGGCAAATGCAGAGATGGGTGGTGAGCGGTTCTGTGCATCGCTCTCGTGTGGCGACAGGTCAATAACAGCAGAGCTTGTGAACCGAGTCAACACTGTTCACGCTGGACAGGTTGATGCACGCTGTGAATCGGTGTCGCGTGAACGCGGTCGGTATGCTCGCCGACAGAGCCAGTACGGGGACGAGCGCCAGGACCGCCAGGACCGCCAGGACCGCCAGGACCGCCAGGACCGCCAGGACCGCCAGGATCAGGACCAGGGAGACAGTCAGTGCCGGAGAACTCGACAGAGGTGACCGCGGCCGGGATCGCCCGGCTCGCCGGCGTGGGGCGCGCCGCCGTCAGTAACTGGCGCCGTCGCCATGCCGACTTCCCCAAGCCCGTCGGTGGCACTGAGACGAGCCCCTCCTTCGCGCTGCCCGAGGTCGAGCGATGGCTGCGGGACCAGGGGAAACTCGCCGAGGTCCCACTCCGCGAACGGGTCTGGCAGCAACTCGCAGGACACCCGGCCGGCGCGGTCCCCGCCCTGGTCCACGCGGGCTGCGCCCTGCTGCTCCTGCGGAACAGCCCCACCGTCTGGCCCGAGATCACCGCCGTGTCGGACGAGCGGATGGCCGGTGTGCTGTCCCTCGCCCTCAACGACGTGCTCGCCGCCCGCTTCGGGCCGGCCGCGGAAGCCGGACGAGCGGTTCACACCCCCAGCCGCGCGGAACTGCTGCCGTCCATTCCGCTGCTTCGCGGCGCCGCGGAGCTCGCTGCCGAGACCGGAGCCCAGCAGACCTTCGAGTTCCTGCTCGGCCGCCAACTGGACGCCAACCCACGCCAGTACACGCTCACCCCGCCCGGACTCGCCGAACTGATGGCAGCCCTGGTGGAGACCGGGAATCAGCCCGCCCGCACGGTCCTCGACCCCGCCGCGGGCACCGGCGCCCTGCTGCGCGCCGTCGGCCGACCGACGGCCCTGTACGCGCAGGAGACCGACCCCGACCTCGCCGCGCTCACGGCACTGAGGATCGCCCTGCACACCGACTCCGACAACAGCTGCGCCCTCGCGGTACGGGCCGGCGACACCCTGCGTGCCGACGCCTTCCCGCGGCTCGCCGCCGATGCCGTCCTGTGCCACCCGCCCTTCAACGAGCGCAACTGGGGTCACGACGAGCTCGCCTACGACCCGCGTTGGGAGTACGGCTTCCCGGCCCGCACCGAGTCCGAACTCGCCTGGGTCCAGCACGCCCTGGCCCATCTGCGCGAGGGCGGTACCGCCGTACTCCTGATGCCCCCGGCCGCCGCTTCGCGCCGTTCCGGCCGCCGGATCCGCGCCGATCTGCTGCGCCGCGGCGCCCTGCGCGCCGTCATCGCGCTCCCCGCCGGCGCCGCACCCCCGTACGGCATCCCGCTCCATCTCTGGGTGCTGCGCAAGCCGGGCGGCGGCCTGCATCCCTCGCCCGAACTGTTGCTCGTCGACACCGCCGAACCCGCCGAATCCTCCTCGGCGGGCCCGGCGGCCGCCGCCCCGTCGGGCGGACGCGACCGGCTCGACTGGCAGGCGGTACGCAGCGCCGTACTCGACGCCTGGCAGTCGTTCGAGGGCAAGGGCAAGGGCAAGGGCAAGGGCAAGGGCAAGGGCGAGGGCGAGGGCGCAGGCACGGGCAGGCCCGGCCGGGCGGACCGGACAGGACCCAGCCACCCGCTCGGGGTCCGCCCGGGCGTCAGCCGCGCCGTCCCCGTCATCGAACTCCTCGACGACGACGTGGACCTGGCCCCCGCCCGGCATCTGCCGCCCCCGGCCGCCGCGGGCGGACCGGCCGAACTGATCCGCGTACGGGAACGGCTCACCGAGACGCTCGGTCTCACCGGCACCCTCACCCCTGCGGCCGTGACCCTCTCCACGCCGGCCCACTGGCCGCTCACCACCGTCGGTGAACTCGCCCGCGCCGGCGCGCTCCAGCTCCGCACCGGCGGCTCCGGCACCGGCCCGGTCCCCGTCCTCACGGAACACGACGTCCTCGGCTCCACCGCCCCCTCGGGAAGCCTCCCCGTCGACGGGCCTCCCGAGGAGCCGGTCCTCGTCGAACCGGGCGATGTCGTCGTCCCCGTACTCGGCGGCGGCTCCGTCGCCCGTGTCATCGACGACGCCACCTCGGGCGCCGCACTGGGCCGCAACCTCCAGTTGCTGCGCCCCGATCCGGCCGCCCTCGACCCATGGTTCCTCGCCGGTTTCCTGCGCGGCACCGCCAACAACCGCCAGGCCAGCAGTTACGCCTCCACCGCCACCCGGCTGGACGCCCGCCGCCTCCAACTGCCCCGGCTGCCGCTCGCGGAGCAGCGGAGGTACGGGGAACGGTTCCGCGCCCTGGCCGAGTTCGAGGAAGCACTCCGGCTGGCCGGCCGGCTCGGCGGACAACTGGTCCAGGGGATGTACGACGGACTGACGGACGGCACGGTCGCGCCGAAGTGAGCTGAACCACAACGGTTCCGTACAACCCGGGGCCGGTTGTCGGTGTCGCCCTTTACGCTCGGATCCGCGTACACGGAGCGTGTGCGCGGACGTTCACGACCAGGTCTCCAGGAGCAGCCATGTACGCCCCGGGTCATCCGCCGACGCCGCCGCGCCGGGTTCCCAGCCGGGCCTGGATCGTCTCGATGCGTGTGCTGTTCGTCGTGCTCTCGGTGTGCTCGCTCGGACTGCTGCTGTGGAGCCCGCTGCTCCGGCTCGCGATCGTGCGCCGCCGGACGTCCGACTGGTGGCTGACCGGGGCCGGGTTCGTGTTCGTCTGTGTGCTCCTGCCGATCCTCGGCAGGGACGGCAATGACGAGCCCACGGGCATCGACAACATCCTCATACTGCTGCTGTTGCTGGCGATGGCAGCCGCTTCCGCCTACTACCTGGTCGGGGACATCCGTCACTACGAACAGCTCACGAAGCGGAACCTCATGGGCGGTTACGCGCCCCCGGTGCCGGGGTACGGATACGCGCCCACGGTGCCGATGCGTGTGCCCGCCCCCGCACCCATGCCCGTACAACAGCCGCCGCTGCGTCAGCCGATGCAGCCGCCCGCCGCACCACCGCAGCAGTACCAGCAACCCCAGCCGCATCCTTCGGTTCACCCCCAACCGCACCCTCAACCGAACCCCCGGCCCCAGCGCATCGACCAGGTCCGCGCCGAGCTGGACGAGTTGAGCGACTACCTCCGCAAGGAGGAGGGACGGTGAGCGGACGTCTCATCGGCGGGCGCTACCAGCTGGCGACCATCCTCGGCCAGGGCGGCATGGGCCAGGTCTGGACTGCCTACGACCAGCGACTGGACCGCCGGGTCGCGGTGAAGCTGCTCCGCCCCGACCGGGTCACCGGCCCCATCGGCAGCGAGGCCGCGGACGAGCTGCGCCGCCGCTTCGTCCGCGAGTGCCGGGTCACCGCCCAGGTCGACCACCCGGGCCTGGTCACCGTCCACGACGCGGGCAGCGACGGCGACGACCTGTACCTCGTCATGCAGTACGTGGAGGGCGCCGACCTCGCCGACCATCTCGCCGAGCACGACCCGTACCCCTGGCAGTGGTCCGTAGCCGTGGCCGCCCAGCTCTGCGCCGTCCTCTGCGCCGTGCACGCGGTACCGATCGTCCACCGCGACCTCAAGCCCCGCAATGTGATGGTGCGCCCGGACGGCACCGTCACCGTCCTCGACCTGGGCGTCGCCTCCGTCCTGGACACCGACACCACCCGTCTCACCCACACCGGTTCACCGATCGGCTCCCCGGCCTACATGGCTCCCGAGCAGGCGATGGGCGGTGCTGTCGGCCCGTACACCGATCTGTACGCACTCGGTGTGCTCCTTCATGAACTGCTCAGCGGCGACGTGCCGTTCGCGGGGTCGACCGCACTCGGTGTGCTGCACCGCCACCTCTACGAGCCGCCGCTCCCGGTCCGCCGGATCCGGCCCGACATCCCCGAACCGCTCGAAGCGCTGGTGCTGCGGCTGCTGGCCAAGGACCCGCAGCACCGCCCGTCCGGCGCCCAGGAGGTGTACGAACACCTCGCCCCGCTGCTCCCCGCCCGGGGCACCGGGCTCCCGACAGGACCGCTCGACCCGACCCGCCCCTTCCTGCGCCCGCACGCCCCGTGGCCCGACCGCACGACCACCCCGCCGCCGCCTTTGGCCCCGCCCGCCCCGGTCGCAGCCCGGCCCGATGTCGCCGCCGCCGTCGACGACGTCAAGAAGCTGCTCGGCGAGGGCCGCATCACCCAGGCCGTGGACATCCTCGGCTCCATCCTCCCGGTCGCGGCCGAACAGCACGGTGAGGACTCCGCCGTGGTCCGCATCCTGCGCAAGCAGTACGCGGCGACGCTGATGGACGACGGCCAGTACCGCCGCGCCCTGCCCGAACTGCGCCGCCTCGCCGACGACCGCGCGGCGGAGGCCGGCCCGGCCGACATCCAGACACTCCAGTTCCGCTACGACGCGGCTCAGTGCCTGGAGCAGCTCGGCGAACCGGCCGCCGCTCTCGCGGAGTACCGCGCGGTTCTCCCGTACTACGAGAACCACCGCGCCACGGGCAACGACCCGGCCCGCTCCTTCGAGATCCGCAACCGCATCGGGCACCTGCTGCTCGCGGTCGGCGACCATGTGGCGGCGCGCGTACAGCTGCAGGGGCTGCTGTACGACACGGAGCGGGCGTACGGGCCGCACCATCCGCTGCCGGTGGAGCTGCGCCGCCGCCTCGACCGTCAGGCGGAGGTGCACGGCGGCTGACGGGACGGCGGAGACGGCGACGGTTGCGGCGAGGGCGAGTAATGGACACGCCAAGCTTCCGCAATGGATTGCCGCGGAGACCGCAGCCGGGGGCGAAGGCCGGCTCCGGCATGAGACTGTGATCTGCCGCCGGGGCGGCTGACGACTCGCCTGCCCCGTCGGCCTCTTACTTCTTTCGAGCACTGTTGAGGTCTCTGTGCCTTCTCACCGCATATCCAAGAAGCGTCGCCGCGTCTCCATGGCCGTTGCAGGTGTGGCCGTTCTCGCCGGTGGCGCGTTCGCCGCCGAGGCCGCCACCGCCACCACGGTCTCCAGGCCCGCGCCGAAGATCTACACCGGGCATGTCTTCGACACCTGCACCGCACCGTCGCTGACCACCATGAAGGGCTGGTACAATTCCTCCGTCTACCACGGTGCCGCCGTGTACGTCGGCGGGAAGAACCGCGGCTGCGCTCAACCCAACCTCACCGCCTCCTGGGTGAAGTCCGTCAGCGCCACCGGATGGAAACTGGTCCCGCTGTACGTCGGTGCGCAGCCGCCGTGCCAGACGAGCGCCAACCCCGAGAAGATGACCGCCGCCAACGCCACCGCGCTGGCCGTCACCGACGCCAACGACGCCGTGGCGAAGGAGGCTGCCCTCGGCATGAAGCCGGGCAGCCCGGTCTACCTCGACATGGAGTACTTCGACCCGAAGAACACTTCCTGTGTGAACACGGTGCTCGCCTACATCCGGTCGTTCGACAAGACGGTCAAGGCCAAGGGGTACTGGTCCGGCTTCTACGGTTTCAGCAACTCCAGCGCCGCCGTCGTGGCCAACGCCACGAACCGCACGGACCTGCCGGAGATCCTCTGGTACGCCCGTTACGACGACGTGTACTCCACCACCAAGGGCTTCCCGTACGCCTCGACGCTGTACACCGGGCACCGCCGCGGTCACCAGTACGCCGTCAACAAGAAGGTGACGCACACCGGAGGCACACTCACGATCGACCGGAACGCCTGGGACGCCCCGGTCGCGATCGTGACTGGCTAAGACCGACCGGCAAATGGGGGGCGGCGTCGCGGGGCTGGGCACGCGCATCTGCCGCGTTGTCGTCAATCACCATGGCTCCTTCCCCAAGCTCTCGGCTGCGCTCGAGCAGGGGAGACCCCATCTGTCTCAATCCTCCGCCTTGCAGCTGCACGCACCCAGCCCCGCTCCTTCTCCCACCCCCCATTTGCCGGTCGGTCTAACTCCTGGGGGGCCTGGCTCCGCTTGCGGCACTGATTCGGTTGAGGGTGGCCGTGTCGTTCGGGAAAGGTCCGCAGGCCTGCGCCTCATGCCGGCAACGGGCGTTCACGGGACCGGAGGGCCACCGCCGCCCCGCTGCGGCGTGCGGTCTGGCAGCGCTGCCGATTCATATAGATTTCTGTATAATCGCTTCCGTGAGTGGCCCCTGGCAGATCGAGATGGAGCCGGAAGTCCGGCGTTGGCTGGAACTCCTTTCGGACGCCCAGTACGACAAGGCCGAACGGGCGGCCGACATGCTCGCCGCCCAGCCGACCACTCTGGGAGAGCCGTACTCGCGCCACCTCGGCGGCAAAGTACGCGAGCTGCGTTTCACCATGGACGGCAGTGCCGTGCGCATCACGTACTGGCTGGCTCCTGACCGGCACATCGTGCTGCTGACGGTGTTCCGTAAGACCAGGCAGCGCGAGACGGCCGAGGTCGAGCGTGCGCAGCAGGCACAGAAGTCGTGCGAGGCGGACCACGGTCCTGCGGAGCACAGCTACGACCGGATCAAGGAGGAGAATCCGTGAACCACTCCCAGTGGAAGACCCGTCGGACCAGGAGGCTCCTGGGAGAGTCGGTCGAGGAGTCCCCGGCCTATCGGGAAGCCGGGTATGCGTTCGCACTCGGCCAGGCCGTCTACGACCGCCGTATCGAACTCGGTCTGTCGCAGACCGAACTGGCGCGGCGCGCAGGCATGTCCCAGCCGCAGATCTCTCACATCGAGGGCGGCGACTCCGTGCCGACCCTGCACCTGCTCACTCGCCTCGCCAAGGCCCTGGACGCGTCGCTGACCATCGACCTCGACGGCGATAGCTCGGCTTTCGTGTTCACCCCGCACGAAGGCCGCGAGCCTGGCGGAGCACCCCCGGGCAACCGCTCCACAGCGGCTTGACGTGTGATCAACCAGCGCCCGTAAGAGCCGCTGCCGCCCCGCATACGCGGGAACCCCTGCGCGGGCGGGGCGGAGGAGGGCCGGGCAGGGCCGGGTGATCGGGTGCGGGTCGGCGGCGAAGCGTGGACCGCGCGGACCTGCCGGAGATTCTCTGGTACGCCCGTTACGACGACGTGTACTCCACCACCAAGGGCTTCCCGTACGCCTCGACGCTGTACACCGGGCACCGCCGCGGCCACCAGTACGCCGTCAACAAGAAGGTGACGCACACCGGAGGCACGCTCACGATCGACCGGAACGCCTGGGACGCCCCGGTCGCGATCGTGACCGGCTAGCTACTGCGGGCCGGGTCGCGTCGCCGCCGCGTCCCCCACACTCCCACCACCAGCAGGGCGAGCACCGCGCCCGCCCCCACCACCACGCCCGCCCGCAGGCCGGGTGGCCGGAACGAGCAGTCGACGGATGTGCCGTGGGCGGGGACCGGAGTGGAGACCAGGCCCAGATAGTTGTCGGCGGGCCGCCCCTGGCAGCTCCAGCCCGCGATCCGGGGCGCGGCGATCACGACCGTTCCGGTGCTGCCGGGCGGCAGTTCGGCCCGTATGCCGTCGACGGTGACATGGACGGCGGTCGCACCGGTGCGCTTCAGCCCGGCGACCGCCGAGGCCAGCCGGGACCGGTCCAGGCAGCCGATCGCCTCGTGCGGCATGGTCCCGGCGCGTGCGGCGGTCAATGTGACCGTCACCGGTGTGCCCCCGCCCGCCTCGCCCAGGCGCTGTATCGGGGCGCGTCGGCGCGGCAGCTGCCCCCGGAACGGGATCTCCGGGCCGTTGCCGAGCCGTGCCGAGCCGAACAGGTCGGGCGCCCACAGATACGCCTCGGAGGCCGCCGGGCACCGGGCGGTCAGTGTGTACGTACCGCGCCCCACCCGGTAGTCGTACGCCCCCCGGTCCGCGGCCGCGCCACCCCCCGCCGCGCGCAGCACCGTCGGCGGCACCGTGTAGACCGTCGTACCGAGCAGCCGCTCCTGGTTCCGGAAGGGTGAACGGCCGTACGGCACCGGCGTGTCCGGTCCGCGCACCGTCACCAGCGGCGGCGCCTTCTCGCGGCTCACCGTCACCGGCCGTTCGTCGGGGGCGTTCCATCCCTGATGGGGATCGCGCGGCATGTGCACCCGCGCGCCGACCGAGAAGACCGCGTCCGTGACGGGGTTGTCGAGACTTTGTACGGCCCGGCCGTTCGACGTCCACCCGTCGCCCAGCGCACGCAGGGTGCGGGTCAGCACATCGGGGGTGAGGCTGCTGTAGTACGCGGCGCCCTGCCCGCCCACCAGCAGCGGATCGTTCGCCGTGGTCTGTTCGCGGCCGGGGTCCGTGCGATAGCGCGGCCAGCCGTCGGCGCCCGCGACCGCCGCCGCCTGGGCCCGCTGCCGCTCGCCCCAGGGCGCGTAGTCGTCCAGCCGGTTCAGCCGCTGCCGGTCGGCGAAGGCGGTGGTCGCGGCGGCCTGCCCGGCCTGCGCGCCGACCAGCAGCACGGCGGCGACGACCGCGGATCTCCGGCTGCGGCCGACCAGCAGCAGCGCCCCGACCGCCGCCACCAGACCTGCCGCGAACAGCGGATACGTCCACGGCGTGACCAGGTCGCTGAAGCCGGCCCCGGCCCCGATCAGCAGCAGCACCGCGCCCCCGCCGACCAGCGCCCGCCACCCCGGCCAGTCGTACGAGACCGAGATCCAGGCGGCGATCACCACCAGCCCGGCCAGTACGAACGTCTGCCGGTACGGACTGCCGTTGGGCGTGGCGAAGGCGTGCCAGAGCAGATGCGTCGGCCCCCATTGCAGCGACAGCGTGACCCCGGCCACCAGCCCCGCCCACGCCCACCGCTCGCGCCGCGGTACGGACCGCTGGAAGGCCAGCGCACAGGCCAGGAGCAGGGTGCCCGTACCGAGGAAGAGCGCCGGGGTGAAGAAGCTGTACGTGGCGGGCAGCAGCCGGGCGAACACATCGGGCCAGTGGGCGGGCGCGAACGTCCGGTTCCAGCCCGGGTAGGCGTGCTTCGTCCCCAGGTAGACGGGGATCAGGACGGGCGCCGAGAGACCGATGCCCACCCCGGCCGTGGTGACCACCCGAACCAGCCCCCGGGCCACCGCCCGCCGGTCCTCCCGGTCCGTGAAGAGTCGCACCGCGAGCACCAGAGCGGCGCCGAGCGTCGCCATGTAGGCCGTGTAGAAGTTGGCCGCCCACATCAAAGCGACGAGCAGCGGCGCGGCGATCCGGTGCCGCCCCGTCCGGGCCCACTCCCCGGCCAGGCAGAGCAGCGGCAGTGCGACCAGGCCGTCCAGCCACATCGGGTTGTACGACGCCTCGGCGACCGACCAGCCGCACAGCGCGTACGAAGCACCGAGCACCCCCGCCGCCCACCAGCGCCCGCCGCGCAGCGTCAGCAGCAGCAGGGCCATCAGAGCCGCGGCCGACGCCATCTTCAGGACCGTCACCACATAGACCGCGAGGTCCATCCGGTCGCGCGGGAAGACCCCGACGAGCAGGGCGAACGGGCTGGTCAGATAGGTGCCCAGATCCGGCAGGAAGCTGGTCCCGTACCCGGACGACCAGTTGAGCAGCACCCCGCCGTCGGCGTTCCCGTGCAGCAGGTCCCACAGCCGGGCGTGGAACGGCACGAACTGATTGCCCAGGTCGTTGATGTTGCGCGTGTGCGGCCCGAACGGAAAGCTGCGCGCCACGGCGTCACCCGCGCAGACGGAGCTCACGGTGAGCAGCGCGGCGAGCGAGCCCGCCCACAGGCGGGGACGGAAGATCGGCATACGCAGGAATATGCCGGCCTCGAACGCCTAACTCCGTGCCGAAATAGGGCAGTTCACGCGATGGACGCTCATCGGCCATATGGAGCACCGGGTTCCGACACGTGGACGGGTTGATGTGCATCCGTGCTGATCTCGCTGGTGGTGCCTTGTTTCAACGAGGAAGAGATTCTCGAACGCTTCCACGAACGCGTCACGGACGAAATGACCAGGCTGGGGCATGAATTCCAGCTGGTCTACGTCGACGACGGCAGCGCGGACCGGACCCTGGTGATCCTCCAGGAGCTGGCCGCCGCCGATGCGCGGGCCCGCTATGTCTCCTTCAGCCGAAACTTCGGCAAGGAGGCCGCCATGCTGGCCGGCCTCCAGCACGCCGAGGGTGACGCGGTGGTCATCATGGACGCCGACCTCCAGCACCCGCCGGAGCTCGTGGGCCGGATGATCCAGGAGCACGAGGACGGCTACGACCAGGTGATCGCCCGCCGCACGCGCAAGGGCGACCGCGTCACCCGCACCGTCAGCGCCCGCGCCTACTACTGGCTGATCAACCACCTGGTGGACGTGGAACTGGTCGACGGAGTCGGTGACTTCAGGCTGCTGTCCCGGCGTACCGTCGACGCCGTCCTCGAACTCACCGAGTACAACCGGTTCTCCAAAGGACTGTTCGCCTGGGTCGGATTCCGGACGACGACCTTCGCCTACGAGAATGCCGTCCGTGAGCAGGGCAGCTCCGCCCGGACCTTCGGGAAGCTTCTCAACTATGGACTCGACGGACTGCTTTCGTTCAACAACAAGCCACTGCGCGCCGCGTTGTACCTGGGCATGGTGCTGATGTCGGTCGCCTTCGCCTATGCCGCCTGGATCGTCGGATTCGCCCTGGTGAAAGGAGTGGACACGCCCGGCTATGTCACGCTCATCGTTGTGGTCACGGCCCTTGCCGGGGTACAGATGGTGATAGTGGGGGTGGTCGGTGAGTACGTCGGCCGCATCTATTACGAGGTGAAGCGGCGCCCGCACTTTCTGCTGAAGGCCACGAACACCCGGGCGGCGCCGCACTCGATACGGGAGCCCGAGGAGTTCGTACGCCGATGACGGTCAAGGCACAGATGGCCCGATTCGCCCTCGTGGGAGTCGTGAACACCGGCACGTACTACGGCTGCTACCTCGTCCTGCTGACCTGGCTGCCGTACATCGCCGCCCATGTGGTCGCTTTTGCGCTGAGCATGACCGGCTCCTTCTTCCTGAACTCCTGCTTCACCTACCGGACCCGTCCGACCTGGCGGAAGTTCCTGCTTTTCCCGCTCACCAACGCCGCCAACTTCGTCATCACGACCGGCGGTGTCTATCTGCTGGTCGATCTCGCCGGGTTCAGCAGCCGGTACGCGCCGCTGGTCGCGGCCGCGGCGGCCATCCCGATCACTTTCGTCGTCTCGCGCACGATCATGCTGCGCCCGGACAGCAAGGCCCCGGCGGCCGAACGCATGTCCTGAGCGCCGTCGGGCACCCCTGAGCGGGCCCATATCCCCAACTCCTTCCGAATCGTTGGTCGAACCAGTGGCCCCAGCCACATCCACTGCCTAACATCGATCACCGCAAGGTCTTGTGCACTGATGCACAAACTCTCCCCGGGAGGTTCCTTTGCACCGCCGCCGTCGCACCGCGCTCACCGTCTCCGCCGTCCTGCTCGCCGGAGCCCCACTCCTGACCGCCTGCGGCGGCCAGGCCCACCCGGGCGCCGCGGCCCTCGTCGGCGGGGACCGGATCGAGGTGTCCACGCTGCAGGGCCAGGTGGCGGCTGTACGCGAGGCCCAGCGCGATTCGAAGGACGCGTCCCAGCTCATCGACAAATCCGGGCAGCTCAGCCGGGCCAAGCTGCACGGCATGATCTTCGACCGGGTCCTGGACCGGGCCGCGCAGGACGCGGGTGTGACCGTCAGCCGCAACGAGATCCAGCAGATGCGGAAGGCGGCGGCCGCCCAGTCCGGCGGAGAGGCGCAGCTGCGGACGGCGATGCTCCAGCAGAGCTGGGTCGCCCCCGGCCAGATCGACGCCGTCCTGCGCGAGCAGGTCCAGCTGACGAAGCTGGCCCAGGCACTCGGCGCCGACCTGCAGCAGCCCGAGGGGCAGAAGGCCGTCGGCGATGCGCTCAGCAAGGCGTCCAAGGCGCTGAAGGTCGACGTCAATCCGCGCTACGGCGCCTGGGACAACAAGCAGACCCAGCTCGCCAACTACAAGGCCCCCTGGATCGCCCAGGTCACCAAGCCCGCAGAGACGGGCGACGGGTCCGGCGCCTAGAAGACCGTGGGAAACGGCAGCCGGACCGACCGAGGTAGATTCGAACGGTGAACGCTGAAGACCCCGGCCGTATCGTCCTGCTCACCGCCAGCCACCGCGTCGCGCCGGGACTTCTGTCCTGGCCCGCCTGGCGGACGCTGCACGCCGCCGACCGGGTGCTCTGCGCCGAGCAGGACCACCCGCAGCTGCCGTATCTGCGCGAGGCGGGAGTCGGCGTCGAGCATTGCGCGCCCACCGCGCAGGAGCTCGTCGACGCCTGTGCGGGCGGCCGGAGCGTCGTCGTCCTCACGGGCGGCGAGGGCAGCGGACCGCTGACCGACGGGCTGGCCCGGCTGGCCGGTTCGGGCCGGGTACAGATGCCGGACCTGGAGCTGCTGCCCGGTTCGTACGATCTGCCGGGCGCCCGCCTCCTCGATCTGGTCCAGGTCATGGACCGGATCCGGGTCGAATGCCCCTGGACCTCGCAGAAGACCCACAAGGGACTCGCCAAGTACGCCATCGAGGAGGCGTACGAACTCGTCGAGGCGATCGAGGACGGCGACCGCGACGAGCTGCGCGAGGAGCTCGGGGACGTACTCCTGCAGGTCGTCTTCCACGCCCGGATCGCCGAGGAGGCCGAGGACGAGCCGTTCTCCGTCGACGACGTGGCCGCGACCCTCGTCGAGAAGCTGATCCACCGCCACCCGCACGTCTTCGGCGACGAGACCGCCGAGACGCCGGAGGACGTACACGCCCACTGGCTGCGGACCAAGGCCATCGAGAAACAGCGCGACTCGGTCACCGACGGAGTCCCGCTCGGCCAGCCCGGACTGGCGCTCGCGGCGAAACTGGCCGGCCGGGTCCGTACCGCAGGACTCGATGTGGCGCTCCCCACGGGCGACGGCATCGGTTACGAGCTCCTCGCCCTCGCCGTACGCGCCGAACAGGACGGTGTCGACCCCGAAGCCGCACTGCGGGCCGCGGGCCGCGCCTACCGGGACGCCATCCGGGCGGCGGAGGGCAACGGATAACGTCGGGGGGTGAACCACAGCCCCGCCGACCGCCCAGCCGATCAGCCCGCAGCCTGCCCCGCCGACGCCCCCGAACTCTTCACCTGGGAGTTCGCGACCGACCCGTACCCGGCCTACGCCTGGCTGCGCGAGCACAGTCCCGTGCACCGGACCGCGCTGCCCAGCGGTGTCGAGGCCTGGCTCGTGACCCGGTACACGGACGCCCGGCAGGCGCTCGCCGACACCCGGCTCTCCAAGAACCCGGCGCACCACGCCGAGCCGGCGCACGCCAAGGGGAAGACGGGCATCCCGGGCGAGCGCAAGGCGGAGCTGATGACGCACCTGCTGAACATCGACCCGCCCGACCACACCCGGCTGCGCCGCCTCGTCTCCAAGGCGTTCACTCCGCGCCGGGTCGCCGAGTTCGCGCCGCGGGTACAGGAACTGACGGACCGCCTCATCGACCGCTTCATCGCGGAGGGGAAGGCGGACCTCATCCACGATTTCGCGTTCCCGCTGCCCATCTACGCGATCTGTGATCTGCTCGGCGTCCCGCGCGAGGACCAGGACGACTTCCGGGACTGGGCGGGCATGATGATCCGCCACGGCGGCGGCCCGCGCGGCGGGGTGGCCAGGTCGGTGAAGAAGATGCGCGGCTATCTCGCCGAACTGATCCACCGCAAGCGGGAGAACCCGGGGGACGACCTGATCTCGGGGCTGATCCGGGCCAGCGACCACGGCGAGCACCTCACCGAGAACGAGGCCGCGGCCATGGCCTTCATTCTGCTCTTCGCCGGGTTCGAGACGACGGTCAACCTCATCGGCAACGGGGTGTACGCACTGCTGCGCAACCCCGCGCAGCGCGAGCGGCTGCAGCACTCCCTCGACGCGGGGGAGACCGGTCTGTTGGAGACCGGGATCGAGGAACTGCTGCGGTACGACGGCCCGGTGGAGCTGGCGACCTGGCGGTTCGCCACCGAGCCGCTGACGCTCGGCGGACAGGACATCGCGGCCGGCGACCCCGTACTCGTCGTACTCGCCGCAGCCGACCGCGACCCGGAGCGCTTCGAGGACCCCGACACGCTCGACCTCGCTCGGCGTGACAATCAGCACCTCGGATACGGGCACGGCATCCACTACTGCCTGGGAGCACCACTCGCCCGGCTGGAGGGACAGACCGCGCTCGCGACGCTTCTGAGGCGCCTTCCGGATCTGCGACTTGCGGTGGAACCTACCGATTTGCGATGGCGTGGCGGGCTCATCATGCGTGGACTGCGCAGTCTGCCCGTGGAGTTCACGCCGAGGCCCGTTCCGACGCAAGGTGACACTCTGTCAACTCTGTGACTTTCACGTGATCTGCGCTGCATCGACTTGTGACACGCGTTCGAGTCCCGCTAGGTTCACCGTTCGACTCACCAGTCACTCGTCAGTCACACGGAAGGCAACCCCATGGGCTCCGCGAACGGCAGACACCGTCGCCCTCGTCAGGCACCCGCCATCGTCGTCGCCGCGGGCGTGACCGGATCGGCCATCGCCATCCCGCTGCTGGGCGCGGCCGGTGCGCACGCGGCCGACGCCACGACCTGGGACCGGGTGGCCGAGTGCGAGAGCGGCGGCATGTGGAGCGCCGACCTCGGCAACGGCTTCTACGGCGGTCTGCAGTTCTCGCAGGAGACCTGGAAGGCGTATGGCGGTGAGGCGTACGCCCCGCGTGCGGACCTCGCCAGCCGCGCGCAGCAGATAGCCGTGGCCCAGAAGGTCCTGGACGACAAGGGCCCGCAGGCATGGCCCAGCTGTGCGGTCATCTCCGGCCTCGCGGTGGACGGGGCGCTGCCGGGTGTCGACCCGGGGTCCGCGCCCTCCTCCGCGCCGACGCAGAGCGCGAAGGCGGCTGATGGTGCGTCGGCGGCCCCGTCCGGCGACGCCACGCCGTCGGACAGCGCCTCGGGCGGTAAGGGCCGCTCGAAGGGCTCGAGCGGCGCCGACAAGCCGGCGGGCAAGGCCAAGGCGCCCGCGAAGCCTTCGGCCGCCGAGGCGGCCACTCCGTCCTCCCAGGTGCCCGATTCACCCGGCTCATCCGATTCGTCCAGAGGTGTTGGCGGCAAGCATCGCGGCGCGCCGGCCCCCGAAGCGAGTCGGGGCGTCAACGGTGACGACCGCGAGTCGGGCCGCCATGCCTCCCGCGGTGACGCCGGCGCGCGCGACGCGGGCGCTGCGGCCGTCGACGGTACGTACACCGTGCATCCCGGCGACAGTCTCTGGGCGATTGCTGACGCACAGAAGGTTTCCGGTGGCTGGCCCGCACTCTATGAGGCCAACAAGGATGCCGTCGGCTCCGACCCGGACCTCATCCTCCCTGGCCAGAGCCTCGATCTCGATGTGAAGGCCGAGTGAGAGCGGTCTGAAAATCGTTTAGAACAGCCTCAAAAACTGGGGTAGTTCGGAGACCTATGTCCGCTTATGTGTAAGTGAGACATGGGTCTCTTTGTGTCAACTGGCATGTCACGTCCGGGTGACCCTTCCGCACCGCTCCCACCTGCGAAAACGACGGTTCCTCAGATGCAAGTAGAGGAAGATTGTCCGATGTGTCCTTCTTTGAATGTGAGGGTTGCGTATGTTTACGGTCGGAACCGCTCGCACCGCGGGCCCCGTCGACCGTCACGCCGAATCCTGCCGTCGGTCGAAGGGAACAGACGCGTAAAGCGCCGTAGGCAGGAGCGGGGGACCCAGGTAAGCGCCGGGCCCGATCGTCGAAAGACGCATCAGGACCGGCTTGGGGTGAAGTCGCGTGCTAGGACGTGCGACCGGGCAACTCACTTGGCCCGAACCCGACAGCTCACCTCGTAGGCGTCGGTGAGGAGAAGTTCCATGCTGTTTTCCAGCAAGGGCAAGCACCGCCGCCCGTCCAGGGCCGTCCGTATCGCCACGCTCGCCGGTGTCGCCGGTACCGCTGTGGCCGTACCGCTGATGGGCGCGACCGGCGCCTCCGCCGCCTCCGTCGCCACCTGGGACGCCGTCGCCCAGTGCGAGTCCGGTGGCAACTGGTCCATCAACACCGGTAACGGCTACTACGGCGGTCTGCAGTTCTCGCAGTCCAGCTGGGCCGCCGCCGGTGGCACGCAGTACGCCCCGCGTGCCGACCTGGCCACCAAGGCTCAGCAGATCGCCACCGCCGAGAAGCTGCTCGACATGCAGGGTCCGGGTGCCTGGGGCTGCGCCGGCGCCGGCAACCTGACCAACGACGGTGTCGACCCGGGCGTCGACACCGGCTCCTCCTCGAACTCCACCTCCAGCTCCAACGCCACCGAGCAGAAGAGCACCCCGGCCGCGCCGAAGCAGCAGGCCCAGCCGGAGAAGACCGAGCGCGCCGAGGCCCCGGCCGCCTCCCGCTCGGACCGCTCCGTCGCCCCGCAGGCCGAGTCGAAGAAGACCGTCACCACCCCGACCGGCGAGAAGGTCAAGAAGGGCGACGGCGAGTACAAGGTCGCCGCCGGTGACTCCCTGAGCAGGATCGCCGCCGACCACAAGGTCAAGGGCGGCTGGCAGCGGCTGTTCGAGCTGAACAAGGACATCGTCAAGGACGCCGACCTGATCTACCCGGGTCAGCAGCTCCACCTGACGAAGTAGTTCAGGCTCTCTCCCCCCCCCGAGCACCCCGGCCCGGCGCGCAATCCCCCGTATGCGCCGGGCCGGGGTTTCTGCGTGACGCGTCACCTTAAGACCGACGGGCCGGCTCCATGTGTGGTGCGTCACCCCTATATAGAGGGAGCGCCGCTATATAGAGGGAGCGCCGCGTGCCGCACAGGGAGCGCCGGCCATGGGTGATCGTTCAACAGTTGTAGTTACTGGCCAGTAAAATTCTGGCCGTTTGCCCGGCAATGCTCGCTCCTGGGTCCTTTTTCGTCCCAGGGGACGGGCGGTCGTCCGACTGAGCGGGCCGGGCCGGTTAGGCTCTTGTCGCAAGGCCAAAGTGACCCTGCACAACCAGTGTCATATCCCAGAAGGAGATGCCTCGTGCCGTCCATCGACGTCGTCGTAGCCCGGGAAATCCTCGACTCCCGGGGGAACCCCACGGTCGAGGTCGAGGTTGGCCTCGACGACGGCAGCACGGGCCGTGCTGCCGTGCCGTCCGGCGCCTCCACCGGTGCGTTCGAGGCCATCGAGCTTCGCGACGGTGACCCCAACCGTTACCAGGGCAAGGGCGTCGAGAAGGCCGTCCTGGCCGTGATCGAGCAGATCGGCCCGGAGCTCGTCGGCTACGACGCGACCGAGCAGCGGCTGATCGACCAGGCCATGTTCGACCTGGACGCCACCGAGAACAAGGGTTCGCTCGGCGCCAACGCCATCCTCGGCGTCTCGCTGGCCGTCGCCCACGCCGCCTCCGAGGCATCCGACCTGCCGCTGTTCCGCTACCTCGGTGGCCCGAACGCGCACCTGCTGCCCGTCCCGATGATGAACATCCTCAACGGTGGGTCGCACGCCGACTCCAACGTGGACATCCAGGAGTTCATGATCGCCCCGATCGGCGCGGAGTCCTTCTCCGAGGCCCTGCGCTGGGGCGCCGAGGTCTACCACACGCTGAAGAAGGTCCTGAAGACCAAGGGTCTTTCGACCGGTCTCGGCGACGAGGGCGGCTTCGCGCCGAACCTGGAGTCGAACCGCGCCGCCCTCGACCTCATCCTCGAGGCCATCAAGGAAGCCGGCTACGCCCCGGGCAAGGACATCGCGCTCGCGCTCGACGTCGCCGCGTCCGAGTTCTACAAGGACGGCAAGTACGAGTTCGAGGGCAAGTCCCGCTCGGCCGCCGAGATGACCGAGTACTACGAGGAGCTCGTCTCCGCGTACCCGCTGGTCTCCATCGAGGACCCGCTGTACGAGGACGACTGGGCCGGCTGGAACGTCATCACCCAGAAGCTCGGTGCCAAGGTGCAGATCGTCGGCGACGACCTGTTCGTCACCAACCCGGAGCGTCTGGCCCGCGGCATCGAGGAGGGCTCCGCCAACGCCCTGCTCGTCAAGGTCAACCAGATCGGCTCGCTGACCGAGACCCTGGACGCCGTCGAGCTGGCCCAGCGCAACGGCTTCAAGTGCATGATGTCCCACCGCTCCGGTGAGACCGAGGACGTCACCATCGCCGACCTCGCCGTCGCGGTGAACTGCGGTCAGATCAAGACCGGCGCCCCGGCCCGCTCGGACCGCGTCGCCAAGTACAACCAGCTGCTGCGCATCGAGGAGATCCTCGACGACGCCGCGGTGTACGCGGGCCGCTCGGCGTTCCCGCGTTTCAAGGGCTGAGCACCGGCCCTTCGAGGGCCGAAGGCCCCGGCCTCCGTCCGTCCCCGCACTCGGTCCCGTACCGTGTGCGGGGACGGACGTGCGTAATGGGGAGGCGGAGACATGGCCGCGAAGGACCGGGACCGGTTCTCCACCGCGACCCGGCTGCGGCTGCTCGGCGAGCAGACCGCCGCCCGCGTCTACCGGTCGCAGAACCGTCGTCAGGCCCGCCGCTCCCGGCTCACCGGCCGGGCGGCGTTCCTCGCCCTCGTCGTCTGTTCCCTGGTGGTCGCGCTCGCGTACCCGATGCGGCAGTACGTGTCGCAGCGGGACGAGATCGCCGATCAGGAGCGTAAGGCGCAGGAGGCCGCGGCCCGCACCGAGGAACTGCGCGACGAGAAGGCGCGTCTCCAGGACGATGCGTACGTCCGGCAGCTGGCCCGCAAGCACCTGCACTACCTTCTCCCCGGGGAGACCGGTTACACGGTGATCGACCCCGACGCGGTCAAGGAGCGCAACGGCGAGACGGACGAGTCCGGCCGGCCATGGCACTCCAACCTCTGGGACGGCGTCGACAGCGCCGACCGCGACTGACTCCCTTCATCCATCTGCAGAACCGCAGTTCGAGCAGCCCGATCAGAACCTAGGCAGGCATGGAAACCCCCCCTCCGCAGACCGAGTCCACCGCGCCCACCGAGGCGGACATCGCCGCGTTCCAGCAGCAGCTGGGCCGCCCGCCGCGAGGGCTGCGCGCGATCGCGCACCGCTGCCCGTGCGGCAACCCGGACGTGGTCGAGACGCAGCCCCGGCTGGAGGACGGTACGCCGTTCCCGACGACGTACTACCTGACGTGCCCGCGTGCCGCGTCCGCGATCGGCACACTGGAGGCGAACGGCGTCATGAAGGAGATGACCGAGCGCCTCGGTACGGACCCCGAGCTGGCCGCCGCGTACCGGGCCGCGCACGAGGACTACATCGCCCGGCGCGACGCCATCGAGGTCCTTGAGGGCTTCCCGAGCGCGGGGGGCATGCCGGACCGGGTGAAGTGCCTGCACGTGCTGGTCGGGCACTCGCTGGCGGCGGGGCCCGGGGTGAACCCGCTCGGCGACGAGGCGATCGCGATGTTGCCGGAGTGGTGGCGCAAGGGGCCCTGCGTGACGCCCTGCCAGGCCGCGGACGCGGGCGACGAGGCCTGACCGTTCCCGGGGGCTCCGCCCCCGGACCCCGCTCCTCGATCGCCGGAGGGGCTTGATTCCACAGGAGCATTCATGACTCGCGTGGCCGCCATCGACTGCGGTACCAACTCCATCCGTCTGCTCGTCGCCGACGCGGACCCGTCCACCGGTGAGCTCGTCGAGCTCGACCGCCGGATGGAGATCGTCCGCCTCGGCCAGGGTGTCGACCGCACCGGCCGGCTCGCGCCCGAGGCACTGGAGCGGACGTTCGCCGCATGCCGCCAGTACGCGGAGGTGATCAAGGAGCACGGGGCGCAGAAGATACGCTTCGTCGCCACCTCCGCCTCCCGGGACGCGGAGAACAGGGACGAGTTCGTCCGCGGCGTGCTGGACATCCTGGGCGTCGAACCCGAGGTGATCAGCGGCGACCAGGAGGCGGAGTTCTCCTTCACCGGCGCCACCAAGGAGCTCGCGGGCCGAGATCACCTCGCGAAGCCGTATCTCGTCGTGGACATCGGCGGCGGCTCCACCGAGTTCGTCGTCGGCGACGACCATGTGCGGGCCGCGCGCTCCGTGGACATCGGTTGCGTACGGATGACCGAGCGGCACCTCGTGCACGACGGTGTCGTGAGTGATCCGCCGACCCCCGGTCAGATCACCGCGATCCGCGCCGACATCGACGCCGCCCTCGATCTCGCCGAGGAGAGCGTCCCGCTCACCGGGGCTGCCACCCTCGTCGGTCTCGCCGGGACGGTCACCACGGTCGCCGCGATCGCCCTGGGGCTCGACGTGTACGACTCCGAGGCGATCCACCACTCCCGGATCTCCCTCGACCAGGTCCAGGAGATCACCGGACGGCTCCTCGCCTCCACCCACGCCGAGCGTGCCGCGATCGGCGCGATGCATCCGGGACGGGTCGATGTGATCACCTCGGGAGCGCTGATCCTGCTCGCCGTGATGAAGCGGGCCGGGGCCCAGGAGATCGTCGTCAGCGAGCACGACATCCTCGACGGAATCGGCTGGTCGATCGCATAGGTCCGCTTGTGCGGGCGAGGCGTGCGGGGGCCTTCCGGCAGGGTGCGAGAACGGTGCTCATGCGCTCTCCGGCCTGCACTTTTGAGCCTTCGTGGGCCACCTGGGGGGTGCCCCGCGAGACACGTCGCCACGAAGTTCGTGAACTTCTTCACAAGGAATTCGGCCCCGTGGGGGGCAGTTCTGGTCCGTATGGGTACCCAGGGCCGCTCGCGGGGTCGTTCCGTGTCGATACGGGACTGTTCCGGACGCGTTGCCGATGTGTGAATCGGAGTGGTGGTTCACCGGGCTCGGAGGCTCAAGGGCCAGCTCACAGGCGGTGAACAACGTTCGCCACTGCATCGTGGTTCCCCTGCGATGCCATGACCTCGGTCACGCGGGCGGCGAAGTGTAGCAGAGGGTGGGCCATACCTTGTGAAGGGGCTCACGAGCATGCCCTCCGAGGGGGGTGGATACTCGATGGCATGAGCACCACGGAGCGTCCCAGGATCCTCGTAGTAGGCGGTGGGTACGTAGGCCTGTACGCAGCTCGGCGCATTCTGAAGAAGATGCGCTACGGCGAGGCGACCGTCACGGTCGTCGACCCCCGGTCGTACATGACCTACCAGCCCTTCCTCCCCGAAGCAGCCGCCGGCAGCATCTCGCCTCGGCACGTCGTCGTCCCGCTGCGACGCGTACTGCCGAAGGCCGAGGTTCTCACCGGCCGCGTCACGACCATCGATCAGGACCGCAAGGTCGCCACGGTCGCGCCGCTCGTCGGCGAGGCCTACGAGCTGCCCTTCGACTACCTGGTCATCGCGATGGGCGCGGTCTCCCGCACCTTCCCGATCCCCGGCCTCGCCGAACAGGGCATCGGTATGAAGGGCATTGAGGAGGCCATCGGCCTGCGCAACCACGTCCTCGAGCAGTTGGACAAGGCCGACTCGACGACCGACGAGGACGTCCGCCGCCGGGCGTTGACGTTCGTCTTCGTGGGCGGCGGGTTCGCCGGTGCGGAGACCATCGGCGAGGTCGAGGACATGGCCCGCGACGCGGCGAAGTACTACACGAACGTGAAGCGCGAGGACATGCGCTTCATCCTCGTCGACGCCGCCGACAAGATCCTTCCCGAGGTCGGCCCGAAGCTGGGCACCTGGGGCCGGGAGCACCTGGAGTCCCGTGGCGTCGAGGTCTTCCTCTCGACCTCCATGGACTCCTGCGTCGACGGTCATGTCGTGCTGAAGAACGGCCTCGAGGTCGACTCCAACACGATCGTGTGGACGGCCGGTGTGAAGCCGAACCCGGCGCTGGCCCGCTTCGGTCTGCCGCTCGGTCCGCGCGGTCACGTGGACACCTCCGAGAAGCTCCAGGTGCAGGGCACCGACTACATCTGGGCCGCGGGCGACAACGCCCAGGTTCCGGACATGGTCGGCCGCAGGGCCGGCAACCCGAACGCCTGGTGCCCGCCGAACGCCCAGCACGCGCTGCGTCAGGCCAAGGTCCTCGGCGACAACGTCATCTCCGGGATGCGGGGCTTCCCGCAGAAGGAGTACAGCCACGCCAACAAGGGTGCCGTCGCCGGTCTGGGGCTGCACAAGGGCGTCGCGATGATCGTCATGGGCAAGATGAAGATCAAGCTCAAGGGCCGTCTCGCCTGGTACATGCACCGTGGCTACCACGGCATGGCGATGCCGACCTGGAACCGTAAGATCCGGATCTTCGCCGACTGGACCCTTGCGATGTTCCTCAAGCGCGAGGTCGTCTCGCTCGGCGCCATGGAGACGCCGCGCGAGGAGTTCTACGAGGCCGCCAAGCCGGCCCCGGCACCGGCCGCCGTCAAGGCCGAGGGCGAGAAGGCCAAGGCCTCCTAGTCCGCCCGCGGGTCCACTCGCCCGCGCAGTACGTGCACAACGCCCGAAGGGGCCGTCCGCCATCCGTGGTGCGGGCGGCCCCTTCGGCGTGTCCGGCCGCGTGGCGGGGCGTGGTGCGGGGGCCCGATGGCGGTGCACCAATGGATACATGTGCCGTACAGGTATTTTGCCGTTCCGTTGCGCTGTAGCGGGATGGTGCGCGCTTCGCGGACTGTTGACGGTGTAGTACCTCGTCGTGGCGCCGCGAGTGCTCGGCGTGGTTGCAGGCATGTTTGGACATGTTTGTGCACATTGGGAACACCATCACGGAGGTGTGCGCCATGGCAGACGCCGCATTGCGGCTGACCGCTCTCGCCGAGGAGTTGCTGGGAGAAAGGCTGCCGGTCCGTATCCGGGCCTGGGACGGCAGCGAATCAGGGCCGCCCGGTGCCCCCGTCCTCGTCATCCACAGCCGCCGCGCGCTGCGCCGGCTGCTGTGGAAGCCGGGTGAACTGGGCCTGGCCCGCGCCTGGGTGGCGGGCGAACTCGACATCGAAGGAGATCTGTACGAGACCCTGGATCTGATGGCCTCGCTGATCTGGGACCGGGGCGTGGAGGCCAAGGACAGCGTCCACCCGGTCCGTGACCCAAAGGTGCGGGCCTTCGCCAAAGGGCTGTTGCAGCTCGCCGGCCCCTGGCTCCCGCCGCCCCCGCCGCCCGAGGAGGTACGCCGCCGCACCGGCACCCTCCACACCAAGCGCCGCGACAAGGAGGCCATCAGCCACCACTACGACGTGGGCAATGACTTCTACGAACTGGTCCTCGGCCCGTCCATGGTCTACTCCTGCGCCTACTGGGAGGACGACGGGAATCTTGAGGACGCCCAGCGCGACAAGCTCGACCTGGTCTGCCGCAAGCTCGCTCTGAAGGAGGGCGACCGCCTCCTCGACGTCGGCTGCGGCTGGGGCTCCATGGCCATCCACGCGGCCCGTGAGTACGGTGCCCGGGTCACCGGAGTGACTCTCTCCGTCGAACAGGCCGCCTACGCCAGGAAGCGCATCGCGGAAGAGGGCCTGACCGACCGGATCGAGATCCGGGTCCAGGACTACCGGGACGTCAGGGACGGCCCGTACGACGCCATCTCGTCCATCGGCATGGCGGAACACGTCGGCTCGGTCCGCTTCCGCGAGTACGCCGACGACCTCTACGCACTCCTCAAGCCCGGCGGCCGGCTGCTCAACCACCAGATCGCCCGCCGCCCCGAGAAGGACGAGTCCGCGTACCACGTGGACGAGTTCATCGACGCCTATGTCTTCCCCGACGGCGAACTGGCCCCGGTGGGACGGACCGTGACCACCCTTGAGGAAGCCGGCTTCGAGGCACGTGACGTCGAGTCGATCCGCGAACACTACGCACTGACCCTGCGCAGCTGGGTCACCAACCTGGAGAAGAACTGGGACCGCGCGGTCCGGATGACCTCGCCGGGACGGGCCAGGGTCTGGCGCCTCTACATGGCCGCCTCCGCCCTCTCTTTCGAACACAACAAGATCGGCGTCAACCAGATCCTCGTGGTGCGCCCGGCGGAGGGCGGGTCCTCCCGCATGCCGCTGCGGGCCCGCGACTGGACGGCGTCCGCGACCGGCTGACACCGGGACGGCCCGAGGGCCGGTACCCGCAGCTCCGTGCTGCGGGTACCGGCCCTCGGGCGCGTCCGGTGAAATGCCGTCCGGTTCGCTACTCGGTCTTGATCGCCGTCAGCATGTTCAGCTTCGCGGCGCTGCGGGCCGGCCAGAGCGCGGCCAGCACACCCACGACCCCTGCCAGCACCAGGAAGACCGCGATCCGGTCCCACGGGATGACCAGCGCGTACTCCGGGATGTCCGACGACAGGGTCTGCCCGATCGCCCAGCCGAGGAACATGCCGAGCGCGACACCGACCACCGCGCCGAAGAGCGAGATGACCACGGCCTCCAGCCGGATCATGCGCTTCACCCTGCGCCGGTCCAGGCCGATCGCCCGCAGCATGCCGATCTCCTGCTGGCGCTCGAAGACCGACATCGCCAGGGTGTTGACGACCCCGAGCACCGCGATGATCAGCGCCATCGCCAGCAGCCCGTACATGATGTTCATCGCGAGGTTGACCGAGCCGCCGAACATGTCACGGATGTCCTGACGGTCCATGATGCTCATCCCCGGGTTGTCACCCAGAGCCTTCACCAGGGCCTGCTCGTTGGCCTCGCTCGCGCCGCCGTCCATCTTCAGCCAGATCTCGCGGATGTCCGACATGCCGCCGTGCGTATCGGCGACGTTCTTCGGGACCAGGACCGGGGAAAGCATCTCGTTCCCCTTGAAGACCGCCCCGACCTTGAGCTCGCCCTTCTTGTCGTCGTCGAACTTCACCCGAAGGGTGTCGCCGGTCTTCCAGCCGTTGGACTTGGCCGTCTTCTCGTCGACGGCGATCTCGCCCCTGTCCAGCGCGTCGAGCGAGCCGGAGACGGTCGGCAGCGCGAAGAGCTGCTGGACCTCGCCGGGGATGACGGCGGACGCGGCGTGGTACTCGCCCTTGACCTCCAGCGCGGTGGCCTGCTGCGGCGAGATCGCCGAGACCCCGTCGGCCTTCTGCAGGGCGGTGAGCGCCGACTCGTCGAGCGGACCGCCGCTCGCCATCGTCACCATGTAGTCGGCCTTGATGTTGTCCGTGGTCATCCGGTCGACCGCCTGGCCGAGGGTGACGCCGAGGACCGAGATGCCGGTGACCAGGGTGAGGCCGATCGCCAGCGCGGAGGCGGTGGCACCGGTACGGCGCGGGTTGCGGACCGCGTTCTGCGCGGCCAGCTTGCCGGAGACCCCGAACAGCCGCTTCAGCAGCGGGCGGACCAGTGCGATCACCGGCCGCGACAGCAGCGGGATCAGCACGATGACACCGATCAGCGTGAGGAAGGCACCCACGGCGATGACGGTCCGGCCGGTCGATCCGGACTTGGCCGCGCCCGCCACGATCGCCGCCCCGCCCAGCAGGGTGAGCACCGCGCCGATCGAGTTGCGCAGCACCAGGGACTTGACGGTGGCCGTCGCATGCACGCTGCTCATCGCCGCGACCGGCGGGATCTTGGCGGCCCGTCGGGCGGGCAGCCAGGCGGCCAGCACGGTGATCAGGACACCGACGGCGAACGCGGCGATGACCGCGGTGGGCGAGATGATCAGCGGTCCGGCCGGGATCTTCCCGCCGAACAGGCCCATCGCGGAGCGCAGTCCGACGGCGAGACCGAGCCCGATGGCGAAGCCGACGACCGAGGCGATCACGCCGACGACGGCCGCTTCGAGGAGCACCGAGCGCTTGACCTGGCGGCGGGAGGCGCCGACGGCGCGCATCAGTGCCAGCTCCTTGGTGCGCTGGGCCACCAGCATGGTGAAGGTGTTGGCGATCAGGAAGACACCGACGAACAGGGCGATGCCGGCGAAGGCGAGCAGCATCCCGTTGAGACCGCTCAGACCGGACTCGATCTGCTTGGCCTGATCGTCCGCGAGCGCCTGACCGGTCTTGGCCTCGGCGTCCTTGGGCAGCAGCGGCTTCGCTCCGGCCAGCAGCTTCTCGGCGGAGACACCGGGCGCGGCGGACACGTTGACGTCCCTGAACACGCCGGGCCTGAGGTAGAGCTTCTGGGCGACCTCGGCGTCGAAGAGGACCAGGCTGCCGCCCGCGTTGACCGCGCCGTCCTCGGTGGTGAAGACACCGGAGAGGGTGTACTCCTTCACCGGCCCGTTCGTGGCGACCCGGACCCGGTCACCGACGTGGTACTCGCCCCGCTTCGCGGTCTCCTTGTCGAGCGCGATCCGGTCGGCCGCGACCGGGCCCGTACCGTCGACGAAGGTGTACGCGGAGTCCTTGCCGTTCTTGCCGGGGGAGTAGTTCCCGCCGGTGTTCGACCAGCCGTTGCCGATCAGCTTGCCGTCGGGGTCGGCGACCCCGGCGAAGCCGGAGACCCGGCCGGTGGCGGTGTCGACGCCGTCCAGGCCCTGGATCTTCTTCAGGGTGGCGGCGGTGATGCCGGGCGTCTTCTCGTCGCGCTGGTCGGCGTAGGTGGTGACGGCCACGGCGACGCCGTCGTAGCTCTTGGCCGACTGGTTACGGAGGGCGTTGCCGAGGGTGTCGGTGAAGACCAGCGTGCCGGAGACGAAGGCCACGCCGAGCATCACGGCGAGGACGGTCATCAGCAGCCTGGCCTTGTGCGCGAGCACATTGCGCAGGGCGGTACGGAACATGTCTGTCAGTCCTGGGATGGGGAGGGGTTCCGGTGAGAGGCGAGGGGAAGGGCGGACGTCAGCTGGTGCGGCCCTTGGCGTCGAACGCCTTCATCCGGTCGAGGACCGTGTCCGCGGTGGGGTGCATCATCTGGTCGACGATCCGGCCGTCCGCGAGGAAGATGACCCGGTCCGCGTAGGAGGCGGCCGCCGGGTCGTGGGTCACCATCACCACGGTCTGCCCGAGTTCGCGCACCGAGTTGCGCAGGAAGCCGAGGACCTCGGCGCCGGAGCGGGAGTCCAGGTTCCCGGTCGGCTCGTCACCGAAGATGATCTCCGGCTGCGAGGCCAGGGCACGGGCCACCGCGACGCGCTGCTGCTGGCCGCCGGAGAGCTCGGTCGGCCGGTGGCTCAGCCGGTCGGAGAGGCCCACCATGTCGATGACCTTGCGCACCCACTCGGCGTCGGGCTTGCGGCCCGCGATGTCCATGGGGAGCGTGATGTTCTCGTACGCCGTCAGCGTGGGGAGCAGGTTGAACGCCTGGAAGATGAAGCCGATCTTGTCCCGGCGCAGCTGGGTGAGCTGCTTGTCCTTGAGGGAGCCCAGCTCCGTCTCGCCGATCCGTACCGAACCGCTGCTGAAGCTGTCGAGGCCGGCCACGCAGTGCATCAGCGTGGACTTGCCGGAGCCGGACGGGCCCATGATCGCGGTGAACTCGCCCCGCGGGAAGTCCACGGAGACCCGGTCCAGAGCCGTGACCCTGGTCTCGCCCTCTCCGTAGACCTTCGACAGATCCGTGGCGCGGGCAGCCACCGTGGTGACGCGGTGTGCGGTGGAAGTGG
Source organism: Streptomyces sp. Ncost-T10-10d (assembly GCF_900091955.1). Classification (GTDB taxonomy): domain Bacteria; phylum Actinomycetota; class Actinomycetes; order Streptomycetales; family Streptomycetaceae; genus Streptomyces. The sequence goes on from NZ_FMDF01000179.1 coordinate 74,842, forward strand.
TGGTCACGGGAATCTCCTGATTCGGGGCTCCGGCCGACGTCTTCGTCCGGGGTTGCCTGCGGTTGCCTTTGGAACCCCTCCATCGTCACAGCCGTATCGCCGCAGGTCGTCAGACCCCGTGCCCGTTCCAGGGGCCGCCTTGAGTCGCACCCGAGGGACCTCTGCGTCCTCCTGCGGTATGACACCGACCCTGAGGACATCGGCACGGCCCCCTGTCGCCCGGCCAGGGTGGCGTGCCCATGGCGATCACTGGCGCGCGCCTGGCGAATGGGCCGTCCGGGTGCGGCGACTTTACGTCAATCCGGATTACCGGTCGCCGCGCCCGCTACCCCGCCCAGGCATGTGACGATGCCCTCTTGCGCGTGCTGACGACCCCTCAAACGGTCAATAAAATAAGACAACATCGCGCCACTGATCCGCTGATCGGAGGAAGCCCCCGGATAGGGTCATGTGCCAACGCGGAGCCGCGCGCCAGGCCCGGATGGTGGAATGCAGACACGGCGAGCTTAAACCTCGCTGCCCCTCGGGGGCGTACCGGTTCGAGTCCGGTTCCGGGCACCACTTCGCGCATGAGGCTGAGCGGGCGTGACGGCGTGACGGTCGCGTGCCGGATGCGGTCCTCGAGGTTTCGTACAGTCAGGCGTTTTCCGGGTCGCCCGGACCATCCTGTCGGGGTTCGCGTCGGCCGCCGGCTTCCACAAAGATCCTCCCCAAGCACTAGCCTGATTCTTTTGCCTACCCATTACTCTGATGGGAAGGCCACGCAGGGTGGCCATGGAGGAGTGAGATGAGGAGCAGCAACCCGGTCTTCTCGCGACGGGGCTTCAGCCGCGACAACGGATACGCGGGCTTCAACGCGGCGCCGCAGGCCGGGGCCCCCGCAGCGGGTGCCAACCCGTACGCGCAGGGCACCGCCGCCAACCCGTACACCACCAACCCCTACGCCCAGCAGGACACCCAGTACGGCGTCCCGCAGGCACCGGCGCGTTCCGGTGCGATGACGATCGACGATGTCGTCACGCGAACGGCGCTCACGCTCGGCACCGTGGTGCTCGGCGCCGCGCTTGCCTGGGCCCTGCTGCCGGTCGACGAGGCCAACCTCGGCAAGTCCTACGGCATCGCGATCGGCGCCGCCCTGGTGGCGTTCGTCCTGTCGCTCGTCCAGTCGTTCAAGCGCAAGCCGGTCCCGGCGCTGATCGTCTCCTACGCGGCCTTCGAGGGTGTCTTCCTCGGAGTGATCTCCAGCGCGGTCTCCACGTACATCGGTCCCGGCGTGGTGATGCAGGCCGTGCTGGGCACCATGTGTGTCTTCGCCGGTGTGCTGCTCGCGTACAAGATGCGCTGGATCCGCGTCACCCGCCGCTTCTACGGCTTCGTGATGGCCGCCGCCATGGGCTTCATGCTCCTGATGGTGGTCAACCTGCTGTTCGCCGTCTTCGGCGGCGGTGACGGCCTGGGCTTCCGCAGCGGCGGCCTCGGCATCCTCTTCGGCGTCATCGGGATCATCCTCGGTGCGTGCTTCCTGGCCCTGGACTTCAAGCAGGTCGAGGACGGCATCGCGTTCGGCGCCCCGCGCGAGGAGTCCTGGCTGGCGGCCTTCGGCCTCACCATGACCCTGGTGTGGATCTACCTGGAGATGCTGCGTCTGCTCTCCATCCTCAGCGGCGACGACTGACACACCGCCCCGCAACGGGAACGGAACGGCCCGCAGGCACTGCCTGCGGGCCGTTCCCCTTTTCTCACGTGTGGCTGGAGCGGCTTGCGCGCGGCCCTTCTGAGGTCGTACTCGCGAATGAGGGCCTTCGCGTGTCCGTGGGCGAGGTCGTGTTCGCTCCGCAGCCGGCTGACCTTCTCCTCGAAGCGGAGAGCGGGGCCTTCCTCGACGGTGCGGAGCCGGTCGGAGACTTCACGACCGGCGCGGCGGGGGATTCGGGAGAGCAGATTGCGAGGGGTCTCTTCGGAGAAGACCTGGGACATCGGCGCCTCCGACGCATTGTGCGCGGCTGGTCCTTTCCGACACCGTGCTGAGCATCGGCCCGTTGGCAACCACCCCGGGAGGGCGCGTAGGGTCGCGGAGTGCTCGATACGACCCCGCTGATCACCGCCGTGGACCGATTCGCCGACCGGCTGCGCGCCGCACCGCAGAGCCGTCTGCAGCGCGGCGCGGCTGCCGAAGGGCTGGCCACGGCCAGGGCATTGGCTCTGCGGGCCCAGCGCGTCGAGGCGCCGGACCGGGAACCGCGGATCATTCCGGACGCCGGGATCTTCGCGATCGGCGACCAGCTCGCCGTAGCGGGGCGCGACTTGGCGGTGGCACTGGAAACGGCCCCGTCGGCTGAGCTGGACGAGGCCGTGCAATTCGTGGCGGAGGCCGCTGCGCGGGCGTTCGCGTAGCGGCGGGCGGGCGGGGCGGTGGCCCGGGGGCAGGGGCCGGCGAGAGCCGCTCTGCCCGGATGTGCCGGGGGCTAGAACGAGGCGATGACGCGGTCGGCGAGGATGTAGATGTTCTCCTCGCCGCAGGAGAAGGTCAGGGCGTACGCGCCGGAGACGCCGGAGCCGCCCAGCAGCACCGGGTGCTCGCCCGCGAGCAGCGACTCGGCGAGGCGCTCGGCCGTCTCGCGGTGGCCGGGGGTCATACAGAGCGTGGTGCCGTCGGCGAAGACATAGACGTCGAGGGTGCCGAGCGGGCCGGGGCGCACATCGGCGAGTTCCGTACGGCTGTCGGCGAGCTCTTCGAGGCGGTTCACGGTGCGCTCGTGGTCGGTGACGACCGGGGTCTGCACCGGAACGAAGTCGGGGTGCGAGGGGTGACGGCGACGGGCCGCGGCCAGCTCGGGGGAGTCCTCGGCGAACTCCGCCGTCTCGGGCAGCTCGGTCATGTCCGTCAGCTCGGCCAGCTCCGTCAGCTCTTCGAGCGCCTCGGTGGCGTCGAGGTCCATCGCCTCAAGGCCCGCGAAGTCGGCCTGGCGCGGCATGAAGAACGGCGCGTCCTCGCCGATCCCGGTCAGTCCGCTCAGCAGGGACGGGGCGTCGGCGGCATCGCGCGCTTCCTGGGTGGCCCAGAAGGCGCGGGCCTCGGCGAGCTCGCGCTCCCGTTCCTCGGCGAGCGCTTCGGCCACGGCCGCGCGTATCTCGGCGGCCGTGGACACGTCGTTGCGGCTCTGCGAGGGTACGGCGGCGCCGTGGACGCGGGCCACGGTCAGCTCCGTACGAAGGGCCGTGATCTGCTTGCGCAGCCCGTGAGCAGCGTGCAGAGCGGCAGCGCCGACGGCCGTGGCAGCGGCGGTGGTCAGCAACAGGGCAAGAGACATGGCGCTCACTGACATACTCCCGGTTTCAATCGATCCCCCGACTTCCTACCTCAGCTTGTCCTCTACCTGCGCCCGGTGTCAGTGCATTACGTCACGAATTGGACAGGTCTTTGGGTCTGGGGTTTAACCCTGTTGCGGGTGTGACCTGCGGGAATGGCTCTCCCCCAGGAGATAGGTCACATCCTGGGGGAGATTCGGTCACGGTCGGGGCTCGGAACCGGCCATGTCCTCGGCCTGGAGCCGGCCGATGGCTAAGCCGGGG
>NZ_FMDF01000058.1 GCF_900091955.1 Streptomyces sp. Ncost-T10-10d
TCCAAACTCTAGCGGATTTTCCCGGCGGCTCATAATCGAGTCTTCGAAATCAATTTCGGCATGCCGAAATCGTCCCGAGTGGGAGATCGTGCTGAGTTTTGGTTGCCGCATTCGCGGCGGGATCGATTGTCGCAGGACCGTTCCGGCTCCGTGACAACTCGAAGAACCTTACGGATCGAGGAGGGGCGTGTCAACCCCGCCAGGTCAAGCCGTTTTCCCGCGTGTCCGACAGGACTTCAGTCCAGGTCGGTGAGGCGGCCGCCGGCGTCCGGCTGGGCGTGTTCCACGCGGCGCAGGAGGCGGATCAGCATGTCACCGAGGACGCCGCGTTCGTCGCCCGTGAGGTCCTGGAGCAGGTCCTCCTCGAAGTCGGTGGCCATGCGCATCGCCTCCAGCCACTTCGTACGGCCCTCGTCGGTCAGCTCGACGATGACGCGCACCCGGTTGTTCTCGTCCCTGTCCCGGGTGACCAGCCCCTCGCCCGCCATGCGGTCGATGCGGTGTGTCATCGCGGCCGGGGTGAGGCCGAGTCGCTTGGCCAGCTCGCCCGGACCCAGGCGGTACGGGGAGCCGGCCAGGACCAGGGTCTTGAGGACCTCCCACTCGGCGTTGCTGATGCCGAGGGCGGCGACCTGGCGTCCGTACGCCACGTTCATCCGTCGGTTCAGTCGACCCAGGGCCGAGACGACCTGCTCGACCTGGGGGTCCAGGTCGCGGAACTCGCGCTGATAGGCGGCGATCTGCTCGTCGAGGCTCGGCTCCTGGGGTCCGGGCTGCTCGGTGGTGTCAGGCATGGCGGGCAGTATCGCACGCCCTCCAAAGCCGTCGAAGTCCTTCAGTCTGAATTGTTGAGCTTCTAACTTTAGTGTTAAAGTCTTCGGGTTCGAGTCGTTCGGATGGCTCGGCAAGTGGCTTCGAGACCTTGAGGTAGGTGAGTGTGACCAGGGAGATGGGTGCAGCACTGCGGCGGATCCAGCTGGGGAGCGCGCTGAGCGCGTTCGGGCTGGGGTTCACCGTTCCGTATCTGTACGTCTATGTGGCACAGGTGCGGGATCTGGGTGCTGGTACGGCGGGAGTCGTGCTGGCGGTCTTCGCCATGGCAGCGCTCGCCGTTCTGCCGTTCACCGGGCGTGCCATCGACCGGCGCGGGCCGCTGCCCGTACTCGTCGTCGCCTCGGTCGTCGCTTCCCTGGGCGCGGCCGCCCTCGGCCTGTCGTCGGGTGTGACCGCCGCCGTGCTGTCGGCCGCGGTCCTCGGCGCGGGTACGGCGGTCATGCAGCCGGCGCTCGCCACCATGCTCGTGTGGTGCTCCAGCACCGCCACCCGCACTCGTGCCTTCGCCATGCAGTTCTTCCTGCAGAACCTCGGGCTCGGCATCGGCGGGCTGGTCGGCGGACAGATCGTCGACACGAGCCGGCCGGAGACCTTCACCCTGCTGTTCCTCATCGAGGCCGCGATGTTCATCGTGCTCGGTGTGATCGCCTCCACGGTGCGGCTGTCCCGTACGCCTTCCTTCTCCGACGCCAGGCCCACCGACGGGTCCAAGGCGCCGGGCGGGCTGCGGGCGCTGCTCTCGCACCGGGCCATGGTGCAGCTGTGTGTGCTGGGCTTCGTGCTGTTCTTCGCCTGCTACGGACAGTTCGAGTCCGGGCTCGCGGCGTACGGGACCGAGGCCGCCGGAATCCAGCCCTCGACGCTCGGTATCGCGCTGGCCGCGAACACCGCCGTCATCGTCGTGGCTCAGTTCGTCGTGCTGCGTCTGGTGGAGCGCCGCCGGCGCAGCCGGGTCATCGCCTCGGTCGGGCTGATCTGGGCGTTCGCCTGGATCGTGGCGGGGTACGCGGGGCTCGGGCACGGCAGCCAGACCATGGCGACGGCCGCAATGATCTCCACGTACGCGCTGTTCGGGCTCGGTGAGTCGATGCTGTCGCCGACCGTGGCGCCGCTGGTCGCCGATCTGGCACCGGAGTCGATGGTCGGGCAGTACAACTCCGCGTTCGCCCTTTGCAAGCAGCTCGCGCTGGCGGTCGGTCCGGCCGTGGGCGGGCCGATGGGGGCGACGCTGCACGGCCCGTACATCGTGACGTTCGTGCTGTTCTCGCTGGGCATCACGGTGCTGGCGCTGCGGCTCGGCCGGCGGCTCACTCCCGTACAGGACCAGCCTTCGATCGAGACGGTGCCGTCCAGGGTGGTGGCCGTGTCACTGCCGGAGGCCGAGCCCGTGGTTGCCTCCGCCGTCACCACTCGCTGAGGCGGCGCGGGCGAACAGGGGCGATCAGGGGTTCTGCTTCGGCAGGGCCCCTACTGCGGCAGGGTGAATTCGCACCAGACCGCTTTGCCGCCGCCCGGTGTGCGGCGGCTGCCCCAGGACGTGGCGATCGTGGCGACGATGGAGATGCCGCGGCCCGCCTCGTCCGCCGGGTCGGCTCGTCGGAGGCGCGGCAGGTGGTCGTCGCCGTCGGTCACCTCGATGATCAGGCGGCGATCGGTGCGGCGCAGGCCCAGGCGCATCGGCGGGGTGCCGTGCTTGAGGGAATTCGCGACGAGTTCTCCGGCGGCCAGGACGCCCAGGTCGCAGAGTTCGACCGGGAAGCGCCACGATGTCAGGACGCCGGTCGCGAAGGCGCGGGCGCGCGGGGCCGCTTCGATGCCACCGAGAAGATCGAGCGAGGCGTTGTGGAACAGCTCCGCGTTCGTCCCCGTCCGGGCGGGGTGCTGGACCACCAGCACCGCCACGTCGTCATCGTGTTCCGCGGTGACGCCGAGGGAGCGGATCAGCCGGTCACAGACCACCTGGGGTGAACCCTTGGCACCGGACAGGGCACGTTCCAGAGCGGCGACGCCCTCGTCGATGTCCTCGCTGCGGCGCTCCACCAAGCCGTCCGTGTAGAGGACCGCGGTGGAGCCGGGCGGCAGCGCGATCGTGCCCGATGTGTGGATCCAGCCGCCGGTGCCGAGCGGCGGTCCTGTCGGGTCCTCGGCGCGGTGGACCGTACCGTCCTCGTGACACACCAGGATCGGGAGGTGCCCGGCGGAGGCGTAGACGAGCCGGCCCTCGTTCGGATCGTGGACCGCGTAGGCGCAGGTGGCGATCTGGCTGGCGTCGATCTCGGCGGCGAGACCGTCGAGGAGCTGGAGCACCTCGTGCGGCGGGAGGTCCAGGCGGGCATAGGCGCGCACGGCCGTGCGGAGCTGGCCCATGACGGCGGCGGCTCGCACCCCACGGCCCATCACGTCCCCGATGACCAGGGCGGTGCGGCCTGCGCCGAGGGTGATGACGTCGTACCAGTCGCCGCCGACCGCGGCGTCCGTACCGCCGGGCTGGTAGGTGGCGGCGATCCGCAGGTCGTCGGGCTGCTCCAGCTCCTGCGGGAGCAGGGAGCGCTGGAGGGTGACGGCCGTTTCGCGGTGGCGACGCTCGCTGGCGCGGAGCCGTTCGGCTGCTTCGGCGTGGTCGGTGACATCGACGGCGTACACGAGCACTCCGCCTTCGCTGCCTTTGTTCCTGTTCTTGCTGCTCCGGTTGCCCTTGTTCTGTTTCTTGTCGCCGTTCCTGTCCCCGTCTCCGCCGTCGGTCTCGCCGTCGCCGTCCCTGTGCACCGGGGTGCAGGTCACGGTGTACGAATTGCCGTTGCGGACCTTGCGGGACTTGACCGTACGGGGTGTGCCACTGCGCAGGACCTGGTCCATGAGGGGCAGCAGGCTGAGCTCGGTGAGCTCGGGCATGGCCTCGGCGGCGGTGGCGCCGGCCGGGCGCGGTCCGAAGGCGGCGGCGTAGGCGTCGTTGACGTACGCGATCCGGTGGTCGGGGCCGTACACCAGGGCCACCAGAGCGGGCAGCTGGCCGAGGATGTCCCGGGTGGAGAGATCCTCCGGGGCGGGGCCGCGGTCCCCGGGAGGTTCGCCGTGCGTGTCGCCGCTCTTGTCGCCAGGAGTGTCACTGCGCGTGTCGCCGTCCGGCGGGCAGGGCCCGGTCTCGGGCTCTGCGTACTCGGCGCGGGCCGAGGGCACGGGACTGTGGTCGTCCCGTGCGGCGGCGCGGCGCTGCGTTCCGGGTAGGCGGGCGCTCCAACGCGTGAAGTTCACGGAATTTCTGGCCTCGTGTGTCGGTCTGGTCCGCTCGGGCGGGCTGCTCACTGTCGGTGTCTGCCGGCCGGGTCACTCTGTGCAGGTGTGGGTCCACCCATGGTCACACGTCCAGTGTGACGGACCGTACTGACAGTTGTCGGTACGGCCGGGTCCCGGGTGGGTGCGCACGCGGGCCGACGGGCAGTCAGCCGCCGTTCCTCGGCGGGCCCTCGGGCCCTGGTGGGTGACCGGGTCCCGGCGTGCCGTCGGCGTTCGGTGTGCCGGTCCGCCCGGGGCGCTGGCCTCCTGCGGCGAGTTCGAACTCGGCGCGCGGGTGTTCCAGCGAACCGAGGGAGACGATCTCGCGCTTGAAGAGCCCCGCGAGGGTCCATTCGGCAAGGACACGGGCCTTCCGGTTGAACGTCGGGACGCGGCTGAGGTGGTACGTACGGTGCATCAGCCAGGCCGGGTAGCCCCTGAGTTTACGCCCGTAGACATGGGCGACGCCCTTGTGGAGACCGAGTGAGGCGACGGAGCCCGCATAGCTGTGCCGGTACTCCTTGAGGGGTTCGCCGCTGATCGACGCGAGGACGTTCTCGGCGAGGACCTTGGCCTGGCGCACGGCGTGCTGGGCGTTGGGGGCGGTCTCCTTGCCCGTCTCCGCGGCGGTCAGGTCGGGGACGGCCGCGGCGTCCCCGGCGGCCCAGGCATGTTCGACCCCGTCGACGGTGAGTTCCGCCGTGCAGGTGAGTCTGCCGCGCTCGTTGAGCGGCAGGTCGGTGGCAGCGAGGATCGGCGCGGGTTTGACGCCCGCGGTCCACACGAGGGTGCGGGTCGGGAAGCGGGAACCGTCGCTCAGGACGGCGATCCGGTCCTCGCAGGACTCCAGCCGGGTGTCGAGGCGTACGTCGATATTGCGGCCGCGCAGCTCACGGATCGCGTAGGTGCCCATGGCGTCGCCGACCTCGGGAAGGATGCGGCCGGTCGCCTCCACGAGGATCCATTTCAGGTCCTCTGCCTTGATGTTGTGGTAGTACCGCGAGGTGTAGCGGGCCATGTCCTCCAGCTCGGCCAGGGCCTCGACGCCCGCGTATCCACCGCCGACGAAGACGAAGGTGAGGGCGGCGTCGCGGATGGCCGGGTCGCGGGTGGCCGAGGCGATGTCCATCTGCTCGATGACATGGTTGCGCAGGCCGATGGCCTCCTCGATGGTCTTGAAGCCGATGCCGTGGTCGGCGAGGCCGGGAACCGGGAGGGTGCGCGATACGGAGCCCGGTGCGAGGACGAGTTCGTCGTACGGGATCTCGACGGCGCCGGTGCCGTCCTCCCCGGTGGCGAGGGTGGTGACCGTCGCCGTGCGTTTGGCGTGGTCGATGCGCTGCGCCTCACCGATCACGATCTTGCAGTGCGCCAGAACCCGGCGGAGCGGCACGACGACATGGCGCGGTGAGATCGAACCGGCGGCCGCTTCGGGCAGAAATGGCTGATACGTCATATAAGGCTCGGGCGTGACGACGACGATCTCGGCCTCACCGTTCCTGAGTCTCTGCTTCAGCTTCCGCTGGAGACGCAGCGCTGTGTACATCCCGACGTAGCCGCCACCGACGACGAGAATGCGCACACCCGGCGGGGGGCCGGGGGTGTTCCCCCGGAATCTGAGGCCATCACCACCCCATGACGCAACGTGCTCAAGGGTTTGTCCACAGCCCCGGCAAATTGTGTGACCGGAGGTTCTGGACGGGCCACTGCTGCCGATCGAGGCGACAACACGGAAGCTGCGCAGGTCAGGGGTTGGAGTGAGGCCCGCGGGCGGGGGTCGAATCAGTAGCCGGCCGGTCCTTGCTCCGATCGGGGGGCGCTCCGTGCGGAACTGCCCCCTTCTGAATTGACCCGGGCTCAACTATGTTCGTGTGTCGTCGGGGTGTCGGGTAGAGACCATGATCCACACTCTGACTAAACGGCGGGAAGTCTCCGGGGGGAGACGTCATAACCGGGGGAACAGCTATGCACATTCAGGATTCTCATTGGCAGACTGCTACGGCAGTTACGCCCCATTCGTCCGACGGAAACGGACGAAACGGAGCGATGGGAACAGTGGACACAGTGAGTCCGGTCGCGGCAGCCGGAACAGACGGCACGGCCGGAACAGCCGGGGGCGCCGGAGCGAACGGGCGCTCGGCTCCGCTTCGCGTGGACGCACAGCGCAATCTGGAGCACGTACTGCGAGCCGCACGCGAGGTGTTCGGCGAGCTGGGATACGGGGCTCCGATGGAGGACGTGGCGCGTCGCGCCAAGGTCGGCGTCGGCACGGTGTACCGGCGGTTCCCGAGCAAGGACGTGCTGGTGCGGCGGATAGCCGAGGAGGAGACCTCCCGGCTGACGGACCAGGCGCGGACCGCGCTGGGCCAGGAGGAAGAGCCGTGGTCGGCGCTGTCGCGCTTCCTGCGGACGTCCGTGGCCTCGGGTGCGGGGCGGCTGCTGCCGCCGCAGGTGCTGCGGGTCGGGGCCGATACTGACGCCGATGCCGACGACTCGAACGCGGCCGAGGAGTCGGGGTCCATGGCGGCCTCCGTATCGGACTCGGGTCCGGGCAGTGCTCGGGGTGAGACACGGGTTCCTCAGCAGCGGCAGGGCGCGGGGCAGGCCGACCTCCGGCCGGCCGACGGGCGTTCCGGCGCGGAGACCGGCATCGAGGACGACGACACGGGAGCCGGCGAACTGCTGGAGGTCGTCGGCCGGCTGGTGGACCGGGCACGGGCAGCCGGTGAGCTGCGCCGAGATGTGACGGTGGCGGATGTGCTGCTGGTCATCGCGACGGCGGCGCCTTCGCTGCCCGACGCGGTTCAGCAGGCTGCGGCTTCGAGCCGACTGCTGGACATCCTGCTGGAGGGGCTGCGCTCGCGACCGGTCGCGTGAGAGGGCTGCGCGGTAGCGGAGTGCGCGTGCGTGTTGGCGTGATGCGCGGGCGTGCGGACGTGTTGGCGTGATGCGGGGCGTGCCGACGCGATGAGGTGGCGGCGTCGGTGCGTGAGCGCGGTGCGTGGCGCGGTGACTGTGGGGCGCGTGAGCGCGATGGCACTTGAGGGCGCTGGTGCGCGGGCGTGTTGTGCGTGGGTGTGCCGGCTCTCCGGGGAGGGTTGCGGGGGTGAGCGGTCGGATCGGACCGGGTGGCTTCGGATCGGTCCGGGTGGCCGGGGTGCGCCGTCGGCGCGTTTGGCCTGGCGTGAATGCGCTGGGCGTTGAGCGGTCGACGTGGCCCGTTCAGGTGGGTCCCGCTCGGCAGCCCATCGTCGCTCGTGCACCACTCGCGTTCCGCTTCCGGCCTCCGCGTCCGCCCTCTCGACCGGGCCTGGACCGGGTGCCTTCTCTGCTCGTCGGCGGCTCTCTGTGGCACCGGCTCAGCTCTCCTCCGGTTCTTCGGCCGGCTCTCGGGCGTCGCCTGAACGGCTCTTGATCGATGTCTCTTCAGCGCTTGATCGGCTCCGCCGGTGAGCCTGCTGCCCTTGGTCTGCAACCCACCCGTGCAGAAAAGCTCAATGACCCTTCCCCGAATGAGCAGCCGTTAGTGCTCACACTCGGGAAAACGCCCCGGACGAGTGGTTGCCGGGGCTGAAGGTTCGGCGTGATTGCGCCATGTGGCACTCTTGCCCGGGGTTCGGGTCCGAAAGCGCATACGGGGGCTCCGCGATGAGCGGTGACGGGCAGCGGGAAGAGTCGTTCGACGACGATTCCGCCGTGGGTGGCGTGGCGGACGCCGGTGGGCTGCCCTCCCGCCAGGTACCGAGTCAGGGCGGACCCGGGCGGTCGGGTCGTGACGCCGAGGGCGGCACCGTCCTGCGCGCTCCGTGGCCGGGGCCTGTCGAGGCCGACGTCGCAGTGCCGATGCAGCGGGAGGGCGGCCGAACCACCGCCGCCGGTGCCTCCGGCTCCGCGTTCTCCGACGCCGAGCTGATCAGGCGGATGCGGGACGGCGACGATCTCGCGTACGAGGAGCTGTTCCGGCGGCACTCGGACGCGGTGCGCCGCTACGCGCGGACCTGCTGCCGGGACGCGCACACCGCGGACGACCTGACGGCCGAGGTCTTCGCCCGCACACTGCAGGCGGTACGCAGAGGCAAGGGGCCGGAAGAGGCCGTACGGGCCTACCTCATGACGGCTGTCCGGCATGTCGCAGCCACCTGGACCAAGACCGCGAAGCGGGAGCAATTGGTCGACGACTTCGCCGTGTTCGCCGCCCAGGCATCACAGTCCTCCCAGGTGTCGGACGCGGACACACTCGACCTCGGTGCCGATGTGCTGGCGATGCACGAGGCCGAGCAGTCGATGGCGATGCAGGCGTTCCGCAGTCTGCCGGAGCGCTGGCAGGCGGTGCTGTGGCACACCACCGTCGAGGACGAGTCGCCCAGCGATGTCGCCCCACTGTTCGGGCTGACAGCCAATGCCACGGCGGTGCTGGCCAGCCGGGCCCGCGAAGGGCTCAAGCAGGCCTACCTGCAGGCGCATGTGAGCCAGGCACTCACCTCGGGCGGCGATTGTGCGCGTTACGCCGACCGCCTCGGCGCGTATGCCCGGGGTGGACTCCGGATGCGCGCCGAGCGCGGGTTGCGGGGGCACCTGGACGAGTGTGTGAAGTGCCGGCTCGCCGCGGGCGAACTGGCCCATGTCAACGCGGGGATTCCTGCGCTGCTGCCGGTCGCGGTCATCGGCTGGTTCGCCGCCGGGTATGCGCTCAAGGCTGCCGGAATCGTCGCCGGTGGCGCGGCGGGAGCCGCGGGCGCGGGTGCCGCCGCAGCGGCGACCGGTGGAAGCTCGTCCGGGGGCACGGCCGGTGGAGCCACGCTCGCGGAAGGACTCGGTGCCCCGGCGAAGGCCGGTATCGCGGCGGCGGTTGCCGTGGCGGTGACGGCCGGACTGACCTGGGCACTGGTCGGCAACGACCAGCCGAAGCACGAGGCCGGTCGTGCGGCCAAGCCGACTGCCGTGGCGCCCGCGGTGCCGACGCCCGCGCCGCCGAAGCCGACGCCGACACCGCCGCCGAAGCCCGACGCGCCGGTGCCGCCCGCACCGCCTGCCACGTCCCCGACTCCCCCACAGAAGCCGACGCCCGCGACGAAGCCGACGCCTACGCCGAAGCCGACTCCGACGCCCACCCCCAAGCCGACACCGCCCCCCGAGCCTCCCAAGCCCTCGACGCCTCCGACGCCGAAACCGCCCGCGCCGATCCCGACCCCGCCGCCTTCACCGCCCGCACCGACCGTCTACCGGGTCAGCGAGCTGAGCTACTCGATGCTGGGCGACCACACCCGACCGGAGGTGGTGATCGGTGAGAGCAACTGGGTCTGGCAGCGTTCCGGCCTGTGGATCGGCGGCACGCAGTACGCGCACGGAGTGACCGTCCACAGCAAGTCCACGGTCACTGTTCAGCTGAACCGGCAGTGCATTCGGTACGAGGCCATGGTCGGGGTCGACGACATGGCGACGGGGTTCGGCTCGGTGCGCTTCTCCGTCTTCAACGGTGACGGGACGCGGCTGTGGCAGTCCCCGGTGATGAACGGTAACGACCCCGCCGTACCCGTCGGGGTCGGTATCACCGGTCAGCAAAGGATCCGGCTCGTCGTCGAGCGGGTGAATCCGGGCGGCGGCGCGGCCCTCGCCGACTGGGCGGATGCGACCATCAGTTGTCGGTGAGGGGACACGGGAGTTCTGCGGTGATGCGGGTCAGGAGCTCGATGACGTCGTCGACCGTCAGCGTGCGGCCTGCGGCGCGCTCCGACTCGTACAACTGAGGTCCCAGTTCCTCGCGTGCCCGTCGCCCGACCTCGTCCGCCTCGGCCTGTTGCGCCTCGGTTCTGGGGCCGGACAAGCGCCAGCCGTCGGCCGCCGCCAGGATCCGTACGGCAGCTCGGTGGCGGCCCACCTTCTGCAGCACGGCCGCCACGCCGTCCGCCAGATGTCCGGTGACGAGCTCGGCGCACTGGGCGTCCCGCGCCACGCGGAGTGCGAGCGTCAGACCCCGTACCCCGGCCACCGGGCCGCCCTCGGGCCCCGGCTCGTGCACGGCGATCCGGGCAGCCAGCCCCTCGACCACCGCGGTGAAGTGCGACGGGGGGCTGCCGCGTCCGGCCGAGGCCTGCGCCTCGGTGACCAGCCGTCGCGCCTTCGCGATCTCGCCGCGGTCCAGGGCCAGGGTGGCGCGCAGGAAGTGGGCGTAGGCGCGGGCGTCGTGCACCTGGTAGCGCTCCGCCTCGGTCTCCGACTCGGTCAGAGTCCGCTCGAAGCCCGCCATGTCCCCGGTCCGGTAGTCGAGTTCGGCGAGGCGGGCGAGGAGGAACGGTCTTTCGGCGTGCGCCCGCACCTCGCGGGCGAGCAGCAACGCCTCCTCGTAGGCCGCGCGTGCCTCCTCGTACCGTCCGCGCATCATGCCGGCCTCCGCGGCGGCGCCCGCGACCTGCGCACGCAGCCAGCGGTCGCCGACGCGGCGGCCCAGCTCGCGCAGCTCGGCGAGATCGTCGTCGACACCGGGCATGCCGCCGGGCATGTCGACGACCATGTGGGTACGGAACAACAGCGTGACGCCGTACTCCCAGCCGCCGCCGTGGATAAGGGCGTTGGCGACCGCCGCATCGAGCATCTCGTGCGCTTCGACGGTGGTGCGGCTCACGAACAAGGTGATCGGCCAGATCAGTCCCGGGAAACGGGCGGACTGCGGACCGGACGACCTGAACGCGTCGGCCGCCCGGCCCATCAGGGCCCGGCGCCGGTCGTCACCGCGGATGCCGTCGGCCGGGCCGCTCTCCGCGGCGAGGAAGTACCGCAGTATCTCCAGATGCATGCGCGGCCAGAAACGAGGGTCGCTGCCATCGGCCGGTTCCGGTCCGAGCGCCACGGCCCGCTCGGCCCAGGTGAGGCCCTCGAGCCGGAAGTTCCGCAGAAACCAGAACCACCCCATACCGAGAACCAGACGCACCGCGTCCGGTTCGGACGGAGTGGTGACGACGGAGCGGTGGAGGGCGGCCCGTATGTTGTCGAGGTCCGTCTCCAGGCGTGCGATCCAGGGGAGCTGGTCTCCGGAGCGAAGGCGGGGCTCGGCTTCCTCGACCAGCGCGACGAAGTACGCGGTGTGCGCGCTCGCGGCGGCGGCGCGAACGTCCGGGGTCTCGGCGGCGCGTTCGGTGGCGTACTCGTGGATGGTCTCCAGGAGGCGGTAGCGCATCTCACCGGAGGCGGTCGGGGTGGCGACGACGAGGGACTTGTCGACGAGAGCGCCGATCAGGTCGGCGGTGGAGTGCCGGGCGGGGGCTTCGGTGCTCGGGGCCTTGGTGGCAGGGGGCGTGCCGGCCGTGGTGACGGCTTCTGCGGCGGGCAGGTCCCAGCCGCCCGCGAAGACGGAGACCTGCCGTAGAACCGCGCGTTCGTCCTCGTCGAGCAGGTCCCAGGACCAGTCGACAACAGCGCGCAGCGTCTGCTGACGCGGCAGTACGGTGCGGGATCCGCCGGTCAGCAGACGAAACCGGTCGTCGAGCCGGTCCGCGATCTGGCGCGGGCTGAGCAGCCTCAGCCGGGCAGCGGCGAGTTCGATGGCGAGCGGCTGCCCGTCGAGCCGCTGGCAGATCTCGGCGACGGCGTCCGGATCGTGTGCGGCCTCCTGCTCCGGGTCGAAGTCGGGACGTACGGCGCGGGCGCGCTCGGCGAACAGCCTGTGGGCGGGGTCGGCCGGGAGCGGGCCGACCGGGCGTACGGACTCGCCGGGGACGCCGAGGGGTTCGCGGCTGGTGGCGAGGATGCGCAGCTGCGGGCAGTGGGTGAGCAGGGTCTCGGCGAGGGCGGCAGCCGCGTCGATGACGTGTTCGCAGTTGTCCAGAATGAGCAGGAAGGGGCGGATGCGGGAGCAGTGCGCCAGGTGTTCGACGAGAAGGTCGGTCGGGTCGCTGCGCGGCGGCTGCCCGTCGCGGTTGGTGTCCCGGAGAAGGGTCGTCTCACGCAGGCCGAGAGCGGAGAATACGGCTCCGGGAACGTCCACGGGGTCGTCCACGGGGGCGAGTTCCGCGATCCAGGCGTCCGTGGGGGCCGGAGCCTCCCGGCCCCCACGGGCGGCGGTCTCCTCGGCGAGACGGGTCTTGCCGGAGCCGCCGGGGCCGGTGAGAGTGACCAGACGGGACCGGGTCAGATCGGCCCGTATGGAGCGTAGTTCGGGCTCACGGCCGACGAATGAGGTGAGCCGGGGGCGGAGGTTGCCTCGGCCGGGGGCGTGGTCCGGTGTGCCGGATGAGCCTGACGCGGCAGCTGCAACCGGTGCGGCAGGCGCGGCTGTTTCACATGACGCGCCCGACGGAGGAGTGAGCAACTCCCGGTGAAGTGCCATCAGTTCCGGTCCGGGGTCGGCGCCGAGGCGGTCGGCGAGGGCGCGCCGAGCGTCCTCGTAGGCGGCCAGCGCGTCGGCCTGGCGGCCGTCGGCGCGCAGGGCGCGGATCAGCTGGGCCCGGAAGCGTTCGTCGTACGGGTGGGCGGCGGTGAGCTCCTTGAGCTCCGGTACGAGGGTGCGCGGGGCGGCAGCAGGCCCCACGCCGGCAGTGGCACCCGTACCGGTCGTCGCACACCGCAAATCGGCCTCGATGCGGCGTTCCAGCGCGGCCAGGCGGTGGGCCTCCGGGCGCAGACCGTGGCCGTGGTCCCGGTCCGGCAGGTCGGCCAGTGCCGGGCCGCGCCACAGGGCAAGCGCGGCACGGAGCGTGCGGGCCGCCGTCCCGGGGTCGCCCGCGTCGAGCTCGCCGGCCCCCTGCCGGGACAGCCGCTCGAACACATGCAGGTCGACCTCGTCGGGCGCGGCCTCCAGGCGGTAGCCGCCGTGGGTGCTCGTGATCGCATCCCTGCCCAGCACACGGCGCAGCCGGCCCACGAGGGCCTGGAGCGCGGCGGGAGCGTCGTACGGGGGATCGCCGGCCCATACGTCGTCGACGAGATCGGCGACGGGGACGGGCCTGCCCGTACGCAGGGCGAGGGCGGCGAGGAGGGCGCGCAGCCGCGCACCGCCCACGGGCAGCGCACCTCCGTTCTCGTCTCGCGCCTCGGTGACGCCCAGGATCAGGTACCGCACCCGGCCATTCTGTCCCGCGGAGCGGCCGGAAGCAGGGGGCCCACCGACAACGGCTGCCGCTGCAGCTACTGCGGCTGCTATGGCTGCAGCGTCCGCCTCGTCGGGACGACTCCGCCCGCGACCGCACGCTGGCGGGGTGCCGCCGTGCCCGTCCAGCAGGTGCCGCGCCGCGAGACGAGGCGCCGGAGCCAGAGTTCCGTGGCCGCCAGGTGCGCCAGACCGTCCAGCGGGAGTGGTTCGCCCTCCGAGGCCGCGCGCAGGGCCTTCCGTACGACGCGGGCCTCGACCAGGCCCGCGTCGGCGAGCAGCGGTGCGTCGAAGAGGGCGATCAGGTCGGGGAGGGCGGCGCGCAGTCCGGTGCGGGCGGTCGCGTTCGAGGTGGCGAGGGAAGGCGCGCCCCAGCCGGGCGGCAGTTCGTGGATGCCCGCGCCCGCGAGCACCCGGCGCAGGACCGCGGCGCGGGCGCCCGGCTGGACCCGGAGCGATTCGGGGAGCGCACGGGCGGCGCGTACGACCTGATTGTCGAGAAACGGGGCGTGCAGCCGCTGGCTGCGGTTCTCCGCGGCCTGTTCCAGGATCCGGTGGTCGGCGGCGTACCGGGCAAGGGCGGCCCGGGCGCGGGCCTCGCCCGGGCGCTGGACGGAGGCGGGGCGGATCGCCGCCTCCTGCAGACGAACCGATACTTCGGCGAGCGCCTCCCCCGTGAGCCAGCGCGCGGCGGGACCCGGTCGTGACCAGGCGAGGGCGGCGAGCGAGGCGTCGGCGGGCGTGTCGAGGTCGGCGGTGTGGCGGTTGGCGCCCGGTAGCCGCTCGGCCGCCGTCTCCAGGCCGTTTCGGTACGACGTACGGGACAGGCGGCGAGCCGCGCGGTAGACGGCCAGCGGGACGAAGAGGGAGTGCGCGGTCGGGCCCTCGGCCCTGGCGAGTGCGGCGACCGGGCGCAGCAGATGGCGTCGGCGCCGGTCCATCAGCAGGTCGGCGAGGCGGGCCGGATGAGCGTCGAGCACCTGCCGGGCGCCGCCGCCGACGAAGTGGTCGGCGCTGCCGGAGGCGAGGCGGCGGCGATGGCGCTCGGCGACGACGAGGGACGGTGCGGGCTCATCGGTGAGCGGGCCGGCGCCCAGGTCGGCGTAGGGCAGGGCCTCTTCGCCGGCGGCGACGACGACATGGTGCAGGCGCGGGTTGGCGGCAATGACCCGGGCGCGTTCGAGTTCGTCCTCGTGTCCGCGTGCGGTGAGGTCGTTGAAGGTGACGGCGAGCAGCCGCTCGCCCGCCCCCGTGCCGTGGCCGAGGAGGGTGCCGGGCAGGCCCGGCAGTCCGGCGGCGAGCAGGGCGAGGGTGGCGGAGGCACTGCCTCCGGAGAGGTCGGCGCCGATGCCGGGTACGGGTGCGCCGCGGGCGGCGCGTCGTTCGGCGGGGCCCATGCCGGGGACCGGTCCGGGGTCGGGCGGCAGGGTTTCGGGGGCGTGGCGCGGGGCGGTGAGCCTGGCGCGTACGGCTTCGACCAGTGCGTCGCGCACTCCGTCGACGGCGCTGACGGGGTCGAGTTGGGGCGCGGCGACGGCGAGGGACGCCACCGCCTCGTACCCGGTGATCTCGCGCGAGCCCTCACGGAGGATGAGCGCGTGCCCGGGCGGGATGCGCTTCACTCCCGCGTACGGGGTGCCGTCGCGCAGCGCCTCCGGCGTTTCGGGGCAGGCGAGCAGGGCAGCCAGGTGACCGATGTCCAGCTGGGCTTCGATGAGGTCGGCGAGCGGGAGTGCGGCGGTGGCGTACGCCGTACCGCCGGCCCAGGGTGTGTAGAACACCGGGCGGGCTCCGGCGAGGTCCCCGATGACGGTGATCCGGCGGCCGACCTGGACGACGGTCGTGTAGCTGCCGGGCCAGGAGGTGAGATGGCGCAGGGCTCCGCCGCGGGCGGCGAGGAGGCCGGCGCGCAGCTGTTCGTCGGTGGCGCTGCAGCAGCCGAGGACGGCGAGCCGGGCGGTGGGCGCGCCTTCGGTGGTTTCGGCCGCGCTGATACGGATCTCGTCGGGGCGCCAGTCGCCGACGGCCCAGAGAGGATCGGGGGTCTCCCCAAAGGAGTTGGGACCCGACGGGGTGCATCGTGCGCCCCTCGTCGGCGGAGCCGACGGCACCGGCCGTGCCGAAGCTCGCGGCGATACTGCTCCACCCCACCAACCAACGCATCGCCGCCTCCACAGGCTGTGGACAAAACGGCGCAGCAGGAACATATCGGGGAAACTGCGTTAACGCGCGGCGCCGTTGCGAACATGCTGCCACGACAAAGGCGCGCAGGAGGGGCTACGGACGGCGCACGTCGGAAGCGCATGCGCCCCTGGCAAAGACCAGGCCGGGCCGGAAGGCGGCCGGGTGCGGACGGGCGCACGTCGGGGCGGCAACCGGCGGCGGGATTCCCGAGGGCCGACCGACACGCGGCCCGCGCAAGGCGGCTCATGACCAACGGGCTTATGGATCAGGCGTGTTGCGTGCCCCGTACGAGCGAGATCCACCGGCCGAAATCCGGCCACGCCCGGAACCGCCCACGGACCGGTGCCGGACGACCTCCGAACGGTCGACGGGATGTCCGCGAATCGGTCGGCCCAACCTCGGTCGACCGACGACATTCAGCCATTCTCGGGGCACATTGCAACGCGGCGACAGGGAACTCGACGCATCAGAAGTCCCCTTTCATCCCCATTCATTCCCCGATTCTTCCCGAATCCCTCCTGGAATCCCCCTCGGCCGCAGGAGATCGCCATCGGGGCGGCGGGCAGCCCCGGCGCAGGCCCCGCACCCGGCCCCGTACCGCTGTCGACGCACAGTCCGGGAGGTGTCGTTCACCTCCCGGACCGGTCCGCCGCCTGCGGGGAATGAGGCGGCAGTGTCCCCCAGCCCACTGAGTCCGATGCAGTGGACCGACCCACGCAGCAACCATGGAAACGCTTCCGAAACGGCCGTACGAGAGCGCACGGCCGGGCGCACAGCCACACACCAGGAGCACGTACAGGACGCGGTCCGACGGTGTGGACGCCACGTGCGAACAGCACCTTCGGGAGCGCACGAACGGGGCGTCGAGCGGGGTCCCGGGCCGGGTTCCGGGTCGCTGTGCGCGGCGGCCGGAGCGGCACCGCGGCAGCGGCCGGAACGGCGCCGCGACGCCGCTCGCATCCGCACGGACAACAATCCCGCCATACGGACGTCTGCCCCTTAACGGTAGGGATGCGGCGAACTACGCTGGGTTTACTGAGGTTCTCGGCAGGAGGCATATTCCTCGGGGCTCGGCCAAATGCGTGTGCGGCCGGAGTGCCGGGGTTCGTCCCTGGGGAGGACACGGTACGAATGCCGCGCGCCGCAACGGTGACGCGGCTGCCGTCTGTGTGTCGAGGGGTGGCGCATGTCCAGGGAGCAACGCGGACCGAACGAGAAGCTCGGAACCGTTCTCGCCCTCGCGGGAATCAGCAACGCCGGGCTCGCCCGGCGGGTCAACGACCTCGGGGCGCAGCGCGGTCTGACACTTCGGTACGACAAGACCTCGGTGGCCCGGTGGGTCTCCAAGGGCATGGTGCCGCAGGGCGCCGCGCCGCATCTCATCGCGGCGGCGATCGGCGCCAAACTCGGCCGGCCGGTCCCGCTGCACGAGATCGGGCTCGCGGACGCCGATCCGGCGCCGGAGGTCGGACTGGCCTTTCCGCGCGATGTGGCCGAGGCCGTCCGTTCGGCGACCGAGCTGTACCGGCTGGATCTGGCCGGGCGACGAGCGGGCGGCGGCGGGATCTGGCAGTCGCTGGCGGGTTCGTTCTCGGTGAGTGCGTACGCGACGCCCGCGTCCCGCTGGCTGATATCCCCCGCCGACCCGTCGGTGGCGCGCGACTCGGCAGCCGCCGAGGCAGCCATCCTCGGCACCCAGGGCGCAAGGGGCGCACGCCCCGTCGCAGGGGCGCAGAGGGCGCCGGGTACGGCAGGCACGGCAGCGGGGCAGGGCGCGGAGGCGGAGTCCGGCGCGCCGGGCATCGCAGGAACGGCGGGCACGCCCGGTGCGGCGGGGGCCCTGGCAACTCAGGCGACGCCGGTGACCCCGGGGACACAGCGGACACCGTCCATCCCCGCCCAGCCGGGCCCGGAGACCGCGTCCACGCCCACGCCCGCCGGCGCGAACACGATCACGAGCGACATCTCCCCGCTGCGGGTCGGCCACAGCGATGTCTCCAAGCTGCGCGAGGCGGCCCAGGACGCCCGCCGCTGGGACTCCAAGTACGGCGGCGGGGACTGGCGTTCCTCCATGGTCCCCGAGTGCTTACGCGTGGACGCCGCGCCACTGCTGCTCGGTTCGTACAGCGACGAGGTGGGCCGGGCGCTCTTCGGCGCAGCGGCCGAACTGACCAGACTCGCCGGGTGGATGGCGTTCGACACCGGCCAGCAGGAGGCCGCGCAGCGCTACTACATCCAGGCACTGCGGCTCGCACGGGCCGCGGCCGACGTACCTCTCGGCGGCTATGTGCTCGCCTCGATGTCGCTGCAGGCGACCTACCGCGGCTTCGCCGACGAGGGGGTCGACCTCGCGCAGGCCGCCGTCGAGCGCAACCGGGGGCTCGCCACGGCCCGCACCATGAGCTTCTTCCGCCTGGTGGAGGCGCGCGCCCATGCGAAGGCGAGTGACGCACCGGCCGCAGGGGCGGCGCTGAAGGCCGCCGAGGGCTGGCTGGAGCGTTCCAGGGACGGCGATGCGGACCCCTCCTGGCTGGGCTTCTACTCGTACGACAGGTTCGCGGCCGATGCCGCGGAGTGCCACCTCGATCTGAAGGCTCCCCGGCAGGTGCGACGCTTCACCGAGCAGGCCCTGTCCAGGCCCACCGAGGAATTCGTCCGCTCGCACGGGCTGCGGCTCGTGGTGTCGGCGGTGGCCGAGCTGGAGTCGGGGAATCTGGACGCGGCCTGCGCGGCAGGCACCCGGGCGGTGGAGGTGGCGGGCCGCATCTCCTCGGCGCGGACCACGGAGTACGTGCGGGATCTGCTGCACCGGCTCGAACCGTACGGGCACGAGCCGCGCGTCGCCGAGCTGCGTGAAAGGGCCCGGCCGCTGCTGGTGGCGCCCGCGTAGCCGGACCGCGCAGGACGGATCCACGCGCCTCCTCTCCGTGTCGCCACGACGTTCTTGCGGCATACAAACAGTGTCTGGACGGCGTCCGGGCGGCATCCGGCCGCCGCCAGGCGTAAGGATTCGGCGCCACGCTGGGCTTCGCTGGTTTGAGTACGTTGTCAGTGGGTCAGTGCACTATCGGGGTGGGAGGTGGCGTGGTGATGACGCACGCGGCGTACGACTGCGATGTGCTGGTGATCGGCGGCGGGATCGTCGGCCTGTCGACGGCGTATGCGATCACGCGCACCGCTCCGGGCACCCGGGTGGCGGTGCTGGAGAAGGAGTGGGGCCCCGCCCGTCACCAGACCGGGCGCAACAGCGGAGTGATCCACAGCGGCATCTACTACCGCCCCGGCTCGCTCAAGGCCCGTTACGCGGTGCGCGGCGCCGCCGAAATGGTCGATTTCTGCGCCGAGCACGGCATCGCGCACGCGGTGACCGGCAAGCTGATCGTCGCGACCGAGCGGTCCGAGCTGCCCCGGCTGCACGCACTGGTCCAGCGCGGTCGGCAGCACGGGCTGCCGGTGCGCGAGCTGGGGCCCGCCCAGATCGCGGAGTACGAGCCGCAGGTGCACGGGATCGCCGCGATCCGCGTCGGAACGACCGGGGTGTGCGATTTCGGGGCGGTCGCGGCGCGGTTCGCCGCCGAGGTGAGCGGGGCGGGCGGGGTGATCCGTTACGGGGCGGAGGTCACCGCGATCGACCGGCGCCCCTGGGGCGTGGCGGTGCGTACGGCGGACGGTCCGGTGGTACGGGCCCGGGTGCTGGTCAACTGCGCGGGGCTGCACTGCGACCGGGTGGCGCGGCTCGCGGGCGACGACCCGGGGGTGCGGATCGTGCCCTTCCGGGGGGAGTACTACGAGCTGGCACGGCCGGAGCTGGTGCGCGGCCTGGTCTATCCGGTGCCCGATCCGGCGTTCCCGTTCCTCGGCGTGCATCTGACCCGTGGCCACGACGGCAGCGTCCACGTCGGGCCGAACGCGGTGCCGGCGCTGGCCCGCGAGGGGTACGGCTGGCCCGTCGTACGCCCCCGTGAGCTGGCGGACACCCTGGCCTGGCCCGGCACCTGGCAGATCGCGCGCAGACACTGGCGCTACGGCGCGGGCGAGGTGCACCGTTCACTGTCGAAGCGGGCGTTCACGAAAGCCGTGCAACGGCTGCTGCCCGAGGTCACGGAGTCCGATCTGCGTCCGGCCACGGCCGGGGTCAGGGCCCAGGCCGTGCTCCGGGACGGCACCCTGGTGGACGACTTCCTGATCCGCGAGGCCCCGCACACCGTGCACGTGCTGAACGCTCCGTCGCCCGCCGCGACGGCCTCCCTGCCCATCGGGCGGGAGGTGGCACGCAGGGCGCTGCTCCGGGCACGGGGGACGGGGTGGAAGCCGCCCGCCGTAGAATCGGGGCATTGTGTCTGAGTCCTTGAACCCCTCCGCGAGTCCTTCCGCCCCGACGCCCGGCGAGGCCGCGGCCGGAACGAGCAGCGCCGCAGCCGAGACGGGCACCGTCTCCTCGGTCCACGCCCCCGCCTCCGCCGCAGCCGGGATTCCGGACGATCTGCGCGCCGCCTCCTTCGAGCGGCAGCGCAGGCTGCGCCAGGAGCCGCGCTTCCCCGGCGGACCCGCGATCGATCCGGCCGGATCGCACCACGAGCGCCGGATCCGCAGCTTCCAGCCGCGCCGCAGCCGCGTCACGCCCGGCCAGGAGGACGCCCTGCTGAGGCTCTGGCCGAAGTGGGGCCTGGACATCGACGGGCAGCGCGTCCTCGACCTGCCCGAGCTGTTCGACGGGCTCCCGGCCGTGCTGGAGATCGGTTTCGGAATGGGTGAGGCCACAGCGCAGATGGCGGCCGACGACCCGGGTACGGGCATTCTCGCCGTCGATGTGCACACCCCGGGCCAGGGAAATCTGCTGGGCCTCGCGGACCGGAACGGCCTGTCCAACATCCGGGTCGCCAACGGTGACGCGATCATCCTGCTGCGCGAGATGCTGAAGCCGGACTCGCTGGACGGACTGCGGGTGTACTTCCCCGACCCGTGGCCCAAGAAGCGCCATCACAAGCGGCGGCTGATCCAGCCGGAGTTCCTCGATCTGGTGGCGCAGCGGCTGAAGCCGGGGGCCGTGATCCACTGTGCGACCGACTGGGAGCCGTACGCCGAGCAGATGCTTGAGGTGCTGACCGCGCATCCCCTCTTCGAGAACACCCTGGCGGACGGCGGCTATGCGCCGCGGCCGGCGTTCCGGCCGCTGACCCGGTTCGAGGGGCAGGGCCTCGACAAGGGCCATGTCGTGCACGACCTGCTCTTCGCCCGCCGCTGAGACCTGCGCGCGGAGCCGGTTACGGGACCTGACGGACCCGTCGCCCCATGGCCAGCTGTCAGTGCTGCTCGTTAGGGTCATCGGGTGGTGTCCGACGGGTCTGTCCAGCAGCGGCAGTCGCAGCCGGCCGTCCCGCTCCTCGAGGAGCAGCGGGTCGGTGAGATCCTGGCTGCCGTGCCGGAGCGCAGGCACTGGCGTTACCGGCCGCGCCGCGTCGGCATGGTGTGGCGCAGCAGGACATTCCGCATCGCGGCCGTGTTCACGGTGCTGGCGCTGTGCGGTCTGGCGATCCTGGCCCTGGTCCGCGATCAGACGGGCACCGAGGGGTTTCTCGTAGGTCTGGGTCTTGCCGTGCTGCCCGTCCCGCTCCTGATGGCGGCGTTCCGCTGGCTGGACCGGGTCGAACCGGCACCGTGGCGGAATCTGCTGTTCTCCTTCGCCTGGGGTGCGTTCGCGGCCGCCCTGGTCGCGATCATCGCAAATTCGTTCGCTACCCGCTGGATAGCCACGGCCACCGCCGACCCGTCGGGCGCCGACACCCTCGGCGCCACGGTCATAGCGCCGGTCATCGAGGAGAGCGCCAAGGCCGTTGCCGTCCTGCTGATCTTCCTGTTCCGAAGACGGGAGTTCAACGGAATCGTCGACGGTGTCGTCGTCGCCGGCTTCACCGCGAGCGGCTTCGCCTTCACCGAGAACATCCTCTACCTGGGCACCGCCTTCGGTGAGGACCAGCAGATAGGCACCTCGGGCGTCGTCTCGGTGACCGCCGCGACGTTCTTCGTCCGGGCGGTGATGTCGCCGTTCGCGCACCCGCTCTTCACGGTGCTGACCGGAATTGGTTTCGGGCTCGCGGCGGTCAGTGCGCGGCACCGCCGGATCCGCCGCATCGCGCTGCCGCTGCTGGGTCTCGTCCTCGCCATGGGCATGCACGCCCTGTGGAACGGGTCGGCGTCATTCGGCCCGTACGGCTTCTATGCCGTGTACGGGGTGTTCATGGTCCCGGTCTTCGGCCTGGTGACCTGGCTGGCGATCTGGTCGCGCCAGCGGGAGCTGCGTACACTCTCGGCCGAGCTGCCCGCCTATGCGGCGGCCGGCTGGCTGACGCCCGCCGAACCGCTCGCCCTCTCCTCGATGCGGGCCCGCGGCATGGCACGCGACGCGGCACGCCTTCGACACGTCGCCCCGGCCTGGGGAAGCCCGTACGGACCGGGATACGCGCAGGCACACCCGCCGGGATTCGGGCCGGGTCAGGTGCCGCCCGGGCGCGGGCCGTCCGCCCGGTTCAGGGCTCGTGCCGACGCGCAGGCCAAGGCCCACGGCAGGGCTGCCGCCCGCGCCGTCGCCGAGTACGAATCGTTCGCGACATCACTGGCCTCGCTGCGCCGACGGGCCCGCCGCGGGGCGGCGGGCCCGGACTTCGCCGAGCGCGAGCTGGAGCTGCTGCACCATCTCTGGCAGCGCAGGGACGTGGCCGCTCCCGCGCTGACGTACGCGGCGCAGGCGACGGGCCGCCTGCGCCCCCATCACCTGCCGACGGCCCCTTACGCATACCCGTTCCCGCAGCACGCGCAGTACGGCGGCTACGGCTACAACCCCTATCTGACCCCGCACCGGCCGCCGCCACAGCAGTAACGCAGCGTTCCAGGGGCGTTCGCCAGCCGTCGTCCGCCCATCCGTGGACGGCCCGGCCGCCCCGTCAGGCGGATGCCTCGGTGAGGTCCGCCAGTTCCTGCTCGGTCAGCGAGAGGTCGGCGACGGCCACCAGGGCGGGCAGCTGCTCGACCGTACGGGCCGAGGCGATCGGCGCGGCGACGGTCGGCCGGGACGCGAGCCACGCAAGCGCGACGGTCGCGATCTCCGCGCCGCGCTCCTGGGCGACCTTGTCGAGCGCCGCCAGGACCTTCTGCCCCCGGTCCGACTCCAGGTACTGACCGGCCTTCTCGGCCCGCGCGCTCTCCACCGAAGCGCCCGGACGGTACTTACCGGTGAGGAACCCGGAGGCCAGGGCGAAGTACGGGACGGCGGCGAGCCCGGCCCGGGCGGCCGTGTCCTGGAGCTCACCCTCGTACGTGTCGCGGGAGACCAGGTTGTAGTGCGGCTGCAGTGCGACGTAACGGGCCAGCCCCTCGCGCTCCGAGAAGTCCAAGGACGCCTGCAGCCGCTCGGGGCTGATGTTGGAGGCGCCGATCTCCCGGACCTTGCCCTCCTGCACCAGGTGGTCGAGAGCGGTGATGATCTCCTCGACCGGGACGGTCTCGTCGTCGAAGTGGGTGTAGTACAGATCGATGTGGTCGGTGCCGAGCCGGCGCAGTGACTCCTCGGCCGCGGCCTTGATGTTCGCGGCGGAGAGTCCCTTGTACGAGGGGTGGGCGCCGACCTTGGTGGCGACGACGATGTCGGAACGGTTGGAGCGTGCCGCGAGCCACTTGCCGATGACGGTCTCCGACTCGCCGCCCTCGTTGCCCGGGATCCAGGCGGAGTAGGCGTCGGCGGTGTCGATGAAGTTGCCGCCCGCCGCGGCGTAGGCGTCCAGCACGGCGAACGACTGCGCCTCGTCGGCGGTCCAGCCGAAGACGTTGCCGCCGAGGGCGAGCGGGAAGACCTGGAGGTCGGAGGGGCCCAGCTTACGAAGAGAAGTCATACCTTGATCAACGGACTCCGGCGGGTCCGCTATTCCGGCAGACCGGCAGCCCTGACGTCGGGGGGTGAGCGCCAGGACTGCCGGGGTTCAACGGCCTGTGAACCGGATCGGATCACGAAGGCCGGGAGGCGGCCGGCGGATCAGGGGTTGAGGCCCTTGTCGCGCAGCCAGGCCATCGGGTCGATGCCCGTACCGTCGGAGGTGTGGACCTCCAGGTGGAGGTGCGGGCCCGTGACATTGCCGGTCGCGCCGACCCGGCCGATGGTCTCACCGGTGGTGACCTTCTGGCCGACACTGACGCCGATCGAGGACTGGTGGCAGAACCACAGCTCCGTACCGTCGTCGAGCTCCAGCACCGTGCGGTAGCCGTACGAACCGGACCAGCCCGCCGACTTGATGGTGCCGCCGTGCACGGCCTTGATCGGGGTGCCGGTCGGCGCCGCGAAGTCGAGGCCGGTGTGGTGGCCGGAGGACCACATCGAGCCGGCCTGACCGAAGGTCGAGGTGATCGTGTACGAGGAGGTCGGAATGGCGTAGCTGGCGGCGAGCTTGGCGAGCCGCAGGGCCTCGGCCTTCGCCTTGGCTTCCTCCTCGGCCTTCTTCTTCTCGGCGGCGGCCTTGGCCTCGGCCGCGTCCTGCTGCTTCTTGGCCTCGGCGGCGGCCTTCTCCGCAGCCGCCTTCTCCTGGGCCGCCTTGGCCTCGGCGTCGGCGGCGTCCTGCTGCTGCTCGGCCTGCTGGAGGATGCGGGCGCGGAGTGCCTCGCCCGCGTCCGTCGTGCCCTGCTCGGCCTCGGCGGTGGTGAGACCGGCGGTGGTGAGCGGGGCGGCTGCGGCGGCGGCCGCGGACTTGTCGGCCTCGGACTCACCGGAGAACAGGGAACCCACGCCGGGAAGAGACTTGGCGTCGGGGAGGTTGTCCGAGATGGAGTCGGGAAGAGAGATGGAGACCGGCGGCTTGCTCTGCGCGGTGGCCATGCCGCCCGCGCCGACTGCCGCGATGACGCCGACCCCGAGCACCGTGGAGCTACGGGCAAGTCCGTTGCGCTGCTTGGCGACGCGGTGCTTACCGCGTACGGGGCGGACGGACTCCTCGGTGGGGTTCCACTCGTCCCAGCTTCTGTCGGGCTCGCCGTTGCCGTCGGCGCGGAATTCGCCACCGAACTCACCGGCGAAGTCGCCACCCGTCTCGGCGCCGAAGTCGGAGCTGAACTCGGGACTGAACCGAGAGGGGGCCTCGGGGGCAGGCTTGTTGGACGCCACGGGGGCGCACTCCTTTCCTTCCTTCTCGCCTACCGGGTTAGCTGACGGGTTCGGAGCAGGAAGGTCTCCTACGGGCGCCTCTGCCTCTCACGAGACACAGGTGTCCGATTCACCCCATGTAGGTGGTTCCCCGGTTCCCTTGCGGAATTCGGCGCTCGCGCACGGTGCCGCCACTGACGACGGCTGGGACGACCGCGCTGCGTTATCGAACGTTAATAGACACACGGGTCTGATTCCAAGCTGTTCCCACTGATCGTTCAGGTCTTTGGCCTGGACTTTACGGGACACAACCGGGTGGAATCGGACGAGTTGATCGACCTTCAGTCATTACCCCGTTTCTGACGTTGCGTCAAATGTTATGCGGAGCGACGCCTTTCGGTTACGTACGGTGGCATTCCGCGCCCGGGTTCGCACCCCAGGCCGCGCGAAACATCCGGCCCGTGCGAAATATCCGGCCCGCACGAGGCAGCCGGCCCGCACGAAGCACTCGATCCGCACGAAGCACCCGCCCCACCCGTCACGCCTCCTCCAGGCCTACGATCTTCACGGTCCTGCGCCGGTCCGGCTGCCCCTCCGCGGGACATACGACCGCGAGCAGCGCCATGTCGTCGGTCGTCTCGCCTCCGGTGTGCAGCCGCACGTCATCGGTCAGCGCGGACAACAATTCCTCGGGCCCCGGAAAGATCCGCCCGTGCAGCCGGGCCGCCGGGTCGTAGAAGACCCCATCGGCGTTCCGCGCCTCGGAGAGGCCGTCGGTGTAGAGGAGCAGGGTCGTCCCCGCCGGCAGTTCCCACTCGTCCGCCCGGTCGGGCCACACCCCCAGGTCCATCCCGAGCGGCAGCGCGGGCACCGTGGGCCCCAGCACCTCCACCGCCCCGCCCGGGTGCAGCAGGATCGGCTCGGGATGACCACGGTTGACGATCCGCACCCGGGACACCCCGGACGGGATCTCGGCCAGTACGGCGGTGATGAAGCCTTCGACCGCGTCCAGCCCGCCCCGCGCCCCCTCCCGCGCCAGCGCCCGTTCCAGCCGCTGTGCCACGCCCTCCAGCGACCGCTCCTGTTCGGCCGCCTCCCGGAACGCCCCGATGGCAACCGCCACCGACTCCACGGCGCCGAGCCCCTTCCCCCGCACGTCCCCGACCACCAGTCGCACCCCCTGAGGGGTGTCCGCCACGGCGAACAGGTCGCCGCCGACGAACTCGTCCGCCTGCGCCGCCACGTACCGCGCCGCCACATGCAGCCCGCCGATCCGGTCGGACGGCTTCGGCAGCACCGCCCGCATGGCGGTCTCCGCGATGACCCGCGCGGAGGCCAGCTGCTCGTTGCCGCGCCGCACGACCGCGTTGATCACGACCGCGAGCGCCGAGACGGTGGCCAGAGTGAGCAACTCGATCAACGGCACTGCCAGAGGCAAAGAGTTGCTGTACAGCCGCAGCACGGTGACGGCCACCATGGAGGCAATGCCGATGCAGATGGTGCTGGACAGCGAGAAGAACGGCGCGGCGATCAGCGGCGCCGCCACGAACAGCGGAATGGCGGTGAAGATCGGCGGGGTGAGGAGATCGAACACCAGCCCGCCGATGATCATCAGGGCAGGCAGCATGCGGACGAACCGCCGGGTACGGGTGTCGCCCTCGGCATGTCTGCCGCGCCGCTTCAGCCGCTTCCACACCTGTGGTCTCCTGCCCGGTACGCGCGCGGCTGCGGACGGTACCGCGCCCCACCCCCAGACTCGCCGGAGCGGAACCGCGCGGCGACTCCTCATCGACCAATGGGAGTACGTGCGTGGTACAGCTCACACACCGCCCGGACCTGCTCCTTCATGGGCCCACAGGCCGGCCGTGCCACGCGCCGGAGCGCGACGCGGAAATGAATCAGGCCCGGCACGCTGCATGCGTGCCGGGCCTGATTCTTCAGTAGCGGGGACAGGATTTGAACCTGCGACCTCTGGGTTATGAGCCCAGCGAGCTACCGAGCTGCTCCACCCCGCGTCGATGAACACAACTCTACGGCATGTCCGGCGCGCGAATGACCACTCGGCGAATCATGGCCGCTCGGCGCCCGGTCCGTGCTCCCCGTGTGGTGACGGCGAACAGCGCGACTGCCGTCCCCTCCCCCTCAGTTCGTCCCGGCGATACGAGGAGTGGCCTTCAGTTCGTCTCGGTGATGCGGGGTGTGGCCTTCCCGTTGACCGCCGGAGACTTCATCGGGTTCGCGCCGCGTTGCAGCGCGTGGAGGATCGCCAGCCCCTGGCCGACCACGCCCGCCGCCATCTCATTGACACCATTGGTGCCGTTGAGAACGGTGAGGTCGGCCCCCGACATGCCGCGGGCGGCCGCGTCGGCCAGGGCGGGCAGGTTCTCCACGATGCGGTTGGCCGCGATGAGCTCCTGGTTGCCGTCGCGCAGCGAGGTGGCGCGCACGCTGTTGGCGTCGGCCTGCGCCTGGGCGAGGGTCCGCTCGGTGTACGCGCTGCCGTCGGCCTCGAACTTCGCCCGGTCACGGGCCGCTTCCGCGAGAGTGCGCTGACGGTACGCCTCGGCGTCCGCCGGACGTCGGACTTCCGCTTCGAGCCGTTGCGCGGCGAGAGCGGCCTGTCGCTCGGCCAGAGCGGTCTGCTCCTCTATGACCTCCTGCGACGCCCTGGCCTGGGCGAGCGGTCCGGCCTGGGCTGCGCGGGCGTTGTACTGCTCGGTCTCGGCGAGGAAGCCGGCCCGCTTGATCGCGGTGTCCCGTTCGTACTCGGCCTTGAGCGCCGCGGCCTGCTGTTCCCGCTCGGCCGCTTCCTGGTCGGCCCTGGCCTCGGCGATCCGGGCCTGGCTGGCGACGGCTGCCGCGTGCGGGGCAGCGAGATTGTTGATGTAGCCGGTGGCGTCGTCGATCTCCTGGATCTGGAGGGCGTCCACCACGATGCCGAGTTTCTCCATCTCGCCGTGGCTCCCGGCGATGACCTCCTGGGAGACCCGGTTCCGTTCCCGGATGATCTGCTCGACAGTCAGCCCGCCGACGATGGAACGCAGGTGACCGGCGAAGATCCGGCCGGCGAGCTCCTCCATCTGTTCCTGCTCGGACAGGAAGCGACGTGCGGCGTTGGCGATGGAGACAGCGTCGTCACCGACCTTGAAGACGGCGACCGCGCGGACGTTGAGACGGATTCCCTGCTGTGTCACACAGTCCTCGGTGATCTCCGCCTCGCGCAGCGCCAGGGAGAGCATGCGCGCCTTCTGCTTCACCGGGAGCACGAAACTGCCGTGCCCGGTGACGATCCGGAACTGGGTGTCCAGCGTCTGCCCCTTGGAACCGGATATGAGCATCGCCTCGTTGGGGGCGGGAACGTGCCAGAAGAACATCGGAAGACTCCTGCCGTACATGACTGCCTGGCGTACCTACGTCACTGCCCGACGCAGATACCTCACTGCTCGGCGTGGCGACGTCATTGCTTCGGCTCAGGACGGCAGTCGTTCCACGATCACGCCCCGCGCCGAGACCGAGTCGACGACAACGACGCGCACGTCCCTGTCGATCGACGTCGCCGACCATGCGGTGTAGGCCTCCGACCCACCCCGTACGGCCACCAGCACTTCGCCCGGGCCATCGGCCGGAATCGGCACGGTGACGCGGCCGATCGCCCCGACCGGGCTCCGGGCGGACTCATCTGCCGTGTGCATGCGCCCTCGCGAACGTTCCTGCGCACGCCTGCTCGCACCGCCGCTCACGCCGCTCTCCGCGTCGCATCCCACGCCGCTTCATGAACACGAGGCGACCCCGCCTCCTGGAGGCCCGAGCCTCCCTCGACACTTCCACGGTACTCCGCACCCGCCCCGGAGGATCGCCCCGGAGAACGGCCCCGAACGACAACGAGCGAGGGTAGTTATGTGGTGATATGACTGATTTACTATTCAGTCAGTCGACGCGATGGACTCGCGGTGACCGGGGAGCCGACAGTGGACAATTACCCCCTGCTCAACCTCTTCTGGACCATGCTCTGGTTCTTCCTCTGGATCATGTGGCTGTTCCTGCTCTTCAAGGTCGTCGCGGACATCTTCCGCAGCGACGACCTCGGCGGCTGGGGCAAGGCCGGCTGGCTGATCGTGGCCCTGCTGCTGCCGTACATCGGCGTCCTCGTGTACGTGATCGTGCGCGGCAAATCCATGGGGCAGCGGGACGTCAAGGAGGCGCAGCAACGTGAAGCGGCCTTCAAGGCGTACGTACGGGAAGCCGCCGGCACCTCGGACGCGAGCGGCCCGAAGAAGGGCGGTCACGTCGACGACCTGGCGAGACTCGCCGAGCTGAAGGACAGGGGAGCCATCACGGACGAGGAGTACCAACGGGCGAAGACGAAGCTCCTCGTCTGAGCGCATCCCCGCAGCCGTGACGCGTATGTCTCCCTCCGCCCGGTCCGGCGGACTGGCACGGCTCCCGCACCGCGGGGAGGCTTGAGACATCAGCCCACGGTGGCCGCTTCCGCCCGCGGTTCCGGGGTGCCGGAGCGCCGGCGTACAGCAGCACACGCCGGCGGCCCGGCAGGGCGGGTCTGACGGAGTGCGGTCCCCATCTCGGCGAGCAGGGAGATGGCCGGACCATGAATGGCACCACGCTCGAAACCCTGGACGCGATGCGGAGCGCGCTGCGCGGTCCCGTCATCGGTCCGCAGGACCCGGAGTACCGAACCGCCCGCACGATCTACAACGCCATGATCGACAAACGTCCGGCGGCCGTGGTGCGGTGCAGCGACGCGGCGGACGTCATGGCCGCGGTCGACTTCGTCCGGGACGAGGGTCTCGTGCTCACGGTCCGCGGCGGCGGACACAGCGCCGCCGGCCTGTGCCTGGCGGACGACGGCGTCACCATCGACCTGTCACCCATGCGCTGGGCACACATCGACCCCACCGCGCGAACGGCCACGGTCGGCGGCGGCGCCACGCTCGGCGACCTCGATCACGCGGCGCACGCCTTCCGGCTGGCCACCCCCGCCGGAATCCAGTCGACCACCGGCGTCGGCGGCCTCACCCTCGGCGGCGGCCACGGCCACCTCACCCGCAGATACGGCCTGACAGCCGACAACCTGCTGGCCGCGGACGTGGTCCTGGCGGACGGCACTGCGGTGACGGCGAGCGACACCACCCACCCCGACCTGTTCTGGGCGCTGCGCGGCGGGGGCGGCAACTTCGGCATCGTCACCTCCTTCACCTTCCGGATGCACCCGGTGGACACCGTGGGCGTCGCCATCACCCTCTGGCCGGTCGACCGGACCCCCGAAATACTGCGCTGGTACCGCGACTTCCTGCCACAGGCCCCCGAAGACCTGAGCGGCTTCTTCGCCGCGCTCACCGTGCCGCCCGGTCCCCCTTTCCCGGAGGAGGTCCAGGGTCAGAAGATGTGCGGTGTCGTGTGGTGCTGGACGGGCGACCCCGGCCTCCTCGAAGCCGCCCTGAAGCCCGTGGGCGACCCCGGCGCGCCCGCCTTCCACTTCACGACGCCGATGCCCTACACCACCCTGCAGTCCATGTTCGACGAGCTGCTCCCTGCCGGCCTGCAGTGGTACTGGCGCGGCAACTTCTTCGACCGGATCACCGACGACGCCATCGCCGTGCACGCCAAGTACGCCGAGAACCTCCCCACCGACCTGTCGACCACGCACCTGTACCCGGTCGACGGTGCCGCCCACCGGCCGGGCCCCGACGACACCGCCTGGGCCTACCGGGACGCGGTCTGGTCCGGCGTGATCGCGGGCATCGATCCGGACCCGGACAACGCCGAGAAGCTCAGGCAGTGGTGCGTCGACTACTGGGAGGAGCTGCACCCGCACTCCATGGGCGGTACGTACGTGAACTTCATCGGCGCGGGCGAGACCCCGGAACGGGTACGCGCCACCTACCGCGACCACTACGACCGCCTCGCGGCCATCAAGCGCACCTACGACCCGTACAACTTCTTCCACTTCAACCAGAACATCGAGCCGGCAGCCTGATGTGCCGCCCCGGCATCCACGGCGACAGCGGCGCCCCGGTGGCCCCTCAGCCCATCGTCGGCCGCCTGCTGCACATCCGGATCGATCGTGGTCATCACCTCGCCGGAACCTGACCCACCGTCACCGAGACCGGCCGTCAGCACATCGTCGTAGACCCCTTCGAGCCCCGCACGCCGGCGAGGACATGGTGATCACTCCGCCGGCTCAGGGAGAGCACCGGGCCGACCGGACCGGAACACCCGTTCCCTGCGGTGTGGCCCTGGGGCGGGAGTGTCATACCGTCTACATCGCTGTAGACGGTCTACGTTGCGTAGACGCAGGGATGCGGCGAGAGGCCGGCGCACAGGTGCGGCCGGGGTG
The DNA here is from genome assembly GCF_900091955.1 of Streptomyces sp. Ncost-T10-10d. Classification (GTDB taxonomy): domain Bacteria; phylum Actinomycetota; class Actinomycetes; order Streptomycetales; family Streptomycetaceae; genus Streptomyces. The sequence continues at coordinate 30,853 of NZ_FMDF01000058.1, forward strand.
CGAACGGGGCGCCTGATGCCGTTCACCGCTGTCCCACAACAACCGGTCGCCCATTGCCCCCGCAGTGAGGCACCGAACGGTCGACCAGGAGTGCGCCTTGGGACAGTCGGAATTCCTCACCGCGGTGGATGTCACCAGTGAGCGCCGGTACGTGATGAAGAAGCTCCCGGAGGTCACTCTGGCCTTCTGGATCATGAAGATCGCCGCCACCACCCTCGGTGAGACGGCCGGAGATCTGTTCTCCCAGACGCTGCGACTGGGCTACTTCCTCACCACGATCGCGCTGTTCCTGGTGTTCGTACTGACGTTGGTGGTGCAGCTGCGGTCCAAGCGCTACAACCCGTTCTTCTACTGGACGGTCATCCTGTCCACGAGCATGGCCGGCACCACCATGTCGGACTTCATGAACCGTGACGCCAGCGCCGAGTACCTCACGGCGGGCACGACCTCACTGGGCTGGGGCCCGCAGGGCCTCGGCCTTGGATACCCCGCAGGTGCCGCGATCCTGATCTCCCTGCTGATGGCCATCTTCATCGTCTGGAAGCTCACCGGACAGACCTTCGCCATCCGCGACATCGTCACCTTCCGTGGCGAGGCCCTCTTCTGGTCCGCGATCCTGGTGTCGAACACACTGGGTACGTCCATGGGCGACTTCCTCTCCGACAGCTCCGGCCTCGGCTACGCCGGCGGCGCCCTGCTCGTCACAGCGCTCCTGGCCGTACTCGCCGCTCTGATGCGGGTGCCGGCCGTCCCCAATGTCGCGCTGTTCTGGATCGCCTTCGTCCTCACCCGCCCCCTGGGCGCCACCGCCGGTGACTTCCTCACCAAACCTGCCGCCAAGGGCGGCCTCGATCTCGGCACACCGGGTTCCTCGGCCGTACTCCTGGTCATCCTCCTCGGCCTCATGGCCCACGCCCACGCGCAGGAGCGCAAGAACACCGCCCACCGGGGCGAACGCGACGCCCAGCCGTCCTGACCGCACGTTCCTCTGTTGTGCGCGACCTCAACGGCTCGTCCGGCACTCCGAGACGTCCCTTCCAGGTGATCTCGATGCCGAGTTGCGAGCCCCGGTTCCTCGACGGGACCGGCGCAAGATCCCCCGTACGACGAAGCGCCCCGCCCGGCAGAAACCGGTCGGGGCGCTGAGCCGCAGGTCAGAGGGGTGCCCCCTCACCCGCCACGTGTAGGCCGTGTGGGACTCGAACCCACAACCAACGGATTAAAAGTCCGCTGCTCTGCCAATTGAGCTAACGGCCCTCGGCGAATCACCCCAGAGCATAGCCCGCCGGAGCCCGGCCGCCGATCGGGTATCGGTTACCGGGCCCCGTCACGACGGGATCAGGAGGCTTCAGAGGGGCTTCACCGGGGTGTCGGCGGAGCTTCCGCGAGGTTCGTCGGGGGCGGTAGTGCGTTGGTGATCCGGGTTGAGGAACCAGTGACGGGCAGAGGCCAGCCACCACGTCGCCGCGAAGCCGAGGACCACCAGGACCGCGATCGGGGCGTAGTTGAACGTCTCCCAGGTGACCGGCGAGACCTGGGGCAGCATGAAGAGCACGGTGATGATCAGGACCCAGGCGACCGCGACGACGCCGATCGGGCGGGACCAGCGGCCCAGGTGCCAGGGGCCCGGGGTGAAGTCGTCACCCCGGAGCAGGCGGAGCAGAGTGGGGATCACGTAGGCGATGTACAGGCCGATCACGGCGATCGAGGTCACCGCCGCGTACGCCGTGACGTTGATCAGGTACGGAAGGCCCAGCGCCAGGGCACCGAGGGCGGCGAGCCAGACCGCGGCGACGGGAGTGCGGGTGCGGGGGCTGACCGTGTGCCAGACGCGGGAGAAGGGCAGGGCCCCGTCCCGGGAAAAGGCGTAGATCATACGGCTGTTGGCGGTCACGGACGCCATCCCGCAGAAGAGCTGCGCGCCGATCACGACCAGCAGGAGGAGTTTGCCGGTGGTGGCGCCGAGGGCGTCCAGGAGTATCTGGGCGGGCGGGGCGCCCGTCGAGGAGCTCAGCGCTCCGTCGTACGACTGGATGGCGAACGTGAAGCCGAGGAGGAGAACGAATCCGGCGATCCAGGAGGTCCAGATCGACTGGACGATGCCGCGCGGGCCTGCCGTGGCCGCGTCGTGGGTCTCCTCCGTCATATGGGCGGAGGCGTCGTAGCCGGTGAAGGTGTACTGCGCCATCAGCAGGCCGATCATCACGACGTAGAAGCCGCTGCCCCAGCCGGTGTTGTTCACGAACTCGGTGAAGACGAAGGACGCCGACTGATGCTTGTCCGGCGCGAAGGTCAGGGCGCCGACGATGACCGCGACCCCGAGGACGTGCCACCACACGCTCACGCTGTTCAGGATCGCGACGATCCGTACGCCGAAGGTGTTGAGCAGACCGTGCAGCAGCAGGATCACGGCGAAGAGCAGGATCGTACGGGCGGGCGTGACCGCGAAGTCGAACTGGAGGTTCAGATACGCGCCCAGGAAGGACGCCGCCCCGAAGTCGATCCCGGCCGTGACGGCGACCTGGCCGAGGACGTTGAACCAGCCCGTGAACCAGGCCCAGGCCGCCGCCGAGCGCGGCGGGGCCAGCCGGTGGGCCCAGAAGTAGAGGCCGGCGGAGGTCGGGTACGCCGAACAGATCTCGGCCATCGCCAGGCCGACGAACAGCGTCATCAGGCCGACGCCGACCCATCCCCAGGTGATGACGGCGGGGCCGCCGGTGTTCATGCCGAAGAGGTAGAGCGTGAGGCATCCGGAGAGCACCGAGATGATCGTGAACGAGACGGCGTAGTTGGAGAATGCCGACATACGCCGGGCCAGCGTCTGCGTGTACCCGAGCTGCGCAAGACGCTCCTCGTCGGAGACGCCCGGCGGTGGTTTGCTTTCGGCCTCGTCTGTTGTCATGACCCCAGCGATGCCCTCGGCCCGGTGCACGCATGCCGCCGCCGTGGTCACGACTGGGAAAACATGGCGCAGCACGACGCTAGGGCGCGGCCCGCAGGCCGCGCCCTAGTCCTCGCCCGCATCCGGGGTCAGAAGATGCCCTTGTAGCCCTGCCAGCCGGTGGCGATCTGCGTACGGCCGCTGAAGGAGCCCTTGCCGTTGCCGTTGTTGCGGAACAGCCTGCCCGCCGAGTCCCGCTCGACGATGTCCGCCTTGCCGTCACCGGTGATGTCGCCGACTCCGACAACGGTGTTGTACGAGGCTCCCCAGTCCTTGAAGACCAGCACCCGCTCCTTGAACTGGCCAGATGCCGTGCCGTTGTAGCGCCACAGTTCGTTCGACTTGTCCCTGGCCAGCAGGTCGCCGTACCCGTCGCCGTTCAGGTCGCCGACGCCCATGATCTTGGTGTAGGTCCACTTCGAGCGGATCTTCCTCCCTGCGGCCAGCGTGCCGTCGCTCTTCGCGGCGAAGAGGTAGAGGTCGCCGGTCGTGGTCTTCCAGCCGAGCAGATCCGCCCGCCCGTCGCCGGTCAGATCACCGGGCGAGGTGAGGGTCTTGTACGCCTGGAAGCCGGTGCCCAGCTTCGTGTACGAGGTCGTGGGCGTCAGCGCCTTGCCGCATCCGGGCCGGTAGCCGCGCAGCGAGCCGTCCGTCATCCGTACCAGCACGTCGTTGCACCGATCGTTGTTCAGATCGCCGAACGGCACCGCGACCGCCGATGTCGGCCAGCCCGAGCCGGACGTCTTCCCGCTGAACTTCCCCGCCCCGTCACCGCGCTGAACGGTGAACTGCCCCTTGGAATTCAGCGTCAGCACGTCACCGACGCCGTCCCCCGAGTAGTCGCGGCGCACCGCGGCCCCGCCGGTCAGCCGCACCGTCCCGGACTGCGTGAGCGCCGCCCCCGCACCGTCGGCCGGCTGGGCGGTCAGCGTCCAGGTGTACGCGCCATTGGGCAGGAAGCCGCCCCCGGTGGCGCGCCCGTCCCAGGAGGCGGCGACGGAGTACGCGGCCGCTCCGCCCGAGCGGGTGGCCACGGTCCGGCCCGTCGCCCTGTCCCTCACCGTGAGCGTCCAGGACGCCGCCGGTTCGGACAGCCACCACTCACCCCGCCAGGCGACGGGCGTGCTGTCCGTCTCGACGGTCGCCGTGACCGCGCTGTACGGCGAGGTGAGGGAGGCAGCCGGCAGACCGGCACGCAGCACGTGGATCCCGAACTGCACCCGGAGCGCGACGTCCCCGGTCCGCGGGTCGAGCGAAGGGCCCGTCCCGTCCAGCTTCTGCCCGACGGCGGTGCCGCTGTGCACGTCGTACCGGGTCGCCGGGTCGCCGTCGACCACGACGACGCCGTTGCCGAGCTGCGCCGTACCGGTAGCGGCGAGCGGGACGTTCTTGTGGGTGCGCACGTTGTACACACCCGCGGCCTGGTACGGCGCAGTCGCGGTGTCGCACTTCCAGTACAGCCATTCCCCCACCGCCTGCAGGTCGTTGGGCGCGGTGCACGCGGCGCCCACCGTGGCGGTCGTCAGCGTGGCACCCGTACGCACCTGACGCGCCGTCATGGTCAGCCTCCCGGCCGTGGCCGTCCTGGACGAGGTCCACAGGGTGGTGCCCCGGAGCGCGCTGACGGCGATCGGCTCCTTGCGCACCACCGTGCCGTTGTCGATGTCGATGACGCGCAGCTCGCGCTCGCCGCCGGCCGGCTTCCCGGTGACGAGCACCAGGTTCCCGGAGGCCGCGCGCACGGCCGTGCCGAAGTACCCGTCCTCGGTCCCCGCCCCGCTGAAGCCCGTCTTCCACTGGATTCCGGGGAACAAACCGCCCTCGGCCACCACGGAGAGCGCTCCCTCCCCCTCCGGGGTGGTGCTCCGGTACACGGTCCGGCCGTCCCCGGTGGCGACGAGTTCGGGACAGTTGCTCACGGTATCGCCGCAGTGTTTCAACGCGCCCTGGAGGCTGCCGCGGTCGACGCGGGGGCCGTAGCCGGGTGAGGCGGCGGTGAGGTCGCGCGTGTACACCGCGGTACGGCCGTCGCCGTACTCCAGCGCACTGATCCGGCCGCGGTCCATGAGCAGCCGCTGCGTGCTGAACGGCACGGGCGCGATCGAATGCAGCGGCACCACATGGGCCTCGCCGCCGCCCTGGGCCGTGACGGCACGGAACCCGTACTCCAGCGCCGACGAGCCGCCCATGATCACCAGACCGCCGTCCGGCCGGACGACGACCCGGTCCGCGACCGCGCGGGCGATCAGCTCACGCTCCGCCGAGCCGTCGAAGGGGACGGCGGAGATACGCCACTGGGCGGCGTTCTGCCGCTTCGCCCCGTACGCCGGGTCGTACCGTCCGACCACGAGCGCGTCACCGACGGCGCCCAGGATCCGCGCACCACCGCCGGGCAGCGGCACCACACTCTCGGCGGTGGTGAGGTTCCCTGCCGGGTAGATGTGTACGCCGTCCCGCTCCACGTTCACCAGCCGGCCGTCGGCGACCGCGGGAGTGCCGAGCGTGCCCTCGGACAGCAGGTGGAGGCGGGCCGTGGCGAGGTCCACCCACCCGTACCGCAGAAAGTCCGTGCCGGGCATCCTGATGCTCCGCAACAGCCCCTGTGCGGTGCCCCGGCCGCCGGTGAACAAGGAGGCGCCCTCCGGGAGGCCAGTCACCGGCCGGTCCGTGACGACACCGTTCTCGGAGCGCAGCAGATGGATCTCCGTCATGGTGCCGTCGTTCGCCCTGGGCCCGTAGGTGACCACGGTGTCCGCGAGCGTCATCGCGTAGCTCTGACCATCCGGAACGGTGACCGTCCACGACTTCCCGGTGCCCATGTCCCGCAGCACCACATCACGCTCACCACTGCGGGGCGGCAGCGCCACGATGTCCGAATCAGCCCCGTAGTACTCGATCGGGTCGTACGACCCTCTGCCGTCACCGCCCTCGATCCGGTGGGTGACACCGTCGTACGTCGTCCAGTCCAGGCCGGAGTTGCCCGGGGTGGTGCTGGAGTGGAGGAAGCCCGTGTTCCCCGCGACCATCATCCTGCTCGTGCCCGGGGTGGTGCGCATCGTCGCCGGGATCGCGACATCGGCGGGTGTGTCCTCGGCGCTCGCGGCCGGCATCACGCCAAGGCCTGCGGCGAGCACCGCCAGAGTCACCAGAGCTGTACGGCCGCGTGAATGGCGAGCCACGATGAGTCCCTCCCCGGGAATCCATGAAGGAAGGGGGAATCACGGCGTCCTGCCTGCAGTCCGCTGCCGCTGCGTCCGATGCTGAGCCGGCCCTCGACGCGTGCCCCCCACAGGCAAGTCGCCGGATTTTAGCAGCCGTTCCGCTTGTGACGTAGACGCGAGGGAAATGAGAAGCGGGCCCGTCCGTGAAGGACGGGCCCGCTCTCAGCAGACCTTCAGCAGGTCTTGTTCACTGCGTTCAGCCGTTGCGCTTCCAGCGCGGCTTGTCGTCGCGGCGGCCGAAGGAACCGGTGTTGGTGCCGGTGCCACGGTGGTCGTCGCGGCGGCCGGTCGGACGGTCGCTGCCACCGGAGCGGAAGCCGCCGGAGGGACGGTCGTCACGACGGTCGCGGTTGAACGGACGGTCGCTGCCGCCGGAGCGGAAGCCGCCGGAGGGGCGGTCGTCACGACGGTCGCGGTTGAACGACGGGCGGTCGTTGTCGCGGCGGTCGAAGGAACGGCCTCCACGGTCGTCACGACGGTCGTTGGAGCGGAAGCCGCCCGACGGACGGTCGTCACGACGGTCGCGGCTGAACGACGGACGGTCGTTGTCGCGGCGGAAGCCACCCGACGGACGATCGTCACGACGCTGGAAACCACCACGGTCGCCACCGCGGTCGTCACGACGGTCGTTGCCACCGCGGTAGCCGCCACGGTCGCCGCCGCGGCTGTCCCGGCGGTCGAAGTTGCCGCGGTCGTCGCGACGGTCGTCACGGGCGGCGGCCTGCTCCGGCACGGAGACAGCCGCCTCGATCGCGGCCTCCGCCTCGGCGGCGGCCTCGGCCACCGCGGCCTCGGGGTCGTCGCCCCGCTCGCGCGCGGCACGGGCGACCAGGCGGTCGGCCTCCTCGCGCAGCTCACCGGCGCGGCGCTGGACGCGCTCCAGCTGCTTGGTCAGGTCGGCGACCTCGCGCTCCGCCTGCTTGGCGGCGTTGTTCGCGGAGTCGGCCTGGACCTCGGTCAGCGAACGGGCGCCGGTGATCTCGGCGACCTCCGGGTCGAAGGCACCCGCGCCGCCCACGATGTGACGCGAGGCGTCGACGCCCGCGTCCTCCATGAGACGGAAGATCTGACGGCGCTGGTGCGGCAGCGCCAGCGAGACGACGACACCGGACTTGCCGGCACGGGCGGTACGGCCCGAGCGGTGCAGGTAGTCCTTGTGGTCACCGGCCGGGTCCACGTTCAGCACCAGGTCGATGCCGTCGACGTGGATACCGCGGGCGGCGACGTCGGTCGCGACGAGCGCGTTGACGTAACCGTCCTTGAAGTCGGCGAGCACGCGGGTACGGGCACCCTGCGTCATGCCGCCGTGGAGTGCGTCCGCCTTGACGCCCGCCTCGACGAGCTGCTCGGCGATGCGGTCGGCGCCCAGCTGGGTGCGGACGAAGATGATGGTGCGGCCCTTGCGGGCGGCGATGGCGGAGGTGACCGGCGCCTTGTCCTTCGGCTTCACGACGAGGACGTGGTGCGTCATGGTCGTGACGTTGCCCTGGGCGCTGTCGACCTCGTGGCTCACCGGGTTGTCCAGGTAGCGCTTGACCAGCGTGCCGATCTCGTTCTCCATCGTGGCGGAGAAGAGCATGCGCTGACCGCCGACCGGAACCTGGTCGAGGAGCTCGGTGACCTCGGGCAGGAAGCCCAGGTCGGACATCTGGTCGGCCTCGTCGAGGACGGCGACCTGGACGTTCTCCAGGGAGCAGGCGCCCCGGTTGATGATGTCGCGCAGCCGGCCCGGGGTGGCGACGAGGATGTCGACACCGCGCTCCAGCGCGTAGATCTGGTTGCCCATCGACGTGCCGCCGCAGACGACCTTCATCTTCAGGCCGAGCACGTCGCCGTACGGCTGAAGCGCGTCCGCGACCTGCATCGCGAGCTCACGGGTCGGGGTGAGGATGACCGCGCGGGGCTTCTTCTTCTCGGTGTGGCCGCCGGCCAGGGTGGCCAGGGTCGGCAGACCGAAGGAGAGGGTCTTGCCGGAGCCGGTACGGCCACGGCCCAGGATGTCCTTGCCGGCCAGGGCGTCCGGAATGGTCGCGGCCTGGATCGGGAAGGGCGCGGTCACACCGTTCTGCGCGAGCTTGCGGACGATGCCCTCGGGCAGGCCCAGGTCGCCGAAGGTGATGGTCGGCTCGGCGTCCGCGGTGATGGCGGAGTCGGCCTGCTCGGCCTGGGTGGCGTCTGCCTCGATGGAGTCGGCGGACTCGGCGACGACGGCCTCTGCGGCCTCGACGAGCTCGTCGTTCTCGATGTTCTCGGGCATGACGGTGTGGTCAGAACTGGAAATTGACATGCGAAATGCGAAACCTTCCGGAGTCTCGGCACGCGCCCGTAACTCCGTGATTCGCAATTTCGACCGCCTCAATGCGGTCCAGCCACGGCAAGGGAGAGTACGCGCCACACGGCGCGCTTCTGTTTCGGCGCCGGGCAATGGGATCAAACGATCTACCACCATACGCACTCCCCCCCACATTGCGCAAACCGCCCTCCCTCGACCCCCTGCTACACCGGCCCCACCTGCGGCGAGACATCCGGCGTCCGCAGCGACGCCGGCTCCTCCAGCGCACGCAGCGCGTGCTTGCGGAGCTGAGCCGCCGACGAGGCGGACGGCTGCGGCGACGGTTCCGAGGGCTCCGGCTCCGGGGAAGCGGGCGGCTCGGGGGTGGCCGGCTCGGACGGCGGCGGGGATTCGGGCTGATGCGGCACTCCGGGTCCCGGCTGCGAGACCGAGGGCACCGGCAGCCCGCCACCCCCCACCGGCCCCGGACCACCCGGCTTCGCACCAGGGCGTACGCCGCCGGGCGAGCCCGAAGGGCCGGCGGAGCCGCTCGGCTCCGCCGATTCGGCCGCTTCCCGTTCGGAATGCGCCTCGGCACCGCCACCACCGTGGCGGGAGCCGCCGGTGCCCGCCACGGTGCCGCCGCCCGGCCCAGCCGTACTCCCCTTCGGCTCGGACGTCGACGGCGGCGCCGGTTTCCCTCCGTCGTCGCCGACGCTCATACAGCCTGTGGACGCGGCGACCGTCACTGCGATGACGGCCGCCCATCGGACGGGGGCGGGCAACTGGCGCACGGGAGGCACCTCCGGGATACGAAGAGGGGGCGGAGCGGTACGAAAGGAAGCGGGGGGCGCCGTGCCCAACTCCCTTTGCCCCGCCGGGGACACGCCCCGCGCCCGGCCCGCACACCTCCCGCACGCCTCCTGTGCGCCACCCGCACGGCGCTCGCGCACTCATCCGTAGCCGAGCGCGTGCAGCCTCTCGTCATCGATACCGAAGTGATGGGCGATCTCATGGACGACCGTGATCTCGGTCTCGGCGACGACGTCCTCGCGCGACTCGCTCATCCGCAGCGTCGGCCCGCGGTAGATGGTGATCCGGTCCGGCAGCACCCCCGCGTACCACTCGCCGCGTTCGGTCAGCGGCGTCCCCTCGTAGAGCCCGAGCAGCTCCGGATCACCCGGGGCGGGTTCGTCCTCGACAAACACCGCGACGTTGTCCATCAGCCGCGTCAGCTCCGGCGGGATCCGGTCCAGCGCCTCGGCGACCAGTTCTTCGAACTCTTCGCGCGTCATCTCCAGCACCCCGCCATTGTCCCGTACGGCCACGCGCCGGGCCCGGTCGCCGCCGCCCACGGGCCGGGCCGGGATCGCGCCGGGCGGTCCTGGCCCGACGACGGGCGAGGTCAGCCGCCATCTGCCGGAGGAGAACCCGACCGGAGCGACCCCTTCGCCTATTCGGTTTGGCTGACGCCGAAACGCCGTAGTACAGTCTCCGACGTGCCCAAGGGCGCCGGTCAGGGCTTGACCGTTCTGAGACCCTAGAGGTTGAAGGAGAAGCGGAACCTCTCGGGGGAAAGCGGAGTCACACGCTTCTCACGTCCCCTCGGGCGACAGACGCAGAAGCAGCAGCATCAGCAGTTCTGCCCTCATCGTCTAGTGGCCCAGGACGCCGCCCTTTCAAGGCGGTAGCACGGGTTCGAATCCCGTTGGGGGCACGCACCACCTTGTGCGACACTTAGTCGCACAAAAGCTTGGTCCTGTGGAGCAGTTTGGAGTGCTCGCCACCCTGTCAAGGTGGAGGCCGCGGGTTCAAATCCCGTCAGGACCGCTGCAGCCCTTATGAGCTGCGTGGCTGGGTAGCTCAGTTGGTACGAGCGATCGCCTGAAAAGCGATAGGTCGCCGGTTCGATCCCGGCCCCAGCCACCACCCGAAGGCCCCGTCCGATGGACGGGGCCTTCGCCGTGTCAGGCCTCTTCCCGATCCGCCGAGTTCACGCCCCGGCCGCGCCACGCCCGTACCGCCAGAACCAGCAGCACCACCGCGGCCGCGGCCGCCAGCGCCATGGCGTCCGGCACATGCTCTCCGACGCGCTGGGCCCACTGCTCGACGGCGAACGACTCGTCCACGTCCAGCAGTCCGGGCAGCGCGGTCGTCCCGTCGTACGCGAGGAACAGCGCGCCGAGACCGACGAAGAAAAACCCCGACAGCAGCGTCGTGGTGTGCAGCTCGAAGCGGCCGAGCCGGAAGGTACGACCGCGCAGCCAGGCCCGTCGGCCCAGGTCGAAGCGTTCCCAGAGCAGCGCGAGCAGAAAGAGCGGGACGGCCATCCCGAGGGCGTAGACGGCGAGCAGCAACCCACCGTAGACCGGGCTGCCACTGACCGCCGCCACGGTGAGAACGCTGCCGAGGATCGGACCCGCGCAGAAACCGGCCAGTCCGTATACAGCGCCCAGCGCATAGACGGATACGGCGGTGGTCGGGCGGATCCGGCCGCTGAGCGCGGCGATCCGGCGCGAGGCGAAGCCCAGACCCACGATCTGCGCGATGCCGAGCACGATGATCAGCCACCCGGCGCCGAGGACGAGCGCGTCGCGGTGGCTGTAGAAGAGCCGTCCGGCGTACGAGCCCGCGGCGCCGAGCGGGACGAGGGTGGTGGCCAGACCGGCGTAGAAGATGCCGGTGCGGGCCAGCAGCCGCGAGGTGGAGTCGATGGAGTACGCGAAGAAGGCGGGCAGCAACAGCGCGCTGCACGGGCTGACCAGGGCGAGCAGTCCGCCGAGGAAGGCCGCGAAGTAGCCGATGTCAGCCGTCATTCCGCGCCGCCCTCGGCGCCCTCGGCGCCCTCGGCATCCCCGCCGCCCTTGGCGTCCTCGGTGTTGCGGGCCTTCTCGGCCGCCTCCTCGATGACCCGGGTGAAGGTCTCCATCGGCTGGGCCCCGGCGATCGGGCGGCCGTTGATCAGGAACGACGGGGTGGAGGTCGCACCGATCCCGTACCCCTGCTCCTGGTCCTTGCCCACCGCGGCGGAGGCGGCGGAGCTGTCGGCGTCACGCGTGAACCGGTCGAGGTCCGCGATCCCGGCCTGCCGGGCGAGCGCCTTCAGCCGGTCCTTGCCGAAGCCCTGTTCCTTGACCCCCTCGGCGTACGCGGCACGGTGGAACTGCCAGAAGCGGCCCTGCTGCCCGGCGGCCCAGGCTGCGCGGGCGGCCGCCTCGGACTCGGCGCCGAAGATCGGGAAGTTGCGCCACTCGATGCGCAGGGTGCCGTTGTCGACGTACTTCTTCACCAGGGCCGGTTCGGTGTCGCGGGCGAATTTGCCGCAGTAGCCGCACTTGAAGTCGGCGTACTCGATGAGGACGACGGGCGCGTCCACCCTGCCCTGCGCGAGCTTGTCACCGGCGTCGCGCCGGGCGAGCTTCGCCAGCTCCGGGTAGACGCCGGCGTCCGGGTCCGCAGTGACATCGGCGACCGACGAGGAGGAAGAGGAAGAACCCGAGTGGTCGGGGGCGGTGGCCCGGTAGGAGACGAAGCCGAGCAGGGCTGCGGCGACTACGACTCCGGCGCCGTAGATCAGCGGCTTCCTGGACGACGGCGTACGTGAGGACATGGACTTGGGCATGCGGGACTCCGTGCTGGTGATGCGGAAGGGAAGAGGAACGGCCGGTTGGAGAGCGGCCGTCTACACCCTCAGTACGGAGAGCTCGACCGGAGTGGGCGCGGCAGCCGCGGGGCCGCGCAGCTTTATCCGCACGGGCGGGCGGACGGGTCCCTGTCCGGTGGCGGCGGGCAGGCCCCACTCGGCGAGGCCGGGCGCCTGGTCGTACGCCGCACGGGCCCGGCCCGGCAGAGCGGGCTCGCCGTCCTCATGCTTCCGGCTCTTGCCGCACCCCGGGGCACCGTGCGGGTCCACGGCCGACGCGCCGTCCGGGGCGGGGCCGGTGGACGCAACATCCCCGCCGAGGCCGGCCGAAGCGGCCGGCCTTTCGGCGCCGGCCTCGGCAGCTGCGACCGCCGCACGTCCCGCATCACCCGCGACAGCCGTCCCCGGACCGCAGAACAGCCCCAGTGCGACCGCGAGCACCGCCACCAGGCAGCACCACTGCGTACGGGACACGGCGACCGGCCTTTCCGGACGGGGGCAACGGGTGGTCAGCTGCCGGAAATGGTACGTGCTGTGATCCCGCGCCTCCGTGCAGTGCCGATGTGGTGACCCGGACCGCACGAAATATGTTCGCCGTTCTTCGGGCCCGGGTGAGATCCTGGGCTCCGTATGTCTACTTCCTTCGCTGATCTCCAGTACCGGCTCGGACAGCTCTCGCTCCGCGATGCACACCGGCTCGGCCGCCGTCTCGAAGGGGCGCGCCGCATCCGTAAGCCCGAGGCCCGGCAGACCGTGCTGGACGAGATCGCCACCGAGGCCGGAAAGGCAGCCGAGCGGCTCGCGCTGCGTGCCACACGGATGCCCGCCCTGTCGTACCCGGAACAGCTCCCGGTCAGTCAGAAGAAGGACGAGATCCTGGAGGCGATACGCGACCACCAGGTCGTGATCGTCGCCGGGGAGACCGGCTCCGGCAAGACCACGCAGATCCCGAAGATCTGTATGGAGCTGGGGCGCGGTGTCCGGGGCATGATCGGGCACACCCAGCCGCGCCGGATCGCGGCCCGTACGGTCGCCGAGCGTGTCGCCGACGAGCTGAAGACCCCGCTGGGCGAGGCGGTCGGCTGGAAGGTCCGCTTCACCGACCAGGTGAACCCCGACGCTACGTTCGTCAAGCTGATGACGGACGGCATCCTGCTCGCCGAGATCCAGACGGACCGCGAGCTGCGCGCGTACGACACGATCATCATCGACGAGGCCCATGAGCGGTCGCTGAACATCGACTTCCTGCTCGGCTATCTGGCCAGGCTGCTGCCCAAGCGGCCGGACCTGAAGGTCGTCATCACGTCGGCGACGATCGACCCCGAGCGATTCGCGCGCCACTTCGGCGAGGCGCCGATCGTCGAGGTCAGCGGCCGTACGTACCCGGTCGAGGTGCGCTACCGCCCGCTCCTCGAGGAGGAGGGCGACGACTCCGACCGCGACCAGATCACCGCGATCTGCGATGCCGTCGACGAGCTCCAGTCGGAGGGCCCCGGCGATGTCCTGGTCTTCCTCTCCGGCGAGCGCGAGATCCGCGACACCGCGGACGCGCTGAACAAGAAGAACCTCCGCCACACCGAGGTGCTCCCTCTCTACGCGCGCCTGTCGCACGCCGAGCAGCACCGGGTGTTCCAGCGCCATACCGGCCGCAGGATCGTCCTGGCGACGAACGTCGCCGAGACCTCCCTGACCGTCCCCGGCATCAAATACGTGATCGACCCGGGCAACGCCCGGATCTCCCGCTACAGCCACCGCACCAAGGTCCAGCGGCTGCCGATCGAGCGGATCTCGCAGGCCAGCGCCAATCAGCGCAAGGGCCGCTGCGGGCGTACGTCGGACGGCATCTGCATCCGGCTGTACTCCGAGGACGACTTCCTGACCCGTCCGGAGTTCACCGACCCCGAGATCCTGCGTACGAACCTGGCCTCCGTCATCCTCCAGATGACCGCGGCCGGCCTCGGCGACATCGAGAAGTTCCCCTTCATCGACCCGCCGGACCACCGCAACATCCGCGACGGCATCCAGCTCCTCCAGGAACTCGGTGCGCTCGACCCGGAGGAAAAGGATCCGAAGAAGCGGCTCACCCAGCTCGGCCGGAAGCTCTCGCAGCTGCCCGTCGACCCGCGCCTGGCTCGCATGGTCATCGAGGCCGAGCGCAACGGCTGTGTCCGCGAGGTCATGGTCATCGCCGCCGCGCTCTCCATCCAGGACCCGCGCGAGCGGCCCTCGGACAAGCAGACACAGGCCGATCAGCAGCACGCCCGCTTCAAGGACGAGACCTCCGACTTCCTGGCGTTCCTGAATCTGTGGCGGTACGTCCGCGAGCAGCAGAAGGAGCGCGGCTCGTCCAGCTTCCGCCGGATGTGCAAGCAGGAGTATCTGAACTTCCTGCGCATCCGCGAATGGCAGGACATCTACGCGCAGCTGCGTACCGTCGCAAAGCAGATGGGCATGCAGGTCGAGGAGCCCTCGGCGGGCACAGACGCGCCGGAGCAGTCGGTGCACACCTCGCTGCTGGCCGGGCTGCTCTCGCACATCGGGCTGAAGGACACCGAGAAGAACGAGTACCTGGGTGCCCGCAGCGCCAAGTTCGCGATCTTCCCCGGATCGGCACTCTTCAAGAAGCAGCCGCGATTCGTGATGTCGGCCGAGCTGGTCGAGACGTCCCGGCTGTGGGCGCGGGTCAACGCCAAGGTCGAGCCGGAGTGGATCGAGCCGCTGGCTCAGCATCTGCTGAAGCGCACCTACAGCGAACCGCACTGGGAGAAGGATCAGGCGGCGGTGATGGCGTACGAGCGGGTCACGCTGTACGGAGTGCCGATCGTCGCCCAGCGCAAGATCAATTTCGGCCGTATCGACGCCGAGACCTCCCGCGACCTGTTCATCCGCAACGCCCTGGTCGAGGGCGACTGGCGGACGCACCATCAGTTCTTCCATGACAACCGCAAGCTCCTCGGCGAGGTCGAGGAGCTCGAGCACCGAGCGCGGCGCCGCGACATCCTCGTGGACGACGAGACGCTCTTCGACTTCTACGACCGGCGCATCCCCGATCACGTGGTCTCCGGGGCGCACTTCGACTCCTGGTGGAAGCACAAGCGCCGCGACGAGCCGGACGCGCTGGACTTCGAGCGCTCGATGCTCATCAACGAGAAGGCCGGGGCCGTCACCAAGGACGACTACCCCGACTCCTGGCGGCAGGGGAAGCTCAAGTTCAGGGTGACGTACCAGTTCGAGCCCGGTGCGGACGCGGACGGTGTGACCGTCCACGTCCCGCTCCAGGTGCTCAACCAGGTCACCGCCGAGGGCTTCGACTGGCAGATCCCGGGCCTGCGCGAGGAAGTGGTCACCGAGCTGATCCGCTCGCTGCCCAAGCCGATCCGCCGGCACTACGTCCCCGCGCCGAACTACGCGGGCAAGTTCCTGGACCGGGCGGTCCCCCTCCAGGAGCCGCTGCCGGTCACGCTGGCCCGGGAGCTCCAGCGCATGGTCGGCGTCCCGGTCGGCGCCGACGACTTCGACCTGACCCGCATCCCGGACCACCTGAAGATCACTTTCCGGATCGTCGACGAGCGGCGCCGCAAGGTGGCCGAGGACAAGGATCTGGATGCGCTGAAGCTCCAGCTGCGCCCCAAGGCCCGTCAGGCCCTCTCCAAGGCCGCCGCGGCCACTGCGGGGCCGTCGGGCGAGTCCATCGAACGTTCGGGCCTCACGGACTGGACGATCGGCACCCTGAACCGCGTCTTCGAGACCCGCCGGGCCGGCCAGCCGGTCAAGGCGTACCCGGCGCTGGTCGACCAGGGCGACACCGTGGCCGTACGACTCTTCGACACCGAGGCCGAGCAGCTGCAGTCCATGTGGCGCGGCACCCGGAAGCTGATCCTGCTGAACATCCCGGTGAACCCGGCCAAGTTCGCCTCGGACAAGCTGACGAACCAGCAGAAGCTGGCTCTGTCCCGCAATCCGCACGGCTCCATCCAGGCGCTGTTCGAGGACTGCGCCACGGCGGCCGCGGACCGGCTGATCGGCGCCCACGGCGGTCCGGCCTGGGACGAGGAGTCGTTCCGGAAGCTGTACGACAAGGTGCGCGCCGACCTCGTGGCGCTG
This sequence comes from Streptomyces sp. Ncost-T10-10d, assembly GCF_900091955.1. Lineage (GTDB taxonomy): Bacteria > Actinomycetota > Actinomycetes > Streptomycetales > Streptomycetaceae > Streptomyces. The sequence goes on from NZ_FMDF01000058.1 coordinate 47,034, forward strand.
ACCGAGCACACGGTCAAGCAGGTGCAGCAGGTACTGGCCGCCTGGCAGGCCTGCGAGCGGCGCCTGAAGGCCACCAACAGCCTCGTCCTGGTCAACAACGTCACCGATGCGCGGGACCAGCTCGCGGCCCTCGTGCCGCCGGGCTTCGTCACCGCGACCGGGCTGCGCCGGCTGCCCGACCTGATGCGCTATCTGGTCGCCGTGGACCGCCGGCTCCAGCAGATGCCGACGGCCGTCCAGCGCGACACCACGCGCATGGAGAAGGTCCACGAGATGCAGGACGAGTACGCCTGGCTGCTCGAACAGATGCCGCGGGGCAGGCCCGTTCCGCAGGAGGTCCTGGACATCCGCTGGATGATCGAGGAGCTCCGGGTCAGCTATTTCGCGCACGCCCTGGGGACGGCCTACCCCGTCTCCGACAAGCGGATCGTGAAGGCGATCGACGCGGCCGCCCCGTGAGACGGCCCCGGCCGGAGCCGTAACGGAACCACCACCTTCGGTGAGGTCGACCAGACCCTCTGACCTGCTGTACAGTCTGTCTTCGCAGGCAGCCGCAAGGAAGCCGCGAAAACCTGGTCCTGTGGAGCAGTTTGGAGTGCTCGCCACCCTGTCAAGGTGGAGGCCGCGGGTTCAAATCCCGTCAGGACCGCAGTAACGAAAGCCCGGATCCTTCTGGATCCGGGCTTTCGCGCGTCTTGACTCCGGCAACTGCCGACGAGTACTCAGACAACAGGGGCTGCCCCTGTTCCCCGGCGCGGGGCGGCAGTCCACCGGGAGGTGGCACGTATGACGGCGTCCGCTGGGCACGAGACCCGCGCACTCCTGCGCGCCCATCTGGCCGCCGCTTCCGGCTATCGCCACCTCACTCGCCGCTGCCCGATCTGCCATCGGCTCCTACGGCTCGCCATGGAGCCCGTGACGGCCTCCCGGACCGCCTCCCCGCCCGAGCCGCCGGTCCTGTGCGCGAGGCGCCAGGACGGCGCCCTGGAAGGCCGGGAGGTCCAGGACGAAAGTCCCTCGCCCGGGTGACCAATGGCGCAGCATTCCGCTTCCTGGAGGTGGCAGGCTCGCACTTGGCAAGGCTCATGCAGTGTGACGGGAGTCACCGAATGAGTTTTGAGAAGGGGTGACTTTACACCCTTCCTACAACTGGCGAATTTAATATGTGCAATTGCACCACTCGGACGGGAACGTCGCGGGACCTTCCGAACCACCCCGGCCCGACCGCCCCGGGGCGGTCGGGAACAGTCCCGCACAGACCCGCGCAAGCCCGCACGGCACCCTGGCCGGAGCCAACCGGACGCCCGGTTTTCAGCGACGCCCGAGCCGCCCCGGGCGGGGAGGTCTCCGGTCCTTGAGAGCACAAAAAAAAGATCGCGCTGGACCCGGCGGAGTCCAGCGCGATCGAACGACGCACCCGTATTGCACAGGTATGGCGCCCGTTGGGGCGGGCGCCCGTCATGTGGAGCTATGGGTGGGCCTGCATGGGTTGGGGGACCCGGAAGCCCGGTTGTGGCGCGGCGACAGGGGGTGTGTCAGGCCTCGCTGCGCTGCTGCGGAATACCCGCAAGCAGTGCGCGGACCTCTGCCTCGCGGTACCGGCGATGTCCACCGAGCGTGCGGATGGACGTGAGCTTGCCCGCCTTGGCCCAGCGGGTAACCGTCTTCGGGTCCACGCGGAACATCGTGGCAACCTCAGCCGGGGTCAGCAGCGGCTCGGCATCAGGGGTGCGAGCGGTCATGAGCGGCCTCCTCGGGAGAACCGAACCATCTCGGTTCTTTCCTCTAAATTCTGCACCTTGACCCGCGTTGCCCGAAATGGCGGACGCGGGCCGAGTCGGTTATAGGACGAACGGCTTGTCCTCGGCACTACAACTACACCATCCGTCCAGCCACGTCGGCCAAACCGATGGAATTGCCCTCCCAGGTGTTCATCAGCGACGGAAGCCGATGGACCATGCCATAGCGGACAGTCACACCACCGTGACGATCAGTCACAGAGCGATCAGGAGCCATCAGACCCCCCATAGCGTGCAATGCTGAGCATTCCGCCCCTAGTTGGACGGAAGGAGCCCTCCCCGGACCCCTTGTCCTATTTTGGCACGAGGAGTAGGGAAGGACGCAAGGGCCCCGTTAGTGCTATCCGTCACGCTTGAGGCAAAGGCCCGGTTCGGGACGTAGGTCCTGGCACCGCTGAGGTACGCTTCCACCCCTTCATCCTCACGTGTCACACAGGTCACAGGTTCAGACGCGGATGAGGCCCTGTCAGTTGGCGAATTGACGATCCCTTACCGCCCGCCAGCGCGCCGCCAGCCGCCCGTACGCCTCACTCGCCCCTTCGGCGTCGCCGGCCTGCAGAGCCGCGATGCCCTCGGCCACATCGGCGGCCGAGCGGTCCCCGGCGAGCTGCGCCGCCGGCAGTGCGTGCACCAGACCTGCGTAGTCCAGCTCGACCAGTGCGCGCGGATGGAACTCCTCCAGCCAGCGCCCCACGTCCACGAGCCCCTCGGTCAGCGGCCCTTCGTCCATGGCCTCCCGCAGCGTCTTCAGCGCCCGGGCCAGTCGGCGCCGGGCCTGGACCATCGGCGTCCGGTACCGCAGCACGGGCGGCTCACCGCCCTCGCCCGCCTCCGCGTACTCCCGCTCCTCGTCGGAGAAGAGCACGAACCAGCGCACCGGGACCTGCCACACCGAGGTGAGGATCCAGGGCCTGGCGTCCGGATTGCGCTCCGCCCACCGCTCGTGGTCCGCGACGGCCTGCCCGCGCACCACCGGCGGCAGCACGGCGTCGAGCACCGGCCCGGGGAACATCTCCATCAGCTCGTCCAGCGCCAGCCAGCCGCGCAGCCTGGTCCGCCACGGACAGACGCACACCACACCGTCCATCACGGCGACGAACGCGTCCCCGCTCTCGTGCACCGGCACGCCGACCGGCGGTGTGGCCACCAAGTCGGCGAGCGAACGGCGCAGTTCGTCCTGGGCCGTGGGGATTCGGGAGCGCCCGGCATAACGGGCCCAGTGGTCGCGTTCGGGCTCCGGGAAGGCTGCCAGCGGCTCGTACACCCGGAGGTAGGACGCGTAAGGGACGAGCACTGAGGACACCACGGACATGCAGCAAATCGTGTCATGCCCGTACTCCGCCGGGGGGTGATCCTGGGCACTGGAACAGATCTACGTCCGCGTAGGACTTACGCTCTTGCCCAGTCGGACCGGCCGTGCCGGCCGGTCCGCGGCCCTCCCCACCTTCAGGAGGGTCCTCCGCCGCTTCGTACTTGGGAGTCACCACAGTGACCGATGTGACCGGCGCGCCTGGCGATGTACTGCACACCCTGTTCCACTCGGATCAGGGGGGCCACGAGCAAGTCGTGCTCTGCCAGGACCGTGCCAGCGGCCTCAAGGCCGTCATCGCCATCCACTCCACCGCCCTGGGCCCGGCCCTCGGCGGCACCCGCTTCTATCCGTACGCCTCCGAGGAAGAGGCCGTCGCGGACGCGCTGAACCTGTCGCGCGGTATGTCTTACAAGAACGCCATGGCCGGTCTCGACCACGGCGGCGGCAAGGCCGTCATCATCGGTGACCCGGAGAAGATCAAGAGCGAGGAACTGCTGCTGGCCTACGGCCGGTTCGTGGCCTCGCTCGGTGGTCGTTACGTGACGGCCTGCGACGTCGGCACCTACGTCGCCGACATGGACGTCGTCGCCCGCGAGTGCCGGTGGACCACCGGCCGCTCACCGGAGAGCGGTGGCGCCGGCGACTCCTCGGTCCTCACCGCTTTCGGTGTCTTCCAGGGCATGCGGGCCTCTGCCCAGCACCTCTGGGGCGACCCGACGCTGCGTGGCCGAAAAGTGGGGGTCGCCGGGGTCGGCAAGGTCGGTCACCACCTGGTCGAGCATCTGCTGTCGGACGGCGCGGAGGTCGTGATCACGGATGTGCGGGAGGAGTCCGTCCGCCGCATCACCGATGAACACCCCGAGGTCGCCGTTGCCGCGGACACCGCGGCGCTGATCCGTACCGAGGGCCTCGACATCTACGCTCCGTGCGCGCTCGGCGGCGCGCTGAACGACGACACCGTTCCGGTGCTCACGGCGAAGGTGGTGTGCGGTGCGGCCAACAACCAGCTCGCGCACCCCGGCGTCGAGAAGGACCTCGCGGACCGGTCGATCCTGTACGCGCCCGACTATGTGGTGAACGCGGGCGGTGTCATCCAGGTCGCCGACGAGCTGCACGGGTTCGACTTCGGCCGGTGCAAGGCCAAGGCGTCGAAGATTTTCGACACCACGCTCGCCATATTCGCACGTGCGAAGGCCGATGGCATTCCTCCGGCTGCCGCGGCCGACCGGATCGCCGAACAGCGGATGGCCGAAGCCCGCCGTAGCTGACGGTCACCGGGGCATCACCCGACGTTTTCGCCTCTTCCTGCCTGCGGACCCGCCGACCGGCGAGACAAGACTCACGCCGGTCGGCGGGTCGCATGCCAAGAAGAGGTTAAAATCGCAGTTGACCAGCGAGGACGGGGCTTCTCGCCGGTCCTCTTCCGGGGCACGTGATGCGGGCGGCGTACCGTATGGCCGCGGAAGCAGGTACCGTTAAAGCCCTACGGGCACGGTCTCTCTACCGAGAGTCCGTCCTGAAACATGAACGCGTGTCAAGACTCTGGGGCCGTCGAGCCCCGTCACCGAGGGGGTCGAGCCATGGGGCGCGGCCGGGCAAAGGCCAAGCAGACAAAGGTCGCCCGCCAGCTGAAGTACAGCAGCGGCGGGACTGACCTGTCGCGTCTGGCCAATGAGCTGGGCGCATCGCCTTCGAGTCAACCACCGAACGCAGAGCCGTTCGAGGACGACGACGAGGAAGATGACCCGTACGCACAGTACGCGGATCTGTACAACGACGACGAGGACGAGGACGAGGACGATAAGTCCGGTCCGTCGTCACAGCGCCGCGGCGCTTGACCTCGCGCTGACACATCAACCCGGTCCGGGCCTGCCCGGACCGGGTTCTGTGCTACCCCGATCCGGTCCGGCTGCTCGGGCGGGCATCGGTGTCCTCGATCGTCGGACGGGGTGGTCACCCGGCGACCGAGGACGAAGCGGTCACCGGGTGACCCCGGTGTGCCCGCCCGTGCCTAACGCGCGTAGTCGCCCACCAGCTCGGCACCCGAGGTGTGCGTGCCGCGCTCCGTGATCTCGCCCGCGACCCAGGAATCGACCCCGCGGTCGGCCAGCGTCGTCAGGGCGACGTCCACGGACTGCTCCGGGACGATCGCGATCATGCCGACGCCCATGTTCAGCGTCTTCTCCAGCTCCAGCTGCTCGACCTGACCCGCCTTGCCGACCAGGTCGAAGACCGCGCCGGGCACCCAGGTGGAGCGGTCGACCCTGGCGTGCAGTCCGTCCGGGATGACCCGGGCCAGGTTGTTGGCGAGGCCGCCGCCGGTGACGTGGCTGAAGCCGTGCACCTCGGTCGTACGGGTGAGGGCCAGGCAGTCCAGCGAGTAGATCTTGGTGGGCTCCAGGAGCTCCTCGCCGAGCGTCCGCCCGAACTCCTCGACCTCGCGGTCCAGCGCCCAGCCGGCCCGGTCGAAGACCACGTGACGGACGAGCGAGTACCCGTTGGAGTGAAGACCGGACGACGCCATGGCGATCACGACGTCACCCTTACGGATACGTTCCGGGCCGAGCAGCTGATCGGCCTCGACCACGCCCGTACCGGCGCCCGCGACATCGAAGTCGTCCGGGCCGAGAAGACCCGGGTGCTCGGCGGTCTCGCCGCCGACCAGGGCGCAGCCGGCGAGGACACAGCCTTCGGCGATGCCCTTCACGATGGACGCGACACGCTCGGGGTGCACCTTGCCGACACAGATGTAGTCGGTCATGAAGAGCGGCTCGGCACCGCAGACGACCAGGTCGTCGACGACCATGCCGACGAGGTCGTGGCCGATGGTGTCGTACACGCCCATCTTGCGGGCGAGGTCGACCTTCGTGCCGACGCCGTCGGTGGCGGAGGCGAGCAGCGGACGCTCGTAACGCTTGAGGGCCGAGGCGTCGAAGAGTCCGGCGAAACCGCCGAGGCCGCCGAGGCCCGCGACCTCCGCGCGCTGCGTCTTCTTCACCCACTCCTTCATCAGCTCGACGGCACGGTCGCCGGCCTCGATGTCGACGCCCGCTGCCGCGTAGGAAGCACCTGTTGTCTCAGACATTGCCTGGGATCTTTCGTGTGGAAATACGGGGCTGGTGGCCAGAGGTGTACGGCTGGACCGTCACGGACGACGCAGTGCGTCGGACGCGGCGGTTGCCGCAGGGCCTGCCGCCAGCTCGGTCTCCAGCAGCTGCTTGCCGAGCAGCTCCGGGTCCGGCAGCTCCATCGGGTACTCACCGTCGAAGCAGGCGCGGCACAGGTTCGGCTTGGCGATCGTCGTCGCCTCGACCATCGCGTCGAGCGAGATGTACGCGAGCGAGTCGGCACCCATCGACGTGCAGATCTCGTCGACCGTCATGCCGTTGGCGATCAACTCGGCGCGGGTCGCGAAGTCGATGCCGAAGAAGCAGGGCCACTTCACCGGCGGGGACGAGATCCGGATGTGGATCTCGGCGGCGCCGGCCTCGCGGAGCATCCGGACCAGTGCGCGCTGGGTATTGCCGCGGACGATCGAGTCGTCCACGACCACAAGACGCTTGCCCTTGATGACTTCCTTGAGCGGGTTCAGCTTGAGGCGGATACCCAGCTGGCGAATGGTCTGGGAAGGCTGGATGAAGGTCCGGCCGACATAGGCGTTCTTCACCAGTCCGGCGCCGAACGGGATGCCGCTGGCCTCCGCGTAACCGATGGCGGCGGGGGTGCCGGACTCCGGAGTCGCTATGACCAGATCGGCCTCGACGGGGGCCTCGGCGGCCAGCTTGCGCCCCATCTCCACGCGGGAGAGGTAGACGTTGCGCCCGGCGATATCGGTGTCGGGGCGGGCCAGATAGACGTACTCGAAGATACAGCCCTTGGGCTTCGCTTCCGCGAAGCGCGAGGACCGCAGGCCGTTCTCGTCGATGGCGACGAGCTCGCCCGGCTCGATCTCGCGAACGAAGCTGGCACCGCAGATGTCGAGAGCGGCGGACTCGGAGGCCACCACCCAGCCGCGCTCGAGGCGGCCGAGAACCAGCGGGCGGATGCCCTGCGGGTCGCGGGCGGCGTAAAGGGTGTGCTCGTCCATGAAGACGAGGGAGAAGGCGCCCTTCACATCGGGGAGCACCTTTGCGGCGGCCTCCTCGATGGTGAGCGGCTTGCCGTCCTCATCGGTCTGACCGGCGAGCAGCGCGGTCACCAGATCGGTGTCGTTCGTCGCGGCGACCTGGGTGGCGCGGCCGTCCTTGCGGGGAAGATCGGCGACCATCTCGGCGAGCTGGGCCGTATTGACCAGGTTGCCGTTGTGACCCAGGGCGATCGAGCCGTGCGCGGTCGCACGGAACGTCGGCTGCGCGTTCTCCCACACCGAAGCACCGGTGGTGGAGTAGCGGGCATGACCGACCGCGATATGGCCCTGGAGAGATCCCAGAGACGTTTCGTCGAAGACCTGCGAGACCAGTCCCATGTCCTTGAAGACCAGGATCTGGGACCCGTTGCTCACTGCGATGCCCGCGGACTCCTGTCCACGGTGCTGCAGGGCATACAGTCCGAAATAGGTGAGCTTGGCGACCTCTTCACCCGGAGCCCAGACACCGAAGACGCCGCAAGCGTCCTGGGGGCCTTTCTCTCCGGGGAGCAGGTCGTGGTTGAGTCGTCCATCACCACGGGGCACGCCACCGAGTGTAGGCGAGATCGACCACTGGTCCGAATTCGGGATACCGGGTGGGAGCACCGGGGAAGCGCTCCCAGGGGCGGTTCACGGACCGGTTCGGACAGTCACTCGGAGTGACCATTTCCGGATCGTGGAGAGGTGCGGGACGGGGCGCGGACCGACCACAGGGCAGCGGTCACCCGGACCAGCGGCCCGTTACCGGCTAGTTCCGGCCACTTGGGGCACGGGGTCAGCCGGCCGGACGGTGGCGCTCGGTGAGCCGGTCGATGCTCTGGCGCGGAGTCCGGCCGAACGTCCGTTTCGTGGTGAGCCTCACACACGGGCGCCCGGTATGCGGCTTCTCGGGGGCCTCGGCAGAGGCGGCGCCGGGAAGCCCGGCCGCCGCGGAGCCGGAGCTGCCGGCCGAGCTGCGGGCGTGCTGGAAGCGGACGGACGCCGGTCTGCCTCCGTGTCCGAACGGGTTCCTGAGTCAGCCCCTTGTCCCGGTGGCCGATGCGCCGAGTCCCTTACCGTTCTCCGTAGTGAGGGACAGGGTGAGGTGATCGATCCGGTACGTCGTCCGGCCGTCCAGAATCGCGAGCAGTTCGCGCTCCAGCTCCATCCGGGGGGCCGGGCACATCACCTTGGTGCCGTCGATCCGGCCGAACGTGATGGTGGAACCGGAGACCGCCGCGGTGCCGCGGAACCGATTGCAGCCGAGGGTGCCCTGTACGGAGCCGTCCTTGCCGAAGCTCAGGTGCGCCTTCTCCTGCGCACCCGCGGGCAGCGACGAGGCGACCGTGCCGGAGACCAGGGTGGTGACCGTCCAGGTGGTGCCGGTGAGCGGGGCCGGCTGTTGCGCCATGAGGGCGATGGAGTCGCCGTTCTCCGCGGTCAGGGTGAGGGTCTTCTTCGCCACGGCCGCGGTGAGTTCGCCGCTGAACGCGCCGGACATGGCCGCCTCGAACCGCTCGACGTCCTTCTCGCAGGCCATGGAGGTGCTCGTGCCCGGCCCGACCGTGATCGTCTCGCCGTCGATGCGGACATCGGCGGTGAAGTGGTTGCAGCCGTAGTTTCCGGTGGCCCGGCCCTTGGAGTCGATCTCGACATGGGCGCCGGAGGGGGCGGCGGTCCGCTTCCCGTCGACCGTCACCGATTCGACGCCCCAGTGGACATCGGTGACGGACAGATCGGTCCGCACGGCGTCACCGCCGGAACCGGCCCCCGGTCCGGCCCCGGAGCCCGTCTCCGTACCGCAGGCTGCCAGGGCGAGGAGAGCCAGGGTTGCGACGGCCGCACCTTGTTTCCGCATGGCCCTGGGACGGTCCGGGTGGATGTCCGGTTCCCCCTCACCCCATCAGGGGCAGCAGCGCGGCGATATCGGCCCGCTCACCGCTGGCGCTGACCTTCGCCGCGTCGAGTTCCTGGGCCCACTCCGTACGCCCGGTGGCGAGCCGGATCCAGGTGAGCGGATCGGTCTCGACGACATTGGGCGGCGTACCGCGCGTGTGCTTGGGGCCCTGGACGCACTGGACGACGGCGAACGGCGGGACGCGCACCTCGACCGAGCCGCCCGGCGCCTTCTCCGCGAGGGCGTCGGCGAGCAGCCGGGTGCAGGCGGCGAGCGCCTGCCGGTCGTACGGGATACCGAGGCCGGCCGCCTCGTTCAGATCGTCGGTGTGCACGACGAGTTCGACGGTACGCGTGACCAGGAAGTCGGCCAGCCGCATCGCGCCGGCCCGGGTCGGCAGCAGCCGGTCCTCCGGGACGTCGGACACCAGCTCCTCGAACCGCCCGGCGACCTCCCCGTACAACGCGTCCAGGTCCGGGCGGTCCGCGGCGAGCGCCCTGGTGTCGTCGGCGATGCGCCCGGCCCGGTCCGCGGTCGAGAACGGCCATTCGAGGAGCGTCAGATCGGGCTTGGGCGAGGCGGGTTCGGGCAGCTCCAGATACCGCGTGACGTGCGAGAGCGCCATGGCCAGATGGGCGGCCAGTTCGCGCACGGTCCAGTCCCCGAGCCGGGTCGGCAGCGCGAGCTGTTCGGGCGTCAGGGAGCCGACGGCTTCCCGGACATGGGCGAACTGCGACAGGACCGCGGTGCGGGTCCTGACCGGGTCGTAGCGGCGGGCTCGTTTCTGGGACGGCGGCATGGTCCAGGAGCCTAAGGGGTGTCCGGCGACTCAGGGCCGGACAGGCCCTGAGCCCTGTCGGACCGGCTGCCTCAGAACCTGGTCGCGAAGCCGCCCAGTCCCTTGTGGAGCAGGTCGAAACCGCGCTCGGCGAGCGCGACGGCATCCGGCGCCACCGCGTCCGCCGGCTCTCCCGCCAGCAGCCGTATCTGATTCGCGGAGATGAGGGCGTTGCGGGTGGCGATCAGCTGGGCGGCCGCGATCCGGGCGATGGACGGCTCCTCCCCCTCCTCGACCAGGACTTCGGCGAGCAGGTCGAAGGAGCGCATGGAGAACGCGTGGGCCCGGATGAGCAGCGCCGGGGTCTCCTGGATCAGCCGGCGCAGCCCGAGCACCACCGGCGCGTCGCTCAGCCCGACGGAGGGGTCACGGGCTTCGATGGCAGCCAGGAACTGACGCCGCACGGCGGCCAGCGCGGACTCGCCGGGGCCCCGGTCCCGTACCACCCGCGCGACATCACCGATGTGCTCCTCCATGGGAGCAAGAACCAAGTCCTCCTTGCCGGCGAAGTAGTTGAAGACAGTCATCTTCGACACCTCGGCCGCCTCGGCGATCTCGGCGACCGAGACCTTGTCGAAGCCGCGCTCGGCGAAGAGCTCGGTGGCCGCGGCCAGCAGACGGTGTCGCGTCTGGAGCTTCTTGCGCTCGCGCAGGCTCATCCCCTCAGTCATGGCATCACTGTACAAGGATGAAGATTACTCTCGGATTAAATATTGACCCGATACATTTCCATGGCATGGTGGTGCGCCCACAACAGCGCCGCGCCACTCCGGAGGGGAGTCCCATGATGTCCACAGCCCATGACCGGTCGGCAACGCGTGATCGGGTTCATGCTCTGCAGCGCCCCGATCCTGCCGGCCGTGCTCGACACGCACATCGTTTCGTCGGCGCCCGTACCGATTCACCGGAACACCGCTGCCCCACCGGCTGAACGGAATTCCGCAGGCTGTCCACATCCGCACCCAGACAGCCCATCAGCAGGAAATGCTCCTGCGGCTCGGCGGGAATTCCCGGAACTCCACATCCGTCGAACCGACGGAACGAGGACGGCCCTGCCCATGAACCGGGCAGGGCCGTTCTCGAACAGGATCCGGCGTCAGGCGAGCAGAGCCGGAATGGTCTCCTCGTGCGCCGTGCGAAGTTCGCTCAGCGGAATGCTGAACTCGCCCTGGATCTCGATCTCCTCGCCGTCCACGACACCGATACGGGTGACGGGCAGACCCCGCGCCCCGCACATGTCGTTGAAGCGGAGCTCCTCGCTGCGCGGAACGGAGACGACCGCACGCCCCGCCGACTCGGAGAAGAGGAAGGTGAACGCGTCCAGACCGTCCGGCACGACCAACCGGGCACCCTTCCCGCCACGGAGGCAGGACTCGGTGACCGCCTGGATCAGACCGCCGTCGGAGAGATCGTGCGCCGCGTCGATCATGCCGTCGCGGGACGCCGAGATCAGGATCTCGGCGAGCAGCTTCTCGCGGCCCAGGTCGACCTTGGGCGGCATGCCGCCCAGGTGGCCGTGGATGACCTCGGACCAGGCCGAGCCGCCGAACTCCTCGCGCGTGTCGCCCAGCAGGTAGAGGAGCTGGCCCTCTTCCGCGAAGGCGACCGGCGTACGCCGGGTGACATCGTCGATCACACCGAGCACGGCCACGACCGGCGTCGGGTGGATCGCCGTCTCACCGGTCTGGTTGTACAGCGACACGTTGCCGCCGGTGACCGGAGTGCCCAGCTCCAGGCAGCCGTCCGCGAGACCACGGGTGGCCTCGGCGAACTGCCACATGACGTCCGGGTCCTCGGGCGAACCGAAGTTCAGGCAGTCCGAGATCGCGAGCGGCTTGGCGCCGGAAGCGGCGACATTGCGGTACGACTCCGCCAGTGCCAGCTGCGCACCGGTGTACGGGTCGAGCTTGGCGTACCGGCCGTTGCCGTCGGTCGCCATGGCCACGCCCAGGTTCGACTTCTCGTCGATCCGGACCATGCCGGCGTCCTCGGGCATCGCGAGCACGGTGTTGCCCTGCACGAACCGGTCGTACTGGTCCGTGATCCAGGACTTCGAGGCCTGGTTCGGCGAAGCGACCAGCTTGAGGACCTGCTCGCGCAGCTCGGCGCCGTTCGCCGGACGGGCCAGCTTGCCCGCGTCGTCGGCCTGCAGCGCGTCCTGCCAGGACGGGCGGGCGAACGGGCGGTGGTACGTCGGTCCCTCGTGGGCGACGGACCGCGGCGGCACGTCGACGATCTGCTCGCCGTGCCAGAAGATCTCCAGCTGCGAGCCCTCGGTCACCTCACCGATGACGGTGGCGATGACGTCCCACTTCTCGCAGATCTCGAGGAAGCGCTCGACGTGCTGCGGCTCGACGATCGCGCACATGCGCTCCTGCGACTCGCTCATGAGGATTTCCTCGGGCGAGAGGGAGGAGTCGCGCAGCGGAACGGTGTCCAGCTCGACGCGCATACCGCCGGAGCCTGCGGAGGCCAGCTCGGAGGTGGCGCAGGAGAGACCCGCGCCGCCGAGGTCCTGGATGCCCGCGACGAGCTTCTCGCCGAAGATCTCCAGGGTGCACTCGATGAGGAGCTTCTCCTGGAACGGGTCGCCGACCTGGACGGCCGGACGCTTCGCCGGGCCGGTCGACTCGAAGGTCTCCGAGGCCAGCACCGAGACGCCGCCGATGCCGTCGCCGCCGGTGCGGGCGCCGTACAGGATCACCTTGTTGCCGGGGCCGGAGGCCTTGGCCAGGTGGATGTCCTCGTGCTTCATCACGCCGATGCAGCCGGCGTTGACCAGCGGGTTGCCCTGGTAGCAGGCGTCGAAGACGACCTCGCCGCCGATGTTCGGCAGACCCAGGCAGTTGCCGTAGCCGCCGATACCGGCGACGACGCCCGGCAGTACGCGCTTGGTGTCGGGGTGGTCGGCCGCGCCGAACCGCAGCGGGTCGACGACCGCGACGGGGCGGGCACCCATGGCGAGGATGTCGCGGACGATGCCGCCGACGCCGGTCGCCGCGCCCTGGTAGGGCTCGATGTACGAGGGGTGGTTGTGCGACTCGACCTTGAAGGTGACCGCGTAACCCTGACCGACGTCGACCACACCGGCGTTCTCGCCGATGCCGACGAGCATCGCGTCGTTGGCGGGGACCTTCTCGCCGAACTGCTTGAGGTGGACCTTGCTGCTCTTGTACGAGCAGTGCTCGGACCACATCACGGAGTACATGGCGAGCTCGGCGCCGGTGGGACGGCGGCCCAGGATCTCGCGGATCCGGGCGTACTCGTCCTCCTTGAGGCCGAGCTCCTTCCAGGGCTGCGCGACGTCCGGGGTCTCGGCCGCGTGCTTGACCGTATCCAGGCTCATGCGTTGACCAGCTTCTTGATGATCGAGGTGAAGAAACCGAGGCCGTCGGTACGACCGGTTCCGATCAGCGGCTCGACGGCGTGCTCCGGGTGCGGCATCAGACCGACGACATTGCCTGCGGCGTTGGTGATGCCCGCGATGTCACGCAGCGAACCGTTGGGGTTCACGTCCAGGTAGCGGAAGGCGACGCGGCCCTCCGCCTCCAGCTCGTCGAGGACACGCTCGTCGGCGACGTAACGCCCGTCCATGTTCTTGAGCGGTACGGAGATCTCCTGACCCGCGGAGTAGTCCGAGGTCCAGGCTGTCTCCGCGTTCTCGACGCGCAGCTTCTGGTCGCGGCAGATGAAGTGCAGGTGGTTGTTCTGCAGCATCGCGCCGGGCAGCAGGTGCGCCTCGGTCAGGATCTGGAAGCCGTTGCAGATACCGAGGACCGGCATCCCGGCCCGCGCGTTCTCGATGATCGTCTCCATGACCGGCGAGAAGCGGGAGATGGCTCCGGCCCGCAGATAGTCGCCGTAGGAGAAGCCGCCCGCCAGGATGACCGCGTCGACCTGGTGCAGGTCCTTGTCGCGGTGCCACAGCGACACGGGTTCGGCGCCCGCGACCCGTACGGCCCTCAGGCTGTCCTTGTCGTCGAGCGTGCCGGGAAAGGTGACGACTCCGATACGAGCAGTCACTTCGACTCCTCGGCCTTCTCCACCTTCACGGTGAAGTCCTCGATGACGGTGTTGGCGAGGAATGTCTCGGCCATCTCGTGAATACGGCTGAGGGCGGCGTCGTCGACCGGCCCCTCGACCTCGAGCTCGAAACGCTTCCCCTGACGTACGTCCGCGATTCCCTCGAAGCCGAGACGGGGCAGTGCGCGCTGCACCGCCTGTCCCTGCGGGTCGAGGATCTCGGGCTTGAGCATGACGTCGACTACGACGCGTGCCACTGGCACTCCCGGTGGTGGTGTGGTGCGGCTGTTTCTCCGGGGGGCTCCCCAGACCCCCGCAGGTTCCCTCAGCCTACCTGGCCAGAAATTCTACGCGGGTAGATATCGAGTGCCCTCGATCACGCCCAGATATCGGCCGTGACAACACATGGGGAAAGTCCTGCAAAAAAAATCCTCACCGGCAGCACACATAGAAGGCTGACACGCGGAGGTAATTGGCTGGGCTTCACAATGCGGCACCCACCGCTGTACAAATGATTACCGGGGAATGCAGCATTGCCCCTAAACAGTCGACACCGGTCGACTCGCATCCGCCTAACAGCCGGAAGGCCGGCATCAGCGCATGTCAGAAGCGCCGACGCCGTAGGAAAGGACCGATATCCGTGGCTCAGCGCGTAGTGGTCACGCTCTTCGACGACATCGACGGGGGAGCAGCGGCGGAAACGGTCACCTTCGCCCTGGACGGGAAGTCGTACGAGATCGACCTCAATCCGTCCAATGCAAAGAAACTGCGCAAGGTCCTGGCGCCGTACATGGCGGCCGGTCGAAAGCAGACAAATGCCGGTAAGCGTGGCAAGACCCCTGCGTCGTACCGGCACACCTCGCTCGCACCCGACCCGGCGGCAGTGCGCGCCTGGGCCCGCTCCCACCGGATGGAGGTGCCGGCCCGCGGCCGGATCCCCAAGAAGGTCTACGAGGCGTTCCGCGAGGCCAGTTGAGAACCCGGCCCGTGACCGGATCGCCCGGACCGGTCGCCGGGGCCGGCCGGTGAACGCTCACCGACGCACCGGCACACCTCTCGGCGACACCCCGTGGCCACCGACTTGCGCTACACCCCTGCAGGTCGGCTAAAGTCTGGAGCACGCCGAAGGGCAAGGCCGCAAAGCCGAACCCCACGCAGCGTGCGGGTGTAGTTCAGTAGCAGAACATCCCCCTTCCAGGGGGAAGGCGCAGTGTGCAATTCCTGTCACCCGCTCTGCATCGCTCTTACCGACCACTCCGGTGAATCGGGTAGAGTAGTGCTCGCACCGCCCGATGGATCTCCTCAAGGGGAGTACAATGAGCGGCAGCAATGCGGACGTGGCTCAGTTGGTAGAGCATCACCTTGCCAAGGTGAGGGTCGCGAGTTCGAATCTCGTCGTCCGCTCTTGATCGGTTTGTTCGAAGGCCCTGGTCGATATCGACCAGGGCCTTCGTCTTATTCCCGTCCGCGCTCCTCGCCTCATGCTCCTGACGTTTGTCATGAGCAGTGGTGACAGCTCGCACTGCCCACGGCAACGATCCGGCGGAAATCTGTAGGCATGACCAGCGACGACATTCCCAGCGACCGCGCCGGCGGCGCCGTGGCGGACATCACAGACGAACCCGCGACAGGTTTCACGACGGACGCCGTGACCGTTCCGGCGACCGGCTCCGTGGTCGGTCCCGTGATCGAGGCGAGCGGTGTGCGGCGGCACTACGCCGACGGCTTCGAGGCCGTGGCCGGTGTCTCCTTCTCGGTGGCGCGCGGCGAACTCTTCGCCCTGCTCGGTACGAACGGCGCGGGAAAGACCTCCACCGTCGAACTGCTGGAGGGCCTGGCCCGGCCCGACGGCGGCACGGTGCGGGTGCTCGGCCACGACCCGTACCGCGAACGCGCCGCGGTACGGCCGCGGATCGGGGTGATGCTCCAGGAGGGCGGCTTCCCGTCCGAGCTGACGGTCACCGAGGCCGTACGGATGTGGGCGGGGTGCACGAGCGGTGCCCGCCCGACCGGTGAGGCGCTGGACCTGGTCGGGCTCACCCACCGGGCGCGCGTGCGCGTCAAGCAGCTCTCCGGCGGCGAGCGGCGCCGCCTCGACCTCGCACTGGCCCTGCTCGGCCGGCCCGAGGTGCTGTTCCTGGACGAGCCGACCACCGGGCTCGACGCCGAGGGGCGGCGTGACACCTGGGAGCTGGTACGGGGGCTGCGCGACGGCGGGATCACCGTCCTGCTCACCACGCACTACCTGGAGGAGGCCGAGACGCTCGCCGACCGGCTGGCGATCATGCACCGGGGGCGGATCGTGACGGCGGGCACCACCGCCGAGGTGACGGCGGCCCGCCCGGCCCGCATCCGGTTCGTGCTGCCCGAAGAGGTCCCGGCGGCGTGGCTTCCGCTGCCGCTGCGGGCGGCCGCCGAGGGACGCAGGGTCGAGATCCGTACCCACCGGCTGCAGGAGACGCTGGGTGAACTGCTGCTCTGGGCCCGGGAGTCGGACGTGACGCTGCTCGGGCTCGATGCCCGGTCGGCCTCGCTCGAAGAGGCGTTTCTCGATATCGCGCAGAGCGCGTCGGAGTCGGAGAGGGGGGCTGCCGCATGACGAGCACAACGATGTCCGGGCGGCTGAACGCTCTCGGGCGGGCCGAGCTGACCCTGCTCGCCCGGAACAGGACGGCGATCTTCGTCGCGTTGCTGGTGCCCCTGACCATGGTCGCGGCCATGAAGTCGACGCTGGAACAGGTCGATCTGGGCGGGACCGGGCTGACCGTGGCCGGGGCGGCGCTCAGCGGCGGCATCGGCATGGTGCTGATGCAGGTCGTGTACATGAACCTGGTCGCCGCCTATGTGGCGCGGCGCGAGGACCTGGTCCTGAAGCGGCTGCGTACCGGCGAGATCGCCGACGGCGAGATCCTCGTCGGGACCGCGCTTCCGTCGGTCGCGCTGGCGCTGGCGCAGACGGTGCTGGTGGTCCTGGCCGGTGCGGTGCTCTTCGGTCTCGGTGCGCCCGAGCGGCCCGAGCTGCTCGTCGCGGGGCTGCTGTCGGGTGTGGTGCTGCTGGCGGCGCTGGCCGCCGCCACGTCCGTGGTGACCCGGACCGTACAGACGGCGCAGATCACCACGCTGCCGCTGTTCCTCGTCTCGATGATGGGCTCCGGGCTCTTCGTGCCGCTGGAGATCCTGCCGGACCGGGTGGCGTCCGTGTGCGAACTGCTGCCGGTGACCGGGGTGATGATGCTCGTACGGGCCGGCTGGCTCGGCGGGGCGGACGGGTATGACCTGCTCGGGGCGGGGCTCACCGCGCTGGCCTGGACGGTGCTCGCCGTGTTTGCTGTGCAGCGGTGGTTCCGCTGGGAACCTCGACGCTGAGGAGGGTTGTGCCGTGCGCGTGCGGTGGCGAACGGGGAGCTGGCGCGGCCGCAGCGGGTTCGACAAGGTCGACCTGTATACACGCGGCACGCTGTACGGGCTGGTGTGGATCGCGGTGCTGATCCAGATCCTGATGTCGGTGACGCGGCCCGTGCGCGGTGCGGCGCCCGCTGCGCTGATCGTCCTGGCGATCCTGCTCGTCATCGCGCAGGGGGTCTGCGGGACGATGCTGACCGCCAGGGGGCTGGGGAAGTATCTGGGCCGGGGGACCTTGGACCGGCGGCTGGTCGCTGTCGGAGCCGTGTCGCTGGTGGCGAACATGGCGGCGGTGCTGGCCCTCGCCCGGTGGACGGGCATGCGTGAGTTCCCGGAGCCGGGATTTGTGCTCAGCGCATGCGTGGTGCCGTTCTCCTGCGCTTTCGTGCTCATCGTGCCGAAGTGGGTGTCGATGGTGCAGCAGGCCGCCGTCTCGGCCGGGGTGTGCGCCGTGGTGGGCCTGCTCGGCGGCGGCCGTGCGCTGATGGCCTCCGCGCTTCTCGCGACGGCGTTCGGCAGCGGGATGATGTCCGTCACCACGCGGATGTCCGCCTGGTCGCTGGGCGTGATGTGGAAGCTCCGCGAGGCGCAGGACGTGGAGACGCGGCTGGCGGTCGCCGAGGAACGGCTGCGGTTCGGCCGGGACATGCACGACGTCCTGGGCCGGAATCTGGCGGTGATCGCACTGAAGAGCGAGCTGGCGGTGGAGCTGGCCCAACGCGGCAAACCGGTGGCCGTGGACCAGATGGTCGAGGTGATGCGCATCGCCCGCGCCTCCCAGCAGGAGGTGCGCGATGTCGTACGGGGGTACCGGGAGGCCGATCTGAGCACCGAACTCGTGGGCGCGCGGAGCGTACTGCGGGCGGCCGGCATCACGTGCGCGGTGGAGGGCCAGGACGGCGGTCGGCTGCCCGCGGCCGTGCAGTCGGCGCTCGGCTGGGTGGTGCGGGAGGCGGCGACCAATGTGCTGCGGCACGGCGATCCGCGGCACTGCACGATCCGGCTGCGCACTTCCGCGGTCGCCGCGGTGCTGGACGTGGAGAACGACGGGGCGCCGCAGGTCACCGCCGGGCCGGGCGGTTCCGGGCTGGCCGGGCTGCGGGAGCGGCTTCACGCACTCGACGGATCGCTGGACGCGGGTCCGGCGGGGAACGGGCTGTTCCGGCTGACGGCCACGATTCCGCTGCCGCACACGGCCCCGGATCTCACCCCGGCTCTTCAGGAGGAGCGACGATGACGGCTGTACGGGTACTGCTCGCCGACGACGAGCATCTGATCCGAGGCGCGCTGGCCGCGCTGCTCGCCCTGGAGGACGACCTCGTGGTGGTCGCGGAGGCGGCGACCGGCCCGGAGGCACTGGCCATGGCGCGGGCCCATCGCCCCGATGTGGCGGTCCTCGATCTGGAGATGCCGGGTGCCGACGGTGTGAACGTCGCCACATCCCTGCGGGCCGAACTGCCCGGCTGCCGGACGATGATCGTGACGAGTCACGGCCGGCCGGGACATCTGAAGCGGGCACTCGCCGCCGGCGTGCGGGCCTTCGTACCGAAGACCGTCAGCGCCCGGCAGCTGGCCGGGATCATCCGTACCGTGCACGCCGGAAACCGTTATGTGGACCCGGAGTTGGCGGCTGACGCGATCTCCGCCGGAGACTCGCCGCTGACCGCGCGCGAGGCCGAGGTGCTGGAGCTGGCGGCCGACGGGGCGCCGGTCGCGGAGATCGCGGAGCGGGCGTCGCTGTCGCAGGGAACCGTACGGAACTACCTCTCGGCGGCCGCCTCGAAGCTCGGGGCGGAGAACCGTCATGCGGCAGTGCGTCTCGCACGCGAGCGGGGATGGGTATAGTGGTCATCGCGCTTCGGCGCTTGCGGACGTAGCTCAGTTGGTAGAGCGCAACCTTGCCAAGGTTGAGGTCGCCAGTTCGAACCTGGTCGTCCGCTCGGTTCAGCAAGAAGCCCCCGGTCTTTCGGCCGGGGGCTTCTTCGTGTTCCGGGGGCTGCTTACTGCCAGGGCGTGCCGGTGAGGAGTTCGTACGCCTCCAGGTACTTCGCCCGGGTCACGTCCACGATCTCCTGAGGCAGCGCCGGGGGCGGCTGCTCGCTCCTGCGGTCCCAGCCGGAGGCCGGCGAGGTCAGCCAGTCGCGCACGAACTGCTTGTCGTAACTGGGCTGGGCCTTGCCCGGCTCCCAGATGGCCGCGGGCCAGAAGCGGGAGGAGTCCGGGGTGAGCACCTCGTCCGCGATGATCAGCTCCTCGCCGCCGTCGGCCGTGGGAGCGAAACCGAACTCGAACTTCGTGTCGGCGAGGATGATCCCGCGTGCACGCGCGATGTCACGGGCCCTGCCGTACACATCCAGTGTGGTGCGGCGCAGCTGGGCGGCGGTCTCCGCGCCGACCTGGCGGGCCACCTCCTCGTAGCTCACGTTCTCGTCGTGGTCACCGACGGCCGCCTTGGTGGCGGGGGTGAAGATCGGTGCCGGGAGCTCGGAGCCGTCGACAAGGCCCTCGGGCAGCGCGAGGCCGCAGACCGTGCGGGACTCCTTGTACTCGACGAGGCCCGAGCCGGTGAGGTAGCCGCGGGCGACGCACTCGACCGGGACCATGCGCAGCGACTTGCAGATCAGCGTCCGGCCGGCCCAGTCCGCGGGGGCTCCGGCGGGGAGCTCCGTGGACAGGACGTGGTTCGGTACGAGATCGGCGAGCTGGTCGAACCACCACAGCGAGAGCCGGGTGAGCACCCGGCCCTTGTCGGGGATCTCCGTGGGCAGGACCCAGTCGTACGCGGACATACGGTCGCTGGCGACCATGACGAGGTCGCCCGCCTCGTTCCGGTACAGGTCACGCACCTTGCCGGTGTGGAGGTGGGTGAGCCCCGGGACCTGCACTGGTTCGGGCTTTTCTACAAATCCGGACACGCTGCCTCCGCGTAGGTTGATCCAGGAGTCGTACCGATTCTCCCGTATCGGGGTGCGGTGGGGCGGAGCGGGGGCGTCCGTGGCGCCGAGTGCCGTGGCCCCGGAGGCGTTTCAGGCGCGTTTGCAGATGCGGTCGAGGAGATTGGCGGTGGCCCGCTGAATGCGGGGGTCCACATGGCCGGGGCGGTCCAGCGCCGGAGACCAGGCGAAGGTGCCGGAGGCGAAGACGAGTGCGCCGGACGGGGCCCGGTACAGGGAGGTCTCCTGGTGGCGCTTGGCTCCTTCGCTGTCCTGGTACGGGGAGTGGGCGAGCAGGATGCGGCTCTCGTGCTCGGGGAGTGCGGTGCGTGGGAAGTAGCGGTCGGCCTCGCCCGCGACCAGGCCGTCGATCTCGTCGCCCTCGCAGGCGCCCGTCGCGTCCCACAGCCAGTGCTCGGCGTTCCGTACGACCAGGGGGTGCGGATCGGGGACCCGGCCCGCGTACTGGATGCCGAGAAGCTGCTGCTCGGGACGGTCGATCTCGCGCCAGAGCGCGGGCTTGCCCGGGCCGCGGCGCTTGCGGCAGGTGAGCAGCCGGTCCGGGACGCCGGACGGCGACGGGGAGAGGCTGACCTGCCAGTACATGGTGTTGGCGGAGAGGAAGACGAGCGAGGTGCCGTCGTCGCGGGCGCGTTCGGCGGTACGGCGCATGGGTACCGACCAGTACTCGTCGTGGCCGGGGAAGACCAGGCCCCGGTAGCGGCCCGGGTCGATGCGGCCCGCGTGCAGATCGCGTGTGTCGGCGTACGCGATGTCGTAGCCGTACCGCTCGGCCCAGCGGATGAAGTCGTAGGCATGACCGACGTGGAGCGGCAGACCGGCACCCGCGTACGGGCGGTCGAAGGAGACGGTGACCGCGGCGTCCTCCTCGCCCAGGAGGCGGCCCTGCTCGTCCCAGGCGTGGTAGAGGCTGGCGCCGGTGCGGCCGTCCTCCGGGTAGAGGTTGTATGCCTGCCAGGTGATGTCCGGCAGGACCAGCAGGAGATCGGCCGGGTGGTCGTCGCGGACCGTGAACGGGATGTGGGAACGGTATCCGTCGACCGTGGTGAGCACGGCGACGTATGCGCCGATCGACCAGTAGCTGGGGATCTGCAGCCGCCAGGACTGCCACCAGTGGTGGCAGGAGACCGTGCGGTCGGCGGTGAGCGGGGCCGGCTGGACGATGCCGGAGAGCCGGGGGCTCGTGGTGATCTTGGCGGCACCGTCGCCCCCGTAGTGACCGATGCGGTAGATGTCCACGGAGAACTGCTGGGGCGGGTCCACGGTGATGTGGAAGTCGATCGCCTCTCCGGGGGCCGCGGCGCCCGTGGAGGTGAAGCCCTTGATCTGGCGGTGCACATCGTCGGCCGTACGGGTGCCGCCGTCGGTGGAGCCGCGGGCCAGGGTGGGGTCCACGTACCAGGGGACGACATGTCCGGTGTCGTCGAAGTAGTTCTCACTGCCGCGCAGCCAGGGCAGCGGGCCCTGCCCGAAGGGGTCGGTGACCGCGTGCGCGAGGGCACCCGACTCCCATCGACGAATCTGCTCCGCCCCCATACCGCTTCCCTCCCTCTGGCCCCCCGAGTCAACAGTGAGACAGAGTTGATCGTCACCGGTGATCAACAGCGATCGTCACCGGCCGTGCGCCATTGATGCGCCAACAGTGATGCGACGACTGTCAGCGTCGATCCCCAGCACATCACATAACGCATGCACTCCGTCACCGTTCGTCGCTAATTGACGTGAACGGAACGCTTCCTTCCGGGTATTGGGCGTGCGGTGCTCCCGGCGGCGTTGTCTCTGAGCAGGATGGGGATGCTGTGGTTCAGCTCTGCGGTCGAGGCCGCCGAGGCCCATGGTTCAGACAAGACGCACGGGTTTGTCGGTGCGTACGCCGACCGAGGCGAGCCAGGAATGCAGCGGCCCCGCGTCACCGTCCTCGACCAGACTGAGGACCGGACTGCCCAGATCCGCGCGGCGCTCACCGCCGACCAACAGCGCGGGACCGTCGAGCCAGTCGAGTCCGGGCGCCGCACCCGCCGTGTCGACGGCGGCGCAGCAGACCATCGCCGCGACATGGTCGGCGAGCAGTTCCGTACCCGTACGAGGTGGCTGGAGCGGGAAGAGCGGAAGGGGGACGGGACCCCAGAAGTCCAGGACGTCCGCGCCCGAGTGCGCGGCGCTCCGGACACCGACCGGACCCGATGCGCCGCCGGCCCGGGGCTGTTGGGCCGCCGCCTCCTCACGGGCCACCGCGGCGCTGATCCCGGCCGCGAGCTCCTCGCCGCTCCCGCACCGGCCTGCCAGATGCTCGACGACACGGGCCAGCGTGGGCACTGTGGCGTCGATGGGAAATACCGCACAGTCGGGATCGCCCGAGGAGCCGCCCCCGGTTGACGCGGGCGCCGTCCCCATCGAGTCGAGGACACGGTGCAGCCGTGCGGCCTCGGCGCGCCACTTCCGGTCGACCACCTCTTCCGGATACTGCTGCCAGTCGACCGGCGACCAGCCGGGACCGGTCTCCGCCGGGCCGCCGTGGAAGAGCCGTGCCGCCAGCAGCGATGCCGCCTCGTCGGCCGCGCCCGGCTCCTCCAGGAGGTCACAGGCAGGGCGCTCACCGAGCCGCGAGGCGAATCCGTCGGCAAGCCGGTCGCGACGGGAGAGCTCGGTGAGGGCGGACACGACACCTGCGTCCAGCCGGGACGGCCAGCGGCCCATCTGCCAGGCGGGCAGCGCGACGCGGGTGAGCAACCGGTCCCAGCCCGCGTAGGCGAGGCCGACCTGCTCCTGGGCGACGATCCGCAGCCCGTAATCCACACCCTGTGCACGAACCGACGCGGCGGCGGCGACGCCCCGCTCCATCTCCGCGGCATGAGTGCGACAGCTGCGCAGCAGAAACAGGGCGACCCGGCCGACGAAGGCCCGAGGCACTCTGCGCAGCCGGGACAGCGGCCCGGAAACGGGCGCGGCCGCATCGGCGACCGCTCCGTCCAGCCCTCGTACGAAACGACGCGCCGCGGCTATGTCGGGATGCGCGGAGGGGCCCGTGCCCGCGACGACCGGGGCGAGCACCGCCCGTAGCTCCGCCACCCGCATCCACCACAGGAACGGCGAACCGATGACCAGCACGGGCGCCGCCTGGACCCTACGGCGGGTCCGGACCGCGGAACGCGTTCGCGGATCCGCTCCGGGGCCTGCTGCGGGCTGCGCCGAGGGGTGCGTGCGGTCCTCCAGCCAGCTGTCGCAGTCGGGCGTGAGCGCTATCGCCGAGGGCGCGGGAACCCCGAGCCGGTCGGCGAGCTCCCTGACCAGGCGGTAGAGATCGGGGGCGGCGTCCTCCGGGAGCGGGACGGTCGGGCTGACCGCCGGCCTCGCCCGTACGATCGCGACCGCGACCACTGCGGCGAGCAGGAGCACGACGACCGCGCAGGCCGTCACGGCCCAGCGCGCCGTGTCCCAGCCGGTGCCGACGGCACGGCCCTGTGCACCCGCGACGAGCAGCACGACGGCCACCGCCGCCGGCAGGACGGCTGCGGCGGTCGCTCTGCTGCGGATGCGCAGCAGAGCGAGAGCACGGGCGCGCGCACTCTGCGCGCCCAGCTCCTCACTTGTACCGGTACCGGACACGGCCGGACGTCACCCCCTCTGCCCCCGCGGCGGTGTTGTTCACTCCCCCACTGTGGCACCCGTCACTGACATCGCAATGCCAGTGGGCCAAGTGCCGGAATGCTTGCGCCGCACCCTAGTTGGGGCCTCGGCGGGCGTCATCCGGATAGCTCAGCCGTCACTCGATGGAATGGCTTTGGGCAAAGGTGCTGACGCGCCGCAGTCCTTGGGGCAGCGGCGCGTCCATGGGTGTCGACGGGGGTTCAGGGGGTGGACGTGAACCGCAGCCGGGCACGGGCGGATCGGGTGACGTACCCGGCTCCGTGCCCCGGCCCGGGGCGGACCCGTACGGTCCGGGGGGACTCCCGTCCTGCCGGTTCCGTTCCAGCAGTCCGTGCCGTTCCGTACCGTTCTCCGTACCGTTCCGGTCTCAGGCCTCCGCGGCCTTCTGGGCGATGTCCGTACGGAACTGCGATCCGTCGAGCCGGATCCGGGCCGCCGCCGTGTAGGCGCGCTCACGGGCGCCGGCGAGGTCCTTGCCGGTCGCGGTCACGGACAGCACCCGCCCGCCCGCGCTGACGATCTCGTCGCCGTCGCGCCTGGTCCCGGCATGCAGGACATACGCATGCGGGGCATCTTGCGCCGCCACGTCGTCGAGGCCGTGGATCGGGTCACCCGTGCGCGGCGTACCCGGGTAGTTGTGCGAGGCGATGACCACGGTGACGGCGGCCTCGTCGCGCCACTTGAGCGGGGGCAGCTCGTCCAGGGTGCCGTTGGCGGAGCCCAGCAGGACACCGGCCAGCGGAGTCCTCAGACGGGCCAGGACCACCTGGGTCTCGGGGTCGCCGAAACGGGCGTTGAACTCGATCACCCTGACTCCGCGCGAAGTGATCGCCAGGCCCGCGTAGAGCAGCCCGGAGAACGGGGTACCGCGGCGGCGGAGTTCGTCGACGGTCGGCTGGAGCACCGACTGCAGGACCTCGTCGACCAGCTTGGGGTCGGCCCACGGGAGCGGGGAGTACGCGCCCATGCCGCCGGTGTTCGGGCCCTCGTCGTTGTCCAGGGCGCGCTTGAAGTCCTGCGCGGGCTGGAGCGGCAGCACGGTGGTGCCGTCCGTGATCGCGAAGAGGCTGACCTCGGGACCGTCGAGAAACTCCTCGATGACCACGCGGTCGCAGGCCAGGGCGTGGGCGCGGGCCGCCTCGACGTCGTCAGTGACGACGACGCCCTTGCCGGCGGCGAGACCGTCGTCCTTGACGACGTACGGGGCACCGAACGCATCGAGGGCGGCGTCGATCTCGGCGGGGGTGGTGCAGACGTAGCTGCGGGCGGTCGGGACTCCTGCCCCGGCCATCACGTCCTTGGCGAACGCCTTGGAGCCCTCCAGCTGGGCCGCCTCACCGGACGGGCCGAAGCAGGGGATGCCCGCGGCACGCACGGCGTCGGCGACGCCGGCGACGAGCGGCGCCTCCGGGCCGACGACCACCAGCTCGGCGCCCAGATCAGTGGCGAGGCGCGCGACGGCGTCGCCGTCGAGTGCGTCGACCGGGTGCAGTTCGGCCACCTCCGCGATGCCGGCGTTGCCGGGAGCGCAGTACAGAGCGGTGACGTCGGGGTCGAGGGAGAGAGAGCGGCACAGGGCATGTTCGCGGGCGCCGCCGCCGATGACGAGGACCTTCACGGTGTGCAGCCTAGCCGCCGGGGCGCGGCGGCCTTGACGGACGCCGCTCCGTGGACAGTCCGTGAGGTGTACCGCGCCCCCGCCCGGCTCGCGCTACTCGTTGGTGAACTCCTCGACGACCGTGGCGCCCAGCTCGCGGACGATCAGGTCGTGCCCGGAGAGCGCCGAGTCGACGAGGTCCGGGTCGTCCGCCTCCGGGGTGTCGTCCTCGGGAGCGACCGATCGCGGGGGTTCGGGCGCGGAGTACGACCGCGGTGCGGGCTCCGCGGCGGGTGCGGGGCTCGGCTGCTGGTGCGGGGCGGGGGCGGACCGGGGTTCGTAACTCTGCTGGGGTGCGGGGGCCGGACGCTGCGGCGCGGATGCGACGGCGGAGGGGCGGCCGCCACCGGTCTGCGGGGGTGCGCCCGCACCGCCCGACGGGTCGACGATCGCTTCGATCTTCCACTGTGCGTTGAACCGCTCGGCGAGGGCCTGCCTCAGCACGTCCTCGCTGCCGCTGCTCGTGAAGTTGTCGCGCGCGCCCGCGTTCAGGAAGCCGATCTGCAGGGTGGTGCCGTCGAAACCGGTGACCTGGGCGTTCTGGCTGAGCAGGATCCAGGTGAACCGGCGGCGGTTCTTCACGGCCTCCAGGATGTCCGGCCACATGTTCCGTACCTGGCCGGCACCCTGTGTCATTCCCGCGTTCGGTTCGGCGGCGGGCACCGGTGCCGCG
>NZ_FMDF01000005.1 GCF_900091955.1 Streptomyces sp. Ncost-T10-10d
CCGTGACCGCATTGGTTCGCCGGGTTGGTCAGGCTGCGGTCTTGAGAGGGCGTCCGCCCCGGCGGATGCCCGTCGAACGCTGCATCAAGAAGCTCAAGCAGTGGCGCGGCCTGGCTTGCTACTCGCTGAGCAGGCCGGCATTTCTACGAGACTTCGATGCTCTGCGGGACAGGTGCGCGAGCAGCCGACCCGCGCCGACGGCCACGTAGAGCACGACCAGAACCCCGAGTCCGAGGTCGAGCCAGTCATAGGCCGCGCCCCTGAAGAACGAGGCCCACGCCCTGGCCCCCGCGACTGATCCGGCGACCACCAGCAGCACCGACGCCACGGCGTACAGCGCCTTCGCGGCCCTGGGCCGCCGCTCTTCGAGTAGTTCACCACCCGCACCGAGCACGACCAGCGCGGCGAAGGCATCGTGCGGCTCCGGACGCCCCTTCCCGATCGCGTCCACGATGTTGATCAGAGCGCCGATCGACCCGACGACCAGGACACCTTGGGATATACGGCGGCTCATCAACCCTCGCCCTGCAGCCAAACTTCGTCGGCAATGAATCGATCTTCGCTGTCGCACGATAGTGACACCCGCTCCCGCCCAGAGGTTTGGGTGTCACGGCCCCCGTGACGGAGTCAGGTGTCACGCGGGTGTCAGAGCCGTTCCCCGGGCCGACCGCCGGGCCGTCCGTGCGCCGTCCGCGGGCCGCCAATGGGCACCGATGATGGCCGACAATCACCAAGAGGCCGCAGTCGACGACTGCGGCCTCTTGGTGCTCCTGCCCAGCTAGATCCAGGTGTCCAGCCACATCCGGTCGCGCCACGAACCGTCGGGGATCGGCGTGCCCGTGTAGATCGGCCAGAAATAAATGAAATTCCAGATGATCAGCAACACCAGCACCCCCGCCGCGATCGCCCCCAGCGTCCGCCGCCGTTCCCCCGACGGATCGCCGGCCGCCAGGCCGAGTTCCCGTTCGGCCCCGGTCCCCGCCGCCGGACCCAGCATCGCGCCGATCATCATCGTGACCGCCAGACACAGGAACGGCACGAACACGACCGCGTAGAAGAGGAAGATCGTCCGCTCCTGGTAGAAGAACCAGGGCAGCCAGCCCGCCGCCACACCGCAGGCGATCGCCCCCGCCCGCCAGTCGCGTCGGAAGAACCAGCGCCACAGCACGTACACCAGGGCGAAGCACGCCGCCCACCACAGCAGCGGCGTCCCGATGGCCAGCACCTCGCGGGAGCACTTGCCGGTCTCCGAGGCCGCGCAGCCCGGCTGCTCCTCCCAGAAGTACGAGACGGGCCGGCCGAGCACGATCCAGCTCCACGGATTGGACTGGTAGGTGTGACCGGACGTCAGATTCACGTGGAATTCGTAGACCTGGTACTCGTAGTGCCACAGGCTGCGCAGCCAGTCCGGCAACCACGTCCAGCTGCCGCCCCTGCCGTCGGTCTGGGCCCAGTTCCGGTAGTAGCCCTTGCCGGTGACGATCCAGCCGGTCCAGGAGGCGAGATACGTGAGGAGCGCGACCGGGACCGTCGAGACGAACGCCGGCAGCAGGTCCCGCTTCAGCACTGCCGTGTACGGGCGAACCGCCCCCGCGGTCCGTCGCGCGCCCACGTCCCACAGCACCGTCATCAGACCGAAGCCCGCCAGGATGTACAGGCCGTTCCACTTGGTGGCGAAGGCCAGACCCAGCATCAGACCGGCGGTGAGCCGCCACGGACGCCAGCCCAGCCGCAGATTCTCCGCGACCTCGGCATCGGGGCGCAGCACACCCTCCTCGTCGACCGGCAGCGCGGCGGCGAGGCGGCGCCGCGCCCAGTCGCGGTCGATCAGCAGGGCGCCGAACGCCGCCAGCACGAAGAACATCAGCACCAGGTCGAGCAGCGCGGTGCGGCTCATGACGAAGTGCAGACCGTCGACGGCGAGCAGCGTGCCGGCCAGGCACCCCAGGAACGTCGAACGGAACAGGCGCCGCCCGATCCGGCACAGCATCAGCACCGACAGCGTGCCGAGCACCGCCACCATGAACCGCCAGCCGAACGGCGTGAAGCCGAAGATCTGCTCACCGATCCCGATGATCCACTTGCCGACCGGCGGATGCACCACATAGCCCGGATCCACCGGGACGTGCACCTTCGACGGATCGGCGAGGATCAGCTTGTCGATGTCCTTGGGCCAGTTGCCCTCGTACCCCTGGTTGATCAGCGCCCAGGAATCCTTGGCGTAGTACGTCTCGTCGAATATCAGGGCGTGCGGGCTGCCCAGGTTCCAGAACCGCAGCACCCCGGCGACCAGTGCCACCAGCAGCGGGCCGCCCCAGGCGGACCACCGAACCAGGCGTCCGGCCAGGGGCGGGGAGATCCCGAGCACCGCCCACAACTGGGCGCCGGGGCGGGTGTACGGCGGGATCAGCCGTTCACGCAGCCCGATTCCGGGCCGGGGCGAATGGCCGAAGCGGCGCAGCCGCTGCTGCCAGGAAGTCGGCTCTTCGCCGTGCGGTTCCCCGGCGTCTTGGCCCTGCTGGGCTTCGGGCGCTGTACTCGTCACCGCGCCATCGTAGGGAACGCATCTGTGCGAGCGCTGTCGCCCGTGCTGGGAGGATGACTCATGTGACTGGAACGACTGGAACGCTGGTACTCGCAGGAACCCCCATCGGCGATGTGGCGGATGCCCCGCCACGCCTCGCCGCCGAACTGGAGACGGCCGATGTGGTCGCCGCCGAGGACACCCGACGACTGCGCCGCCTCACGCAGGCGCTCGGCATCCACACCACGGGGCGGGTCGTCTCCTACTTCGAGGGCAATGAGTCGGCCCGTACGCCCGAACTCGTCGAGGCACTGACCGGCGGCGCCCGCGTCCTGCTGGTCACGGACGCCGGGATGCCGTCCGTCTCCGATCCCGGCTACCGGCTCGTGGCCGCAGCCGTGGAGAAGGACATCAAGGTCACCGCGGTCCCCGGCCCGTCCGCAGTGCTCACGGCTCTCGCCCTGTCCGCGCTGCCCGTCGACCGTTTCTGCTTCGAGGGCTTCCTGCCGCGAAAGGCGGGCGAACGGCTCGGCAGACTGCGCGAGGTCGCCGACGAGCGCCGCACCATGGTCTTCTTCGAGGCCCCGCACCGGCTCGACGACACCCTCGCGGCGATGGCCGAGGTCTTCGGCGCAGACCGCCGGGCAGCCGTGTGCCGGGAGCTGACCAAGACGTACGAGGAAGTGAAGCGCGGCCCGCTGGGCGAGCTGGCGGTCTGGGCGGCCGAAGGGGTACGCGGTGAGATCACCGTGGTCGTCGAGGGCGCGGCCGACTCCGGGCCCGAGGAACTGGACGCTGCGGAGCTGGTACGCAGGGTGCAGGTGCGCGAGGAGGCGGGGGAGCGGCGCAAGGAGGCCATTGCCGCTGTTGCCGCAGATGCGGGGCTGCCCAAGCGCGAAGTCTTCGATGCGGTCGTCGCGGCAAAGAACGCGGCGCGAACCGGCCCAGCCGAGGGCAAAGGACTTTCGTAAAAGGCAAAGCCCGAGCCGAGCACCTGGCCCTTCTGCCACGAGAAGGCCAAATCCGCTCCAACACTCGACAGGGCCTGATGCGTTCCCGCCCGTAGCGGCGTCCACTGGACCAGGGACGCACTCTCCGGAGTGCTTGTCCGAACGGACGAAGGAGCAGGCATGAGCGAGAGCGCAGCAACCACCGTGCACGAGGCGTATGCCTTCGCTTGCATGAAGTGCGGACACGGCTGGGAGCAGGCCTACGAGATAGAGCACCACGTCGACGGTGCCAACAACGATTTCGTCATATACAAGGCGGACGGCGAGCGGGTGCCCTCACCCCTTTCCAGGCCGACCTGCACGAACTGCGGCGGACACGTGGTCCGGATCATGGGGGCCGGCCGGGTCTCGACCGTCCAGCGGCTGCTCCACAACTCCACGCCGACGCGGCCGGCGACCGCGGACATCGGCGCCCGGGAGGGCGAGGCCGTGGCCGCCACCGTCGCACCCTCGGGTGCGGGGCATCACTGGCACCTGTCCGACCTGCTGCACCCCTTCCACCGCAAGTAAGGCCACCGGCGCGGTCCTCGTACGATCGTCTTCATGAGTCGTTCCGAAGCCCCGCCGCTGCCCGAACCCCTCCGGGTACCGGTCGCCGATTCGCACACCCACCTGGACATGCAGGACGCAACTGTCGAGGAGGGCCTGGCCAGGGCCGCGGCGGTCAATGTGACCACCGTGATCCAGGTGGGCTGCGACGTGGCCGGTTCGCGCTGGGCCGCCGAGACCGCCGCCGCGCATGCGAACGTGCACGCGGCAGTGGCCCTCCACCCCAACGAGGCGCCGCGCATCGTGCACGGCGACTCCGATGGCCGGTCGCGGCAGGGGGTGCGTGAGGGGGGCGGCCAGGCGGCGCTGCACGAGGCCCTCGCGGAGATCGACGCGCTGGCCGCACTCGACCACGTACGCGGTGTCGGCGAGACCGGGCTCGACTGCTTCCGTACCGGCCCCGAGGGAATGGCCGCGCAGGAGGAGTCCTTCCGGGCCCACATCGAGATCGCCAAACGGCACGGCAAGGCGCTGGTCATCCACGATCGCGAGGCGCACGCGGATGTGCTGCGCATCCTCGCCGACGCGGGTGCCCCCGAGCGGACCGTGTTCCACTGCTACTCCGGCGACGCCGACATGGCCCGGATCTGCGCGGACGCCGGGTACTTCATGTCCTTCGCGGGCAATGTCACGTTCAAGAACGCCCAGCCGCTGCGTGACGCACTGGCCGTCGCGCCGATGGAACTGGTCCTGGTCGAGACGGACGCACCGTTCCTGACCCCCGCCCCGTACCGCGGACGGCCTAACGCGCCCTACCTCATTCCGGTCACGCTGCGTGCCATGGCGGAGGTGAAGGGCGTGGACGAGGACGCCCTGGCGTCGGCCATCTCCGACAACACCGCCCGCGCATTCGACTACTGAGCGGTACTGGCCCGTACCGGCCGACTCCATGGCTACGTTGGGTAGTTGAGCCGCTTTGGAGAGTTATCGATGCTCCGCTATCGTCCCGGGCGCCATCAGGCGAGCCGGCCGATCGGATCCTCTGGAGCGTCGTGAGCAATTCGAAGGGCAGTCACCGTGCAGCACGCGGCAGGGGGCGTACGGCGGTGGCGACGCCGCCCACCCGTCTTCCGGCCGCCGCATCCGTACCGCTCCATGAGCAGCTGACACTCGCCGCCTGGGGCCGGTCCGCCCCCCGANAGTCGTCGATACGCCCCTG
>NZ_FMDF01000120.1 GCF_900091955.1 Streptomyces sp. Ncost-T10-10d
CGAGTCTGGTCACCGCCCAGATCGAGCGGTTCGCGATCGACCCCGACAGCCGGGTGCTCCAGTTCGCCTCGCCCAGCTTCGACGCTTCGGTGTCGGAAGTCTTCACCGCCCTGCTGTGCGGCGCGGCCCTGGTGCTTCCTCCTGCGGCCGATCCGGTCGCCGCGCTGATGGACCCGTGCATCGCGGTCACCCATGTGACCGTGCCCCCGTCCGTCCTGGCCGCCCTGTCGGAGGACACGGTGACCGTGTCGACGCTGGTGGTCGCGGGTGAGGCCTGCCCGCCGGAGCTGGTGGCCCGGTGGGCGCCGGGGCGCCGGATGATCAACGCGTACGGTCCGACGGAGACGACGGTGTGCGCGACGATGAGCGACCCGCTGTCCCCGGGGTCGGGCGTGCCGCCGATCGGCCGTCCGATCGCCAACGCTCGGGTGTACGTCCTGGACGAACGTATGCGGCCGGTGCCGCCGGGCGTGGTGGGGGAGTTGTATGTGGCGGGCGCAGGGTTGGCGCGTGGGTACCTGAACCGGGCAGGGCTGACGGCCGGACGGTTCGTCGCCTGCCCATTCGGCACGGCAGGTGAACGCATGTACCGCACGGGCGACCTGGTGCGCCGGTGCGCCGCCGGTGAGCTGGAGTACGTCGGCCGCGCCGACGACCAGGTGAAGGTGCGCGGCTTCCGCATCGAGCTCGGCGAGATCGAGGCAGCCCTGGCCGAGCACCCCGCAGTCGCCCATGCCGCCGTCCTCGCACAGGACGACCGGCTCGTCGGCTACGTCGTCCCGCGCCAGGCGGCCGTGCGGGACGGTGGCCTCGAAGCGGAACACGTGGGCGAGTGGCGGGACATCTACGATGCCCTGCCCATCGTTCCCGAGGAATCCGCCTTCGGTCAGAACTTCGTCGGTTGGAACAGCAGTTACGACTCGAGCCCGATTCCGATCGAGCAGATGCGGGAGTGGCGGGACGCCACCGTGGCGCGCGTCCTGGCCCTGCGCCCCCGCCGGGTGCTGGAGGTCGGCGTCGGCACCGGCCTTCTCCTCTCGCAGATCGCACCGCACTGCGAGGCCTACTGGGCGACCGACTTCTCCGCCACCGCGATCGACGCGCTGGCCGCCCAAGTGGCGCGGGAGGAGCGGCTGGCCGAGCGTGTGGTCCTGCAGACCCGCCCGGCGCACGACATCGACGGGCTGCCGGTCGGGCGGTTCGACACCATCGTGCTGAACTCGGTGGTGCAGTACTTCCCGTCCGCCGACTACCTCGCCGACGTGATCGACCGGCTGATGCGGCTGCTCACCCCCGGCGGCGTGCTCTTCGTCGGCGACATCCGCAACCTCCGGCTGCTGCGCCCGTTGGCCACGACCGTCCAGCTCCACCGGGCCGCCGATGGCGCCGAGCTGCCTTCAGTGCGCCGTGCCGTGGAGCAAGCCCTGCTGGTGGAGAAGGAACTCCTGGTCGACCCGGACTTCTTCACCGTCCTGCGCGACCGGGGCACCGTCGGTGCCGTGGCGGTGGAGGTCAAGCGTGGTCGGCACCACAACGAGCTCACTCGCTACCGCTACGACGTCACGCTGCACAAGCAGCCGGCCGTCCCGACGGCACCGGCCGCGCCGCAGGAGCTGGCGTGGGGCCGAGAGATCGCCGACCTCATGGAGGTGCGCGAGCTGCTTGCCCTGCGCAGCGCGGACCCGGTGCGCATCACCGGGGTGCCGAACCGGCGCGTTGCCCGCGAGGCAGCGCTGGCCCGGGCGGTGCAGAACGGGGACGGCACGCTTGCCGAACTGCTGGACCGGCTGCACGGCCCGGACAGCGGCGACTTGCCCGACCCGGAGGATTTCCGTGAGCTCGGCGACGAACTCGGCCGTCGGGTGGACGTCACCTGGTCGGTCGGCGCGCCCGACGCCCTGGACGTCGTCATCTCCGACGTGCCGAGAGATGCCCCCGTCGAGGCCTACCGGCCGCTGCGGCCGTCCGGCACCGCGTTGTCCTCGCTCACCAACCGCCCGACCGGAAGCCGCGCCACCGGCGCCCTCGTCGGCGAACTCCGCGACCGGCTGCGCGACCGCTTGCCCGACTACCTCGTGCCGTCGGCCTTCGTCGTCCTGGACGCACTGCCACTGACCGCCAGCGGCAAGGTCGACCGCCGCGCACTGCCCGCCCCCGACCTGGGGACGGCCGCGACCGGGCGGGCGCCACGCACCCCGCAGGAGCAACTGCTCGCCGATCTCTTCGCCGACGTGCTCGGGCTGCCCAGGGTCGGCGTCGAGGACAGCTTCTTCGACCTCGGCGGGCATTCCCTGCTGGCGACCCGCCTGGCCTCCCGGGTCCGGGCGACCTTCGGCGCGGAGCTGGAAGTTCGCACGCTTTTCGAGCACCCGAACGTGGCCGCCCTGGCGGCCCGCCTCGACGGCTCGGTCACGGAGCGGCCCGCGCTGACCGCCCGTCCGCGCCCCGAGCGGATCCCACTGTCCTTCGCCCAGCAACGCCTGTGGTTCCTGCACCGTATGGACGGGCCGAGTGCCACCTACAACATGCCGCTCGCGCTGCGCCTGGACGGCGAACTGGACCGGGCGGCGCTGCATGCCGCGCTCGCCGATGTGATCGCCCGGCACGAGAGCCTGCGGACGGTCCTGCGCGAGGCGGACGGCGTGCCGCACCAGCTCGTGCGGAGCGCTGACGAGGCCCGCCCCGAGCTGCCGGTCATCGAGCTCGATGAGGTACGGCTGGCCGGCCGGCTGGCGGAGGGGGCCGGGCGTGGCTTCGACCTGGCCGCCGAACCGCCGATCCGCGCGGAGCTCTACGCGCTTGCCTCCGACCGGCATGTGCTGCTGCTCGTGGTGCACCACATCGCGGCCGACGGCTGGTCGATGGGCCCGCTCTCCCGCGACCTGGCGACGGCATACGCGTCCCGCTGCCGGGGCGAGGAACCGCAGTGGTCCCCGCTGCCGGTGCAGTACGCCGACTACACCCGGTGGCAACGCGATCTGCTTGGCGACGCCGCCGATCCGGACAGCCTGTTCGCCCGACAACTCGCCTATTGGAGCGAGGAGCTGACCGGGCTGCCGCAGCGGCTGCAACTGCCCGCGGACCGGCCCCGGCCGGCTGTGGCCTCCCAGCTGGGCGGTCGGCTCGCCGTCCGGCTGGACGCCGAACTGCACCAGGCATTGCGGGACCTGGCCACCTCGCGCGGCGCCAGCATGTTCATGGTGCTCCAGGCCGGCCTGGCCGCGCTGCTCACCCGGCTCGGCGCCGGCACCGACATTCCGATCGGCAGTCCCATCGCCGGGCGCACCGACCAAGCCCTGGACGACCTCGTCGGGTTCATGGTCAACACCCTGGTGTTGCGCACCGACACGAGCGGCGACCCCGGCTTCGCCGAACTGCTCGGCCAGGTACGGCAGAAGGCGCTGTCCGCGTACGCCTACCAGGACGTGCCGTTCGAGTACCTGGTCGAGGTGGTCAACCCGGCCCGATCCCTGTCGCACCACCCGCTGTTCCAGATCATGCTGGCTCTGCAGAACGCGCCATGGAGCGAGTTCACGCTGCCGGGGCTGTCGACCGGCTACCTGGAGGCACCGACCGGCACCGCGCGGGTCGACCTGACGTTCAGTCTGGCCGAGCAGTACCGACCGGACGGCAGCCTCGACGGCATGGTCGGTGCGGTGGAGTACGCCACCGATCTGTTCGATCCGGCCACCGTGGAGCTGCTGTTCGCCCGCTGGGCGCGGTTGCTGCGCGCGGTGGTTGCCGACCCCGACCGGCCGATCAGCCGGATCGACATCATGTCCGGCGAGGAACGCCACCGGCTGCTGTCCGAGTTCAACGACACCGCCGCCGAGCTGCCCGAGGCCGCGCTGCCGGAGCTGTTTGCCCGTCAGGTACGAGCCACCCCGGACGCGGTGGCCGTCGTGGCGAGCGGCACCGAGCTGACCTATCGGGAGCTCGACCTGCGGGCCAACCGCCTGGCGCGGGCACTGATCCGCCAGGGCGTGGCGCCGGAGACACCGGTGGCGCTGATGCTGGAGCGCTCGGCGGACCTGGTCGTGGCGATCCTGGCGATCATCAAGGCGGGCGGCGCCTACGTGCCCCTCGACTCGCGATTCCCGCAGTCCCGCATCGACCTGATCCTCCGGGAGGCCGGGGCCGCGCTGGTGCTCACCGAGGACGTGGTGGCCACACTGATCCGGTCCGAGTCCGATTCGTCCGACCCTGACGTCCCATGTGACCCTTGGCAGTTGGCGTACGTGATGTACACCTCCGGCTCGACCGGGCGACCGAAGGGCGTCGCCGTCACCCACCGCGACGTGGTGGCCCTCGCGCTGGCCCCCGACTGGCGCGGCGGCGGGCACGAACGGGTGCTGCTGCACTCCCCGACCGCGTTCGACCTCTCGACGTACGAGCAGTGGGTGCCACTGCTCGGCGGCGGCCGGGTCGTCGTCGCACCGCCCGGCCGGCTCGACATCGACCTGCTGCACCAGGCGGTCAGCGAGCACCAGGTAACCGGACTGTGGCTGACGGCCGGCCTGTTCCGCCTGGTCGCAGAGGAGCGGCCGGGCCTGCTCGCGGGGGTCCGCGAGGTGTGGACCGGCGGTGACGTGGTCTCCCCGACCGCCGTCGCCCGGGTGCTGGCAGCCTGCCCCGGTCTTGAGGTGGTCAACGGCTACGGGCCGACCGAGGCCACGACCTTGGCCACCTGCCATCCGGTCCGTGCCCTCCCCGAGCACGCCGCGACCGTGCCGATCGGCCGGCCGATGGCGAACATGCGTGCCTACGTGCTCGACGCGGGGCTGCGACCGGTGCCGCCGGGCGTGGTCGGTGAGCTGTACCTCGCGGGGGTGGGCGTGGCCCGGGGCTACGTCGGCCGGCCCGGCCTGACGGCACAGCGGTTCACCGCCGACCCGTACGGGCCGGCCGGGGGCCGGATGTACCGCACGGGCGACCTGGCGGCGTGGCTGGCCGACGGCACAATGGAGTTCGCCGGACGGGCCGACCACCAGGTCAAGCTGCGCGGCTTCAGGATCGAGCCCGGCGAGGTCGAGGCGGTGCTCGCAAATTGCCCGGGCGTCGCCCAGGCAGCCGTCGTCGCCCGGGAGGACCAGCCGGGCGACAAGCGGCTCGTCGCCTACGTGGTGCCCGCTTCCGAGGGTGCGCCCGAGGCGGGTGAGCTGTCCGACCGGCTGCGCCGCGAACTGCCCGAGTACATGGTGCCGTCGGCGTTCGTCAGCCTGGACATGCTGCCGTTGACCGCCAACGGCAAACTGGACCGGGCCGCACTGCCGGCCCCCGACTACGGGTCGCCGGGCACCGGGCGCGGCCCGCGGACGCCGCAGGAGGAGCTGCTGTGCGACCTGTTCGCCGAGGTCCTCGGCCGGGAGCAGGTGCGCATCGACGACAGCTTCTTCGACCTGGGCGGGCACTCGCTGCTGGCCGCCCGCCTGGTCTCCCGCGTCCGCGAGACCCTCGGCGTCGAGGTGGGCCTGCGCACCCTCTTCGAAGCGCCGACCGTGGCCGGGCTCACGGAACGCCTGGTGATGAACGATCCCGGCGAAGCGTTGGACGTGGTGCTGCCGCTGCGCACGACCGGGAGCCGGACACCGCTGTTCTGCATCCACCCCGGCGGCGGCATCAGCTGGTCGTACAGCGGGCTGCTGAACCACATCGGTCCCGAGTACCCGGTCTACGCGATCCAGGCGCGCGGCCTCGGCCACCCCGAACCCCGGCCGACGTCCTTCGAGGAGATGGCGGCCGACTACGCCGACCAGATCCAGAAGATCCAGCCCGAGGGCCCGTACCTGTTGCTCGGCTGGTCTGCCGGTGGGCTGATCGCCCAGGCGATCGCCTGCGAGCTTCAGGCCCGTGGCGAGCGGACCGCGCTGCTGGCGATCCTCGACGCCTACCCGGTGAAGGACGTGCAGTTCGAGGAGCTGCCCGTGCCCACCGAGCGGGACGTGCTCGTCGGGGTGCTCGACTGCGACCTGGACGAGCTGGGCGACCGGCCTCTGACCTACGGCGAGGTCGCCGAGATCCTGAGCCGGCGGGGCAGCGCACTGGCCGGCCTGACGGAGCAGCAGATCGAGGTCATCGTCCACATCATGATCAACAACGCCAAGCTGGCGGTCGACTTCGTCCCCGGAAGGTTCGACGGAGACCTGCTGCTCTTCAACTCCACGATCGACCGGGGCGCCGACAACGCCGGGCCCGGGACCTGGCGCCCGTACATCGCCGGCCGGATCGAATCGCACGAGATCACCACCCGGCACGACCGGATGACCCAAGCCGGCTCGCTGGCCCAGATCGGCCCGATCCTGGCCGCCAGGCTCGCCGAGGCCACCGGTGACACCCCAACCCGAAACCAGGAGGACTGATTCCCATGACCAACCCCTTCGAGAACCAGGACGGCACCTTCCTTGTGCTCGTCAACCAGGAGAACCAGCACTCGCTGTGGCCTCAGTTCGCGGACGTCCCCGCCGGCTGGACCGTCGCCCACGGCCCCGACACCCACGCCGCCTGCCTGGAGTACGTCGAGCAGACCTGGACCGACATGCGGCCCAAGAGCCTCGTCGACGCCATGGATGCCCAGCGGTAGCGCGGCCGACATGACCTCCACCGATACCCTGGACGAGGCCCGCGGCACCGCGGGCCTCGTCCGGCCCGGCGACCTCGCCGCAGCGCTGCAAACGCCCGAGGCCCGCCGGGACCCGTACCCGTTCTACGCCCGAATGCGGCGCGAGAGCCCGGTCCACCGCAGCACCCAGGGCATCTGGTACCTCACCCGGTACGCCGACGTCGAGGCGGCCCTGGGAAACCTTCGGCTGTCCAACGACCGGGACCGGATGACCCGCGCCTACGGCGCGCTCGGCGGCGACCTGAAGGCCTTCAGCAGGCTCACCGACCGGCTCGGCCGGGTGATGAGCAACACCGACCCGCCGGACCACGCCCGGCTGCGCAAGCTGGCCAACCGTGCCTTCACCGCCCGGCGCGTCGAAGCCCTGCGCGACGGCGTCCAGCGGATCGTCGACCGGCTCATCGACGAGGCGGTCGCGGCGGGGCCGACCATGGACCTGATCGAGGCGGTCGCCTCCCCACTGCCGCTGTCCGTCATCTGCGAGCTGTTCGGCATCCCACCCGAGGACCGTCCGCAGGTCAACACATGGTTCCGCCGCCTCGGCCGGCTGAGCGAGGACATTGACAAGTCTGAGGCGGCGATCGAGCAGTACGAGGAGTACCTCGCCCGACTCGTCCGCCGACGCCGGGCAGACCCGGGCGACGACCTGATCAGCGCCTTGGTCGCGACGCAGGCGCAGGACGACCGGCTCACCGACTCCGAACTGCTGTCCACCTGCTTCGTCCTGATCACCGCGGGCGACGAGACCACCACCCACCTGGTCGGCAACGGTGTGCTCGCCCTGCTCCGCCACCCCGACCAGCTGGCCCGGCTGCGCGAGGACCCGGCGCTGATCCGCACCGCCGTCGACGAACTGGCCCGCTACGACACGCCGACCCAGGCAATCGTCCGGGTCGTCGCCGAGGACGTCGGGATCGGCGGGCGGACGCTGCGCGAGGGCGAGTTGGTGTACCTGTTCCTCGCCGCCACCAACCGTGATCCCGAGCGCTTCGAGGACCCCGACCGACTCGACCTGTCGCGCCCCGGCAACCGGCATCTGAGCTTCGGCAACGGCCCGCACTTCTGCCTCGGCGGTCCGCTGGCCAAGCTCCAGGCAGAGGTGGCCGTCGGCACGCTGGTCCGTCGGCTCCCGCACCTGCGGCTGGCCGACGGGGCGGCCCTCGAATGGCGGCCCAACCCACTGCAACGGCGGCTGAGCGCCCTCCCACTCAGCTACTGACACATGAACGATGACGAAGGAGAAGTGACCATGGCCCGAGAGTTCGAGGTCCGCCGGGAGCAGGACCTGCCCGCCACGCCCGAGCAGGTCTGGCACGCGGTCGCCACCGGCACCGGCAACCTCGGCTGGCTGTACCCCATGGAGGTCGAGCCGCACGTCGGCGGAAAGGTCACCCGGGCCGACGGCACCGTCGTGGCGTGGGAGCCGCCGCACCACTTTGCGGTGCGCGTGGCCCTGGACGACGGGTTCTCCAACACGCTCACCTACCGGATCGAGCCGCTCGACGGCGGAACGAGCCACCTGCGCATGGGAATCCACTGGGTGCACACGGGCGTCGTCGACGACACGTGGGACACCAAGGCGGACGCGGCAGAGAAGCACGTCGACTTCTACCAGCACGCCCTCGCCGAGTACCTGAGGCACTTCGCCGGCCGCCCCGTCGTCTACGTCAAGGCCGGCCGCGGCGAGCGCACCGACGACCCTGCCGACTTCGCCGCCCTGCGCCGACGCCTCGGCCTCGCCGACGACACGACCGTCGGCGACCGGCTGTCGCTCGACCTCCCGGGCGTGGACGGCGGCTCGGAGGAGGTCGTTGTGGACTGGCTGAGCCCCGACTTCGTCGGCCTGCGCGGCCCGGACGCGCTGTACCGGTTCTTCAACGGCAGCACCTGGAACTGGCCGATCTGGCTGGGCCACCACCTGTTCGCCGAGGACACGGACGAACAGCAGGCCACCAAGGCGTGGAGCGCCTGGCTCACCTGCGCCTGACTCGTCGCACGACACAACCGAAGGAGCTCTGGTGGAAACACTGCTCTACGCCGCCGAACTCGTCCAGGAAGGCGGTACCTACAAGCTCGTCGTGCAGGACGTGGTGCGGGACACGGTCCACGTCACTCCTGTCCCCAAATCCGCGGTGGACAAGCTCCCGACCTTCCTGTCGGTGCTGAGTTCCAAGCTCGGTTCCGCACCGGCACGCGGCCGCCGGTAGACCTTTTCCGACGTCACGAGGCCGGTGCCGTCCGGCGCAGCAGCTCCCGGACGGCACCGGCCTTGTGACGTCGCGGCCCAAGGCCTGGCGGTCCCCGCCTGCCCGAACCGCGGCAGGATGGTCACCCCCGCTTACTCGGCGATTCCGGTATTGGCTCCCGTGTCCAGGAACGCCCGGGTCTCCTTCGAGGAGTTCGCCCAGCAGCAGACCACCACGACCTTGTCGTCGGCGATCGTCTCGCGGAAGTCCTCCAGGCTGGTCGGGTCACATCAGTGTCCCTTGGCGACTTGATCCCGCCGCCGCGCCAAGGGGGCGGTGGCTGAACGGTGGCCCGCGGTCAGGACGAGTCGCACGCGACGGACTCGCCCTGTCCGGAACAGGGGTGCAAGCACCGTCCGTCAGCACGCGCCCGAGACGGCGGGCCCGACCAGCAGCGGTGCCATGGGGTTCAACGAGGCATACGCGGTCACCCGACGCCGTTCTGCAGACCCCTGCCCGTGCAAAACGTCAGCCCATGACGGTTCGAGAGGCGGCACGCTCAGCCATGGGCCGTTTGCGGGAGAATGCGCCTAGGTTGATGACGATGCCGGTGTGTTCACCTGTGTACCGCAGCGGATCGTGGTCGTGGTCGTGGCCGGCCTCGACGCGGTCGACCAGGGCGGCGAGGAACCGGCCCGCCAGGGGAGCGTTCTTGAACTGGTTGCCGCTCGTTCCCATGGCGACATAGAAGCCGGCCAGATCGGTGCGGTCGTAGATGGGGGACCAGTCGTCGGCGGCGTCGTAGACACCGGCGATGCCGGTCGGCCGGTTCGGGACGCGGAGGAGCGGGAATCGGCGTGCGGCCCTGGTCACTTGGGCGTCGAACCGGGCGGCCGTCGGGTGCGGGTTGCACATGTCGGGATCGTCGAGCCACTCCATGGGGTCGCAGGCGGGCAACGTGCTGCCGATGAGGAGGTGTCCGCCGAGGGGGCGCAGGTAGGTCCCAAGGTCGACATCGGCCACGATCAGGCCGAGCATAGTCGTGGCGCCGCCCGGGCTCGACGAGGTTGTGTCGCCCTGGCAGACCGGTGCGACCACCTGGTGGACTTCTTGGCGCAGCGGGCGCACTCCGACGGTGAACTCGGCTCCGACCTCGGCCATCCGGTTGAACGCGTCCGACCAGGGCCCGGCGGCGTTGATCACCACCGGTGCCGTGATCGCGGTGCCGTCGGCGAGCCGGATGCCCGCCACTCGGTCCTCGCGGCGCAGGACACCGACGACTGTGCGATGGAAGAGGAAGCGCGCCCCGATGCGGGCCGCCGCGTCCGCGAGATTCTGTGCCGCGAGCTGGGGATCGTCGACGAAGCCCGCATCGGGTGTGAACAGCGCGCCGAGTTCCCCTTCCGGGCCGGAGAAGAACGCCTCGTCGAGCAGGGGCTTGGGGGGTCCGTAGCGTCCCGCGTCGATGCCGGGGACCCGGCTGCGCAGCGTTGCGGCATCCCAGCGCTCGTACGGCACGCCGGCACGCTCGAACAGTGCGATGACCTCCGACGTCCTGGAGCCCGGCGCGTCGAAGAGCACCGCTCCGGTCCGCCGGAACGCCGCCAGGCCAGGGCCGTGCATGGTGCCCAGGTGCTCCGCCCATCGTGCCCAGCAGTGCTGGGATTCCCAGGCGGTGGCGACACCGTCCCAGGTCGAGTAGTTGAAACGGATGATCGCGCTCGAGGCGCTGGTGGATCCGTGGCCGACGCCGCCGGACTTGTCGACGACCACTACGCGCCGACCGGTGCGCGCCAGTTCCAGTGCCACTGCGGCACCGATCACACCGGCGCCCACGACGACCGCGTCCGCGCCGGACGGAAGCGTGTCCGGTTCCCTGTCCGTCATGACGGCAGGTCCCCCGGGGTTCGCGGAGCCCGGTCGCCGTTCGCGTCCGGGGGGACGCTGCCGGAGTGGGACGGGCAGTCGCCGACGCGATACGGGAAGTGGCACGCGGCGCGGTGCGGCTGTCCGGCCGCATCCTGCTGGGGGTCCCGTGCGGCGCAGACGTCCCGTCCGGGACGCCGGTTCGGCCCGACGGGGCAGCGCGGATGAAAGCGGCATCCGGTCGGTGGCGATGCAGGGTCGGGCACCTCTCCGGGAAGAAGCGGTTCCCCGACCGGGCGTCGTCCGACGTGCAAGCTCGGCACGGCGGACAGCAGCGTTCGGGTGTAGGGGTGCCG
Organism: Streptomyces sp. Ncost-T10-10d; assembly: GCF_900091955.1. Lineage (GTDB taxonomy): Bacteria > Actinomycetota > Actinomycetes > Streptomycetales > Streptomycetaceae > Streptomyces. Next base: position 11,028 of record NZ_FMDF01000120.1, read on the forward strand.
TGGGCTGCGCAGCAGGTTCTCGGTGGAGGCGGTCTCGACGATCCGACCGAGATACATCACGGCGACGGCGTCCGACACATGGCGGACGGCGGCGAGATCATGGCTGATGAACAGCATGGCGAAGCCCATGCGTCGTTGCAGATCCCGAAGCATGGTGAGGAGCGCCGCCCGGACCGACACATCGAGAGCCGAGGTGACCTCGTCGGCGATGAGAACTGCCGGATCGACGGCGAGCGCGCGGGCGACGGCCACGCGTTGGCGCTGGCCGCCCGAGAGCTGCCGCGGCACACGGTCGGCGCAGCCGGCGTCGAGACCGACCAGTTCCAGCAGCCCGCTGATGCGCTGTTCGCGGCTGCGGCGGTCCAGCCGGACGAAGGCCCCGGCTGATTCGGCAATTGACTGACGGACCGTCATGCGCGGGTCCAATGCCGTGTCCGGGTCCTGGAACACCAGTTGGACCTGTTGCCCCAACCGACGCCGATCGGCCGCCCGGTGCCCACGGTACTCCCGCCCACCGACCGTGATCCGCCCGGCGCACGGGCTGTCCAGCCCGACGACCGCACGTGCCAGGGTGGACTTTCCCGAACCGGACTCGCCGACCAGGCCGACCGTCGTGCCTTGGGGAACCTCCAGTGACACTCCGTCCACTGCCGTGATCGGTCCGAACGGCCCGTGGTGGCGAACAGTGACGTCGTACAGCGCCAACCCTGCCACTTCCATCACTTCTCCACCTCTTCGGTCTCACGTTGTCCGCAGAGCAGCGCCGGGGGCATCGGTTGCCAGCAGGCGACCTCGTGCTCCGGGGCGAGCAGGGACAACACGGGGCTCTCCACGGCGCACCGGTCCAGTCGATGCGGGCAGCGGTCATAAAATGGGCAGCCCGGGACCGCACCGCACGGATCGGGCGGCCCTCCCTCGATGGTGCGCAGGGGGCGGTCGCGGTCCGCGGCCATGTCCGGGACCGAGGCGACGAGCATCCGCGTGTACGGATGCCGCGCGCCGGCCGCCAGCTCATGGGCAGGAAGGTTCTCCACGATCGTCCCCCCGTACATGACCAGAACCCGGTCGCAGGCGTCGGCCACCAGGGCGACGTCGTGGCTGATGAAGAGGATCGCGGTGGCGTCGTCGTGACGGATACGGCGGAGCAGGTCCATGATCTGCCGCTGCACGGTGACGTCCAGGGCTGTGGTCGGCTCGTCCGCGATGATGAGGTCGGGCCGCATCATCGAAGCGGCAGCGATCGCCACTCGCTGGCGCTGACCGCCGGAGAGCTGAAAGGGGCGGGACCGCAGCAACCCATGCCCGCCGGGCAGCGCGACCCGCTGAAGCTGCGCCAGGGCCTGCTCGACGGCCTGGGCACGAGGGGTGCCATGGTGCGCACGCACGGCCTCCGTCATCTGTGTTCCGATGCGCAGCGACGGGTTGAAGGCCGAGGCCGGGTTCTGGAAGATCATCGCCATTCCCGTCGCCAGCTGCCTGCGTCGCTCTTTGCGTGTCGAAGATTTGGCGTCCGCGCCGAGGAAACGGTGGGTACCCCAGGTCGCGCAGGCGCCGTCCGGCAGCAGGTCGGCGATGGCAAGCGCCGTCAGTGACTTGCCGGAGCCGGACTCGCCGACCAGGCCGACCATCTCACCGCGCCGCAGAGCGAGGGTGACACCGCGGACGGGCCGGACCACCCGGTCCGCCGAGGGAAGGGCGATCCGCAGATCCTCCACCTCCAGCACGTGGTCCACGGATGCCGGTCGGTCGGCGCGTGCCGGGTGTACCGCGGGTTCTTCCAGCTGCCGTGTGCGGGCGCGTCGCGCGGCGGCTCCGGCCAGCACCTCGCCGAGCAGTTGGAAGGCCACACTGGCGTAGACGATGGCGACGCCGGGTGCCACGGCGGGCAGAGGTTCGGTGTAGATGCGGTCCAGCCCCTGGCTCAGCAGGAGCCCCCAGTCGTACGAAGGGGACTGCACCCCCAGTCCGAGGAAGCTCAGTCCCGACAGGGCCACGAGTGCCGAGCCCGCGGCGATTGTGGTGTTGAGCATCAGCGGTTCGGCGATGTGGGGCAGGACATGGCGCAGGAGGAGCCGGTGGCGACGCAGGCCCAGCACACGTGCCGCCGCCATGAAGTCGGTTCCTGCCACTCCGGCAGCAAGGGTCTGTGTGATCCGCGCGAAGCCTGGTGCACTGGCGACGGCGAGTGCGAACACTGCCCCACCCGCCCCCGCGCCGAAGAGGGCCGCGAAGAACATCGCGACGAGAAGCGCGGGAAATGCCAGTAGGAGGTTGATCAGGGCTCCCAGCAGGCGGCGGGCGCGCCCGCCCACGACGGCGGTGAGTGCGCCCAGCGTGATCCCGGCCACCGCCCCGAGGAGCGTGGCCGCGACTGCCAGCAGCAGGGAGAGCCAAGTCGCCGAAAGCAGCCGGGCGAGAAGGTCGCGCCCGAGATGGTCCGTGCCGAGCAGATGACTTGCGGTGGGCCCCCGCAGCACCGCCGACGGGTCCGGACGGTCGGCGGCCTGCCCCCACAGCACCGCCCCCGCGATGGCCAGTACGGCGAGCGATCCGAGCATCGCCAGGGTGATCACGCCCATGGGCGAGGCCCAGAGCGACCGGGACGCGCGAGACCTGTCGGCGGCGGCACCCGGCGTGGAAGGGGAAGAGGGAAACAGCACCATCGGATCACGTCTTCCGGATGACCGATCGGGGGTCGAGCAGCGCGAGGGCCAGATCGACCAGGAAGTTCACCACGAGAACGGCCGAGCCCAGCACGAGAACCGACGCCTCGACGACCGCGTAGTCCTGCGCGGCCACGGACTGTGCCATCGCCGAACCGATGCCCGGCCAGGCGAACACCTTCTCGACCAATACGGTCCCCGCGATCAGGGCCGGCAGGAGATTCCCGGCGAGCGTCAGCGACGCGGTCAGCGTGTTCGGCGCCACGTGGCGCAGATAGAGCGGGACGGCGGGCAGCCGTTTCGCGCGGGCGGCACGCAGATAGTCAGTCGCGAGAACCTTGAGCGTCTCCACCCGTACGATCCGCAGTAGAACCGCGGTCGGAGCGAGCGCCAGCGCGAGCACGGGCAGCACATAGGACTGAGGACCGAGGTCACCGGCTACCGGGAAGATGCGCAGGGCGACCGCCAGTCCCGCGGTGAGACCCGCCGCGAGCACGAAGTCCGGCATGCCCGCCATGGCGGAGGTGGTGGCGGTGAACGCCAGCTCCGCCCGGGGCCGCCGCCCTCCGCGTGTCCACACCGCGGCGAGCAGCCCCCCGGGGAGGGCGACGACGAGTACGCAGGCGAACGCCAGGACAGCCAGCAGCAAGGTGGCCGGCAGACGTGCCCTGACCAGGTCGGCCACCGGCTCGCCGGTCACCAGAGAGACCCCGAGGTCCCCCGTGGGCCAGATGACGCAGATACTGTCGGTATTGTGCCAACACGCCATGATCCAGGCCGAGTTCGTGTCGTCTTGCCGCTACGAGGTCCGGCGGGGCATCCACCCCCAGCGCGGCCCGGACGGGGTCACCGGGTACCAGCCGGATCATCGCGAAGGAAGCGGTGACGACCACGAAGAGGGAGACCGTCAGCCGCACTGCACGCCGGCAGCAGAACACCACCCACGGGTGGCACCGGGCCAGGGTGCCGAGCCGCGTGGACACGGTCGTCATGGGAGACCTCCTCGACTGGTGGTGCGCGGTTGTGTGCGGCGTCCGCCGCCGCTATCTGTGCAGGCGGATGCTGGTCGGTACGATCTGGCCGCCGGGCGCGACGGCGAAGGTCGTCCGGTAGCCGTATACCGTGCTCGTGCCGTCGGCGATGGGGAGCGCATCCGCTGAGCGGAACAGCGCCGCGGCGGCCCTGTTCCAGTCCGCACAGCTGGCCGTGCCCGGTGCGCGCAGGGCGAGGGCGACGAAGCGGTCGTAGGCGCGGTTGGCGACGTACGCGAAGTTGAGCCCCCCGGACGGCGGCGAGCCGGAGAAGTACGGGACGAGCTGCGCGGGCAGCGGCGGACCCGGCGAGCTGCCGACCACGACGTCGAAGTCGCCGCTTTGGTACATGGCCTGTACCACCGCGTTGCTGCTCTCGCTGACGAGGTCGACGTCCGCGCCCAGCGCCTGCCAGGTGGCGGCCATCAGTTCGGCGACCGACGGAAGGGTGGAGCCGAAGTCGGCGCTGCTGAGCAGCCGCAGCCGCAGCGGCCTGCTGTGCTTCACCAGCCTGCCCTGTGCGTTCTTCGTCCAGCCCGCGGCGCCCAAAGCCCCCACGGCACCGTGTGAGGGCAGGTTCCCGGCGGCCACGTCGGCGTGGCAGACGGAGTCCGCGGCGGTCAGATGGCTGGCGGGCGTTCCGTCGCCGCCGATCGCCACATTGGCGAGGCCCTTGCGGTCCAGGGCACCCACCAGTGCCTGACGCAGCACAGGATCGCTCAAGGGGCGGCCGGTCCGTTCGTTGAAGAAGGTCAGCCCCACCACGGTCGGCACCTGGGCGGTGGCCAGGCCGTGGCCGGTCAGCCGCGCGCGGTCCGGGCCGGTCACCATCGCGATGTTCACGCCCCCCGTGAGCAGCAGATTCGCCACCGTGGACTCCTGCGGCACCACCGACACCACGATCCGCTCAGGCTGGCCCGCAGCTGCGTTGGTCGCTCCCCGCGGCCCCCACGCATACCCCTTGCGCCGTGTGAAGAGGTACGGACCGCCCGAGGTGTAACCGCTCAGCACGTACGGCCCGGTGCCCTCCGTGTGCCTGTCCAGCGCGCCGGGATCCGCCAGCCCGGCGGGGCAGACGACGGGCACCAGACCGATCGTCCGCACGATGAAGCTGTACGGTGACGCCATCCGCACCGACACCGTCCGTGCCGCGTCATCGGCCGACACCGTGAACGGCACACCGGGCAGTGCCGCCCGGGCGCCGACGAGCCGGTTGCGGGGATCGCTCGCATATCTCAGTGACCGGGCCACCCCGGAGGCCGTGAGGATCGCGCCGTCGGAGCAGGTCACTCCCCTGCGCAGGGTGAAACTCGCCGAAGTGGCTCCGGCCCGCCACTTCTCGGCCAGGCCCGACGCCACACGCCCGTCCGGCGCCATATTGACCAACGAGTCGTAGGCATAAGGAGCCAGGGCAGAGCCGAACTGCGAGTACGGATGGAAACTCGGGGTCTCGGAGGCGGTGGCGATCGTGACGGTGCCCCCCACGACGACAGGGGTGTGTGTCGATGACACGTCGCCGCCGCCGCAACCGGCCATCACGGCTGACGCGACAGCGGCGGACGCCACCGCGGCCGACCGAGCCCTGGGAAACGACACGGTTCGGCGGTACATGGTGCTCATCGTGCCACCGAGATCGACGGCGTCGGGCCGCCTCCCCCGGGCCGGACACGAACGGGCCGGATGATTTCCCCCGTTCGAGTGAGGTCGCCCGACTCGCGGTTCATCTCCATTCCTGACGTGGCGTCATTCGGCGCGCACACTGGCAGCATGGCGAACCATCCATCCCACTGCCCGGACGGCTCGGCGGCGCAGGTCGACCGACTCGCGACCTCGTACTGGGACTTCCTGCTCGTACGTGAGCCGTCGTTGCGGACACGCCGTGGGCTGCCGGTCGAGTCACTGCCGGGAGTGTCTGCCGTGGAGGCCGACGAGCGCGCCGGGTTCGCGGCAGGGGTGCTGAACCGGCTGGGCACACCGCAGCCCGCGGAGCTGTCCGGTCCCGCCGCCGACACCGCGGGCTTCCTTCAAGCGCTGGCCGAACAGGAAGTGGAGGCGGGACGTTTCCACTGGCTCACCCCCACCGCCACGCCGTACCAGCTCTTCCGCCTCCAGCAGTACGGTGACACGGTCTTCCGCCCGTTCCGCTTCGACAACCGGGCCGACGCGGACCGGTACGTGTCCCTCGTACGGGATCTGGCCCGCTGCGTCGCGACGATCGGTGACAAGGTCGCCGGGCAGGCGGCACGGGGCTTCCGTATCCCCGTCCCGGCGCTGGCCGGGGTCCACACCACCCTCACCCGTCTGCGGGCGTCGGCGACACGGTACGTCCGAGCGGGCGCCGAGCGGCTCACTCGACTCGACGCGGCGAGCCGGGGCCACCTGTGCGACGCGGTGGCGGGGCTCGTGGCTGCCGAGCTGGAGCCGGCGTTCGACCGCCTTCTCGCCCTCGTGGGCGACCCGGACCACCTCAGGCGGGCACCGCAGGCCGTCGGATGGGCCCACTACCCGGAAGGCGAAGCGGCGTACCGGGCCTTCGTCAGGACGTACACATCCAGCGGCACAGCACCCGAACGCCTCCACGAACTCGGCCGGGAGCACTGCCGCGAACTCAGCGAGCGGATGCGGGAGATGCGAGACAGGCTCGGCTTCGCGGGGACGGAAGCGGAGTTCCATGAACGGCTCGCGACCGAGCGCCGCCTGTACGCCGTCACCCCGGAGGAGGTCGAGGCTCGCTACCGCGGACACCTCGACCGCCTCACGCCGCTGCTGCCGCGCTGGTTCACGGTCCTGCCTCGTGCCCCCTATGGCGTGGCCCGCCTCGACCAGGCGCTGGAGGCGTCGATGACGTTCGGCTACTACGAACCGCCCACCGCCACGCAACCGATGGGACGCTACCGTTACAACGCCTCGGACCTGGCGCATCGGTCACTTCTCGGCGCAGCCGCGCTGATCTACCATGAGCTGGCGCCCGGACATCATTTCCACCTCGCCCGTCAGGCTGAGAACACCACGCTGCCCGACCTGCGACGCGAACTGGTGCCCTTCAGTGGGTTTGAGGAGGGCTGGGCGGAGTACGCGGCAGGGCTCGCCTGGGAGATGGGGCTGTATGACGACCCGTGGGACGCGTACGGACGCCTGGCCCATGAACGGTTCACCGCGCAGCGCCTCGTCGTCGACACCGGCCTCAACCTCGGGAAGATGACGCTGGAGCAGGCGCGCACCTTCATGCGCGCCCACGCGGCAGCCGAGTCCGAGGGACAGATCACGACCGAGTTGCTGCGCTACGCGACCGATCTGCCGGGACAGGCGCTGACATACCGGGCGGGTCATGCGGAATTCACGGCATTGCGAGCAGCGTGCGAACGCGGCGCCGGTGCCGCGTTCGACGTGCGTGCCTTTCACGAGGCTGTGCTGGCCGGCGGCACACTGCCGTTTCCGGCCCTGCGTCGACGGGTGGCGAGAGAACTGCACGGGGCGTCCGGCCGTCAGCAGAGGTACCAGTGGTCACCCGGGGAAGGCGAGTGACGTCGAGTTCCGGCCGTCGAATGGCCTGGACAGGCCGTAACGGTAAGGCCGTTCTACTCGAATGAGTGAAGGCCATGGCGGAAATCGTAAATGCCTTCTCGACCTCGGATACTCTCCGCGATGAGGAGTGCGGGTTCGGCGGTGCGGGAACCCATGCATGTCGTCGAATCTTCCTGTTCGCCTCCCGTTGTTCTTTCAATCATTCACTGCCTCTCAATCATCACTTCCTCGCCAGAAGAGAAGGATGTCGCGCCATGCCGCCTGTAGTACCTCCATTCCTGATCGGCCTGATCGCCGCATCCCTGGTCAAAAGGCTGGGTAAACCCCTCATGCGAGGGGTCGTCAAATCGTCGGTGGGCCTGGGAATCGAAATCAAGAAGGCCGTCCACGATGCCAGCGAGGGAATCCAGGATCTCGCGGCCGAGGCGACCGCCGAAATGCTTGCCGCCCAGATGACGCACGGAGCCCAGCACGGCACCGACACCGGCGCCCCGGAGGGCGGCACCGCGGGCCGGACCGGAGCGGGCACCGGGTCGGCGCCCGCAGCCGCAACGGCCCACGCGGCGCAGGCCGGCAGTGAGAGCAAGGCCGCCGACAAGGCCCGCGGCGCCGGTTCGGCCGCTGCCAAGGTGCGCTGAGTCCGCTGACCGGATCTCCACGTGATCCCCGACGCGCCCGATGTCACGGCCCGACGAGACACGAGTGTTTTCCCGCGTGCCGTCGGCTGCGGAAGGCATGGCTGGAGACGGCGGCACCCTGATGAAGACAGGTCAGATGTCTGCGACCGGAACACCGCTGTATTCCGCCGAACTCATCCAGGAAGGCAGCGCCTACAAACTCGTCGTGACCGATCGCCTGCGCCACACTGTGCAGACCGTATACGTGTCCAGGAGGGTGGTGGAGCAGCTTCCCACTTTCCTCTCCAAGTTCAACTCCGCACAGTTGGGCGGTCTCCGGCAGTGATGACGGCGCACGACGCGAAGAAGTGGTTCCGTGTCCACCGGCGCGCGGCGGACCCCAGGCTCCGACTCGTGTGTTTCCCGCACGCCGGTGGCACGGCACAGTTGTTCCACGGCTGGCCCCCGCTGCTGCCGGAGGACGTCGAGGTGCTTGCCGTGCGGTACCCCGGCCGCCAGGACCGGCTCGCGGAAGCCTGTATCGAGGACATGGCCACCCTGGCCGACACGATCGACGACGCACTGCGGCCCTGGCTCGACCGGCCGCTGGCCCTTTTCGGACACAGCATGGGTGCCTGCGTCGCCTACGAGCTGGCCCTGCGGCTGGAGGCCCGCGGCATCGTCCCCGAACACCTGCTGGTCTCCGCACACGCAGCCCCCCAGTGGGCCGAACACACTGCACTGCACAGTGCCGATGACGAAACCCTGATCACCCGCGTCCGGCACCTCGGAGACCTGCACTCGGGGGCCTACGACATCCCAGAGCTGCGTGACCTGCTGCTGCCCGCCCTCCGCGCGGACTACCGGCTCATCGAGGGCTACCAACCGCCGCATCCGGCTCCGGTCAAGGCACCGATCACCGCGTACGTCGGCCAGGACGATCCGAGTTGCGTACTCGACCAGGTCCTCGCCTGGTGCGACCTCGCTGCCCCGGGCTCCTTCGAGCTGTGCTCGTTCCCCGGGGACCACTTCTACCTCGTGGCTCGGGAGGCCGAAGTGGTCGCGGATGTGGCAGCACGCCTTGCGCGCGCGTGCAACGCGGACCAGGCATGACGGTGGTGTGCCCGTATCGGGAACCTGGATGTCCCCGGCACACACCCGCGAGGGGCAGGCCTCGTGTGTGGTCGGTCCCCGGCCAGGTTTCACCTCGGCCCCGGCGGCTGCCCGTACGGCTGTGACGGAAGGCGGGTCCGACACCGCGCATGGCGTCTGTGGGGTTTCCAGGGGACGATGCTTGTGCCGGGCGCTGAGACGCGCGGTGTCCCTGGCAGCGGCCACGAAGGCTGGGACGGAGAGGAAACCATGCGACCGGGCACACGTGTCGCCGACGCGATACTCCGGCTGCTCAGCCGGGACTGGGCCGGGCTGGCCATCGCCCTGCTGCCGGCGGCCGCGGGCGCGCGGTGCGTCACCCTGGGAATCGGCTGGCGGATTCTCGGCGGTGTGCTCTGTGCCGTGGCCCTCGTGCTCGCTCTCGGGTCTCTCCGCCATCTGATGCATGTGGCCCGGGTACAGGTGAAGTATCCGCCACCCGGGCGAATGGTCGATGTGGGCGGCTACCGCATGCACATCCTCGCCGAGGGAGACGCCGGGCCGAGGCCCACCGTGGTCTGGATGCCGGGCGGCCATGCCGGCGGGTACGCCATGTACCGGCTGCACGCGCTGGCGCGGGACCGGACGCGTTCGGTCCTGGTGGACCGTCCGGGCTCCGGCTGGAGCGACCCGGGCCCGTTCCCACGCACGACGGCAGCCGAAGCCGTCGAACTGCTCACGGCGCTGGAGCAGGCCGGCGAAAAGGGGCCCTACGTCTTTGTGGGGCACTCCTTCGGGGGCCTGCTCATGGCCAACGCTGCCAGGCGCCGCCCCGACCTGGTGGCCGGTCTGGTGCTGCTGGATCCCACCCCGCCCGATGTCGTCGCCTTCGGCCCGTCGCTTCCGGCCCTGCGGCATGCCGTGAGAGACCAGACTGCCCTCGCGCTGCGCCACCTCTTCGGCCTCCACGCCCTCGTGTCCAGGAACGAGGCACGCTCTCTCGAAGACCCGACGCAGGTTCTTGCCGTAATCGAGACCAGGACCAAGGCGAACTGCGCCGCGGCATCGATCCTGCGAGAGCTGTCGCCGGACGGCATCACCCGAGACGGTTGGCAGACGGTCGTACACGATGGCGAGCTCGGCTCGCTCCCCCTCCTCCTCGTGGCGCCACGCGATCTGACGGGTGGTGACGAGATCTTCGACACGGTTGACGATCCGGAGGAGAGCGCCCGGGTACGGCACTTCTTCCTTACCGTGAGGGAACGCTTTCTCGCAGCCTCCACTGCGGCCCGGAGGGTCTACACCCCGGAGGGAACCGGCCATGATTTTCCGGACTGCGTGCCCGAGTTCGTTGTGCAGGTGGTGGGCTCACTGCTGGACGAACGCGGGGCGGGCGCACCGGACCCGTTGTGATTCCGTTCCGCAGCGACGGTCTGCTCCGGCGCGCCTCCGCTCAAACGAATGAAAGGCATCGGCGTCCCCGGGCGCGTCGGCCGAAGGTCGACTACGGTGTTTTTCGGTGGGGGTGAAATGCCTGCCCAGCACGGCCGGCCAGGCGGTATTGGCACGTGCGGTGGCGGCAGCCGTGCCGTGTACACAAGAGAGGGTTCACACATGCCCCCTGTAGTTCCTCCCTTCCTCATTGGCCTGATCACGGCCCCTCTGATCAAGAGAGTGGTGAAACCGCTGGTGCGGGGCATCATCAAGACGTCGGTCGGCCTGACCCTCGAAGTCAGGCGTGCAGCCATCGAGGCGGGCGAGGAGATTCAGGACCTCACCGCCGAAGTGGCTGTCGAGAAGCTGGCGAGTTCGGCTCGCACGCGTCGTGTGAAAGCCGACGGTGAGGTAACGGCGCAGGGTGCCACAGCCGGTTGAAGACTGGCCGTCAGCGAGAAGCCGGGTACGGGTATGGAGCAGCCTGCTCCATACCCCGCCGTTTCTTACAGCTACACAGACTGTGCGTCGGGAGCGATCTCGACGTCGCCCGCAGCATCGACGATCTCTGCGATCCCGGCGCACAACGGTGCGCGGCGCTTGGCCCGCGGCGGACGCGGCCGCCGCCTGCAGCGAGTCTTCCGCTCGGTGTCGAGCCGATATGGCGTTGTTCTCGCGCACATGCGTGCGGTCCAAGCGAGTTGCGGTGACCTGGCTAATGCGTAGCTTCCACCTGGAAGCGCAGTGGCGTCGCAAAGCGGCGCGTACCAACCTGTGGCTGGTCCCCACTATCGAGGTCGCGGTCGCGGTGGGACTCTTCGCGGTCACCTATGCGCTGGACCGCGCGGCCAACAATGGTCGGATCACGCCCCCGTCCTGGGCGATCAGCGGTACGGCGGACGCCGCACGGCAGATTCTCACCACGCTGGCCGCCGCCGTCATCACGGTCGTCGGCGTGGTGTTCTCCATCGTGATCGTGACGCTGGCCCTGGCCTCCACCCGGTTCGGACCACGGATACGGTCGGGCTCGACGGCAGGCGCTCGCCGGACAACCCCTTCGCAACGAAGAACGACCCCCGCGACCGCGCCGCACGAGGGCGGGGCGCTGGTGATCGAGCCGCTCTCACCGGAACTCTCCGAGTAGCGCCCGTACCTGATCACGATGAACTCGAAGAAGGACACCCACCGAGGGCGTCTTGGATTGGGGCCGTGGCCGCTGGTCTGGCCTGCGCGACGGGCGTCGCCCCGTTCTTGCACCGGACGGTCAACGTGATCTGGCTGGTGCTGCGCGGCGAGCGGACCCAGGGGTGGGGCGTGAAGCGCGAGCTGATCCGGTCTGTGAGCGCCGGCAGCAGCTCTCGCACCGAGTTCACCTTCGCCTTCCGTACCAGGTCGTATTGAGGGTGTGCAAGGCCGTTGTTGCGCACTGATCGCGTGTGAAGAGCATGTGGGACCCTACGCGGGTGCCCTCAACTCCGGTACAGGGAGACTCTCTTGGGGCGAGGGCTCAACGACCTTTACGAGCGCCCGCGATGGGAGGATCACCGTGCCACCACACCGTATCGAGGAGGGTCCGAGGTGCCGTCCGCCGAGCTGAAACACATGTTCCGGATCGCAGCGCCGCCTGAAGAGGTCTTCGCGCACTTGGCCGAACCGTCACATTACGTCGGCCTGTCGCCGCTCCTTGTCGCCGTCCGCGACGTGCGCAGCAGCGGCGGAACCGTGCACTACACGGCCGTGGAGCGCTTCCGGTTCCTCGGCGTCCTACGGCACGACAACATCATCGACGTCACGCTCGTCGCCGTCTCGGACGGTCTTCCGCAGTCCGCCGAGATATCCGGCGAGGTCCGCAGCCCCGGCCGGGTCCGCATGAGCTACCGCTTCACCATCGACCGCCATGAGGCCGGCTGCGTCGTCACCGACACGCTGCACCTGCGGACGCCCCCGGGCCTGCTCCGCTTCGCCGCCTCCCAGGCGGGGGCGGTCCAGCAGGCCCGGGCCCGTGTTCTGACGGCCCGCCTGGCGCGGCCGGCTTGACGTCGTGCCCATTGACGTGGGTGCCTGATGCAACCTGTGCGCTCAACGGCACCGGTCGGGTGGCGGACCTGACCGGGCACTCGCCGGAGCAATCCGGGTTCCCACCGGCCTCGGGCAGGCCGGCCGCGCGCACAGGACCACGTCGAGTTTTCGACATGGCAAGAACGCGACATTGCAAACGATTGATCCGCTACGGAGGCGCGGGCTTGGATCTCTGGTCGTGAACAGACAATCCATCACCGCAGCGGCCGCCCTCCTGCTGCTGCCACTCGCCGTGCCCGGCAGCCTGGCACACGCAGCCACGGACGATCGGTCCGGGCCGTCCGTAACCCGCATCATCACGCTCGACAGTGCACCGGCCGCGCAGCGATCCTCTCCCAAAGAACGTGCCGCGGCGCGCCACGCCGTCGACGACTCCCAGCGGGAGCTGGTCGATGCCGCGGGACACGCAGGGATTCCACTGACCGTCCACCGCCATTATCGCAACGTCGTCAACGGCCTGGTGGTGAAGGTCCCCGCGGCGCAGGCCGGCCGGCTCACCGCGCTGCACGGCGTGGCCTCCGTCTCAAAGCCGGTGGTGTACGAAGCGCCGGAGAAGCCCACCCCGGTCTCCGCGGACGTCCTCAAGAAGGCCGTCGCCCAGGCAGGCGGCACCGCCCGGTCGCGCGCCGACGCACCGTCCGGTCGGGAAGTCGTCACCACCACGGACCTGACCGGCGTCCCCCAGGCCCATCGCCAGGGTTACACCGGCAAGGGCGTCACCGTAGGCATCGTCGACAGTGGCATCGCCTACGACCACCCGGCGCTCGGCGGCGGGGGCTTTCCCAACTCCAAGGTCCTGGGCGGCTACGACTTCGCGGACGAGGACGCCGACCCCTACGACGACCAGTACGGGCCCGCCGCCGGACACGGCACCCATGTCGCCGGCATCGTCGCCGGTGACGACGAGCACATCGTGGGGGCCGCCCCGGATGCGACCCTGCGCTCCTACCGTGTCTTCGGCACCAAGAACGCCGCCACCGACGACATCATCATCGCCGCGCTCGACCGGGCCGCCTCCGACGGTGTGAACGTCGTCAACATGAGCCTGGGCGCGAAGGGCGAGCGCAGCAGCAACGTGCTCTCACTCGCCGTCGACAACCTCGTGGCCTCCGGCACTCCCACCGTCGTTTCCGTCGGCAACGGCTACGCGGGTCCGTTCAACGCTGCGGCACCGGCCGTCGCCAACGGCGCGATAGCCGTGGGCAGCACCTACAGCAACCGCTACCCGTACCTGGCCTTCGCCCTCGACGACGGCTCCACCACCCCCGTTCCGTACCAGGACTCCGGGCGCGCCCCGGCCGCGCCCGCGACGGGCAGCAGCCCGATCACCCCCATGGCCTCCAGCTGCGATCCGCTGCCCGCCGGCAGCCTCGCCGGTCGGATCGCCCTCATCGCCCCGGTAACCGACCCTGCGGAGTCCTTCAACTGCCGCCCGCTGGACCTGGCCCGCACCGCGGAGGCCGCCGGGGCGGTCGGCGCGATCTACCACGAGCCGAGGACCGACCCGGACACCATCCCCGTGTCGCCCTGCTGCGGCACCACCGGCATTCCGCTGGTGGCGATCCGCGAGAGCGACGCCAAACGCATCCTCGCCGCACCGGCCGGGATCAAGCTCACCTGGGGCGCCTACGCCGGCAGCCCGCTGAATGCCGACGCCGCCGGGCTGATGGACCAGAGCTCCTCCTGGGGCCCCGGCAACGAACTGGAGTTCAAGCCGGACATCGCCGCTCCCGGCGGCTACATCCTCTCGGCGATGCCGAAGGCACTCAACTGGTACGGCGTGAACTCCGGCACCTCGATGGCCGCCCCGCACATCGCCGGTGTCATCGCCCTGCTGCTTCAGGCCCACCCGGGCCTCACCCCGGACCAGGTGCGCACCACCCTGCAGAACACCGCCACTCCGCTCGCCATGACCGGCGACCACAAGCGCGGTCTGCAGCCCGTCGCCCAGCAGGGCGCCGGGCGGGTAGACGCGATGGCGGCCCTGGCGTCGGTCTCCGGCGGCCGGCCGACCGCCACCCCCTCCAAGCTGGCCCTGGGCGACCTCGAGGGACGGCAGCGGATCCGACGCGTCACGGTGCACAACCCGACCGACCAGGCCGTGACGTACCGGGTCGGGCAGAGCGCCGCGGTCTCCGCCGCCCCGCCGTACACCAGCTCCTGGCAGCCGGTCGACACCGCTGGTGACGCCCGGGTCCACGGCGTCGACCGACTCACCGTCGCCGCGCACGGCAGCGGCACGGTCACTGTGCACATCGAGCAGCCCGACAGAGTCCCCCAGGGCACCCTGTTCGGAGGCTGGGTGGAGTTCACCCCAGTCGACGCGGCCTCTCCGGAGATTCGGGTGCCCTACCTGGGCATGGCGGGCGACTTCGACGCGGTCTCCGCAATCAACCCCACCTTCTCCGCGGTCAACACCACGCTGGACAATCCGGCGCTGCGCCCCGGCTACTTCAGCTTCGGCCGCAGCGTGCCGATCACCGTCGACCTCACCGACGCGAGCACGGCCAACGACGAGGCATGGGTGATGCTGTCGCACGGCTACCCCCTGCTTGAGCGGATGCGCCTCCAAGTCCTCGACGCGCGCGGCAGGGTGGTCGCCACGCCGTACGACGCCTCCTGGGTGAGCCGCAACTCCGGTGCCGGCACCGGGATGGGCTTCTACAGCTGGGATGCCAGCCTGGCCGACGGCACCCCCGCCCCCGCCGGCACCTACCGGCTGCGGTTCGTCTTCGACAAGGCGCTCGCCGATCCCCAGAAGGCACCCGGTACCGAGACCTGGACCTCCCCGGAGGTCACCCTGGTCCGCTGACCGCGGCTCGGGGGTCCACATCGACGACGGCCGACGGGCCCGCTGTATCCGGCGGGCCCGTCGGCCGCCCGTACCCAGGCATCGCGCACTCGGACGAGCTGCGAGAATCCGCCCTGACGGACAGCGCGCAGCGAACGGAAGGCGGCTTTGATGCTGGAGGATCTCGAGCTCACCCCCGTCCAGGAGAACGTCTACCGGGTGCTGATCACACGGCTGGCCGCCACCCCCGACGAAGTGGCGGAGGCCGCAGCCGTACCGGGTACGCAGATCGTCGCCGTACTGGACTCGCTGGCCGCCCGCGGCCTGGTCGGCCGACAGGGTGACGGCAACTACGCCGCCGCGTCGCCGGCAGTCGCGCTCGGCGCGGAGCTGGCCGCGCACCGCGAACGCCTTCAGCGCGCCGAGCTCGCCGTGGCCGAGCTGGTCGAGACCTACCGCACCGGCAGCATGGGCCGGGCACAGCGCGATCTGATGGAGCTGGTCGAGGGCCGGGTCGCCGTGCGGCAGCGGTATGTCCAGCTCCAACTCGCCGCCCGGCGCAGGATCGACACCTTCGTCACCGGAGATGTCCAGGTGGTCGGCCCGGACAACACCGAGGAGCCGACCGTGCTGGCGCGAGGCCTCCGGGTGCGCGCCGTCATCGACCAGGGCTTCCTGAGTAAACCGGGCGCGGCCGACAACGTCGACGAGTCGCTCGGCCGGGGCATGCGGGTACGGACGATCGAAGAGATACCGCTCAAACTCATCGTCTGCGACGGCGAGGTGGCGATGCTGCCGTTGCACGGCCGCGGCAGCGAAGTCGACCCCAGCCTCGTCCTGCGCGGCGGCCTGGCGAACGTGGCCCAGGCACTCTTCGATGCGGTGTGGGAGCGGGCACGCCCCTACGGCGAGCCGCACCACGGTATTGACGCCGTGGACACCCGCATCCTGCGGCTGCTGCTCGCGGGCCTCACCGACAACGCCGTGGCCGGGCAACTGGACATGTCGGCGCGCACCGTGCAGCGGCGCATCCAGTCGCTGATGGCCCAGGCCGGGGTCACCACCCGCATCCAGCTGGGGTGGTACGCCCGCCACCACGGCTGGGCGTGACGGGTGCGCGGTGACCAGCCGGGCCATCCTCGACGCGCTCGCCGCCCACGCCCCGCCCGGTACCACCTTCCACCTGCTGGAGACCGAGACGCTCGGCCTCGGCGTCCCCTATGTACCGCGCGCCGTCGCCCGCGCCCTCGTCGCCGCAGACCGGCGGCTCGGTTGTGACGTGGGCCGCGGGCTGGTGCGCTTCGTGCGCCAGGTCTACCGCTACCTTCACCACGACATCGGCGAACGCATCCGCGACGAAGTTCGCGCCGAACTGCACAAGCCGGGCTCGCGGGTGGTTGATGCACACTCCCTCGGCAGTGTGATCGCCTTCGACGTGCTGACCCGCGACGGCATCGGCCACGGCCCTGAGGGGCTCACGACCCTGGTCACATGTGGCCCCCCGCCGGCCTGGCCTACTCCGCCGCTCTCTTGGGTACGACGAAGGCCCTCTCCAAGTTCCGGATGGAATCAACTGGCTGAACCCCTACGCTCCTGGTGACATCGTCGCCCTGTCCCAGGGCCTGGCGTCGGTCGCGCCAGCTGTACGCGATGAACGTGCCGCCAACGGAATTGCCGATGCCCACTCGGCGCTGCGCTATTTGCGGCACGGGGCACTCGCCAACGTCATCGGCCGGGCCGTCACGCCGTGGGGAAGGGGACTGGGTGGACATCGATCTCGTGCATGCGCTTGGCGTAGTCCCGGTAGCGGCGGCGGGCTTCGCCGTGCCGGCCCGCCGCGGAGAGTGCGGCGATCAGTCCGAGGTGGGCCGACTCGTCGTAGCCGTCCTCGCCGATCAGGCGCAGGTACCAGCCGGCTGCAGCGTCGCAGCGGTCCAGCCGCAGGCAGCGGCGGGCGAGGGTACGGACGACGTCGCGGTGCAGCTCGGCGAAGGCCGCGCGCGGGCGTTCGCTCCACTCCCCGGTGAGCTCGCCGTCTTCGCCGAAGTCGCCGGTGTACATGCCGACGACCACTTCCAGGCGCGCCACCATGTCGACGCCGGCCGCCGTGTCCCGGTTGCCTTCGACCGCGGCGTTCGCCGCGATGGCCGCACGGGCCGCTTCGTGGAACCGGACCGTGTCGAGGACGACGTGCCTCGTGTTGAGCCACACGCTGGAGGGGTCGGTGACCAGAAAGCGGTTGGCCGGATGCCGCCGCGCCGGGTCGAGGACCGCGCGCACCGTCGAAATCAGCACCGACAGGCGGCGGTTGGCCACCTCCGAAGGTGTCTGCGGCCACAACAGGGCGGCGAGCGCGGTCCGGGAGACGGGTCTTCCCAGCTGACCCGCCAGCACCTTGACGAGCTCACGGGCCTTACGCGACTGCCATCCGGCCGGGGGACGGGCGTTCCGGAGAGCAGTACCGCCAAGTGGCCCAGGGCCTGCACGGCAACCTCGGGGACCGGCGGTGGACCGATCGCCGCCAGCGGCCCGGCGATGTGCCAGACGTCGTCGCACACCCCCAGCCGGTGCAGCCGCTGCCAGGCGACGTCCTCGGACAGCCGGTCGCCTGCGTGGCGCGCCCGCAGCAGTGCGTTGGTGGCCAGTGCCACCTCGTTGCCCGTGTCGGCCCAGACCGCGGCCGCCTCCACCAGCCCGGCGGCACGGCGTGCGGCAGGGCGCCCCGGCGTCGTGGCCGAATCACCCCGGTATGCGGCGAGCGCGGCGAGTTCCATCGCCTCGGCCAGCCCGGCCGGGTCGCGGCGGCGGCCGGCCTCCGAGCGGACGTCTGCGGCGTACTGGGCGGCCGAGACGGTGTCTCCGCTGCACAGTGCGACCCAGCCTGCGGCCAACTCGCCGGTGACCGGCCCGGCGGCGCTCGGCAGTGTGAGGGACAACTCCGCGTACCGTGCCGCCTCGCCCGGATCGTCGGCGTAGCAGGTGCGCGCCAACCCCGCCCATGCCTGCGCCACGACCTGGGCGTTGCCGTCCGGCTCGGCCATCGCCACGGCTTCGCGATAGGTCGCCGTCGCCTGCCAGGCGGAGCCCCGGGTCAGGTGCACCCGGGCGATCAACAGCAGTCCGAACGCGGCCAGCGGTGAGCCCTCCCGCTGCCACAGGGTGAGCGCGCGATCGGCGTCGTCGCGGGCGGCGTTGAGATCGCTGAGCCCCAGCCAGGCCTCGGCGCGGTTGTGCAGGGCCAGTGCGAGCAGCGTCTGCTGGGGAGCGCCCTCACCGAGGCGGATCGCCTCGGTGAGGGCGTCGACCGCCTCGCGCAGACGCCCCTCCTCGACCAGGCGGGAGCCGACGTTGGAGCGGATCCGCAGCTGCAGGCCCATGTCCCCGGCCCGTTCGGCCGCTGCGAAGGCCCTGGCGTAGGCGTGTTCGTTGGCTGCGCGGTCGCCCTCACTGAAGGCGGCCAGCGCCTGGGCGAGGTAGGCCGCCGCCAGCGCAGCGTCGTCGCGGCTCTGCTCGGCAGCCCGTACCGCCTCGTCGGCGAGGCTCCGTGCCAGCGTCCGGTCACCACGGGCCCAGCGTGCTGCCGACCGGCCGGCCAGCAACTGGGCCTGGTCCGCGCCGGCGTCCCCGGCGTCGGCGGCCGCGCGTTCGTACAGCGACTCGGCGCCCTCGAACTCGCCCCGCTGATGGAGTACGCGGCCGAGCCTCCAGGCCAGTTCGGCAGGCAGCAGCGCGTCCGCCGGGAGCGTCGCGACATGCCGCAGCGCCTCGTTGTACTGCCCCTGTCGCAGGGCCGACTCCGCCAGTCGCGCGACAGTATCGGGGTCGCGCACCCGGTCAGCACCCGCAGCCCCTCCCGCGCTGGTGGTCACCGCGTCAGGATACTCTGAACCGCGCCGGGTTCGGCAGAGATCTCAGATTGTGGTTGTGACCTGGGGGTTTCGTGGATACTGGCGACCGGGAGGGCCACCGCGCGTGGGGCGAGGCCGAGCACCACTGCGCAAGCCAGATGCCGGCCCCACAGGGTGACCGAGACGGCGGGCTGCCGGCCGAACAGCCCACTCGTGGCGAGGTGTTCAGGCACACCCAGTCGGCGGCCCGCGACCTCGGCGCCCCGCCGGGTGCCGCGCTCGCCGTTCAGTCTGCCCATCAGCGTCAACAGCAGCGCCCAGGAGACCAGGCCCGCGCGAGTCGGCGTTGTGCTTCCCGTCGTCCGCCGTCGCACACGTGCCGCGAAGCCGGTCAGGCCCGCGATGACGTTGGCCGGGACCGTCTGGATCGCGTTGTTGTAGGTGAAGGCCGCATCGTTGTACTACTGCCGGGAGTAAGCGATGCGGTTCTCGGTGACCGACAGCTCCTCCTGTCTCTGCCGCTCGTGCGCGGCCTACCCGCTGACGGTTTGCACGCGGTTGGGGGACCAGATCGTGGCGTCGCTTGAGCTGTACCTCGATCTGGGGCCCAGGCGTTGTCCACCGCACCGCGTTTACGGACAAGACCGTTGTAGGGCACGACGAAGGCGAGGATGAACAGCAGCACGACGAGAACGACAGCGACGGGTAGGATCGCGGGGGCTCCTATGGATGGGACGTGTGCGCACGGCGGACACGGGTCAGATCCGGGTGGCCACCTTTCGGGCCAGCTCTTGCAGTGGTGTGCGGTTCTCCGCCGGGTCGTTGAGCCGCACCAGACGGATCGACACCCACCGGTCGGACCTGCGGAGGAAGACCGCCTCGTCCTCGGCGTACGCCTCGTCGCCGATACCGGCCAGCGGCCTGAGTGTGTGTCCGAGGTCGCGTTCGATGTCGAGGTACTTCTTCGCACCGTCCCCCACGAAGATCTCCACCTGGGCCGTCGGCCCGGTGACGGGGCCCGTGTAGGTGCATGTCTCCCGCACCGGTGTCGCGGGGTCGAGCGCTGTTCCGGCCAGCTTCTCCGCCTCCTGCTTGGTCACCAGGGCGCAGGGGTCGACGGCTGCCCCATTCGGCGACGGCGCCTCGGTGCTCTCCTCCGGAGTCCGGGTTGCCGTGGCCGGCTCGACCGACGAGGGGCCGGCTGCCGAGGACTGCCCGTGGCCGCCGCACCCGGACAGCGCGAGCAAGGCGAGCACAGCCAGGGGCACCAGTGGCGACGGCGGGCGGTTGCGGTTCATCGGGATCCTCACTGTCTGCCTTCGTCTCGGTGTCAGGACTTGCACAGCGGTACGTCCGGCAGCGTCTGCTGTCTGTGGACGAAAGGTGTCAGGCTCTCCTGCAGCAGCTGGAACTTCATCGTGGGCAGGAGCTTCTTGAGGGCGGCCATGGCCACGGCGGAGACGGAAACCCCCACGCCCCCACCGATTTTGCCGTCCAGCGTCGCTCCGACACAGCGGGTCAGCGGGGCGCCGAGGACCGAGCCGTTGGTCACCCCGAAGTCCATGACGAGCTTGGCGTAGGGACCGGCGAAGGCGGCGGGCACACCGACTCCGACCTGGACCTTGAACTCGACGGTGGTGGCGATGCCGCTGACTCCGACGGAGATTCCGGTGACCGAGTCCATGATGCTTTTGATCACCGAGAGCTTCGGGGTGACGATCGAGCCGTTGACCATGCCGATGGCACCGTCGAGCCCCCACTCACCGTCGGCGGTCACCGTGGTGTTGTTGCCGCCGAGTGCGGTTGCGACGCTGAACTTCCAGCTGATGTCGAAGGCGAACGGGGTCCCCGCGATCGGCAGGGTCATCTGGACCGGTACCTCGGCCCGGATCTTCGAGTTGTCGATGACACCGTTGGCCGCACCGGCGGCGATCCTGATCGCGACGCTTTTGATCCCCTCGACGGCGAACGTGGCCCCGTCGGCGACCCGACCGCCGGAGATCGTTACATCGGAACGGATGTGCAGTTTCTCCGTCTTCAGCGAGAAGTCGACAAAGACCTTGAGCCCCGCCGCGGCCTTGTGATTGAACTTCAGACCGAACGCCCCCGGGCTGCGATACGGCTGGGCCTTCCATTCCCCGAGATCCGCCGTGACGCTGCTCGACCTGGCCGGCGGCAGCGTGCCCCCGACGGCGGCGACCCGGACCGGTCCCCGTTCGACCACGGTGCCGACGCGCCCCGAATGCGCGGCGCGCACCGACGTCTGTCCGATCGTCCGCGCCGTCGTCGGAGCATCCCGCGCGGCGTCCTTGGCGGCGCCCTTCTCGGCCTCTGTCGCAGCGTCCGTCGGGGCATCCGCAGACATGGTCACCGCCCCGGGCAGGTCCGGGATCTCCAGGTAGTGGAGCGCGCCATTGTCGATGTCCTGATCGAGTGTGAGGTGGGCGTCGCGGAATACCTCGGTGAACTCCACCGGGCCCAGAGTGGCCACGACGTCTCCGTGTACCCGGCGCACCTTCTGCACCCGCCCCACCGCACGGCTGGTGGCGTACAGGACCTTTCCGAGCCGAACGTCCTGGGCACCGCGGGCTTTTCCGTCGATGGTCCAGGTCAGACCGTCACTGGATGCCGACCGGATTGCTCGCGGTCCACCCTCGACGATCACGACGTCGGGCTGGTAGGTGATCGACGGATCGCGGACCGGCCGGGTCCCGTAGGTGAGCGCGGCCTCGGACGTCTCGGCCGGATTGGAGCCCTCGTGCGCACGCCTGGATGCGCCACCGCATGCCGCCGTGATGGTCAGGAGGAACGCAATCGCCAGCGGCGCGGCCCGCCTCCCCGGGCGCGGTGCGCTCACGGCCCACCCCGGGCGGAGGGCCGCAACCCCCCGTGACACAGCCGACAGCAGCCGGATGCCTCTCATACCGTGATCCGTTCGCCATGGCCGACGCTCGCGGCGCCGTACCCCCTAGACCCAATACCGGTGACTTTGGCGCCCGACAGAGCCTCTGTGCGCGACGTTTTCGCACGTCAGAGCCATCAATGACGCGCTAAGTCACTGGTATTGCCCCTAGACCATCATCAACTGGCGTGTTCGCGCCCTGTTCAGGAATCCTTCGGGCGACCGGTCGCTACGTCCTCTCGTGGTCGCTGCGGCTGCCGGGCAACGGCGGCAGACGGCCTCGTGGAGTGCTCCACCACCGCCTCGCCTCGCACGCGGACGTGCAGGGCTCCGGTGCGGCCGGACGAGGTGGGTCCCGGGAACGGGCCGCGCGGCACGACACCACTTTCGCCCGCGCCCGGCCCCCACCCCGGCACCGTGCCCCCCCCGCCGACCGCGCGCCGTGCTCGTGGGGTGCGGCCCGGCGCGGGCCCGGCTGCCGGTGTCAGACGCGCGCGCCCACCGTCCGGGCGAGTTCGTTCAGCCGCCCGGCGTTGTCCACCCTGTCCGCCACCACGGTCATCGCCACCCAGATCCCCGACTTCCGGAAGAGCACGGTGAAGGTCCCGTGATCGGAGGCGTCGTAGGAGTAGGCCTCCTCGCCCACGCCGGAGAGCGGCTTCTTGTGGGCTCCCGCGAGCATGTCGTCGGCGAAGGCCTTGGCTTCGTCACCCTGTACAGTCGAGGAGATCAGCACCCCGTCGTGCGAGTACTCGCAGCCCGTGGTGTTGAACTCGCTCGTCTTCGCCGTGACGGACACGCCTCCCAACTGCTGGACCTCCTGGACGGAGATGAGCCCGCAGGGGTCCGCCGGCGGCCTTTTCGCCAGGGCTCCGCCGCTGTCGCCTGTACGGTCCGTGGCGTTCGACCGCGGCCGGTCGGCAACCGAGGGAGCCCCATCGCCGGAGCCGCCGCACCCGGCTGCGGCGAGCGTCACGAGCAGCGTCACGGTCAGCACCGGAGCATGCCGCAAGCGTCTTCGGGACATCATCAGCCAGACCTCCTTGTCACCGCCGCCGACCCTGCGCCGTGCGAGGGCGGCAGCTCCGGCCCCGTACTGTCCGGGCCGGTCCGCCGCCCTGATCAGCATGGACGCATGTGTTCGTGCCGGGTTAGGGAATTCTTCAGGTGAACGGAGGCGCCGCTCGCCGCCGACTCTGCGGGCGCAGCCCGCGCACCCGCGGAGAACTGGTGACGGGCGCACTGGAATCGGTCGGGCCCCTCTCTGTCAGCCTTGGGTGAGACATCCCGTTCTGCGGGGTTAGCCTGAGAGGGCACGACAGGAGAGCCGTCCCTTATGCCCAGCACAGAGTCCGTCGGATCCGACCCGGCACCGAGGCCGAAGCGCCGCACTTTCACCTCGGAGTACAAACTGCGGATCGTCGCCGAGTACGACGCCGCAGCCAGGAGCGAGAAGGGTGCGGTCCTGCGCCGGGAACGGCTCTATCATTCCCATATCAAGGAGTGGCGGGCCGCGCGGGACGCCGGGGCCCTGGAAAACCTGATCGACCGCCGGACCAGCCCGGCCCGTGCGAAGAAGTCCGCCGCGGAGGTGGAGAACGAGAAGCTGCGGCAGCAGGTGGAGCGGCTGCAGAGGGACCTGGCCCGGAACAAGGCCGCACTCGAGGTGATGGGAAAAGCTTCCGCGCTCTTGGAAATGGTCTCCGAGAGCGCGGACTGAAGCCTGCCGTCGACCCTGTCGTGGACGAGGCGTTCACCGGCGTCGAGGCTCAGCTGGGCATCACGGCCGCCTGTCGGCTGACCGGCCGCTCCCGCGCCACGCACTACCGCCGGCTCCGGCCCCCGCCACCACGCAGAGCACGTGCCCCGCAGGTGCAGCCGTCGGCCCTGACGGCCGAAGAGCGGGCTGCGGTGACGGAGTTGATGAACGGCGACGAGTATGCCGAGCTGGCGCCCGCGCAGATCTGGGCCCGCGAGCTGGATGCCGGGCGCTGTCACTGCTCCGTCTCGACGATGTACCGGATCCTGCGCGAGCAGGATCAGTCCGGTGAGCGCCGACGGCAGGCCGTCCATCCCGCCAAGGCGGTGCCCGAGCTGGTCGCCACGGGGCCCTCGCAGGTGTTCACCTGGGACATCACCAAGGCGGCCGGACCGGTCAAGGGCGTCTGGTATCACGCCTACGTGATCATCGACATCTTCCGCCGGTACATCGTCGGCCACACCGTCGAGCGAGCCGAATCGGCGGTGCGGGCCGAGGAGCTGATCCGCAAGACCATCGCCCGCAACGGCATCGTGACCGACGACGGTGAGGTGCACGAAGTGCACTCGCTCAAGCGTCGCGCGGCAAACGCGACGCGACCTATTCCGATCCCGCCGCAATTCGTACGCATGCTGCGTGCCCATGTGAAACGGTTCGATGTGGCACCCGACGGTCGACTCTTCCGGAACCAGGCTGGCAACTACGTCGACGCTGCCGCCTACGGCATCACGTGGGCGCGGGCCCGGGAGCACGCCCTGACTCGTACCGAGCGGACTTCTCGCCTGGCCAAGCGACCTTACGATCTCCGACACGCCGGGATCTCCTTCTGGCTCTACTCCGGAGTGGACCCGGCTGAATGCGCCCGCCGCGCCGGTCAGAGCATCGAGGTGCTCTTTCGCCACTACGCCAAGTTCCTCGACGGCCTTCGAGAGCAGGCGAACCGCCTCATCGAGCAGTCCATGAACGAGTGGCAGCGCGTCAGCCAAGGTGACCCACCCGAGGGTTGAACCGGGGGTTTGGTCCGTGACTGGTCCGGAAGCACTGGTCGGGAGGGGTACACCAGTGGGAGAAAATGGGAGTTAGCGCGCAAGCCGGGCTTGGTTGAGAGCGGGCTGAGTGAAAGGCGCCTGACGGGTGAAAGCCCAGGTCAGGCGCCTTTTCCCGTGCGTCTAGAAGAAGCCCAGCTTCTTCGGCGAGTACGAGACGAGGAGGTTCTTCGTCTGCTGGTGGTACACGGCTTGCATGGCGCTGACCAGCGCGAATGTGACGGCCGATGTGGATCTGGCGGTCTCTGGCCCGCATATGGTCCGGATCTTGGTTGTGGGTTGACCGAGACCTCGACTGGGTTGGGTAGGGCAACGGCACTGTTCGCAGTCGCAGAGTCTGGAGGGTTTGGCGAGGCGGATTCTGATGGGCCGGCTCCTATCTGTCTGCGCCCGCAACGCCCATACCGTGGCCGTTGACACCCGGCGAGGGGAGGTGCGAGCGCTGTCTTGAATCCGCGTCGATCGTTTCGGACATGATGCGTCGGTGGATGCGTTGCCGGAATCAGAGAGACATGAGTAGCGTGTGCAGGCTTGTGCCGTCTTGGTCTGTGGTGATGTGAGGGGACCCTTGCCCGATTCCGTCGCTTTGAGGTCTGCCGGGAGTGGGCATGCCTGACACCGATCTTCTGCGTGCCAGCCGTGACGGCGATCAGTTCCACTATCACTGGGCGGCTCGGCAGGCGCTGAAGCTGTTGCTCCCTGGTGCAGATTTGACTGCGATCGCCGTCGAGGGCGTGTCGCAGGATGACACGACGGGGCGCGACGGTGAAGACGTCATTGACATCGCCGAGTACTACGGCGCGACCGGACTTCGCGAAGCGAACCGCGTGGTGTATCGCCAGCTGAAGCATTCGACTGCGCGGGCCACCGAGGAGTGGACCGTGTCGGGACTTGGCGGCACCGTCAGCGGGTTTGCAGAGAAGTACCGACGAATCAAGCTGGAGTCGCCGGGACTTGAGCGGAAGGTCATCTTCGAGTTCCTATCCAACCGGCCGGTCCGCGACTCCGTTCTGCGTGCGATCAGGGTTCTGGCAGTGGGCGGTGAGCTCGGCGACTACGCTCACGAGGTCAAATTTCTCAAACAGTATGCGGGGTTCACGGACGACGCAGACGGCGAAGCCGGTTTCTTCAAACAGCTACAAGTGGATCCCACAGCGCCAGGCTTGCTGCGACTCGAAGGGCTGTTCCGGCTGGATCTAGCCGGATTTCTGCCCGGCGCTCCCGATGTGCAGCCCCTTCTGCTGAAAGAGATGATCGCGCGACGCGCGACCTCGCTGGAGACGAATCACGTCGTCGACCGCTCCACTGTGCTTACTGCTCTCGGGGTCCCACCAGAGCGCCTTCTGCCTGCCCCCAACCTCATCGACCCGCCCGGACGCGTCATTGTGACTCCGCAGTCTCGTGCGATCGTCGACGACATCGTGCGGCTCGCCCCGCGGCCTGTCATTGTCCACGCGGCCGGCGGTGTCGGGAAATCTGTGCTTGCCACGCAGATTGAACGGAACTTGCCGACGGGCTCCATCACTCTCGTCTACGACTGCTTCGGGAACGGGAGTTACCGTCGCTCCAGCTCGCCCCGTCACCAGCATCAACAAGGCTTGGTCCAGCTGGCTAATGAGCTTGCTGCGCATGCCCTTTGCGATCCGTTGATTCCGGCTGGTACGGCCCAGCCGACCGATTACGCGAAGGCGTTCGTGGTGAGAGTCCGGGGGGCGGCAGAAGCCATCGCGGCCTCCACCCCGGGGGCGCTCTTGGTTCTCGTAGTGGACGCGGCCGACAATGCGGCTCTCATCGCGAGAGATGGTGGTGAGCGTGCCTTCGTCGCAGACCTGTTGCGGGAGGCACTACCGGACAACGTGCGACTCGTCATGTTGTGCCGCACCGAACGCGTCGATCTGCTGGAACCGCCGCCTGGTGTCCACAGAATCGAGCTCACGGGATTCGGCGTCGCCGAATCCAGGCAGCATTTGGCGTCTGTGTTCGGAGTGGTCACGGAGGCACAGGCGGCCGAGTTCCACCGTCGTACCGGCGGCAACCCCCGTGTCCAAGCGTTCGTTCTCAGCACGGCCTCGGACCTCGAGTCCTGTCTCGGCTCTCTCGGGGAGGCGAGACATCCCGACGTCTCCTTGCTCGACGAACTCCTGCAGAGCTTGGTGGACCAGTGTAAGGACGCCAACCATCATCTGAGTGCGGAGATCGACCGACTGTGCGAGGCCATGGCCGCACTCCGGCCGAGGATCCCCGTAGGCGTTCTGGCCGAGCTGTGCAGCGTGCCGGCCTCGGTCATCCACAGTTTCGCAGCGGATCTCCGCCGCCCTCTGCTCGTCGATGGTGACGCCCTGCAGTTCCGTGACGAACCGACCGAGACTTGGTTTCGAACCAGGTATCGTCCGACCGGCCAGTCCCTGATTGACCTCATCGACCGCCTGACGCCGCTCGCCGCAGGCGAACCGTATGTGGCAGCTTCTTTGCCGCAACTGCTGTGGGAGGCCGGTCAGGTCGACACTTTGGTTGAGCTGGCGATCACCGACGGCGCGCTCCCCGAGGGGGACGATTTGGAACAACGGGAGATCGCTCAGCAGCGGGCTCAGTTCGCCCTCAAGGCCACGCTACGCGTGGGCAAGGAATGGGAGGCGGCCCGGCTTGCAGTCAAGGCTGGCAGCCTGGCCGCCGGCCACTCTCGTCGGCTTCATCTGCTGAGGAGCAACACCGATCTAGCGGGCGCGTTCCTGGACGCCAGCACGGTCGAAGACATAGTGGCGAACCGCAGCCTTGCCACGGACTGGCCAGGTTCCAACCTTCACTTCGAAGGCGCCTTGCTCTCGTTCGCCGCAGGCCAGACCGACTTCGCCCGCAGTCGACTGCGCAGCGCGGCGGAATGGCTCAAGGCATGGGTGCGGCGGCCTGACGACGATCCGCACCGACACCACGTCACCGCGGCGGACATTGCTGAAGTCGCCTTCGGACTACTCAACACCGACGGTGTGGAGGCATGCGCCGAGTACTTGGCCCGATGGCGCCCCAATCGAGTTGGCTTCGAAGCTGGAGTGATCATCACTACCCGGCTAGCCGACTCGGGCCGTACCGAGGAACTGGAGGCCCTCGGCCACGCGGCCACGCGCTTGAAGTACCTCCAGTTCGCCGTCGCCTATGCCGCCTGGCAGGCCAACCTCGTGTGCCAGGCACCGCTTGCGCGGCGCCTGGTGAGAATGCTGAAGCGCCAACGCAGACCCGTCTCCTTTCGCCGACATCCGGGTGTCCCGGAGGAGAACAAGGCACTTCCGGCGGTCGGTTGGATCATCGCCATGGGGCTGCGCCACGGCGTGCTGTCGGACACGGAGGCCGAACGGATCCTGCGTCTCAATCTCCCTGACGACCTGGGCCGGGGTGCCGGAAGCCGCTACGGCCTGAACACCGACACACTTGCCCTCCTGTGCGGCTTCGCGCTGCTTTCTAAGATCCGGAGGCAGCCCTTCGATGCAGACATGGTTGCGGGCGACGACGTCCTGGAAGCGCGGCAACATCCTCATACGTACTCGCGCACACTGAACGACCACGAGCAGAGCGTCGTGCCCCTCGGTGCCTGGGCGAGCCTCTGGATCGACTGCCTAGTCGGAGCCTCCGGCGACACACAAGTCCCGTTCCGGGATCTCGTGGCCTCTATGCCGGGACAGCATGGTGGACATGAGGTGCCGTACTTCCTGTATCGAGGGGTCGCGCGACTCGGTGTCCGGATTCTCGCCTTCGGCTCGTCCGAGGTGACGCGTCAGCTCCTGCTCGACTGGTACCGGGCCATGCAGAGGAACATTGCAGACGAAGTCCTGATTGACGCCGTCCGCGCAGCGGCCCCCGTCGATGAATTGCAGCACATCGCTGTCGAACTCGCGGAGTCCGTCGCTGCGTCGCTCGACACCACTCAGGACAGTGCTGAGTACAAGGCGGAGCGGATGGTGAAACTCGCTCGCGCAGTCCAACGATTTGACACACGCGAGGCTCACGCCTACTTCACCAGGGCGATCGATCTGACCGACCGTGTGGGCGACGACGTACATGTGCTGTGGGGGAGCGTCCTCGCCGTCGCTCGCCGAGCCTCCGAGGGCAATCACGACGACGATCGCCGCGCATATCGCGTTGCACAGCTTGCCGAGAGCATTCAGCCCTATCTCGGGGACGGAATGGATCATGCCGCGGTCCTGAGCGTCATGGGCCGCTTGAACCCGACGACCGCGACAGTCGTCGCCTCCCGTTGGCGTGACCGTCGGTTGTGTTCTGAGGGTCCGTTCATTCAGGCACTTCTCGACGAGAAAGCGGGCCCGCTTACTCCCTCCGCGGTCACTGCTCTGGCGACGGTGCCGTTCGACGAGTACCGTGTCGGCGCCCTCCAGCTCGTTGAACGAGCCCTTCGCGAGGCTCCCGACGACGGCGAACGCATCGCCGGGATTCTGGGAGAGTTCCTGCGGGCACGTCGTTTCAGCAGCGAGTCCTTCGAACGCCTTGACCACGCCACCAGCGAATTGGGCATCGACCTCTCTGGCACGTTGTTCGCCGTCCGGTCCCGCAACATCGCGTTCGCAGCGTCGTCCGGCTACAGCTCTCCCCGGTGGACGCGGGGTGAGGAGGACGAAGGGCGGATGGCGCGTACGCGACAGTTGGAGGCTGCCCTAGCAGCGTGTGATCTCTCCACCCAGGAGGGCTGGGAGAAGGCTCGCCAACTGGTTCGCGGATCGGACCACTTGCTGCGTATGGAGCAGGTCATCGACCACGCGGTCAGGGTCCCCCTGCGCAAACTCGACGACATGCTCATCGCATTTCAGTCCAACCCCCACCTCAGCACCTTCGACTACACACATCTGGTCCAGAGGCTGGAAGAGCTGCCCTTGCTGCCCCTGGCCGCCCGCCAGCAACTACGTCACCTCGCTGACACGGTCACCACGCGGTTCAGCCGGGAACTGACCACAAAGGGCTACGAGCCGATCAAACTACAAGGGCTCGCCGGTCTGGCCGGCACACCTGATGCGGATCTGCTCGGAACGGCACTCCGGGAACTCGGTTCGCAGCCTGCTGTGTTCCTCCCCGAGGAGTGCTACTACCTGGCGGCCCGGCTCGCTCCACGGCTCACCGGCGTACAGGCGCAGGTCGTCCTGGACGACTACGGGACCATGCTGGCCGGCCTCGCCCCCGAGGATTCGGCCGACGGGATGTTCGCCGATCTTCCCGCCAAACCAGCAGCGGCTGCAGAATGCTTCGCAGGCTATCTATGGGCGGTTCTCGGTGACCCCGAGCACGGCGCTAGGTGGCGGGCGGCGCACTGCGTCCGACTCCTCGCCGAACTCGGTTGCAAAGAAGAACTCGACGCGCTGCAGCGCTTCGCGCTGGGCAGTCTTGACGTCACCCCGTTCCACGATGCCCGTCTGCCTTTCTACGACCGACACGCCCTCCAATGGCTACTCTTCGCCCTTGCACGCGCCGCTCAGAACACGGCAACGCATCAAGGACTGATCGAATTCGAGCCGTTGCTGCGTAAGGTCGTCTTCGATGACGAACCGCATGTCGTGATGCAGGAAAGTGCGAAAGTGATCTGCGTCGCCCTGGCCTCTTCCGGCTACGGAAGTCTGACAGCAGACGAACTCGACATCGTGCGCAGCATCAACAGACCGAAGAATGTTGTCAGCCAGTCATGGGCTGAACGCAGGGCAAGGGAATCGAGTGACGCGGATGAGGGATCCCTCGCACTTGAGCCGAGCGAATTCCGGTTCGACTGGGACTTCAAAGACCGCTGGTGCAAACCGCTAGGGGAGGCTTTCGGGATCTCAGAGGAGACGGTCCTGCGACTCGCCGGGCACACCATCACGGCCACCTGGCAGCTCGCCTGTCGTGGCGTACATGAGGACGACCCGCGCTACGCGCTCAAGTTGTACAGGGAAGGAAGCACCTTCGCCCATCATACGACCTGGCCGGACGCCGACGATCTAGACTTTTATCTCTCCACCCACGCCGTGTGGTCTGTCGCCGGGGAACTGCTGAAGACGCATCCCGTGTACCGGGACAGCGAGGCGGACACAGACCTGTTCACCGACTGGCTCGGTGACTTCCTACTCACGCGCGACGACGGCAGATGGCTTGCCGACCGGCGAGACCCCTCGCCCCAAAGCGTCTTCCAGGGACCATACGACTCACCAAGACCCGACTGGATCTGGCGGTTGAACAGCCAGCACTTCAGTGAGCGTCTCCTGGCGAGCGACGGGTGGGTCACGGTCTGGGAGAGCTCCGACGACACGAGCTATGAGGCCGCGCAACAAGTCCTGATCCGCAGCGCTCTGGTCACTCCCGAAAAGGCCAGGGCGCTCGCGCTCGCCCTGCAGACCGCCCCTTCGTACATGGCATACCGCATCCCGGACGCCGACGACAGTGAGTACCAGTTCGATACCCAAGGCTTCCAACTGACGGGATGGATTGCCGTCCCGGACGGCCGCGAAGGCCAGGACAACAGAGACCCGCTAGCCGGCGGGGTCCGGTACCCGCCGTACCGGCCCGTTGAGGAATTCGTCGGTCTGCTTGGGCTGGAACCGGACGCAGACATGCGCGAATGGACCCGTGCCGACGGCCTCGCCCTCCGCAGCACTGTCTGGGACGACACAGCCGCGACCAGCTCGGACCGAGTAACAGGAACTGAGGGACAGCGGCTGGAAATCCGGCGCGATGCCCTCCAGCAAATCCTTTCCCTGACCGGACGCAGCATGATCGTTGAAGTGATGATCGACCGCACTCATAAAGACCACAATGAGCCCTACTCGGTGAGGTACGACCAAGACGATGACGAATCCCTCCCCCCACGCGAAAGGTCCTACAAGATTTACCTCTTCGATGACTCCGGAAGATGCGGAGAGCTTTGAGCGCACCCTCGAACTGGGCAAAGAGATCGCAGCTAGCCTCCCGGACCACGATGTACTGGGCCGATGGATGGCCCACCACATCGGCGACTTGATCATCCGCGCCGAGACAGCCTCTGAGGCGGAAGCTGACGACGTACGCCGTGAAACGGCGACCGCTGTGCTCGCGCTTTGGAACCACCGGGCGGCACTCCCCATCTCCAGACCGCCGCTCGACACGTTCGGGCCCGTCTTCACCGCTCTGGAACGGCTGAACGAGCCTCAAGACCCGTGG
Source organism: Streptomyces sp. Ncost-T10-10d (assembly GCF_900091955.1). Lineage (GTDB taxonomy): Bacteria > Actinomycetota > Actinomycetes > Streptomycetales > Streptomycetaceae > Streptomyces. The sequence continues at coordinate 42,979 of NZ_FMDF01000120.1, forward strand.
GACTTCTACCGGATGTTCCAGCGGGGGAGTGAACCCAGCGAGGACGACATGGCAGCAGCGCCGCTGCTTCGGATCGCATTGAACCTTGAGGAGATCGTCCGCCGCGTCGTACGTACGATCGTCACAGTCGCTGCACTGGAAGCCGCCGACAGGGAGGCGAAGTGGCTGAGGCTCTCTGACCATGTCGAAGACGACGAGCAACGAGCCGCGCGGGATGCGATCCTCGAGTTGGCACGAACCCTCGAAACGTACGCCGGTGATACTGACGGTCAACCAGCAGCGGGGGATACCAGGCTCTCGAAGTTGATCACTGACCTCCTGCGAGCCGAGGCTCAGCTCGCAGAAGCCCGGGGAGCACTTGAGGACCGTCTACCCGGGAATCGGTCAGAGAGCGAGTCCGGTGGTCCTGTGTGAGGGCGGGGGACATCTGTTGCTGCTGATTGACCTCGGCAGTTCACGACGGCCTCATGCAATTGGCGGACTGTTTCGGCGTGTTGTGCTGAGGGGGCAGCGCGGGCATGCCTCGTCGATCGGTGGGGTGCCGTCGTCGCCTTCCTGAACGTCTCGGCGCCAACGATCATGTCCAGGTTTCGGGAGCATTCAGCTGGATGCCCAGACATGGGTCAAGCTTGTTGGTGTGCAGGCCGGTTGGAGAGCACTTCCACAACAACCTCGCCTTGATCGCCCTGCCCCGTCCCCGGACTGAGGTCGAATTGATCCTCGACGGACTTGGTTAGTCAGGTGAGGTGACCTGTCCAGGCATGCTCATGGTCGCGCGTAAAGGACGCCATTACTGCAAGCTCCTGCCGCTGCGTCAATGACATGCTAGGGAGTTTGTTCATGGCGCCTCGTGTGACGACTGGGGCCGTGCTGGGTTTGGAGTGATGAACACCGCGAGGCAGCGGAATTCGCTACTTGGGCCCTCAAACTGGGTGTACGGACGCCAGGCGAGCGTGTAGGCGCCGCGCAGCACTCGGGTGTTGTCCGGGAAGGAACCGCCGGCCCACAGCAAGGTGCCGCTCAGTTGGCGCCCGTGGTGGATGCGGAACTCCTCGTCCCTGGTGGGCATCCTGCGTTGCCTGGGGCGCCACAGGGCCGCCTCGTTTGTGATGAGCAGGGCCAGCCCGTTCTGGTCCTCGCGGTCGCAGAAGCGTTCCAACCTTGCTACGTCCCGCAGGAAGTCCCTACGTGCGACGTCTGGGGCGTTGTGTCCGCGCAAGGCGTACTCCTCGGGAGGCGTCCCTGCTGTACCCGACCATTGTCGGGTCACGTACTTGAACTCGATTGCCGTACGGCTCGCCGGCCCCAGGCACAGTAGGTCCAGGTACTCCGAGGCGTTGCTTCCGCGCACCGGGATCTCGAGACGGCACCTGACATCCGGTGCGACCTCGCCTACAGCGAGGGCGAAACTGTGCTGGAGATCGGCCTCGGAGTGGAACACCGGCCGCCGCGCGCGTAGACACTCCAGGACTTCGTCCAGAGTGGCGCTACCCGCGATCGTCTCCAGAGTGGCGGGCGGGGGCGGGGGTGTTGGCATCGGCGTGGCCATGACGCCATTGAAGACTGTGCGGCCTGCCCATGTCAGCTGACGTCGACTACCGTCGACAGGACGTCGGCCACATTGCTGGACGCCGAGGCGCTCATGATCCGCCGAATGTATCTTCAAAGGGGCCGATACCGAGGATGCCGTCGGGCGGCAGCGATCTCCTAAAGAAGGTTGATACGACGGAACCCGGGCTTGCTCGACTACTGGGTGCAGCGGCGGGGTGCATCGTGACCGACGGTTATCGAGTCGCGCCTCGGGAGCACGTTCCGCACGCCGTACGGCCTCCTCTGAGGCTGGTCAGGGTGAGGGTGATGGCCGTGCTGCACCTGCAGCGGCAGCGCCACCGGTCGGTGGTCTTCCCCGGATAGGGCTCCAACGGCTCGAACCCGGCGGCGCGTGCCTCCGCGGCGGCTGTCGCGGGATCGGTTCGGCCACCGGATCGGGGGCACTTCTTGCAGCCGGTGGTTCCCGACCGGACGGATGACAGGCGCGTCATGACCTCGTTTCCGCAGGAACAGCGGCAGCGCCAACGGTCCGTGGTACGGCCAGGGTACGGCTCCAGCGGTTCGAACCCGGCCGCTCGTACTTCGGCGGACGCACGCTCGTCGGTTGCCGAGTTGAGGGCACAGAACCGGCAGCCCTTCGAACCGCTGTTGACGTTGGAGTAGGTGGGGCTGGTTTCGAGACCGCATGTGGTGCATCGGCACCGCCACGGTGTTTGGCTGCCCGGGTAGGGTTCAAGCGGTTGGAGTCCGGCCGCGCGCATGGTTTCTTGGGCCTTCGGCGCGTTCGTGGCGGCGCGTTTCGCCTGGGTTTCCTTTGCCCGGCAGACGCGACAGCGCTGGCCCGCGTTACGGACGGCACTGAACGTCGGACGCCCCTCGTGCCCGCAGGTCATGCAGCGCGAGGGCCAAGTCGCGTTGGTGCGGCCGGGATACGGCACGAGTGGCTCGTATCCCACAGCCCGCATCTCAGCGGCTGCGGCCTCCGCGTCGATGAGGACCGCGGCACGGGGTCGGCCGCCAGTTCGGGGCGGATAGGGTTTTTCTGCGTTCCGTGTTTCCTCATCGACCATGGCCCAGACCTCGGCCGCCGTGATGCGGGCTGCGGAGCAGGTCTCGGTCCAGCCGTTCGGCATGATGTCGCTCGTGAGGAAAGGAATGAGTCCGGCCTGATGCAGGCGGCCCAGCACGGCCTGCTCGACGTCGTAGGCGGCTGCGCCGGTGGTGTAGTCACGGGCCTGATGCAGTTGCCAACCCTGGCGTTCGTGTTGGATGAGGCGAGAGGTGTAGCCGGTGCAGGCACCGATCCCGATCTTGACGGCTTTCCACTCCTGGTGGGTGATCACGTAAACCTTCGACGGTCCTGCCAGGTCGATGCCGTGGGTGGCACAGAACTTGCATCCTCCACCAGCACGAATCTTCATGAGCGTCGGGGAGACCTCGTTGCCGCAGGTTACGCAACGGCACCGCCACGCAGTCACCGAGGTGGCATAGGGCTCCAGCGGCTCGAGCCCAGCCGCGCGCATGGCAGCCACCGCGATGTCCGGGTCGGTCTTTCTACCCGCTGCCGCCCTCACGTCGGCACAGTGCCGACAGCCGCCCTGGCCCGCCAGAATGCCGCCCAGACTCGGTGACGTCTCACGCCCACAGCCGTTGCAGCGACACCGCCACGCCTTGTCACGACGCCCGGCGTACGGTTCGAGCGGTTCCAGGTCAGCGGCACGCATGAGGGCCTCGGCTTCGTCCGCGGGCCAGCGGCGTCGGCCACCCAGGGAGGGAGGGCAGTACGGGCATGCCCGAAGGCCGCGCCTGAGGTTACTCAACCTGATCTCGACGTCTCGGCCGCACGGGAGGTGGCGGCAGTGCCACAGCCCGCTCGGTCCTGGGTAGGACTCCAGCGGCTCGAGGTCGAAGTCCTTCGCCTCAATTGCGGCCCGGTCCCCGTCCGTGCGGGGCAGTTCGCGGCGACGCGACCATGCCCGGCTGATGCCCTGCCCGGCGTTCTTGCGCCCGCACGGGCCGCAGCCCCCTTGTCCGCCCTTGACCGACCCATGAGTGGGTGTCCCGATCGTGCCGCATGTTGTGCAGCGGCACCGCCAGGGCATGTCGGTCCCGGGATACAGCTCCAACGGTTCCAGACCCGCCGACCTCATGAGCGCGGCGGCCTGGTCCGGATCGACCGGCGCGTTCGGCGCGCACCATCGGCACGGTCCCCCTCCGCGTTTGATGTACGAGTAGCGCGGCTTGACCTCCCGACCGCACGGCACGTGCCGGCAGCGCCAAGGGGGTGTCGCCCCGGGATACGGCTCCAGCGGTTCCAGGCCGACCGAGCGCATCAACGCCACCGCCGCCTCCGGCGGAATCGATGCCGTGCCTGAGCAGTACCGGCAGCCGCCCTGCCGACCCGCGGCAATGTTGCCCAGCCGCGGTGACACTTCTCTCCCGCACGCTTCATGGCGGCAGCGCCAGGGCTTATCACTTCCTGGATAGGGCTCCAGTGGTTCGAGCCCGGCATCCCGCATAATCAGCACCGGATCGCGTGGATCCTTCCGCGGACGTCCCGTCGCCACCCGGCCTCCTTCTGAAGTGCCCACTTTCGGGGTGAGGATCGCACGCGGCACTGACAACAGCCTTGTTGCCGTCGCGAGCTTGGGGCGGGCTTCCTCGCGGCGGCCTTCTTGCTTGGCCCTTCCGGGCTGTCCTGTTCGTGGCCTTCTGCAGCTTGTGGACGTTGGCAGGCCCGTTTTCGTCGCGAGGAGACTTCGCTCGGGTGGGGACTCGTTCAGGGCGGTCATGAGGTCCGATGAGCTCTCCCAGTCCTGCTGGCGGTTTGGGCGCTGCTTGCGGGTATCGGCGGGTCGCTGCGCTCGGTGACCGGGCGGCTCGTGGGGTGATGTCCCGAGGCGCTACTTGGTCCGCGACTGGTCCGGCGGGATCTCCTTTGGATGCCAGACAGTAGCTCTAAGAACCCAATTGATTACAGTGGGCACCTATAATGTCGGGGCGCCTGGAGCGCAACATACCTCCAGGCAACCCGAATGCAGGCTCTAGAAGAACCCAAGCTTCTGAGGGCTGTAAGAACAAAGAACGTTCTTGGTCTGCTGGTGGTACAGCATTCATGGCGTTGTGACCAGGGGGAATGAAGATCGTACTCACTCTGACGGGGGACTTGGCCCGTGTATGGTCCGGATCTTGGTCTTGATGGGTTGGGCGGGCGTAACTCGCGGAGAAGTGCTGCACTTCAGGCGCTCATGGGAGAGCGAAGGCCAGCTCGCGGTTGTGGCGAGCCCGGATTGGCGGCGTGGCGGTCGCCTGGGGGCGAGGGGATCGCAATCGCCGTCCTTGGGCGCGGGCAGTGATCCGTGCGGGTTCCGCGCGAGTGTGGGTGAGTCGAACGGCAGTGTGGCGTCGTGCCTGGGTAAGGGCGACGTACAGGGAACGATGCTCTTCGCCTTCGAGGACGAGGCTGCTGTACATCGGGTGTGGGGAGCAGATGGCTGCGCCTGCCTGGCATGCAGGCCGAGATGGGAGCATTCCCGCGGGTGCGGGGATGCTCCCGCGCAGAAGGCCCGCCGGACTGCCAGGCTCGGCTGCTCCTCGCGCCCGCGGGGATGGCCCCCGAAACGGCGTTCAGGATGAGTCTGGGGCTGTGCGTTCTCTACAGCGTGGTCATGGTCCTGAGGCGGAGGGGTTGAGGTAATGGCGAGATATACGGTGGCTCTGCACGGTCACGCGGCGCTGCGCGTCGAGGCGGAAGCGGAGTCCGTGCAGGAGGCCAACCGCCTGGCGGTCGCGAAGGCGCCAAAGGTGAAGTATGTGCAGAGCCGGACGCCGGTGACGACGAGCAGGCTGGAGGGGCCGAAGTGAGCGAGATCAGGCGCGACGAGTGGGTTGGGATGACCAAGTCGGCCAGGAGGTACGAGCCGTTCTGGGAGAGCGTCCGGGAGGCGGAGGCGCAGGGGCGTCCGGTGATGCACGTCGTTAAGGTCGGCAAGTTCATCATGCAGGCGTCCACGGACATCGAGCTGGCCAAGCTGTTCGCGGAACACCAGGTCTTCGACCAGGATGAGGTCGGCGAGTTCGACTGGGTGCCGGACGAGTTCGAGGTGCTGCATCTTCGGTTCAAGAACACGCGGACCGGGGAGTGGGAGTCCACCATCCAGTCCATCTCGACGGTGCCGGCGCTGCCGGAGGCGCCGAAGTGAGTGAGCCGCAGGTCGATTGCGTGCGCTGGAGAGCGGCCTGCTGCGGCGGGCTCTTTTAGAGGTATGTGATTCCGTGCTGCTTGGGGGTGACCGTGGCACGGCGGAAGCCGTGGGAGTCAGTGACGAGCTGTGGGCGGTGATCGAGCCGTTGCTGCCGAAGCATGAACGACGCCCCGGCGCAAGCCCCGCACCTTGTGGGCGATCTCGACCTCGCTGGTGAGCGGTGACGTCGGTCGGGGATCCTCTGGGAAATCCGGACCACTCTCGGCGCCCTCGGTGCAACCGGGGAGGCTCTATCGTCGCCCCGGACAGGCCACACCACCATCGTCGACATTCGCATCGACCTGGTGGAGTCACCACGTTGGGCTGTCCGGCGAAACTCGTGTCGCCGGACCGACGGGGACAAGCCGATCTACACAGCGCGTGGACCGGGACAGCGCCTGACAGGCCCTCGGCGGCGTCCACACCGCGGCGATGAGTCTGCAGCGGCCGTAGGGTGCCCGGCGGCCGTCCATGCCTCAGCCCTCGAGGAGATCACCCTGGGGGAGGATTCCCGGCATGTAGCCCCTGGCAGGGGACAGATCCCGCCAGTCGAGGTCCCCCTCCTCCACAGACGCCACTCGCCAGTCGTCCTCCTCGTTCATGCTGCGGAATGCCTCGTGCAGGAAGTCGGGGAGCACCTCGCTGTCCCGACGGCCCGGGCGGCGTCGGTCCTCAGGAACCGTCCAGTCTGCCGCGAAAAGAGTGCCGTCGATGTAGAGCGTGCGCTCCTCGCGAGGCCGGTGGCGGGCGAGCAGGCCCAGGATGTCGTCGCGAAGGCCCGAGATTTCGTTGCGTCGAGCCGCCCGTTCCACACGCTGCAGCACCGGCGCCAAGACCCCGAGCGTCACGCCGAGCGCCGCGAAGCCAGCCACGACGTAGTCGCCCAGAATGAGTGGTTCCTGATGGGCGAAGGCGTCCAGGAACGGCGTGTAGTAGGCCAGCACATGTAGGTCCGGGTCGACGGGAAGGTCTACGGCGCGGGGGTCGGCTGTGTCCGGGTCGATCGCCGTCAGACGCATGGGGCTAGTGGGGGGGAGGAGAAGTGCACCGCGCTCGCGTATGCGATCTTCGGCACTTCGCCCTTGATGGTCTTGACTGTCCTCTTCTGTTCCTCCATGGCTTCGCGCAGCTTCTTCGTCAGCGGGCCTGAGCGGCCCTTGGCTTCCGCGACGACATAACCGCCGACGGTCCGCTCTCCGAAGAAGTCCGCCCGGCTCTGGCCGGGGGCGAAGGTGAGGTTGCAGGCGGAGGCGTAGCGGGCGACGTGCATGAAGAACCGGACGGATAGCTGCCTCTCGGCGAAGATCTGGCACATGGCCTGCCCCAGGGTGTAGGACAGCATGCCCTTCTCGGAGGGGTCGAGTTCGCGGGCGAGGTCGGTACGTGTGATGCGACGGATCGGATCATCGCTCCAGCTGAGATAGGCGGGCAGTACCGCCACCCTGTGGCACCACTCGTACGCCGATGACCTCCCGTGCTTGGTTTGGTCGTACGGGGCCCTGCCCGTGATGAACAACGCGCGCGCCAAGTCTTGCGGCAGGACTGGTAGATCCTGCTCGGCGGGGACTCCGGTACTGGCCGGGAAGAGCGTGGCATCGGTGCGCACGTGTGCGGGGCCATTGAAGAACATCGTCGCCGCTTTCCGGGTTCAGGGCCGTCATACACAGACCGTGAGGATCGTCGTACCGGCATCTCTCTATCACCCCGGTCCGCAGTCCGCCCCGGCATCAGCGGAGACGGAAGCGATTCCCCGGGAACTCTGGCTCGCCGCATTGCTCCGGCCACGCCAGGCGCCTGTGTCCGCGTGCCGCCCTGACGGAGACGGGCGCGTCGGACCGCGCCGGCCATCAGTCACCGAAGCGACCCACGACAGCCGCATGTTGCTGGAAAGTGAGCGTCGGCGTGGGCCACCACATCATCCGGATCTGTGAGCGACAAGGCGTCCCTGTCCTCGCCGACCGCGCCTATACCGGCGCCGGCCCCCCACGTCGCCGCCGGCCTCAAACGACCACCCGGGGGCGAACTCACCCGACGTTGCGCTACCGCGGTCCTCCAGCGAAGACGGCGGTGTCCGAGTCCCGATCCGGGAACCGGAGGCCAGTTGTAGGCTCCCGCCATGCCGATCTTTGAATACCGGGGCGAAGCCGCCAACTTGAAGGTGCTGGCGCGGGAAATAGAGGCGGATCAGCACCTCGCCGGAAAGTGCTCCCTCGCCCTCACGCCCCTGCAGCAGAACAGGCGCGACTCCTTACGCCACGCCCACTGGGCGGAGATCTCCATCTCCGTCGCCGCCGGACTGGCCACGAACACCCTGTATGACGCCTTGAAGGCACTGGTCGAGCGGGCGCGTGACCGGGGGCCCGTGGAGGAGGCGCCTCCTCGACCGGAAGACGACGACCAGGGTGCGGACGGCTCGGAAGGGGTGAACCGGTGACCGTCCACTCTCCACGTCTACGGAACTCGAGCGGCGCCGAGTTGAATCTGCGCAGCCAGATCCTCTTCCAGGATCAGACTCGCACGCGCACCAGCGATCTTGTGACGGCGGTCGGCTCCTGGCACAAGACCTACGTCCACGAGAGCAGCCACTGGGCGCGATATCACGGATCCACTGTCGGCATTCTTCTGAGCCTGCTGCGGCGCACGAGGGACCAGTTGGCCGCGTACACGATCTCTCACCTGCCCCGGCAAGACGTGGAGCATCTCCACGAGGACCGGAGCAGCGGACTCCCCTTTTTCTCCTTCGAGCGCTACCCCAAGCACGCCCAAGGGGAACTGAAATACAGCGAACTGGATTGGCTCAACCTCTACTTCGCCTACTACCTCCTCTTGGACCCGGAGGGTCTGACGGAGTTGGACACCGCCACCTGGGACATGCGGGCGGCAATGGAGCACTCCCTCGAAGACATGTGGCGCCAGGGTGCGGGCATGGAGATGGTCGAGTGTCCCGATGACGTACGCGTCGGCATCGACGGGCCTCTGAAGCTCGTGCACACCTCCGAGGGCCCGCTCACCACTCGCGTCCTCTTCGAGTGCGCGGCGGTGCTCGACGAACTCTTCCAGTTCGAGGGCGCCTTCATACGGAAAGCTGACCCGGCGCTGCGCGAGTTCTTGCTCGAGGTGCTGAATGGCGAGTATGGGATGCCGTGTCGCCTGGCACGTGCTCTCGCAGGGCGCACCCTCGGCGGAAGTACCGTCCTGGCACTCATCGACTTCGCACTGAACCCTGTGGTCCCGGGCTTGAACTCCGACGACCCGTCCGTCGACTGGAAAGAGCTCTACCCTCCCTACCGGTTCGTGACGGCAGCCAAGGCGATGACGAGCTGGGAGACGGACCTGGAGTTCCAGTATCCGAGCCACGAGGCGACGGTCCACTTCCAGCACATGCTGGCCAAGCGCAGTGGGTTACGGATGGGAAGCGTGGCTTCCCGTCTGTCCGACCTCTCGACCCTCCGGGAAGTCGCCACGACCCCCATGCACCTGTCCGCGCGTACGCCTGCCGTGTCCCTCATGTGCGCTTCACGTCTGCTTGCCCTGCGGGAAAGAGACGTCTGTTCAATCTCGCACTACGGCGTCAATTTCCTGGGCGAGAGAGCGACCAGGTTCATCAAGCCCGACCGGGACATGCAGTGGCTGTTCCCGGTGTTCCAGGTGAGTCAGGGTGAGTACCGGTGGCCGGCCGAGCACGTGGGCCTCGATGAGGCGACGGACCTACTGATAGGTGCCGCCGTGGCGTCGGCGTACGACGACATCCTGCACGGCGTCGGCCCTCTCGCTCACGACCACCTTCCCCGCAGCCTCTTCGACGACGTCGGACAGGTCGAAGCGCTGAACCAGGTCCTCAAGGACTCGACAGGACTGGCCATGGGCTGGCATCGGACCTGATGCGGACCCATTCACCGCTCCTGGCGCAACGCCTTCGCTGAGCACCGGTCAGGCTGTGCGCCTCGTACATGGCCATCCCTCACCCGGTCCGTCGGCCTATGAGGTGGTGGCCGCACGGGTGCCGTATGTCGAACATTCGGGAGTGAATTCAGATCGATAGGCGACCGAAACTGAATCAAATACGACCGCTGTGCATTTAGAGAATTATGGTGACAAGATGCGGCTCCAGATCCTGAGGGGGTGACGGCATCTCATGGGGCTTGTGGCTGCCTTTGCTGTGTGTTCCCGCCGGGCGTCCCAGGGTGTGTACGAGCGCAGCAAGGAGCCGCGATGACCCAGCCCAGTGATCCGCGTGCCATCCCAGGCCCGCGAGACGGCTCCGCCGAACCACACGGGACCGTGGTCCCGGTGCCGCCCCGGCTCACCAAGGCGGTCATCCGCAACTTCCGGCTGCTCCGCAGAACCGAGCTTTCCTTCACGGACAAGGTGACACTGTGCGTCGGCCGCAACAACACGGGAAAGACCTCGCTGGCAAAACTGTTCGAATTCTTCGTGGCGAGGAAGAAGGCCGCGCTGCGCATCGAGGACTTCTCCGCCGACTGCTACGAGGAATTCCTCGCCGCCCATCGCCTCTTCGCCTCGGGTGAGGCGGAGCAGGCGCGCGACACGGTTCCGGCAGTCACCCTCACCCTCCACATCTCCTACGACAAGGACTGCGGCCAGTACGGACCCCTGGCCCCCTTCGTGGTGGACCTTGACCCCGACTGCTCCGAGGTGGTGATCAGGTTCGCCTTCGGGTTGGGGGACGGTGCCCTCAAGGAGTTCTTCGGCGGCGTGCCGGTGGGGCCGGATGCCACGGCCACGCTTGAGCAGCTGGGCAGAGGTATCCCGAAGCACTTCGAGATGTCGGTGATGGCGGTCGACCCGACCGATGAGGCGAACGTCCGACCGGTCGACCTCGCGGACGTGCGCACCCTGGTGAGGGTGGACTTCGTCGAGGCGCAGCGAGGGCTGGACGACGAGAGCGACGGGCATGCCGCACCAATCGGAGCGGTCTTCGAGCAACTCCTGACCGCGGCGGAGAAGAGTCAGAACGCGACGTGGCTGGAGGAGCTCGCCGCGAACATCGACAGGACACTCGTGGACACCTCCGGCAGTCTCGACAGCAGCCTCCAGAAGGTCCGAGAACGGGTGGCGCCGACGTTGAAGGCATTCGGCTATCCGGGTCTGGCCAACCAGGAGTTCGTCACGGCCGCCCGGCTGGACTCCAAGAGGCTGCTCAGGAACTTCGCGCGCATTCACTATCCGGGAGTGGCCGGTGTGCGGTTCCCGGAGTCGTACAACGGCCTTGGTACGCGGAACTTGGTGATGATTCTGCTCAGGCTCTTCACCTGCTACCGCGACCACACGGCGACCTCTCCGGAGTCGGGGATCCATCTCGTCTTCCTGGAGGAACCGGAGGCCCATCTGCATCCGCAGATGCAGGAGGCGTTCATCCAGCGACTCACGTACTCCGTCAATCTGTTCCCCCGGATCGACGCGCAGATGAGAGCGACGATGCCCGGGCAAAAGGGAGCGGTCGAGGAGAGCAGCACCGCAATCGACAGCAGCCCCCGGTGGAACGCTCAGTTCGTGGTGACCACCCACTCGGCACACGTGGCCAACCGGGGACACTTCTCCGACATCCGGTACTTCCGGAAGGAGGAGGACACCGTGGAGAGCGGAAGCGAGCCGGGGCCGGCCCGCACCGTCATCAAGGACCTGTCCCAGGTGACCGGCGACGAGAGGTTTCTCCGCAAGTACCTGACCCTCACCCGGGCCGACCTCTACTTCGCGGACAAGGCCATCCTCGTCGAGGGCGCCAGCGAGCGTATCTTCGTCCCGGCTGCGGAGGAGGAGCTGGCGGCGAGGAGGCCCGGAGAGACGCCCCAGCACCAGTACGTGACCTTGATGGAGGTCGGAGGGGCGCATGCCCACAGGTTCTATCCGCTGCTGAAGGTCCTCGGGATTCCAGCCCTGATCATCACGGATCTTGATCCCGTCGACGACAGGGAGCCCAAGATCCGCAAATGTCTGGTGTCCGAATCCGGACGCACGTCCAACCAGTCCATCAGGGCGTGGTCCCCCGAGATGGCCGACATCACGGTGGCCGAGCTGCTGCAGCGGGCCGAGACGGACCCGCCGATCGCCGGCGGCAGCATGTGCCTCGCCTACCAGGTGCCGGAGGAGCCCGGCGGTCCGTGCGGCCGCACTTTCGAGGACGCCTTCGCGCTGGCCAACCGGGCCCGGTTCGGTATTTCCACGGGTGCCGCCCCTGCCGAGGAACTGGAACAACAGGCCCGTAGCAGCGTGGAGACCAGGCGCAGCAAGGTCGACTTCGCCCTCGACCATGTCCTCGGAGACCACGACTGGCAGGTCCCGAAGTACATCAGGCGCGGCCTCGAGTGGCTCATGGCACAGGACGGGGCGGCGACGAAGGCGGACGTCCAGTGACGACGGAGGCGGAAGATGTCACGCACGCGATCCTGACGGCTCTCCAGGCGGGCCGTCACTTCAAGGTGGAGGCCGGTGCCGGTGCGGGCAAGACCAGCTCACTGATCGAGGCGCTCCAGAGCATCCTGGCTGATCGCCCCCGCTACCTCCCGCGGCCCCACCAGCGCATCGCCTGCGTCACCTACACCAATGTGGCCCGCGACGAGATCATCAGCCGTACCGACCGCAGCCCGTACGTGTTCGCCGAAACCATCCATGGTTTCCTGTGGCAGTTGCTCTCCCCTTTCGGCAAGCACCTGTTGCGCCACATCGTCGAGCTGGACATCATGCTGTCGAAGATGGAGGGCCACACCTCACTGGACGGCTACACCGTCGAGTACAGCACCGGCTTCCAGAAAGTGGACCACGACAGCCGTCGCGTGCAGCTGGGTCACAACGATCTGCCCGTCCTCGCGAGGGCGTTTTTCGCCCTTCCCAAGTTCCGGGCCCTGGCTGCCGATCGGTTCCCGATCGTCTTCGTGGACGAGTACCAGGACACCCCCGCCGGTCTGGCGGAGGCCATGCTGGGCACGCCGGGCGATGAGGCCACCGCGCGCGGCCCCCTCTGCGGCTTCTTCGGGGACCATTGGCAGCAGATTTACGACAACGCGTGCGGGGCACTCGAGGACGCCCGCCCGACACCGGTCTTCAGACGGCGCAATCGGCGCTCGCAGCGCGCCGTCGTGAACCTCCTGAACACGATGCGTCCCGAATTGACGCAGACCATGGCGTCAGGAGTTGGCGAGGGCACCGTCGCCGTCTATCACACCAACGAATGGGCCGGGACGAGGCTCACCCACCACCGGAAGGGTCAGCTCGGCTGGGACGCGGCCCACGCGGCTCGGAAATGGGTACTGGACGACGCCCGCGACCGGTTATGGAGCACCGGGGCATCCGGTCACGATGCCCAGGCGCGGGCGGAGGAGCCCAGCACGAAGATCCTCATGCTCACGCACGAGACGATCGCCGGCGAACTGGGATATCAGAAGCTCCACGGGGCCTTTCGGCGCAACGATTCCTACGTGAGGAAGGAGGACCACGCCATGGCCTTCTTCATGGACACGCTGGAACCGGCCCTGCTCCACCACCGGAACAAGCGCTACGGCGCGATGTTCGACGCACTCGACCCCCGTGGCCGCCCACCCATCAACTCGTCGGCCGACAAGCAGGAATGGATGGCGTTCCTGACGAAACTGGGGGAGGCCCGCAAGACGGGCACGGTCGGCGACGTCCTCGACCTCTGTCTTGAACAGCAGCTCTTCGACGGCCTGGGGAAGGTGCGCGAGCGTCACCGGAAGGCCGTGCCACCATCCGGCACCGACCCGCAGGCTGTGAGTGACGACAAGGCCGAAGCCCGGGCGGCGGCGCGGTCGAAGGAGTACCAACAACTGCGCCAGGTGCCGTACGCGGAGTTGCTGGCGTTGAGCGAGCACCTCGGCGGCGGCACGCCCTTCGCCACACAACACGGAGTCAAGGGACTGGAGTTCAACCGGGTCCTCGCCGTGGTCAGCAAGGGACACTCCCGCTTCCAGATCCCCGAGATGCTGGCTAACTTCTCCCGGCGCGACGAACTGATGGACAAGGAACTGGAGGCGTTTATCAGGGCACGCAACCTCTTCTACGTGGCATGCTCACGGGCCAGAGAGCATCTGGCCATCCTCTTCACCACGAAACTTGAGCCCGCTGCACTGGACACCCTCCGGGAGTGGGTCGGCGAGTCGCGGATCACGTCGCTGCGGTTCGACGGGGATACGGTGGTGGGTGGCGAATGAGGAACGAGGCAGGCCGGACGGATCCCCGGGCCAACCCCAACAAGGGATGCCCTGGGTTGCTGGTCGCCCGGATGCGATCGCCTCATGACGACCTCGGGCAGCTCCCGGCCGCCAAAGATCACGGAGGAGGTGGGCGAAGGTCGGAGCGCCCCGCAGTCGCCCGCCGTGAGCCCGTGTATCTCGACCGGCCCCGGGCCGCATCCAGGGTTGAGCAGGGTCGAGAACTCTCCGGACCGTTCGCCTTCCGGGCTGATCGTCACCACCGCGACGGACAGCACTCGGGTCCCGGCCACCGGCGTCACGGTCCGCGACGATATGCGTCAGGAGGTCTTCCGCCCGCTCCCCATCCACCTCGGCGCGCTGGACGAGACCCTGAAGTGGGGCGGCGAAGCCGTCGAGGCGGCCGATGCCCGCATCGACGTCGAGCTGACGGTTCAGGACGGCACGCTGCACCTCTGGCTCGGCCTCGACAGGGTGGACGTCCGGGCGGCTTGCGACGATTTCGCCCGCCTGCTGCACACCCTTCCGTACACCGACTGTTAGGTCGGTGACGACCATGTACTGCTGCGCCTGCACGGCGATCTCGAGACCGATCCCCTTTTCCCTTGGCCGCCGTAGGCATGGATGCCTACGCCTCCGGGCCGAAGGATCGGCGACGGCTCATTGAGCAAGTCACCGATGGGCCTGCGGAAGCACAGGCCAAGCAGCCGTATTCGTGAGCCCGTAACGCGAGCCGGGCCACGTTCTTCGCTCCGCTTCAGGCTGGCAAGGGCGTGACAGGAATGGCGCTGCAGAGCCCCCGCTGGCTCTTTCAGGAAACGGCTGCCCCTGGCTCACCGAAGGCCCGGCCGACGCCGGGACGGCGAAAAACTTGGTATGCGGGCCCCTGCTGACGTCCTTCGACGTCGCTGTGCCGTTCCTCACCGATGAATCCGTAGATCACTTCACAACATTCCGGGAGAACCCGTGAGCAAGAACATCAACAACCCCGTGGGCATGGGCGGCGGCCAGCGCAAGAAGCTGTCCCGCGCCGAACGGCAGAACAACGGTCCGCACCGCAACCTCGACCGCCAGGGTGCCGCCGACCAGAAGGCGGAGCTGGTGCGCAAGATGCGCGAAAAGGCCGGCACAGCCGAGGGTGCCGGGCAGACCGGCGACAACACCGCACAGAGCTGACGCACCGCCACCGCAGGGCGGCACCGCACGGGGCAGGGTCCGGACCGCGACACGTGGCCCGGGCCCTGCTGCCGTACCGAGCGCGACCTGCCCCGCTCAGGTCCCGGCCGAGCATCCGCGTCTCAGCTGGCCAACCGGGGCAGCCGCAGATTCAGCAGCCTCGTCACCGCCACCACCCCGAGCTGCACCAGTAGCGTCACCACCAGCGCGTTCCCCGTGCACAGCCCGGGCGACACCGCCTCGCTGAGTTGGCCAGCGTCGACGCGCGCCAGGGGGCTCTTCGAGTCTGAGTCGGGTGCAGTAAGCCGTGGAGAGAGGTTCGAGTGCCTCCGGCGGCAGGCCCGTGGGCGGATGGTCGAATCGGGTTCAGTGTATGAATTTCACCATGTCGCTGACCTGCGAAATCGCATCCCAAAGTTCGAGTAGCCGATACGCCGAGTTGGTGCAGCCCGGTGCCGCTCATTCGCTTTCGTCGTTGGTGACGATCTCGAAAATCGTCTTGGCACAGGCATCGCCACGCCTGATCGTCAGCGGAGCGCTGGATGCGGTCGGGCCTGACTGTCAGTGGTGCCGCATACCCTAGATGAGCACCTCGGCCGGCTACTTGCCGACGGGTCGTGTCCAGCAAGGAGGATGAGGCGATGGCTGATCGCAAGACGGTGACGCGCCAGACGTTCATCGGTGAGAAGGGCATCGCCCTGATCGAGCGACGCTGCCTGGAGATGGGCCACCTCTTCCATCCCCGGCGCGTCGATCACGGCATCGACGGACACATCGATCTGGTCGACCCCGACAGCCGTGCCGTGCTGAACCTGACCCTGCTGGTCCAGAGCAAAGCGCAGGACCGACGCTTCTCTGGCGAGACGGACGACGGCTTCCACTACCTCTGCGACCAGCGCGATCTTGATCACTGGCTGTCCGGCAACTCGCCGGTCATCCTGGTCTTTTCCCACCCCGAGAGTCATGAGGCGTGGTGGGTGGAGGTCAAGGCGGCGTTCCCGGATGCGGTCAGCCGTGCTGCCCGCCGCGTGGACATCGACAAGCACACCCAGCGCTTCGACCGGGACGCCGCCCAGGCACTGCTGCGCTTGGCGATGCCGCAGACGACGGGCCTGTACCTGCGGCCCGCGCCGATCACCGAAGTGCTGACCACGAACCTGCTGCCCGTCATCGAGATGCCGCCGACCGTGCATCTGGCCCCGACGGCCTTCACTGACTACCGCGCGGCCGGTGGCGCACTGGAGACGCAGGGCCGGCGTGAGTCCGGCTGGATCCTGCGGGACAACCTGGTCCTGTCGTTCCACGACCTTCGGAACTCGCCTCTGCGGGTGCTCTGCGACGGAGATCCCGAGCGGCACGAGACCAGAGAGTGGGCGGACAGCGAAGACCTCGACACCCAGCACCGCTTCGCTGACCTGCTCTCCCGGACCGTTCAGGGCTCCTATCCGGAACTGCGGTGGCACAAGAACCGCAAGCACATGCACTTTCGCGCGACCTCGCACCTGGGGCCCCGCAAGGCGGGCAAGGGACCCGGATCACGCGGCCGGACCGTGTTCGGTCCGCACACCTCGAAGTCCGACCTACAGCGCGTCGGCTACTACCACCACGCCGCACTGCGCACGAGATTCCGGCGCCTGGACGGTGTCTGGTACTGCCAGCTGGAACCGGACTACTGCTTCACCACCGACGGATACACCGAATACCCTTTCGCCGACCGGCTCCTGGCGGGGATCAAACGTCTCGACCGGCATCCGGCGGTCCGAGGCTGGACCCGCATGTGGGCCAACTACCTGCGCCAGGACGCCGATTTGTTCACGGAAGCACGGCCCGTCCGGTTCGGCGAGCTGGCCACCATGACAGTCGAGCGCGGTATCGACGACCTGTTGTGGGGGCCAGCGCCGTCCGGGGCCGCACCCGAGGACGACCAGGACCCGTCCGCCGGAGGGCAGGAAAGTCTGGACGCTGTACTGGCTGCCGCGGATGCGGACACCCAGGATCTCCTCAGCCTGCTCCAGGACGGCGAGAGTGACGAGGGCGCTCCTCGGCGAAGAAGCCCCGGAAGCAAAGCCAGGTCTGCAGGACTGCGGACGCCCCGTCAGGGACGGGCGAGCGGTGCGAGGCGAGGCCGGTGATCAGCTCGGTGATCCTTGACGAACCAGAACTGGAATTCGGCGGAGCGGCCCGGCACATCGATCCACGGTTCGGGATCACGAACTACGGTCCCGCCGATCTCGGCGTGGCCGACGCGCCCAGGGCGATCCGCGTCGGCCTGGTCGGTCCTGCGGACCAACTCGACGGGCTGCGCCGATGGCTAGAGCGCTGCCGGGAACCCATAGCGGCCAAGGACGAGAAGTACCCGCATCTCTTCCCGGAATTCCCCGGCTGCGACACCGACCGCGGTCTGCACACCACCCTTGTCTTCAGCGACCGCAACACGCGGGCGATCAGCAGCCGCGACCTGCGCGCCATCGAGACCGCCGGCCAGCCGGCAGCCCTGACCAAGGCCGTGAGCATTTACGCGGAAGAGATCAGGACCCTGGCTGACGAGAACCGTGTCGACGTCCTCCTGGTCGCCAGACCCGAGCAGCTCATCGACACCGCCAGCCGATCAGCCCGCGGCCCGAAGGAGGCCGACGAGCTTCCAGCCCGGGACACCCTCGACGAGCCGCCCCCGGCTCAGTTCGCCAACTTCCACGACCTGCTCAAAGCCCGGCTGCTGCATCTGCGCCAGCCCATCCAGATCATCCGACGCAGCACCTGGGACGAAGCCACCCGGCCTCCCGAGGGCCACAGTCGCCAGGACGAGGCCAGCCGGGCCTGGAACCTGCACGTCGCCCTTTACTACAAGGCCGGTGGAGTCCCGTGGCGCCTCCTGCGCAGTCCCGCTGACCTCACGACCTGCTACGTCGGTGTCGCCTTCTACCGCAGCGACGACGGGACCTCTCTGAGCACCTCCGTCGCGCAGGTATTCAACGAACGCGGGGACGGCGTGATCGTGCGCGGAGGGCCGGCAAGGATCAGCCGCACCGACCGCCAGCCCCACCTGGCCCGCGCCGACGCGCACGCCCTCCTGGTCCACGCCCTGGGCGCCTACCGGCGCGAGCACCACACCGCACCCGCGCGCATCGTGCTGCACAAGACCTCGGCCTTCACCGACGACGAGGCAGGCGGCTTCCAAGACGCCGCGGACGAACGGTTCATCGACACGCTGGAGATGAGCTGGATCACCAGCAGCGAAGGAGCCGCAGCCTTCCGTCCCGGAGACGCACCGCCCCTGCGCGGCACCCTCGTCAGCCTCGGCGAACGCGAACTTGCGCTGTACGCCACCGGCAGCATCGAGTTCTACCGAACCTACCCCGGCATGTACATTCCGCGCCCGATCGGCATCAGGCCCGTGACCCCCACCCGCAACCCCCGCGAACTGGCAGCCGAAGTCCTCGCCCTGACCAAGATGAACTGGAACCAGACCCGCCTCGACGGGCGCCTCCCCGTCACCCTGCGCACGGCCAACCAGGTCAAATCCGTCCTGCGCTTCTGCCCGCCCGACCAGGCTGTCGCCACCCGCTACGCCCACTACATGTAGTCAGCCGACCGGGCGATTCGCTTTCCGCTGGCCGGGCCCGCACGCTGATCCGTTCCGGCGCGTCGCACGCCCGTGGTGCGGGTGCGCGGCCGGTCCTGGCGGGCTGGTCGATCGCCGCTATGTGCTACTACCGGCCGGGCGACTCCTCCCGGTTGATCTACCGGCCGGGCAAGCACCGCAAGCACCGGGGTGCAGTACGCAACAGCCTCGCTTGGACCGACTGCCGCGACTTGGTCCTGCGCCCCACATCCAGCTCAAAGCCCCTATCGTCCTAATCTGGGACGAGCTCAACACCCACTGGTCCGCCGGGATGCGCGAGTACGCGAACAAGCTCGACTGGTTCGCTATCGCCCAATTGCCCTCCTGTGTATCGGAGCTGAAACCGGTGGAGGTGTCTGGCCGCTGTTACGGCGCGGTCTGCTGGCCAACACTGCCTTCACCGACGACGAACATCCACCTGCGCGTCGTCGCTTGGCAGGGGTGGTGCTTCCGTCCGTGACCTCGATCCGGAGCTGGTGGTTGCCGTACAGCACCCGCAGCCCCACAGCCCCAGAGCCGTGACTGATCGCGTTGGTCACCAACTCTGAGACGACAAGCTGGGCATCTTCTGCCGGGGCGTCCGGCAGGGCCCACTGCCTCAGCACGGCCGCTGTGGTGCCTCGTGCTTGAGCGACGTGAATACTCGCCGGCGCCATGACCATCTCGAAGGCACGGGATGCCAGTGGAGACACGGCCGGCGCGCTGCTGGCGGCGGTGGGGCCGCCGTCAGTCATCCCAGGTTGGGGAAGCGTTGCTGCCCGGTGCGTGGTCATGTGCCCATCGCACCGTGGTGTCGTGATCCGGAACAGGGGAAACCTGAGGGGGAAAACTTTGTCAAGGGGGGAAAACGAGGGGGGAGTTGGGGTCAGGATTGGATTCCCCACCGATAGAGGTCACACTCATGGCAGCAGATCCGTTCGCCGAACTACTCCGTCAGCTGCGCCGTAACGCGGACCGATCGCAGGATGAGCAGGCGGATGCGATCAACGCGGCCTCGGGCCGGGCGACGGTAACCCGCCGAGAGGTCAGTCGGTACGAGAACGGTGAGAACGTCCCTACGAACCACACACTTGGGCACATTGCTGTGGCCTGCGGCGTCCCGTTGGAGCCGCTCCTGCGGGAGGCCAAGGCCGCCCGAGCCAGGCGGAGGAAGAAGGACGACGCTGAAGGGGAGGACCTGGACGACGTGAAGCGCCGAACGCTGCTGGGAGGCGCCGTCGTCGGCGCTGCTGCCGCTGCCGAGCCTTGGGGCCGACTCGCCTACGCGCTCAGCAAGGGAGCCAGGATCGACCCCGAGTCCGCGTCGGTGCTCATCGATCACGCGGCCGAGTTGCACGTGGACGAGCTGAGTGAAAGCGCACGCAGTTTGCAGAACCGGGTCGAGTCTCACCTCGACGCGATCACGGCGGCCCTTCCGCGCGCTGGCGGCCACGAGCGAGCGCTGACCATCGCGGCGGGGGAAACCGCGGCCCTTGCCGGATGGGTCGCCTGGGACCTGGGGGAACACGATAAGGCTGCTGCCTATTACCGGGTGACCTCGGAGTGCGCGAAGGAGGCCGGGCACCCGCCCTTGCGCGCCCTGGCGCTTGGCTACGCGAGCTACGGTGCCGCTACCCCGGCTAAGGCGCTGGAGATGCTGTCACAGGCGGCTCAGGATGTGCGGGGGCATGGCAACGCGACCGCTGCGGCGTGGGCATTGGGACGGTACGCGGAGGAAGCGGCTCAATTAGCTGACGAAGCCGGCGCTCTCCGGGCGTTGGAGCAGGCGAGATTCGCGTATGACTTCGCGGATCACACGAACGAGCAGGCGTGGGTCCGCTTCGTGACGCCGTACCGGATGGACTCACTGGCGCTTTCGGTATACGGCGAACTCAAGCGCCAAGAACTGACGGTCACAGCCGACTCCGCGGTCGAGCGCCTCGGTGAGGAACTGCCTGACTCTGGAGTGGTGGTCCTCGGTGACCTGGCGTCGGCACTTCTGCACGGCGGCGACGTAGACCGTGGGGTCTACGTCGCGCGCCAGTTCGCCGCAGCAGCGGAGTCAAAGCCGAACACCATGGGACGTCAGCGAGCGCAGAGCATCGCTGCCTGGCTCCCCGACACGGAGCGCGACCTGGCCGGCCACTTGCTGGCGTTCGCGTCGTGAGCCATCCGGCGAGCAGGCTCGGTGACGGTGAGACGCCGGGTGGCGTGCCCTATTGCGGGTGAGTCTCCTCGACCACCCAGGACAGGTACGCCTCCGATCCTCCGGTCACGGGCAGCGTGACCCACTGGGGGACGTCATACGGATGCTTCTCGTGCAGCCACGCCTCCAGTGCCGGGAGACGGTCCGTTGAAGTCATGTACGAGATCCGCCACTCCTGCGCCGTCTCGACCTTCCCCTTCCACCAGTAGAAGGCGGTGATAGGCGCATCGATGTGAACGCCCGCTGCCAGCTTGCTCTCGACCGCACCCCGAGCCAGCGCCTTCGCCTGATCCTCGTTGTCACTGGTCGTCTGCGCGATCACAATCTCGTGGGCCATGCAACTACCTCTCCAGCTCGGGTACCGCGACCCTACCCAGCCGTTCAGCGCACGCCGACAGTCGGTGGCTACCGGTCAAGATGGGAGGGACTCACCCACCGGCCCCGATCAGTGAGTCGGCAGCCCGTCTTCCAGGGTGGCGCGTCGCTTTCGGCAGCTCGGTGAAGGTCCTCTTGTCGACGAGACACGGGCAGCGGCTTCATTACGAAGGCGCCGGCATGTCTTGCGCCTCAACGCCCCCGTGACAGAAGGGCTCCACGCAGCTGTCGGCATGCATTCGCCAACGGCAGACAAGAAAGAACTCCAAAGGACTGGAAACCTCCGCCGGGAGCATGTCAACGTACAACGTCCCGGAAAATACCAGTCAGAAGTACCGCCCACACCGGGCTTCTTCTGGTGTCGTCCCTTGCCAGGAGGTTGGTCTGTCGGATTCCGCTATTTGTTCCGCCCGCTTCCCTTCCCCTGTCCTCTTCGCGTTCGGCGCACTGAGCGCTTGGTCCGGGAATGGCCGGTGACTACGGCACCGTGTCCACTGGGCTGGGAGTTTGCGTCTTTGCGGCCGGACTGTTCGGCGAGGATCTACTGCAACGCAGCCATCGTCGCGACCGAGCAACGCACCCCGGATCTGCAACTTGGCACGTGGCCCCTGCCATTAGGGCTCCTGAGCATGTCGTAGCGCGAAATCTTGACAGACTCACTGATGAGGGTCTGCTGGTAATCGTCCCGGACGGCGCGACCCCCGCACTGCGCTCATACCGGTTGGCTTCCTAGCTGAGGCCAGCGCGGGGGCATCCGGACTCTGACGATGCGGCACGCAACATAGACCACGATCGCCGGTTAGCCAAACCGGCGATCGTCGCGACCATTGAGGAGTTCGCAGCGGCTGCGCTTGGCGGTGGAGCTGTGCGGATGCGGTGAACTTCCATGCCAACGCTCAACTGAGTTAGCTCTGTTGCGCCGCCCAGCGTCTGGTGACTCGTTCAAATCTTCAGGGGAAAAATGGCTCGCCCTCCTGCGCTCAAACTCGCCGAGGTCCTGGCGGAAATCCGAATGAGCCCGTCAGCGTTCTACCGCTTGCGCGCTCGCGGTCAAGCACCCCGAATGATCAAACTTCCGAATGGTGAACTCCGCTGCCGCCGCGTCGATCTAGACGCGTGGTGGGAAGCGTGTGAGAGGGATACGCCTGAATGGCGATGAGTTACAGAGTTCGATTTTGGGACACACGCGAGCGGCCAGACCGTCGCAAGGGGTTCGAGGTTCGATGGACGGTCAATGGGCGGGAGAAATCCGAGTCCTTTCTCACGAAGGGGCTTGCGGAGAGCCGGCGTTCCAAACTCGTGACTGCCGCGCGCGACGGCGAGCCGTTCGACACAAGGACGGGCCTGCCGGCCTCCGAGCTCCGGGCCCTGAAACAGCGCACCACCTGGTATGTCCTGGCGCAGGAGTACATCGAGCAGCGTTGGGACCGTACGCCGGGAAATACACGTCGAACGCTTGCCGACGCTCTCGCGACCATCACTCCAGCCTTCGTCGAGCCAGAACACATGTCCCGGGCACCTCATGAACTGCGGAGGGCACTGTATTCATGGGCTTTCAACAAAAAAGCCTGGAGGGAGGATCCGCCCGAGGAGTGGCAGGCAGCACTGGATTGGCTGCAGCGCCATTCGCTGCCCGTGAGCGAGTTGGCGGAGCCCGATGTTCTGCGCCGGGGGCTCGACGCTCTGTGCCGCAAGGTTGATGGGGCAGCCGCTGCAGCGAAGACGGTGAAGCGCAAGAAAGCTGCCGTCAACGAGGTGTTCGGGGTCGCAGTGGAACGTGGGTACTTCACCCAGAACCCGCTGAGCGGCTTGCGGTGGTCTGCGCCGGACGTTGCCGACGAAGTCGATCCGGACTGCGTGCCCAATCCGGCGCAGGTGGGCCGCCTGCTTGCTGCGGTCAGGGCGCTGCCCGGTCGAGGCCCACACCTGTACGCCTTTTTCGGGTGTATGTACTACGCCGCGATGCGTCCTGCTGAGGTTATTCACTTGCAGAAGTCTCAGTGCCGACTGCCAGCGAGCGGATGGGGGCTCCTCAACCTGAAGGGCGGGGTGGTCACGGCGGGGAAGGGGTGGACGAATGACGGTGCCGTTCACGAGGTCCACTCACTGAAGCGACGGGCGGCCAAGGCGACGAGGCCCGTGCCCATCCCGCCTGTGCTGGTGCGCATGCTGCGCGAGCACATAGAGAGTTTCGGTGTCGCACCCGATGGACGTCTGTTCCGCAATGCAGCGGGAAACTATGTCGATCCTTCCGCGTACGGCATCACATGGGGACGTGCGCGTGAGGCCGAACTGACTCTCGATGAACACGCCCTTGAGCTTGCGAAACGCCCTTACGACCTGCGCCACGCAGGAATCTCATTCTGGCTTGCCTCCGGTGTCGACCCGGCAGAGTGTGCGCGCCGCGCCGGACAAAGCATCCAGGTTCTCTTCCGCTACTACGCCAAGTTTCTGGCCGAGGCGCGGAACCATGCCAACAGCCTGATCGAGGAGTCGATGCGAAGGTGGGAGGGGCAGGACGGCAGTGCAGAGGACGCATGAACCGGGCCTTGGCCCGGAAATGCCCCGGAACAGCTGGTCAGAGGTGGGATAGCAGTGGGACATATCAGGAGTTACTCTGCACTTCACCCCGTGGCTTAGATGCACGCAGGGAAGGGCGCCTGTCAGGTGAAATGCCTGGTCAGGCGCCCTTTTTTCGCGTCTAGAAGAAGCCCAGCTTCTTCGGCGAGTACGACACCAGAAGGTTCTTCGTCTGCTGGTAGTGCTCCAGCATCATCTTGTGGTTCTCGCGGCCGATCCCCGACTGCTTGTAGCCGCCGAAGGCCGCATGGGCCGGGTACGCGTGGTAGCAGTTCGTCCAGACCCTGCCTGCCTGGATGGCGCGGCCCGCGCGGTACGCGGTGTTGATGTCGCGGGTCCATACGCCCGCCCCGAGGCCGTACAGCGTGTCGTTCGCCGTTCCGATCGCATCGTCGAAGTCGGAGAAGGACGTGACCGCCACGACCGGGCCGAAGATCTCCTCCTGGAAGACCCGCATGCGGTTGTCGCCCTCGAAGATGGTCGGCTGGACGTAGTAGCCACCCGCCAACTCCCCGTCGTACTCGATCCTCTGACCGCCCGTGAGGACTTTCGCGCCCTCCTGCTGGCCGATGTCCAGGTACGAAAGGATCTTCTGCAACTGGTCGTTGGAGGCCTGGGCGCCGATCATGGTGTCCGTGTCCAGCGGGTGCCCGGGCACGATCTTTTCGGTGCGGGCGATGCCCGCCTCCAGGAATTCGCTGTAGTGCCCGCGCTGGATCAGTGCGCGCGACGGACAGGTGCAGACCTCGCCCTGGTTGAGGGCGAACATGGTGAAGCCTTCGAGGGCCTTGTCACGGAAGTCGTCGTCCGCTTCCCACACGTCGTCGAAGAAGATGTTGGGCGACTTGCCGCCCAGCTCGAGCGTCACCGGCTTGATGTTCTCGGAGGCGTACTGCATGATCAGCCGCCCCGTGGTGGTCTCACCGGTGAAGGCGATCTTCGCGACACGGGGGCTGGAGGCGAGGGGTTTGCCGGCCTCCGCGCCGAAGCCGTTGACGATGTTGACGACGCCGGGCGGAAGGAGGTCGGCCACCAGCTTCAGCCATACGTGGATGGAGGCCGGGGTCTGTTCGGCCGGTTTGAGGACCACTGTGTTGCCCGCCGCAAGCGCCGGGGCCAGTTTCCAGGTCGCCATCAGGATGGGGAAGTTCCACGGAATGATCTGCGCGACGACGCCCAGCGGTTCGTGGAAGTGGTACGCGATCGTGTCGTCGTCGATCTCGCTGAGCGATCCTTCCTGGGCGCGCAGCGCACCGGCGAAGTAGCGGAAGTGGTCGATGGCCAGGGGGATGTCGGCGGCCAGGGTCTCGCGTACCGGCTTGCCGTTGTCCCAGCTTTCGGCGACCGCCAATTCCTGCTGGTGCGCCTCCATCCGGTCGGCGATCCTGTTGAGGACCGAGGCGCGGTCGCCTGCCGCGGTGGCTCCCCACGCGGGCGCCGCGGCGTGTGCCGCGTCGAGGGCCCGTTCGACGTCCTCGGCAGTGCCGCGGGCGATCTCGGTGAAGGGACGGCCGTTGACGGGGCTGGGGTTCTCGAAGTACTGGCCACGGGCGGGCGGGACGTACGCGCCGCCGATCCAGTGGTCGTAGCGGGACTCGTACGAGACGATGGCGCCCTCGGTGCCCGGCGCAGCGTAACGGGTCATCTCTGTGGCCTCCCGGATCCGGTGCCGCCCGCCGTTGGACGGCCCTCGGCGTGAGGGTAGGCAGCGCGACGTTGCAACCCCGTTGCGTGGGCGGCGGGGGAGCGGCTACCGCTGCTCGGCGTCCAGCGCCCGGGCCCTGGCGAGGAGTGCCGGCCGCTGTCCCGCGGGTACGGCCGCGGCGAACGCCTGCCAGACCGGGAGATCGTCCTCGCCCCATGGGCTGTACGCCCAGTCGGCCAGCAGCCCCGGGTCACCGCGAGCGATGAGTGCTGCCCGCAGCTGCTCGTCGACCCGGCGCCGCAGACGGACGACGGATGGTGCCCGCGAGCCCGGGAGCAGCGGACCCGCGTAGGCGCTGAGCGCCGCTGCCACCGCTCCGGATGCCAGTCTGCGCGCCACCGTGTCGAAATCGGCGTCGACCGGCGCGGCAAGACGGTAGGGGCGGGAAAGGAGGAGTTCGGGGCCGAGCAGTCGTCGCAGTCGCGAGAGTTCGGCCCGCAGCGTTACCGGGGTCACCGACTCGTCCTCGTACAGCTCGACAAGGAGTTCGTCGCCGCCGAGGCCCTCGGGGTGGCGGGCCAGCGTCACCAGGATCTCGCTGTGCCGCCTGCTGAGCGGGATCTTGCGGCCTCCCGCGACGAGCAGGGCCTCGTCCCGGCCGAGCGCACTGAGCTGTACGGTCTCCCCGGCCGGCGAGGGCGCGAGGAGTGCGAGCTGCGCCTCGGCGGCGCGTGCCACCGCCTGTACGAACGCCAGGCTGTGCGGATGTGCGAGCCGGTCCCCACCAGTGATGTCCACGGCGCCCAGGACCCGTCCCGTGTGCGGGTCGTGGAGCGGCGCCGCCGCGCACGTCCACTGCTGGACCGGCCGCAGGAAATGCTCGGCGGCGAAGACCTGCACCGGCCGGTCCACGGCGATGGCCGTGCCCGGAGCGTTCGTCCCGGCCACGGACTCGGCCCAGCGGGCACCCTCCACGAAGTTCATCCGGCCCGCGGCCCGTCGGGTCAACGCGTGTCCTTCGACCCACAGCAGTCTGCCGTGCGCGTCGCACACCGCGAGAAGATGTTCGCCGTCCGTCGCGTACGCGCTCATCAGCTCACGGATCAGCGGCATGGCGGGGGCCAGGGGGATGCCCGTCCCGGTACGGCCCGAGGTCGTCCGCGCCGAGCTCGACCAGGGCCGCACCATCCGGGCTGACCCTGGCCCGGGCCGAGCGCCGCCACGACTCACCGACCACCTGACGCACCGGTCGCTCCAGCCGTCCGGCCGTGGTGAAAACCTCGTGTGCGTGCCGCAGTTGGCCGAGCCGTTCACCGGGGTCCGTATCGGCTGCCAGGGCCACCCAGGGATCCGTCAACTCACCCTCCCGTTCAGGGGCGTCGTGCACACCCCATCGTGGCCGCAGTCGACGTCTGCGACAACCACGGTGCGGAGAGCAATCGGACGCGGTGGCGAAGGTGCGTCAGCCGGTTCCGTAGAGATTGACGAGACGGATGTAGCGCACCCAGTCCCAGTTCGGGCCGGGATCGGTGTGGTCGGTGCCCGGGACCTGGGCATGGCCGAGGATGTGCGCGCGGTCCTTGGGGATGCTGTAACGGTCGCAGACCGAGGCGGTGAGCAGTGCCGACTTCTCGTACATGGCGTTGGTGAAGTACGAGGGCTGGTCCACCCAGCCCTCGTGCTCGATGCCGATGCTTCGCGTGTTGTAGTCCCAGTTGCCCGCATGCCAGGCGATGTTCTGCTCCCGGACGCACTGGGCGACATAGCCGTCCGCCGAGCGCACCACATAGTGCGCGGAGACCTGTTTCGCCGGATTCTGGAAGATCCCGATCGTGTTCGGGAACGTCTCCTGGGTGACATGGATGATCACGTACTGGATGGGATAGGCCGAAGGGCGGTTCGACGCGGTGCAGTTGGACGTGGACGCGGGTGTCCAGTGGGCGAGCGGGTAGTCGGTGTCGCCTGCAGCCGTGGAAGCCGCGGCGTGGGCGGAGGCCGGGATCAGCGCGGCGGCCGCCGTCGCGGCGGCGCCCTGAAGGATCCTTCTGCGGTGCATGAACACTCCTGTGGGGGAAGAGGGTCAGAGGCTGGACAGCAGTGTCGCAGTCTCCCGCAGATGACGGTGGAGTCCGCGATGGGGATCGCCTGCGGGCAGCCACTCCTTGCGGATCTTCGCCACACAGGTGTAGTTGGTGTCGCATACATTGGCCAACGGCGCCTCACCGGCCTGGCTGACCAGCTGATAGGCATCGAGTTCGGACAGGCCGTAGTCGCGGGCCAGCCACTGCACCAGGTCCAACTGTGAGATACGGAAGGCGTCTTCGAGCGGACGGGCGGATCCGGTCGACATCAGATGGGTGTCGGACTCGATCCGCGGCCACGGTGTCATGACGCCCTTCAGCAGCTCGACCAGAACCACCGTGTTCATCGCGCATTCCACGGCGACCCCGCAGGTCTCGCCCTCGCCCTGACGGGCATGACCGTCCCCGAGGCTCAGCAGTGCACCCTCGACATTGACGCCCAGATAACAGGTGACACCGGCCCTCATCTCGGGTGTGTCCATGTTCCCGCCGTGCGCGTCGGGCACCAGCGCGGACCGCACCTCCAGATTGGCCGGCGCCACCCCGACCGTGCCGTGCATCGGATCCATCGGCAGCTCCACCTGGATGTCACTGTCCCTGGCGCTGAACAGACACGTGCGGCGCGCCCGGTCGAGCTGCCACATCCACACCACCTCGGGCAGCGGAGCCTGCAGTGACGCCGTGGTGTGCGTGGAGGTGAGGGCGCCGAAGAGAGGCACGGTCGTCGAGGCGGCCCAGTCCCTGGCCGGTTCGACGGACACGAAATGCACCGCGACCGTGTCGCCGGGTTCCGCACCCACCACATGGAAGGGACCGGTCTGCGGGTTGAGGAAGGGGAATTCGCAGACCGCGGAGACCAGATCCTTCTCGGAGCGCACCCGGCCGGCGAAGCAGTCCTCCGTGTACACATCGAGGAACGTCCCCGGCTCGATACGGGCGACCGGCTCCGCTCCACCGAAGGTCCAGGCGTACTCGCCCTCCTTGGGGCGGACGGTCAGGATTCGGGGGTCGTTCATCGCTGCACTGCTCCTGTCCCGGGTTCCCCGGCCGGCTCCGGGGCGTCGTCACGATGGATCCGTCCCGTCTGTGCCACCCGCTCCGGATGTCTGCGCAGCAGCACCGTCAGTACAACGATCCCGATCAGCATCCAGACACCGACGACCGGACCGGCGTACGAGACGGGCGCACTCAGCTCGGAGACGAAGTCGAAGGCCGGAATCCCGGCGGCCGTCAGCAGCGCGGGGACGAACGCCGCTATGCCGAGTACCGGGAAGAGCAGATGGAGCACGGGATTGAAAGCGTCGCGCCGTCGGCGCAGGAAGTACCCGGCGCAGGCCAGATTCACGATGATGTACACACCGGTGATCACCGTCACGATCACGGTGGCCAGCAGCACGAACGCGGTCACCGGGTCGTAGGCGAAACCCAGCCCGAGCGCCGCGCCGACCGCGATCACGAACTGCACGGCCACTCCGGTGACGGGGGAGCGGCGGCGCGGATGAAGCCGCGCGAAGGCCCGCGGGAACACCCCGATGCGGCCGAGAGCGAACGCCGTCCGGGTCGACACATTGGCGCACGCATTGGCGTTGGCCACGGTCGAGTTGACCACGGCGAGGAAGAGCAGCACCCAGAACAGCCCGAACGAGGCGCGGGCCACGCCTTCCCACGATGCCGCACCCGAAGCGCCGAAGCCGGCGAACCTGTCGGGCCCGAAATACACGGACATCGCATAAGTGGTGAGGACGTACACCAGTCCGATGGAGAGTGCCGCGCCGAGCACCGCACGCCGCATCGTGCGCCGCGGGTCCTTCGTCTCCTCGGCGAGTGGTGCCGCGGCCTCGAAGCCGGCGAAGGCCAGCACGGTGTAGACCGAACCGGCGAAGATACCGCTGATGCCGCCGAAGCCGTCCGCGGTATGCGAGGTACCGAACACCGACAGGGTGTTGTCCGAGCCTGCCTGACCGATGAGCAGCACGGCGAAGGCGACGAAGACGAGCACCTCGAAGATGCCGAGCACGGTTCCGAACCGGGCGGAGGCCCGTACTCCGAAATACCCGGCGAGCGCGATGATCACCGCGCCCAGCAGCGACCACGGCCACCACAGGTCCGCCGGGTAGGACGACCACTCCTCGTGCAGGGTGCCCGCCGTGGTGAAGCCGAGCTGAAGAAGCAACAGCGCGGGCACCAGTGCCTCGACGAAGACATAGCCCCAGCCGACGAGAAAGCCGATGGCCGGATGCAGTCCCTGAGCCGAGTAGGTGGCTACCGAACCGGCAGCCGGCAGACGGCGCGCCAGCTCCGCTACGCACGACGCGGTGAACAGGCAGGCGACCAGTGCCACCACCACTGACAGAGGCAGACTGCCGCCCGCGAACGCGGCGCCGGCCGGAATGGACGCGGCAATGGCGGCGGCCGGCGCCATCGCCGTGATGCTCTGGAAAAGAACTTCGCGCAGCCCGATGGCATCGCGTAACAGTCCGCTGCTCGAATCCCCCGACACTCCGTGGCTCCCTTTGTCCGATGACCGGAAGGTGTTCTCCGATGTACGGCCGAGCGTCTCGCGCGCCCTACCGTACGGGCGTCACGCGAGTGGTGGAAGACGGCACAGGCCTGAATTCGGCTGCGAGGGCGGGGGAAAGCCGCCGGATCACGCCTGCGCGCCCGTTGCCGTCCCGGCGGCACACACCGTTCCGAGCAGGGCGAGCGGCAGGCCGACGGCAAGGGAACGAGGGACAACACGCGTGGACATGAGGCCTCCTGAGGCACAAACAGCCCGTGCGGCCACCAGATTCCGCCCTCCCCCTCGATGCACGGTCACCTCCAGTTGAACGCCAGGGCGGAGCGTGACGACGGGCGGTGGCCGGACGTCCTGCCGGCCACCGCCCGTTCGCCGCCGATCGGCCCTGATGATGACCTCAGTCGTCGGACACGCTCGAGCCTCCCAGCGCCGCCGCCGGATCGTCATCCGCCGGACCTGCCGGAACCCAGCGCCCGCTCTCCTTGCGGTACGGCCACCAGCGCCCGTCCCGCCCGTACCGCAGCTGTACACCGTCTTCGACAGCGGTCCAGCGATTGCCCGCCGGCCGCAGCCGGGGCTGCTCGCCCTCCTCCCACGCCTCGGCGAGCCGGGCCCGGGCCCTGGCCAGAGACTGTGGATCCGGCGTCCACTCCTCATCCAGCACGGTGAGCGCAGCCGCCCCGCCGTACTGCCAGGCACGCACCGCCACATCGAGTTCGGCTCGCGGTCGCCCCGACCCGGCTGCCAGCCGTGTCGCGAGCCAGGACTCGGGCCGGGTGTTCGCAACCAGCCGCACGGCATCCTGCTGCGGTGTCAAACAGGTCGGCAGTGACTGCTGTTCATGGCCGGGGGAGAGAGCATCCGCCAGCATCCGGTGGGCGCGTGCCGCACTGTCCGTCGCCAGGAATTCCAGTACCGCCGGATCGACGCCGGGTTCCGGCTGGGTCTCCGTGTCCAGCGACTGCGCGGGGCCGGGCTCCGCGGGCAGGGGCGGGGGAGCGGGCAGCGGGGGCAGGATGTCGCGCGCGGCGAACGCCTCGTCCGCCCGTATGCCGCGGTCCTTCGCCTTGGTGTCGGAGGCACCGGACCCGTCGGCGAGGGCGGCAGGGCCGAACGGCCCGTGACCCTCGGCGCGGGCCGCGATGCGTACCTGGAGTTCGTCCAGGAGCCGCCGCTCGCCGCGCCCCCGCATGAGCAGCAGGACGAACGGATCCTGGTCCAGCAGCCGCGCCACCTGGTAGCACAGGGCAGCGGTGTGCGGGCAGTGGTCCCACGCCTCGCAGGTGCACTCCGGGTCCAGATCGCCGATCCCCGGCAGCAGTTCCACACCTGCCGCCGCAGCGTCCTCCACCAGGTGCGGCGGCATTTCGCGGTCGAGAAGCGCCGCAATGTGCCCCGGTGTGTCGACGGCCATGTCCAGGAACCGTTCCCATTCCGCCTCGTTCAGCTCCTGGAGGAGCACATCACTGCGGTACGTGGACGAGGCCCGGTCCCGGACGACCGCGGTGATCCGGCCGGGCCGTACGGAAACCGCACCGACCCGGCCCTCGCGGGCGAACCTCCGCCCCTTCTTGAGCTGTTCGCCGTCCAACGCGGTGTCCTCCAGAGCCTGCAGCCATGCCCGGCCCCACCAGGACTCCGCGAAGCCGCGGCCGTGCGCGGGCGGCAGTGCGGCGAAGGTACGTTCCTGTACCGGCGTCGGGGCATCGCTCCCGTCGCCTTCGTATCCTTCACGGTCGTATTTCCCGCTGTCGTATGCGTCGCTCATCGCGTGCCCCCTCGCAGCTCCACCAGATCGGCCAGTTCCGCATCCGTCAGTTCGGTCAGCGCCGCCTCGCCCGAGCCGAGCACCGCGTCAGCCAGCCCCTGCTTGCGGGCCAGCATGTCGGCGATCCGGTCCTCGATGGTGCCCTCGGCGATCAGCCGGTGCACTTGTACTGGCTGGGTCTGGCCGATCCGGTACGCGCGGTCGGTGGCCTGCGCCTCCACCGCCGGGTTCCACCACCGGTCGAAGTGCACGACATGGCCGGCCCTGGTGAGATTGAGACCGGTGCCGGCCGCCTTCAGCGACAGCAGGAAGACCGGGGCCTCTCCCGCCTGGAAGCGGTTCACCATCGCCTCCCGCTCCGCGACCGGTGTACCGCCGTGCAGGAACTGCGTGCGCACCCCGCGCGCCGCCAGGTGCTGTTCGAGCAGCCGGGCCATCTGCACGTACTGGGTGAACACGAGCACACTGGTGTCCTCCGTCAGGATCGTGTCGAGCAACTCGTCCAGCAGCTCCACCTTTCCTGAACGGTCTTCGATCCGAGGCTCCTTCTCCTTGAGGTACTGCGCCGGGTGGTTGCAGATCTGCTTCAGGGCCGTCAGCAGCTTCACGACAAGGCCCCGCCGCGCGAAGCCGTCGGCGCCGGAGATCGCGGCCAGTGTCTCCCGCACCACCGCTTCGTACAGCCCCGTCTGTTCCGCCGTCAGGGACACCGTGCGGTCGGTCTCGGTCTTCGGCGGCAGCTCGGGGGCGATGCCCGGATCCGATTTGCGACGTCGCAGCAGGAACGGCCGCACCAGCGCGGCGAGCCGCTCGGCCGCAGCCGGGTCGCCGCCCTCCGCGGTCCGGGCATAGCGGGTACGGAAGGTGCCGAGCCGTCCCAGCAGGCCGGGCGTCGTCCAGTCGAGGATCGCCCACAGCTCGGACAGGTTGTTCTCGACGGGGGTGCCGGTGAGCGCGACGCGTGCCTGAGCGCCGATTGTCCGCAGCTGCTTGGCCGTTGCCGAGTACGGGTTCTTGACATGCTGCGCCTCGTCGGCGACCACCATGCCCCACCGGATCTCCGCGAGCTTCGCCGCGTCCAGCCGCATCGTGCCGTACGTGGTGAGGACGAACTCGCCGTCCGCCAGGTCGGCCAGGCTGCGCGATCCGCCGTGGAAGCGGCGTACCGGCGTACCCGGCGCGAACTTCTCGATCTCCCGCTGCCAGTTCCCCATGAGCGAGGTCGGGCAGACCACGAGTGTCGGCCCTGCGGCCGATTCGATGCT
Organism: Streptomyces sp. Ncost-T10-10d; assembly: GCF_900091955.1. Classification (GTDB taxonomy): domain Bacteria; phylum Actinomycetota; class Actinomycetes; order Streptomycetales; family Streptomycetaceae; genus Streptomyces. Next base: position 76,175 of record NZ_FMDF01000120.1, read on the forward strand.
CTGGCGGTGCAGATGCAGAGCGATGAGTGTGATGGTCTTGCCGAGCCCCATGTCGTCGGCGAGACATCCACCGAGGCCGAGCGAAGTCATGGTGTGCAGCCAGTTCAGGCCGCGCAGCTGGTAGTCGCGCAGTGTGGCGGTGAGCGCCGGGGGCTGACCGACCGTCTGCTGCCCGCCGGACTCCGGGTCGGCCAAGCGGCGGCGCAGCTGCTCCAGCCAGCCGGTGGCCCGGACGTCGACCCGACGGCCGCCGACCTCGGTGGAACCGGTCAGTACGGCTCCGAGCGCATCGATCGGGGTGACCTTGCGGTCCTGGGTCTCGCGGGCGCGCTGTGCCTCCTCGGGGTCGATCAGCACCCACTGGTCGCGCAGCCGCACCACCGGCCTGTTGGCCTCGGCCAGGCGGTCCAGCTCGGCGCGGCTGAGCTTCTGGTCGCCCAGTGCGAACCGCCAGTTGAACGTCAGCAGCGCATCGGCCGACAGGATCGGTGGCATGTCCGAGCCGGTGTGGACGAACCCCTGGTGTTCCTGACTGTCCCCGTCGTCGGGCGGACCGATCACCGCACGTGCGGTGAGCTTGCGGGCCAGTTGCTTCGGCCAGTGGACCTGGACCCCGGTCGCGGCGAGTGCCCGTCCGGTGGGGCCGAGGAGTTCGCCCAGCTCTTCGTCGGCCGGTTCGATGGAGTCGGGCACTGCGGCCGACAACAACGGAGTCAGCGGTGGCCAAACCCGGGCGGCCCGGCGTAGCGCCAGAAGGGCATCCATCCGGGCCCGGGGGCCGAAGGCGGCAGCGGTCGGCGCGGACCCCGCCCAGACTTCGGCGGCATCGGCCACCAGCGCCGGATCGCTGACGCTGTGGATCTGTAGAACAGCACGGAAGGAAGGCCCGGCGGTCGGCTCGTCGTCCTCGCCCGGAGTTGTCAGCCCGGACACCTCCATCCGCAGCGAGAGCCGGACGCCCGCATCGTGCCCGGCCGCGACATCGGTGGCCCAGGCCCGTTGACCGGGCAGATGCTGTGGTGCGTCGACGGCGAACGCCGGGCCGCCGGTGGCGAAGGCTGCGGCGGGGGTGCGCGGCAGGCCGTCCGCCACCGCGTCGAGGAACGCTCGCAGCAGCAGCTCGGGATCGGGCAGCAGCACGGGCTGCGCGGTTCCGTCGATCGGCACCGCGTGGGCCAGGGGCGGCATCGAGGCCGCGAGGGTACGGATTCGCGACTGATCGTCGGCGGTCAACGGCCCGGCCCGCCAGGCGTCGTGGTCCGTCGCGCTCAGCCCTGGCAACAACAAGCCACGGGCGGCGAGTTGCAGGGCGAGCAGCGCCGCGGCACCCCAGAACGCGGCGGCGCCGGAGGCATGCGTCGAGGCCCGCGCCCGCGTCAGTACGGGCAGTGCGTCCCGGACCGGAAGCAGCAGCGCCGGTACGGCGTACGTTCGCGCGTCGGCGCCGACGACGGTCAGCTCCTCGACGGAACCGGGACCATCGGGCGGACTGCTGCCGTCCGGACACCAGAAGGCGATACGGCCGGTACGGGAGGGGTCCGCGGGCAGGAAGACCACGGAGCAGCTGGAGAGTGCGGAGATCTCGGAGAGCGTTGCCGCAGGGAGCCTGTGCACAGCGATGCCGAATTCCTCAAATTTGACTAGTGGGGTCGGGTCGCCGAGGGTACTCCACCGATGCGCACCGCCGTGAGCGGAACCGCCGTGATCCAGCTCACTTTCGGATCGCTCGGCCGCCCCGTTCGGCCGCTGGGTACGACTGCGCGTCGCGCGCCCAGAGGTGTAGCCAGCACCCCCCTGGAGGGAGGGGGCTTGCCCCCGTAAATCCCGGGTGGTGGCGCCATGGTTGCCACACCTCCGGTCACCGTACGTTTCTACAGGTCAGCGCAGCTTTCCAGAGACCGGAGACCCCATGCCCCAGGCCGTAGCCACCGCCGTGGAAGGCACCCGTGACGGTGCGGGAAGTGCAGTAGGTGCCGGTGGTACCGGAATCGCCCAGAGTCAGGGAAGCGACTTCGCGCCCCTGCTGCGCGCGGTCAAGGGGCAGGGACTCCTGGAGCGGCGCACCGGCTGGTATGCGATGGGCATCGCCGCCAACCTGGTCGCACTGGGTGCCGTGGTCACCGGCATGTTCCTCCTCGGCAACACCTGGTGGACCCTGCTGCTCGCATTGCCACTGGCGATCTTCTGGTCCCGCACCGCGTTCGTCGGACACGACGCCGGACACGCCCAGATAACCGGCGACCGCAGGGCGAGCCGGGCCATCGGTCTGGTGCACGCCAACCTGCTGCTCGGCATGAACGAGGCATGGTGGAACGACAAACACGTACGCCACCACGCCAACCCCAATCACATCGACAAGGACCCGGACGTCGGCGTCGGCGCCCTGGTATGGACCCAGAAGCAGGCCGCCCAGCGTGAAGGCTTCGCCCGCTGGCTCACCCGTAACCAGGCCCGGCTGTTCTTCCCGATGCTGCTCCTCGAAGGCATCGCGCTCAAGATCTCCGGCTTCCAGTACCTGCGGCAGCAGCCCGCCCGGGAACGCACCCTCTCGGCACTGCTCCTGGTGGCCCACCTCGGTCTCTACGCATCACTGCTGCTTACTGTCATGTCCCCGGGGAAGGTCGTCGTCTTCGCACTCGTGCACCACGCGCTGTTCGGGCTCCACCTGGGTATGGCCTTCGCACCGAACCACAAGGGCATGGAGATGCCCGATCCCGACGGTGACCGCTGGGGCCACCTCCAGCGTCAGGTACTCACCTCGCGCAACGTACGCGGCGGCGTCCTCACCGACTGGTTCCTCGGCGGGCTCAACTACCAGATCGAGCACCACCTCTTCCCGAGCATGCCCCGACCGCATCTGCGCCTGGCACAGCCCATGGTGCGCGCTCACTGCGAGGCGCTCGGCATGCCGTACACGGAGACCGGACTGATCGAGTCCTACCGGCAGGCACTCCAGCACATGCACGAGGTCGGCGAACCCCTCAGGTGAGGACTTCGGCCGGCTGGAACCGATGGGCGGGCACAGGCGTTCTCACAGCAGGAGCGGCCTCGGGCCGCGAAGGAGGCGTGGACGATGTCGAACAGCGCAAAGATCGCCATCGGGGGAGTCGTTGCGGCAGTCATCCTGATGCCGTTCATCGGATTCTGGCTGTCGCTGCTGGTCCTGATCGGAGTTCCGACGGTCGCGTATCTGCTGCTGGATCCCAGTCAGCGACGCCGGCTCCGCAGGATCACCCGCAAGGAAATAGGCCGCTGACCACATGCTGAAACAGGGGTATTCCGCAGCGAGCGGGACAGTGACCGTGGTGAGCAGGAACGAGGAGTATTCCTTCACCAAGCCGAACCGCCGGAGCGTCACCGTCGCTCCGGGCGATCTCGGAGAGAACCTCACCACCAGCGGTGTCGATCTCCTCGCCCTGCCCGTCGGTACTCTGCTGCACCTCGGCAACGAGGCGGTTGTCGAGGTCACCGGCCTGCGCAACCCGTGTCTGCAGATCGACAACTTCCAGGACGGTCTCGTCAAGCGGGTCGCGGGCCGGGACGAGACGGGCCGGATCGTGCGCAAGGCCGGGATCATGGGCATCGTCACGGTCGGCGGAGTCGTCCGGCCGGGCGACCCGATCGAGGTCGAGCTGTCCGTCGGGCCGCATCGGGCGCCGGAGTGCGTGTAGTCCGGATCGGGTCCGAGACGGAGCTGGGCCGCGCCTTCGGTCGGGTGGCCGATGATCGACTGTCGGTCGGCTGCCGAGTACCGGCAGCCGCGCTCAGCTCGGCCGTACTGCGAGCGCGTCCAGTGCCTTCAACAGACCGGGCAGTTGCGTGCCGCGCCCGACCGGCAGCACCTCGCCCGGTTCCTCGTCCAGCAGGATGAAGGCGATGTCATCGGTCCTGGCGACCAGCGACCAGCCGGGGCCGTCGGCGCGCAGCATCCGCGCGTCGCCCGTGGCGAAGGAAGACCGGACGCGGCCGGGTGGCGGCGGGGTGTCCACATAGGCACGCGCCTGCGCGAGCGCCCGTCGCACACCGGGGTGCCCTGCGGACGGTGTCTCCTTCGCGGGGTTCTCGGCGTTGGCGTCGGACCCGTCGCTCTCGACCTCGATCTCGACCGCGGCTCCGGTGTCGGCCTCGCCCGCGCCTCCAGCCGCAGAGTCGGCCTCGACGTCCACCTCAGCTTGACGTTCAACCTTGGCTGCAGCGTTGGCCTCGTCGTCGTTCTGGTCCTTGCCCTCAGGCCCGGCAACGGCGTCGGCACCGTCCTTCTCCACGCCGACGTCGACGCCGCCCTCGCCCCCGGCACCGTCCGCCCCGACCGAAGTGATGAAGGCCGTCTCGTCATCGATCTGCTCGCGCCAAGCCACCCACTGGTGCGCTATCTCGTCCGCACCCATGCGCCGCTGGGCCGGCCCCCACGACTCCGTGTCGGGCGGGGCCAGCGGCGCCGGATCGGCGCCCTCGGCCTCCGGGTCCGGCAGCGGATCGTGCGGGGCGGCCACTCCCGGAGCGGCGACTCTTACAGCGAGGGGCCAGCCGGGCAGCGCGCAGACCACCGAACGGTCGTCGGGGGAGAGGTCGTACTCCATTCCGCAGTCCCAGGCCGCGATCGCGACAGCGACCAGCGACACGTCCTCGACGACGACGGTCCAGCGCGCACCACTGCCGTCCTGGCCGAGGACCAGCCCGTATCCCTCGTCGTACGGTTCGAGGGCGAGTGCCGCACACGCAGCGGGGTAGTCGTCACCGAGCACGCTCGGGAACTGCGCAGGTGTCAGCAGTACCGCGGTGAGCACATACAGTGCATCGTCGTCGGCGGCTGTGTCGCTCGTCCCGGCCACGGCACCCTCCTCGTCCGTCATGGTTGTCCGTCGGCGCACCTTAACGAGTCGGTAACCCACTCGTCGAGGCCCTGACAAGCGAAGACGTGGTCCCTGACACGGCGGGAAGACGTGGGCCCGCAGTCCGGTGGACGGCGGGCCTCAGTCGGCGGGCAGGCCGAGCAGCGTACGGGCCACCGTCTGCGGCGACTCGTCGCGCTCGCGGGCCAGTGCGATGACGGCCCGGCAGGCCAGCTCGCTGACACCGAAGGAGAGCGCCTCGGGCGACACCCAGCCGCTCGCCTCGTCGATCCGCGCCTGATCGTCCTCCACGGATGCCGAGACATAGGTGGCTGCGGCCTCGAACAGATTGTGCTGCCTGTGCCGGTCTGCCCCGAGAGGTGCTGCTGACCGCGCGGCCTTCCGGTCGGAGGAGACAACTTTCCGCAGGCTGCCGATTATGTCGATCACAGAGACCGCCCTTCCGAGGAGCCGTGAGCGCATGGCTTGGTCGTACACACTGACGGTCTTCCCCGTCGACGTAGAGTTGGACCTTCGACCGAGAAAAGGGGGCAGCACGGTGAAGCGGTACGACCGGCTGAAGGAAACTCAGCGTCTCGATCCGGAACGGGACTTCCTCCGGATCTACCGGATCACGGCAACCTACGAGTTTCCCTGGGACATCACCCGCGCTCTCGAACTGGCTCTGTACCGCACCTATGCAGTTCCCAGCATCGGCCGGCTTCTCGCCGAGACAGCCGAACTGACGAACCGTTCGCAGAAGCGCTACGACGACACCGCACTGCTCCTCGACACGGTCGTGGAGCACGGCTTCGAGAGCGACCCGGGGCGCACGGCCATCCGCCGGATCAATCAGATGCACCGCAGCTACGACATCAGCAACGACGACATGCGCTATGTGCTGTGCACCTTCGTCGTCACCCCGAAGCGGTGGCTGGACAGCTACGGCTGGCGTCGGCTGTCCGACCACGAACTCCGGGCGTGCGCCGCCTATTACCGGACCCTGGGTGCCCACATGGGCATCAAGGATCTGCCGGAGACGTACGAGGACTTCGAACGCACCCTCGATACCTACGAGGCCGAGCACTTCGGCTGGGACGAAGGGGGGCGCCGCGTCTCCGACGCCACGTTGGACCTGATGGGCTCCTGGTATCCGCGCCCCTTCGCTCCCGTCGCGCGGAAGGCCGCCCTCGCGCTGCTCGATGATTCGCTGATGCGGGCATTCCGTTACGACCGCCCGGGCCCTGTGACCCGAAACCTCACCCGTGGCGCTCTGCGCCTGAGGGCACGGGCCGTGCGACTGCTGCCGCCCCGTACCACCCCGCACTTCGCCCGGCAGAACCCGGAGATCAAGGGCTATCCGGACGGCTACGAGGTTTCCGGGCTCGGTACATTCCCCACCCCGGGCATCCGGGGCTGTCCGGTCCCTCACGAGCGACGTCCCGGCGCTCCGGCCGAGTGAGCGGGAGTGGGGAGCGTTCGCAGGTCAGGGTGTCCGTAGGGCAAGGGCGAGGAACCGGTCGTCCTCATCGGTGTACGACTCGAGACGCCAGCCCGAACGCGACAGCAGCGGGCGGAGGTTGTGCTCGGCACGCAGGTCGTCGTCCGTGATCCGGCGGCCGTGGCGCGCGGCCAGGGCGGCGCGACCGATGGGGTGGAAGAGGGCCAGCTGCCCGTCCGGCCGAACGACCCGCGCCAACTCCGCCAGGTCCGGTCCAGGACGCGAGAGGTGGGAGATCAGCCCAGCCGCGAACACCGCGTCGAGCGACTGCGGCCTCAGGGGCAAGCGGGCGACGTCGGCAAGAAGCAACGCTCCGCTCCGGTCGCGTCCTGCCCGTACCACCGACTCCAGCATCGCCGCTGTGAGGTCCACGCCCAGGACCGTGCCCCGCGGTCCCACAGCCGCGCGCAGGGCGGGCAGCGCCCGTCCCGTACCGCAGCCGGCGTCCAGTACCGCGTCACCGGGGCCCAGTGCGAGGCAGTCGACCGCGGCGGCGTAGGCGGGCCCGTCGTCGGGAAACCGGGTGTCCCAGTCCGCAGCGCGGGCCGTGAAGAACTCCTGGACGTGTGTGTGGTCATCGGCCATACAGACATGATCGCGTAGTTGCCACCGGAGCGAAACAGAGCGAAACGTCGGGAAACGGGGTGCATGTTCGAGCACTGTGTGATCGTTCTGGAACATCTCTCTGTCATATTTCAGCAGCTTTCGAAATGCGCCCTGGGCGCGCGCCCCCATCGCGGCTAGCGTCCCCGATCCATGGGACACCTGGACCACGCCACCTTCGGCTGGCTGACACCTGCGCTGTCGTACGCGATGGCATGCATCGGCGCGGCACTCGGACTGAGCTGCACCGTACGGGCACTCGACACAACCGGCCGTTCGCGCCGCAACTGGCTGATCACGGCCGCATCCGCCATCGGCTCGGGCATCTGGACGATGCACTTCGTCGCGATGCTCGGCTTCGGCGTGACCGGCACCGATATCCGCTACGACGTGCCGCTCACTCTGCTCAGCCTGCTCGGTGCCATGGTGGTGGTCGGCGGCGGCGTCTTTGCCGTCGGCTACAGCCGCGACCGGACCAGGGCGTTGCTGCTCGGCGGCTTCGCCACAGGACTCGGCGTCGCCAGCATGCACTACCTCGGCATGGCGGCACTCCGTCTGCACGGCACGATCCACTACGACCCGCTGCGGGTCGCACTCTCCGTCGCCATCGCTGTCGTGGCCGCCACGGCGGCGCTGTGGGCGGCGCTCAACATCAAGTCACCCCGAGCCGTCGCGCTGGCCTCCCTCGTCATGGGGGCGGCGGTCAGCAGTATGCACTACACCGGAATGCTGGCGGTCTCCGTGCACGTCGCGCCCTCCGGAAAGGAACTTTCCGGGGCAACGACGATGCAGTTCATCTTTCCCCTGGCTGTCGGCCTGGGCTCGTACCTCTTCCTTACCTCGGCGTTCGTGGCGCTCTCCCCGACGGCCAGGGAACGCGCCGCCTACGTCTTCGCCGAACGCGCCGCAGGACCCGCCGAACCGGACTCCTCCGCAGCCGCACCACACGGATTCACCGAGCGCGGGCCCGTCTTCCGGGCACGACGTGGTGACGTGAGTGATCACGACGCATCGCCGGCCACCACGCCCTGACGCCCCAACACCCGGCCGACCGGTACCTGCGACACACCCAGCTCCACACCCGGAACGAGGAGGCCATGCGCCCACCCCGCACGACCCCGGAAACCGGCGCGACGGCGACCACCCGGCGCACCACCGCACCGACGCGCGGACGCCGCGCGCACGCGGGGCCGCCGGCCGACGAGAGCGCCGAGCACGACGTGAGGCCGCTGCTGACACACGACACATCCGCGCCGCGCGGACGGTGGACGCTGCGCCCCGGAACCGTTCGCGCGAAGATCATCTCGCTACTGATGGTGCCGGTCGTCTCGCTGCTCGTCCTGTGGGGTTTCGCCACCGTCACCACCGCCCAGGACGTGGCACGGCTGCGCCAGTTGCAGCAGATCGACGACGAGGTCCGGTCCCCCATGTCCACCGCTGTCGCGGCACTCCAGAGTGAGCGCCGGGCAGCCATGCTCCAGTCCGCGGCCCCCAGCAGCGCCCAGGCAGCCGCACTGGAGCGCCAGACCGAGCGTACCGACACCGCACTCGCCGCCCTGCGCCTCGACAGCGGCCACACCATCGCCGACACCGGCGACCTCCCGCCCACCGTCGCCGACCGGCTCGACCGGTTTCTGGGTCTTACCCACCGGCTGCGCGCCGACAGGAGCGATGCGGGCGGTGAGAACGCCGTGTACGACCAGTACACCGCGGCTGTCTCTGCGGCCTTCGGCGTCTGCGGCGCTCTCACCGGAATCCAGGACGAAGCGCTCGGCTCGGACGCCCGCGTCCTGCTCGAACTCTCCCGGGCCGACGAGATGCTGGCCCGCGAGACCGCCCTGCTGGTCACGGCCGCTCGCACCGGAACACTCAAGGGCGGCCAACTGCGCCGGTTCATCGGAGCGGTGGATTCCCGAAGGAACTTCACGGAGACCGCGGGCGCAGATCTGCCCGCCACCGAGCGGGCCGCCTGGCAGAGGTTCACCGCCGGGGACGCCTACCGCCGGATCCACGCCGCCGAGGACAAGGTGCTTGCCGCGCCCGCCGGTCGCGATGCCGCGCAGGCAGTGCCCGCCGCCGACTGGGAACGAGCAGCGGGCCGCGTACGGAGCGAGCTGCGCACCATCGACACCACCGCCGGCCAACGCGCCGCCGACCGGGCGAACCCGCTTGCCCGAGGACTGTTCAGCCCGTCCGGAGCCGCGGTCCTCTTCGGCTGCGTCGCCGTCGCCGCCTCACTGGTGATCTCCGTGCGCATCGGCCGCGGACTCGTCGTCGAACTCGTCAGTCTCCGCAACAGCGCCCTGGAGATCGCCCGCCGCAAACTGCCCCGCGCCATGCAACGGCTCCGTGCGGGCGAGGAACTCGACATCGAGGCCGAGGCCCCGCCGGGCCCGGCCACCCACGACGAGATCGGCCAGGTCGGCGAGGCACTCGGCACAGTGCACCGGGCGGCCCTCAGCGCCGCCGTCGAACGGGCCGAGCTCGCCGACGGCATCTCCGGAGTCTTCGTCAACCTCGCCCGGCGCAGCCAGGTGCTGGTCCACCGTCAGCTCAACCTCCTGGACAGCATGGAACGCCGGGCCGACGACCCCGACGAGCTGAGCGATCTCTTCCGGCTCGACCACCTCACCACCCGGATGCGCCGGCACGCCGAGAGCCTGATCATCCTCTCCGGGGCGGCGCCGGGACGGGCCTGGCGGATGCCCGTACCGCTGACCAACGTCGTACGCGCCGCCGTCTCCGAGATCGAGGACTACGCCCGCGTGGAGGTACGGCAACTGCCCGACGCCGCGGTGAAGGGCACAGCCGTCGCCGACCTCACCCACCTGCTGGCCGAGCTCATCGAGAACGCCGCACAGTTCTCACCGCCCCACACCAAGGTGCGCATCAGCGGCGAGCCCGTGGGCAACGGCTACGCCCTGGAGATCGAGGACCGCGGCCTGGGCATGGGCAATGAACTCCTCGGCGAAGCAAACCGGCGCATCGAACAGGCGGAAGCACTCGACCTCTTCGACAGCGACCGGCTCGGCCTCTTCGTCGTCAGCCGGCTCTCCGTACGCCACCACATCAAGGTTCAGCTGCGCACCTCTGCGTACGGCGGGACGACCGCGGTGGTTCTGCTGCCAACGCCTCTGCTGCAGACCGCACTTCCGGCGGCCGAGGCGCCGGCTGTGCCGGAGAACACCTCGGTCGAGCGGCAGGACGACCGGGACCGTCCGCACTTCGGACCCGGAGCCGGCCCCCGCGCGGTGCGACCGCGGACCACCGCCTTCCCCGTTCCGGTACCGGTGCCCGTGCTCGAGTCCCGCACGCAGCCCGCTGCCGGGGTCACCTCGCTGCGCGGACGTCCGGGCGGAACGGACGAGCACAAGGCCGAGGCCCACTCGGAAGAGCAGCTCGGCGATGCCACGCTGCCGCGCCGTGTGCGGCAGGCCAGCCTCGTTCCGCAATTGCGCGAGGAGCCCCGTCCCGACGAGCCACACGACGACCCGAACGACAAGGATCGCACCCCGGACCGCACCCCCGAGCAGGCCCGGGATCGCATGACCGCTTACCGCAACGGCTGGGTGCGCGGCGGCGGCACCGCCCCCGGGACATCTTCGCCCCGTCCGGGCACCACTGACCCCCGTCCACGCAGCGAAGGAGACCATGCATGATCGCGAACGAGAGTACCGGGGTACGCCACACCTCGGGCGAACTCGACTGGCTGCTGGACGATTTGGTGGCACGGGTCGGCGAGGTCCGCCACGCCGTCGTGCTTTCCGGCGACGGCCTCGCGGTGGGCGCCTCCAGCGCCCTGAGCCGCGAGGACGCGGAGCACCTGGCCGCCGTGGCCTCCGGATTCCACAGCCTGGCCAAGGGCGCGGGGCGCCATTTCCGGGCCGGGAACGTACGCCAGACCATGGTCGAGATGGACGAGGGCTTTCTGTTCGTCGCGGCAGCGGGCGATGGATCCTGCCTCGCCGTACTCAGCACGGCCTTCGCCGACATCGGACTGGTCGCCTACGAGATGGCCCGACTCGTCAAACGGGTGGGTGAGCATCTGCGTACCCCGCCACGGTTCGCCGCACCCCCGTCGGCTGTCGGCTGAAAGGACGGAGACGGCCGTGTCCATGACCGAGGAGGGCCCGGGAGGCATCCCGCGGACCCCGGGCCCGCACACATGTCCGGGCAGCCAGTGGTACGACGCCGAAGCGGGTCCGCTGGTCCGCCCCTACGCCGTGACGGGTGGCCGGACCGAACCGGGTCCCACCGGCGTGCAGTTCGATCTGATCGCACTCGTCACCTTCGACGACAACGCACCGGACGGCTCCGAGGAATCGCTGCTCGGTCCCGAGCACCGGGCCCTGCTCACCCTCTGCCGGTCGGAGACCCAGTCCGTCGCGGAGCTCTCCGCCGATGCCGACCTTCCGGTCGGAGTCGTACGCGTACTCCTCGGCGATCTGCTCGAAGCCGGCTACGTACGCGTCAGCCGCCCCGTACCGCCCGCACAGCTGCCGGATGAACACATTCTTCGTGAGGTGATCAACGGTTTGCGGGCTCTGTAAGGGCACTTCGGTGACGCGGCCGGGCCGCACGCGGAGCAGGCGGGCCTCTCTCCTCGCCCCGGCGGAGGGAGGGGAGAGGGGCCGCGCTCATCGACCGTACGGTGCTTCGGGATCAGACATTGACCCCGTAGTCGGATGCGATTCCGGCCAGGCCCGAGGCATAACCCTGGCCGACCGCGCGGAACTTCCACTCCGCACCGTGCCGGTACAGCTCGCCGAAGACCATGGCGGTCTCCGTCGAAGCGTCCTCACTGAGGTCGTATCGGGCCAGCTCGACGTTGTTGGCACGGTTCACCACGCGGATGAACGCGTTGCGGACCTGACCGAAGCTCTGCCCGCGGCTCTGTGCGTCGTGAATGGAGACCGGGAACACGATCTTGGCCACATCCGCCGGGACCGCCGACAGGTCCACATTGATGGACTCGTCGTCGCCCTCGCCCTCACCGGTCAGGTTGTCGCCGGTGTGCTGAACCGAACCGTCCGGGCTCGTGAGGTTGTTGTAGAAGACGAAGTGCAGGTCGGACAGGACTTTGCCGGCGTCCGAGCACAGCAGCGCGCTCGCGTCCAGGTCGTGGTCCGCGCCCGTCGTCGTCCGTACGTCCCAGCCCAGGCCGACCGTCACTGCGGTCAGGCCGGGTGCCTCCTTCGACAAGGAGACGTTGCCGCCCTTGGCCAGGGTCACACCCATGAAACATCCTCCATTGATCCAGTGGTCCAGCGATTCGGTGATCAGCGCTTCTTCGGCTGTCATACGGGTCAACGACGGCGCCTCGCCCGTGGTTCCCTCGCTTGCGCAATCCCTGAAGTGACCGGCAGGGAGGGGTGCCGTACGTCGGTGAGCCGATACCTCATGTGCGTGGGTCGGTACCGGGACTCGCATCGGTCTCCTTCATGGCCTTCGCCTCACTCTTCAGGATCCGCATGGATTTGCCCAGGGCGCGGGCCGTGTCCGGCAGCTTTTTCGAGCCGAACAGTGCGATGACCACGATCGCCACGATCAACAGGTGCCAGGGTTCGAGACCGTTGCGCAACATATATGTGCTGCCCTTCCTTTCGGTGTCTTGGCCGCTGTTTCCGCTCCGGGGCCACGGACGGTGCTTCAGGCTGGCTGTGGCAGGTCCGATGATCCACTCGAACAGAGATACTTGCCCTATTGCGCAACTGTACAACCATGGGGTGGTGGAGCACGTCCTCCATCATGGAAGCCGGACGGACGGGGTGGCCGATGACAGGAAGTCACAATTCAGCAGCGGGCGGGCGAGGGGGCAGTGGGCTGCGGCGAACGGCCATGTTCGGGCTGTCGTTCCTCGTGCTGCTTGTTGCGGGCGTCGGGTGGGGCTACCTCAAACTGAACGGCAGCATCGACACCTTCAGCGCGGACGGGATCTCGGGCGACCGGCCGCCCGGCTCGTCGAACGGGCAGAACGTCCTGGTCATCGGATCGGACTCGCGCGCGGGCGACAACAGCGAACTGGGCGGCGGCACGGGTACGGTGGGGCGCTCCGACACCGCGTTCCTTCTCCATGTGTACGCAGACCGGAAACACGCGGTCGCCGTGTCCATTCCCCGTGACTCCCTGGTCGACATCCCGGCCTGCAAGATGCCGGGTGGTGAGTGGACCGCGCCGCAGCGCGACGTGATGTTCAACGCTGCGTTCTCGGTGGGGGAGACGGCCGAGGGAAACCCGGCCTGTACCCAGAACACGGTCGAGCAACTCACCGGCCTGCGCGTCGACCACACCGTCGTGATCGATTTCGCCGGATTCTCCGCACTGACATCGGCCGTCGGGGGCGTTCCGGTATGTCTGCCCCAGGACATCTACCAGCGAGACCTCAGCCCGAAGCGGCCCACACGTGGGGCCCGGATCTTCGCGAAGGGTCCGCAGACAGTCTCCGGACAGCGGGCACTCGACTACGTCCGGCTCCGGCACGGCATCGGGGACGGCTCTGACATAGGGCGGATCAAGCGCCAGCAGGCATTTGTGGCCTCCCTCATCAAGAAGGTCAAGTCGCGGGGACTGAACCCCACCACACTGCTGCCCCTCGCCGACGCGGCCACCGACGCGATGACCGTCGACCCCGGGCTCGGGTCGGCCGACCGGCTTCTGTCGTTCGCCATGTCGATGAAGAACATCGACCTCCACAACACCAAGTTCGTCACTGTCCCCTGGCGTTACGAGGGCTCGCGCGTTGCGATGGTCGAACCGGACGCCGACGCGCTCTGGGCAGCGCTGAAGGCCGACCGTACGGTCGACGGCCAGGACGCCAGCGGCAAGGGGGCGGCCGAGGGCAGAGAGACAGCGAGCAGCCCGGCGTCGCCCGCGGCCGCCACCCCGGTCTCCGGCACGGGCATCAGCATCGCCGTCTACAACGGCACCACGGTCAGGGGACTCGCGGCCCGGGCCACCGAACTTCTGCGCGCCCGAGGCTTCACCGTCACCACCACGGCCAATGCGAGCAGCCAGGGCTACGCCTCGACCGTCATCGAGTACGGGCCGGGCCTGCGGAACGAGGCAGAGACCACCGCGCGGCTCTTCGCCGGAGCCCGGACGACCGCGTCCGACACCGCCGGAATCCAGGTGATCCTCGGCAGTTCCTACGCCCGGAACCCATCGTTCGCACCCGAGACCTCGGCACCCTCCGCCGTGCCGCCCACCGTCGCTGCCGGGGCGCGGTCGGGCGACGACGACCCGTGCGCGGACCTCTCGTACGGCTGACCCTCCCGCGGCGGGGGAAGGCGGCGCTCAGAGCGGTGCCGGGACGGTTCGGAGCTGCAGTGCCGGGTGTGGGGGAGCCACGAAGCCGTAGGACTCGTACAGAGCGGCACCGTCTCCTGTGGCGTTCAGGTTGATCACCGTGACGTGGGCCTCCTCGCGGAACCAGGCGAGGAGTGCGTCGAGGCAGACACGAGCATGCCCACGGCGACGACGGCGGGGATCGGTGCTGACATTGGAGACGTGCCCGTGCAGTCCGCTCGGATTCGCCGGGCTGGGGGCATGCGCATCGCATGTCCCGACGGCGCTGGAGACGGTGCCGAGCTCGGGGTCGTCGACCAGGAACGCGGCGAACGTGTCGGGCCGACGCAGCCGCTCGGTGAACCACTGTGCGGAGGCCTCCCGCCACGGGGCATCGGCACCGCCCGTCTCCATCCCCATATCGGCCAGCATCAGTCCCCGCAGCCGTACCAACGCGGCCACGTCGTCGAGCGTGGCGCGACGAGCACGCACCTCCTGCCCGCCGCCGACGCCCGTACTCGTGCCGGACTCCAGGCGGTCGATGCGCGAGGGGGTCATGCGAATCTCCACTTCCGTTCGTAGCAGGTACGGGCCGCCCACAGTCCGCATGTGTACAGGGCCAGCACCGTTGCGAGCAAAAGGAAATAGAGCGGTGGCAGCGTACTCATGCCCAGCAGCGGACCCAGCGGAGTGATCGGCAGCAGCAGGCCGACCACCGCAAGACCGGACGCGGCGGCCCGCAGCGGACCGCCGCTGTGGCCCTCGGCTGCGCGGCGGCCCGTACGGAGCAGCAGCATCACCAGAGCCTGGGTGAGCAGGTTCTCGGTGAACCAGCCGGAGTGGAACGCCTCCTGCCCGCCCGATGTCGCCGAACCGTGCAATGCGTAGGCCAGCACTGCGAACGTCGCCAGGTCCGCAGTGGCGTTCAGCAGACCGAAGCAGGTGATGAAGCGGAGGAAATCGCGCGGACGCAGCACCGTGGGCCTCCGCAGTACCGCAGGGGCGGGCCGGTCGAACGCGAAGGCGAGCTGCGCCACGTCGAAGCACAGGTTCTGCACCAGGACCTGTGCCGGAAGCATCGGCAGGAACGGCAGCATCAGCCCCGCGGCAAGCATCGCGATGACGTTGCCGAGGTTCGACGAGAGAGTGATGCGCAGATACGTGGCGATGTTCCCGCTGCAGTGCCGGCCGGCAGTGATCGCGTGATCGATGGCTGCGAGGTCCTTCTCGGCGAGCACCACATCGGCGGTCTCCCGCGCCACGTCGACCGCGTTCCTCGGGCAGATGCCGACATCGGCCGCGTGCATCGCGGGCAGATCGTTGACGCCGTCGCCGAGGAATCCGGTGGTGTGCCCGACGGTACGCAATGCGGAGACGATCCGGGCCTTGTGCTCGGGCGTGCAGCGGGCGAAGACGGTGGCCCGGTCGGCGGCCTCCGCGAGCTCCGAGTCCGACAGCGCGTCGATCCGTTCCGCGGAAACGACATCGCCCGGATCGAGGCCCAGATCCCGGCAGACGCGGGCGGCGGTCCCCGGATCGTCGCCGGTGAGCACCTTCACGGCGACGCCCCGCTGTTCAAGCACGTCCAGCGCTTGTGCGGCGCTCGGCGTGAGCGCGTCCCGCAGAGCGACGAACCCGAGGAAGGTCAGCCCCCACTCGTCGGCCGGCGTGTACGTACCGAGCCGGGCGGGCCGTTCGCTCCGGGCCACCGCGAGCAGCCGCAGACCGTTCGCGGCCTCGCGGGTGGCCAGGGCCCTCAGCCGGTCCCGTTCGGCATCGTTCAGGGCGCACCGGTCGAGTACTGCCTCCACCGCCCCTTTCGTGACGAGGGTGTGGTTGCCGAGCCTGCCGGGGCCGCGGACGACCGCGGTGGCGAGTCGCCGCACCGGATCGAACGGCAATGCGGCCACCCCGTCGTACGCGGACAACGCCCCTTCCTGCTCCTCGGTGGCGTACAGAACCGCCTCGTCCAGTGGGTCGGGGGCGGGCAGTTCAGTGAGCTGCAGCGTCCAAAGTGCGTTCACTGCGGCCCAGTGCAGCACCTCGGGATCGGGCAGGCCCGCCCCGTTCAGCGACCGTTCGACGACCGGCCGGTCCTGGGTGAGGGTTCCGGTCTTGTCCAGACACAGCACGTCGATCGCACCGAGATCGTGCAGAGCGGGCAGCCGTTTGACGATCACTCCGCGGTCCCGGGCGAGCAGCGAGGCGCCCCTGGCCAGCACCGTCGTGACGATCACCGGCAGCATCTCCGGCGTCAGCCCGACCGCCACCGCGACGGCGAACGGCAGCGTCTCCAGACCGCGGCCACGCAGTGCCGCGTTGGCCATCAGCACCAGGGGCGGGGTGAGCAGCATGAACCGGATCAGCGTCCAGGAAATCCCCTGCACCGAACGGTCGAAGGCGCTCGTGCCCCGGCGGCGCGCCGAACTGTCGTACGCGGCGGCGAACCGGGTGCCCGTACCCGTGGCCGTCACCACTGCCGTACCACTGCCCGAAGCCACGCTGCTTCCCTGGAAACACAGCTCGGGCCGTGCGAACAACCCGGCCTCGCCACCGGACCCGGCGTCGGCGGTGCGGTGCCCGTCCGGAGCATCGACGGGGCGTTTGGCGACCGGCACCGACTCGCCCGTGAGGGCCGACTGATGCACGGTCAGGCCGCTCGCGCGCAGGAGCCGTACATCGGCAGGCACGAGATCTCCCGGACCGAGCCTGATCACATCGCCCGGCACCAACTCCCCGACCGGCATCTCGCGCGCCTGTGGCGCGGCATCCGGGCCGGTGCGGCGCAGCACGGTCGCGGTGGTCGCCACCAGCTCCCGCAGCACGGCCGTCGAACGGTCGGCCCGATGCTCCTCGGCGGAGCGCAACAGACAGCTGACGACCACGAGGGCCAGCGTCACGGCAGCCGTGCCCCATGAGGCCACCGCTGCCGAGACCAGACCCAGACACAGGAGCACCGAGGTGAACGGATCCCGCAGGCTGCTTATGAAACGGCGGGGCCAGGAGAACGGACGCCAGGCCGGCAAGGTGTTCTCGCCGAACCGTTCCAGCCGTTCCTCCGCCTGTCCCTCCAGCAGCCCGCGTGGCCCGCTGTCCAGCGAGCGGAGAACCTGCAAGGAGGTCGGTGCGGCAACCGGCGAAGCGGGCGGCGTGACGCCAGGGGCGGCGCTCCGGATGACCGCCGGATCCGCTATCGGCACGATCACGGCGGACGACTGGTCGGGATCGGTGCTGCCGGGGCCTGCGGCGGCACCGCGCTCAGGCACCGAGTTCACGGAGGCGTACGGGGTGCGCGGGCGCGTGTCCGGAGCGTTCGGCGAGCTGGCCGACCATGAGCCGGACGACCGTCACCACGTCGGGGTCGTCGACCAGGTACACCTGCCGACGGCCTTCGCGGCGTGACCGTACGAGACCGGCCAGTTTCAGCTTCGTCAGATGCTGGCTGACCGAAGGCAGGGTGCCGCCCACCCGGTCCGCAAGGCCGGTCACATCGCTCTCGCCCTGGGAGAGGGCCCACACGATGTGCAGCCGCGCAGGCGTCGCCAGCAGGCCGAAGGCGGCAGCCGCCTCCACCAGTACCTCCGCGGGCGGATCCTCGAAACCGCCGTCGGCAGCTGTCGACACTCTTGCTCTCCCTGTCCGCGTGGGCCATTCCTCGCACCCGAAACACCCAGTGTAGGCGCCGGACGGCCGCCGTCCGCGGGCCCATGCGTCTGTGAGCGGCGTGCGCGCTCGCGACCGGGAACGGCAGGCGCACTCCGTCAGACGCATCGGATTGTGGACTCATCCGGGCGGTTGCCGAGCGGGAACGGTCACATCGCAAAAAAAGCGATCCCGTCCCACGAGGCAGGTTCTCGTTTGTCATGCTGTCGCCGTACTCATGCCGACGGTCCACGGAATCTGAGCCCTTCAAGACAGCTCTGACCTGCATATTCAGTGTCTTGGGACTCACTGGTGAGAGAAGTGATCGATGCCTTCCGAGCACGCTGACAACACTCACGGGGAGCCGGCAAGGGAGACCGCGGAGACCGACGCCCTTGCACTGAAGATATTGGTCGCCGGAGGCTTCGGGGTCGGGAAGACGACGCTGGTCGGCGCGGTCAGTGAGATCCGGCCGTTGCGGACGGAGGAGGTCCTCAGCGAGGCCGGACAGTCGGTCGACGACACCGATGGGGTCGATCGGAAGACCACGACGACCGTCGCCATGGATTTCGGACGCATCACCATCCGGTCCGGTCTCTCGCTCTATCTGTTCGGCACACCGGGACAGGACCGTTTCTGGTTCCTGTGGGACGAGCTCTCCCAAGGGGCGCTCGGGGCCGTCGTTCTCGCCGACACCCGGCGCCTGGAGGACTGTTTCCCGGCCGTCGACTACTTCGAGCACCGCGGCATCCCCTTCGTCGTGGCGGTCAACTGCTTCGCGGGCGCCCGCGCCTACGGCGAGCGCGAAGTGTCCCGTGCCCTTGATCTCGACCTCGGCACGCCCGTCGTGCTGTGCGATGCGCGCGACCGGGACTCCGGCAAGGAAGTCCTGATCCGCATGGTCGAATACGCCGGCCGGATGCACACCGCCCGGCTCCTCGACTCGGTGAGCTGACCCTCCCGGCGCACATCTGTTGCGCGCCGAGGGGCCAGGACCCAGCCACATGACCGAGGAGTGCTTGCCCGTACGTGACCAGTGCGCGAGGCTTACGCGAAACGTGGGGCACGGGGAACGCATGAGCGGGGAGGAGCGGGGAAATGGCGCTGGACAGGGAACTCGACTGGCTCCTTGACGATCTCACGAGCAGGGTCGAGCACATACGGCACGCGTTGGTGCTGTCGAACGACGGGCTGGTGACCGGAGCGAGTACGGGCCTGGCGCGTGAGGACGCGGAGCATCTCGCAGCGGTCTCGTCCGGGCTGCACAGCCTTGCCCGCGGATCGGGACGCCACTTCCGCGCCGGGAAGGCCCGGCAGACCATGGTGGAATTCGATGAGGCACTGCTCTTTGTGACGGCCGCAGGGGACGGCAGCTGTCTGTGCGTGCTGAGCGCGGCCGAGGCCGACGTCGGTCAGGTCGCGTACGAGATGACGCTGCTCGTGAACAGAGTCGGAGAGCATCTCGGTGTTGCCGCGCGGCAGGCGGAAAGCGAAGGAGACAAGCGGACCTGACCCGGCCGTGGGAGTTATCCACAGGCCGGGCGAGCGATGACCTGCCGGGTTACGGTGCTCACAGAGAGTAATTCAGTCTCACGGGGGAGCACCATGACTGTTGCCGAAGCTGCATGTATCGATACCGCAAGCACGATGGCTGTGGGCACAGCGGCCCGGGAACTTCAGCTGAAGCGCGGCGAGTTCGCCATCGCCGTACATATGGGTCTGGTCCGCGTGCTGGTGCAGGGTGGCGGAAGGCCGAGGGTCCGCAAGGAGGAGGTCGACCGGCTGCGGTCGCAGGACGGGTTTCCGGAGGCGCTGCGGGAGAGGGTGCACACCGTCGGGACGGCGGAAGGCGCCCGACTGCTCGGGATCAGTCCGGACCGCTTCACCAAGCTGGCCCGTGCGGGATGCCTCACGCCGATCACCTTTTACCTCAACCGGTACCGGGCGGTGGTCTGGCTCTATCTCGCTCAGGAGCTTGTGGAGTTCGCCGCCAGGCAGTCTCAGCTCCTGGTGGGGAAGAGCCCGGCCTGGGTGCGTAGCCGGTTGGAGGGAGGCGCCGACTTCCGTGCGCGCAACTGGCGCTCGCGCCGCATCGAACGGCTGCTGAGCTTCATGGAGGACCCCTGGGCCCGCGCGGCCGTGCTCGCGGGCACGCTGGACCCGGTGCAGTTGGCAGAGGTGGTCGACGATCTGTACGAGCGTGCCTACCTCGCCAGGATCCGGCCCGAACCGGTCTTCGGGCCAACGGGGTCGCCTTCTGCGAGGGAGGCCATGGGGCGCCTGATGCAGGCCGACGAACCGGACGAGATGCTGTGGCGGCGGGTCGGCCTGATCATGGAGCTGGACAACGCCCGGGAGGCCAGGCCGGCTCCGCGTCCGGGCGACGAGTGGTGCCCCGGTATCGAGCTCGGGCCCGGGTTCGAGAGGGGGCAGGAATCTGAGCTCGTGCCCGTCACTGAGCCCGAACCTGCCTCGGTCTCCGAACCGGTCCAGGTCTTCAGCCCCGATCCGGCATTCGGTCCCGTCCCGGCGTCCGAGCCCGCACCAACCTTCGTTCCTGTACGCGATTCCGATCCGGACCGTGATCCGGCGACCGATCCTGCACCTGCGCCCACATCGGCTCCAGAAGCCGCACTTGGGCTGCTTGCCCGAATCGGTCTGCGCAGGCGCGCATCCCGGCGTCCTTGCCGGTAAACAACTCGCGCAGGGAGAACGGCACCGGCATCCTGGCCCGCATGCTGATCAGGAAAGCCACTGCCGAGGACTGGCCCGCCATCTGGCCGTTCTTTCACGAAATCGTCGCCGCCGGTGAGACCTTCACCTACCCGCTCGATCTCGGTGAGGACGACGCCCGCTCCTGGTGGCTCCTCGAGTCGCCGAACCGCACGGTCGTCGCAGTTGACGACGACGGGACCATCCTCGGCACGGCAAAGATGAACAACAACCACATGGGCAACGGCGCGCACATCGCCAGTGCCAGTTACATGGTCGACCCCAAGCGTTCCGGGCAGGGTGTGGGCCGGGCCCTGTGCGTGTACACGCTGGAATGGGCTCGCTCGTCGGGGTTTCGCGCCATGCAGTTCAACGCCGTGGTGGAGACGAACACCTACGCTGTCCGGCTCTACCGCTCGCTCGGCTTCGAAATCCTGGGAACCCTGCCCGAGGGGTTCAACCACCCGAAACAGGGATTCGTCGGACTGCACATCATGTACCGCCCTCTGTGACAGCCGGCTTGTCCCTCATGTCCCAAGCGGTGGTGATGCGGGGTCAGCTGTGACCTCGCATGCTCCGTGGGGCGGGTGCGCGCGTAGTTGTCGGGGGCAGTACTGTGCGCCCCACCGCCATTCGGGCGATGAAACTCATGCGGAGGAACAATTCATGACCATACCCAGGAGATCGTTGCGTGCAGCGGGGACGCTCGCAGCCGCAACGGTGGTCGGCTTGACCGGCGCGGTCCTCTCCGCCGGCCCGGCCGCAGCTCACACCCCCACTTGGGCCGTGACCTGTACCGAGGTGAGCCTTGACCTGACTGCCTACAACGGCAACGTCACCAACCAGGTGACCGTGACCGTCGACGGCAAGGACCTCCTGCCCACCGAGACTTTCGGTAGGGAGCTCCACAAGAAGCTTGAGCTGCCCAAGCACGACAAGGAACTGACGGTTCACCTCGTCGTCAAGGCCGGAGACGGCGACAAGTTCTCGCGCGACGAGACCAAGCTGGCACCGGTGTGCGAAGGCACCACCCCGGCGCCCGCGCCGTCCGAGGCCACGCCGTCGCAGGCGCCCTCCCCGGAGGCACCCGTCAAGAGCGCCACGCCCAGCGAGGCAGCTTCGGAGTCCGCCCCTCCCGCGGCCTCTCCGAGCCCCAGCTCGCCGGACCTGGCCGAGACGGGTTCCTCGTCCGCCACTCCGATCATTGGTGGAGCGGCTGTGGCCGTCCTGCTCGCCGGTGGCGGCATCATGTGGTCCGTGCGTAAGCGTCGTACCGCACAGCAGTGACGTAGACCGGTGGTCCCGGTGCAGGACTGCGCCAGGACCACCGGACGAGGGGTGTGTCTTCCCGCGCGCGGGAAGACACACCCCTCTCCGCTTTCGTCACACCTGCTCCTGCTTCTGCTCCGCGGGTGGCAGCGGGGGAGTGGAGGCGGGTGGCGCCGACGGACCGATCTCGCACCAGACGGCCTTCCCTTCGCCGCGAGGCTCGATGCCCCAACGCGCGGCGACGGCATCCAGGAGCAGCAGGCCTCGACCCGATGTCGCCGTCTCTCCAGGGCTGCGACGTCTCGGCCACACGCTTGAGCGGTCCTGAACCGACAGCCGGACCCGTCGGACGGGCTCCGGCAGCACCTCCAGAGTGAGGATCGCGCCACCTTCCGTGTGCAGAAGTACATTCACCAGCAGTTCCCCGGTCACCAGCTCGGCGTCGTCGGCGAATTCGGCCATGTCCCAGTCGGTCAAGGCCTGGCGCACGATGGTGCGGGCGTCGGACAACCCCTCCGGGTCCGCCTGGTGGATGTACTGGTGCAACCGCGGAGCCCGAGGCGACCCGGGGTCCGGGCTGCGCCGCAGCACCAGCAGGGCGACATCGTCCCCCGAACCCCAACGCTCCCACAGCCGGTCCGACAGATGATCGGCCAGCGCCTGAGCGCCCGCAGGCCCCGCGCTGACCTCGTTGATCAGAGCCTGCACGCCCGTATCGACATCGACCCCCGGCTCTTCCACGAGTCCATCGGTGTACAGGACAAGGGTTTCGCCCGGCACCAGGTCGAGACGGGTCTCCGGAAACTCCTCGTTCTCGAAGTCGGTCGAAATGCCCAGGGGCAGACCGCCCCGCACCTGCGGGCTGCTGACCCGGCCGTCCATATGCCGGATCAGCGGTCCGAAGTGCCCGGCGCGCACCACACGCACGGTCCCCGAGGCGAGATCGACCTGGGCGTACGTACACGTCGCGAAGCGTTCCGTGTCCAGCTCGGCGAGGAAGCGCGAGGCCCGGGCCAGCACCGTCGACGGATGGTGCCCCTCACCGGCGTACGCGCGCAGGGCGATACGCAACTGGCCCATGATGGCGGCGGCATGCGTGTCATGTCCCTGCACGTCACCCACGACGATGCCGAAGCGGTTCATCGGCAGCGCGATCACGTCGTACCAGTCACCGCCGACCTGGCGTCCGCTCCAGGCCGCGTGATAGCGCACGGCTATCTCGCCACCCTCGATCTCCTGGACCCGTCGCGGCAGCATGGTCGACTGGAGGCCGGTGGCGAATTCGCGCTCCTCGTCGAAGAGCTTCGCCCGCTGCAGGGACTGGGCCACGATGGCAGCAAGCCCCAGACACAGATTGCGCTCATCAGCGTTGAAAGTCGTGTTGTCGCGGTAGAAGAGCGCCAGGGTGCCGAGTGAACGCGCCTGGGCGACGAGCGGCAGATAGGCGGCCGCGCGGAATTCCAGCCGCCCCGCGTAGGGAGTCAGCACGGGATAGCGGTGGATGAGTGCCGGGACCGAGGTCAGGAACTGGGGGCGGCCGCTGAGAATGGTGTCGGCCAGGGGGTACCGCCGGTCCAGACCCGTGGATCCGAGCTCGTCGATCGCCTCCAGTGGGTCGCCGCTCAGGGCGATGAGGTTCAGTGTGGCGTTCTCGACCAGACCGAGGGCGAGGCCGTCCGCGCCGAGCCGGTCCAGCCCGCCCGGTCCGGTGAGCGCGGCGGTCACATCATCCACAGTCACCGCGTGTGACAAAGCGCTCGTCGTGCGTTCAACAATGCTGGTCTGGCGCTGTCGCCGTTTTTCCAGGTCCAGCACGAAGGCCGAATGAGTGACCTCCGCCGTCGCGTCCCGTACCACCCCGACGACCCTGTGCGCCCGGCCGTCATCGCTGCGCAGTATCCGCGCCTGGACATGGGTCCACTGGTCCGTGCCGTCGTCGAGCGGTACCCGGAAGTGCACGCTGTACGAGTTGCGCCCACCCTTGATCGCCTCGTCGATCGCCACATTGACTTTGGTCCGCTCCGAAGGTTCGAGCCGTTCCACCAGGGACTCGGGCCGTGAGTCGAAGGCCAGTGGGTCCAGCCCGAAGGCCAGCAGGCCCGCTTCGTCGATGTCGAGCGAGTGGGCATCCATGTCCCACTCGAAACTGCCCGTCCGATTCATGGCAAGCCGCTGTGCCGTCGCGGTCTCGCCCTTGTGCGTCTTCTCGATCAGCAGGCGGGGCGGGACGGATGTGCTCGGTTGCCGGTCGTAATCGGTCATTCCTGCTCCGGACGTCTTCCGGCGGGGCAGCCGGGAGGCATGGCCCGTACGTGTGTCTCAATTGTCGAACCGGTTCGGGCAGGCTGCCACAGCGGACACCCGGCAAATACCGGGCTGAGGGCCGTTCCGGGCGGCCTCCGCACCCCTGCTGCCCGAGCCCGGGACCCGCCCCGCAGAATGGCAGCGGAAGATCGTCCGCGATCGGCGGGCGATACGGCACAGGGGCTGACCGGAGCGCATTCATGACCCACGACGATCCCGTCCTGCTGCACACCGAAGGACGCATCCGGCACATCACGCTCAACCGCCCGCACGCCCTCAACGCGCTGAACCACGCCATGGTGATGCGCATCGACGGAGCACTCGCCGAAGCCGAGCTCGACGACACCGTCACCGCGGTCCTGATCACCGGGGCGGGCGAGCGCGGCCTCTGTGCCGGTGGTGACATCCGCTCGATCCACGAGGACGCCGCGCGGCGTCGGCACATCGATGGACTTCTGGCGTGACGAGTACCGGCTCAACGCCCGTATCGCCCGGTTCCCCAAGCCGTATGTCGCGATCATGGACGGCATCGTGATGGGCGGCGGAGTCGGTGTCTCGGCCCACGGCGATGTCCGGATCGTCACCGAACGCTCGCGCATCGCCATGCCCGAGACCGGCATCGGCTTCGTCCCCGATGTGGGCGGGACCTATCTGCTCGGTGCCGCGCCCGGTGAGCTCGGCACCCATCTGGCGCTCACTGCGGATGCGGTAGGCGCGGGTGATGCGCTGATGTGCGGGCTCGCCGACCACTTCGTACCGTCGCAGCGCCTTGCCGGGCTCACCAGGGCCCTCGCCGACTGCGGTACGGCTGCCGAGATCGAGGAGACGGTACGGAGCTTCGCCTCGCCCGCGCCGGGTGGCGAACTGGCGGCGCACCGCGAGTGGATCGATTCGTGCTACCGGGCCGACTCCGTCGAGGAGATCCTCGACCGCCTCGACAACAGCGGTGTCCCCGCCGCCAAACAGGCCGCCGGGACGATCCTGGCCAAGTCGCCCACCGCGCTCAAGGTGACACTCTCCGCCCTGCGCAGGGCTCGCATGCTCGACAGCCTGGAGGCGGTGCTCGATCAGGAGTACCGAACTTCGTGCACCGCCTTCACCAGGCCCGACCTGGTGGAGGGCGTGCGTGCCCAGATCATTGACAAGGACCGCAATCCCCGGTGGAGCCCGGCGGATCTGGCCGAGGTCTCCGAGGCCGACGTGGCGCTCTTCTTTGCCACGTTGGGCGACCGAGAACTCGACCTGGCCTCCGGCTCCGGGACGACGGATTGATCTGACGAATACGGACCGAGGCAGGCCGAGGCGGACGAAGGCGGAACTGAGACGGACCGGGACTGCGAAGGCCGGTTCAGAGCTCGTCGGGGCCGGTGACGGTGCGGAACGGAATGCCGAGGAGGTCTGCCGCGGCCTTGAGGTCCTTGGCACGGTGGCCCGTGCAGAGAGTCCAGTGGTGGCCGATGCCGGTCGAGGACCAGGCGTCGGTCCACTCGCCGGGGTCGAACCCGAAGTCGACACGGGAGGTGGTGTTGCCGATCTCCAGCAGGGGTCCCGGGAGGACTTCGCCCTCGGAGGCGATGAACACGAAGTTTCCGTCCGCCTCCTGACCGATACCGAACGTGGTGACGGGACCGTGTTTGACGTCGAACTCGACGCTGACGCCCCACCCGCGTTTGCCGTGGTACACGCCCAGCCCGCGCAGCAGCGGATCCTTGGCGCTGATCGCGAGGTGGGCGGGGCCGTCGTGGCCCATCTCGACGACCCGGTCGCGGAAGTTGAGGGCCTGGAGCTCGGTGAAGGAGCCGCCGGCGCCGATGGTGTCGGCGATCAGCATGGCGAGGCTGGTGCGCAGCTCGTACTCACCGGCCATTGGGATGCCTCGGGCGGTCAGCAACGACGCGCCGAGGATCATGCCCGCGCCGAGCCGCTCGTGGATCTCGCCCTCGAGTCCGCGGTGGTAGTAGGCGAGGCTGTCGAGCTCGAAGTCCTCGACGAGCCGGTCGAGTCCGACCGACACCCGGGCGGCCCAGGCGAGATCGTCCGCGTCGACGGAGCCGTCGAGGGTGAAGACCGTACGCGCGAGCGCGACGCGTTCGGCGGCCTCCTCGTCCGTCACGGCGGCGACCCGGACCCGCAGGTCGTCGAATTCGAGGACTTCGACGTGTCCGCCGAACTGGGTGGAGACGAGCGTCATGTCGGTGGAGACATCGAGCATCCCGGGGTAGAGGTGGCCCATCAGCCCGTGCCGGCCGTGGCGCATCGCGCCGCGCACCTGCGCGGCCGAGATCCAGCGGCGGATCCGGGTCCAGGCGTTCTCGTCGTGCAGATGACCGGAGACGGAGCGGAAGGGGTGCCGCTTCGCCGGAACACATTGGCGACCTCCGGCAGCGGGCACTGTCCGCAGTACGCCAGCCACTTGCCCGTGTCGGTGTTCGGGTGGTCCATCGCCTCGGTCGGCTGGAGGTCGATGACCAGTACCGGAGTGTGGGTGCGCTGGGCGATCGGCAGGACCATCGAGGCCGTGAGATATGTCGTCAGGAACATTACGACGATGTCGCAGTCGGCCCTGCGCAGCTGTTCCGCCGCCTTGGCGGCCTCCTGCGGGTCGGAGATGAAGCCGGCGTCGGCCACCTCGCAGCCCATCTCCTCGAACCGCCCGGTCACGAAGCGCGCCGATTCCTGCAGTTGGTCGAGGAGGCCGGGGAACTGTGGCCAGTACGCGCCGAGTCCGCCGGAGACCAGGCCGACACGGGTGCGGCGACGCGTGGTGCGGGCGAGCACGCCGTCGAGCACGGCGGGAGACACATCAGTCATGAGCTTCCATACCTTTCTTCGTGGGTTGATCGCGGTCATTCGTAAGATCGGGACACCCAGGGATGCCGGGTGTGGCTGTCATGCGGGTGCCGCGTTCGTGGCTTGGAAGGATTGGCCGCCCGGCATCCCGCGACGACTCGACTGCTGATTGGGATGCGCGAAACCGAATCGCTCGTATGGACGTGACAGCGAGGTCGTCTGCTGGGACAGCACAGGAGAACGACGAAGGAGGCTCCGGTGCCCGAATTGTGGGCGGGGACAGACGCGGGTAAGGCCGAACACCACTGCACCGTGATCGACACGGACGGGACCAAGGTGCTCTCGCGCCGGGTACCGAACAACGAGGACGAGCTGCTGCAACTGCTCGGTGACGTCCTGGACCTGGCCGACGGTGGCCCGGTGACCTGGGCGGTCGATCTCAACGCCGGCGGGGCCGCGCTGTGGATCGCCCTGCTGGTCAACCACGGGCAGCGGCTGTTCTACATCCCCGGCCGAACCATCCACCACGCCTCCGGCGCCTACCGGGGCGACGGCAAGAGCGACGCCAAGGACGCCTTCGTCATCGCCGACCAGGCACGCATGCGCCGCGACCTCCAGCCCTTGCAGGAGACCAGCGAGATCGCGGTCGACCTGAAGATCCTGACCGCCCGCCGCATGGACCTGTCCGCCGACCGCACCAGGGCCATCAACCGGCTGAGGGCCCAGATCCTGGAGTACTTCCCCGCCCTGGAACGGGCCTTCGACTACAGCAGGTCCAAGACCGCGCTCATCCTGCTCACCGGCTACCAGACCCCGGCCGCCCTGCGCAGGATCGGCCGGGCCCGGCTGTCCACCTGGCTCAAGAACCACGGCGTCCGCACTCTCAGCACCGCCAAGAGCGCCGCCGACACCGCGGTGACCGCTGCCGAGGCCCAGTTCACCGTCGTCACCGGGGAGAAGACCGCTGCGAAGATGGTCCACACCCTGGCCAGGGAGGTGATGGCCCTCGATGAGGAGATCTCCGAGCTCAACGCCCTCATCGAGGGCCGGTTTCGCGAGCATCCCGACGCGGAAGTGATCACCAGCATGCCCGGCATCGGTGACATGCTCGGCGCCGAGTTCATCGCCGCGACCGGCGGCGACATGACCGCCTTCGGCAGCCCCGACCGGCTCGCCGGCGTCGCCGGACTCGCTCCCGTCCCCCGCGACTCGGGCAAGGTCAGCGGCAACTTGCGCAGGCCCAGACGCTACAGCCGCCGACTCCTGCGGATGTTCTACCTCTCCGCCCAGGTCGCCGCGGTGCACTGCCCCCAATCCAAGACCTTCTACCAGCGCAAACGCGCCGAGGGAAAGTCCCACAAGCAGGCCGTCCTCGCGCTGGCCAGGCGCCGCCTGAACGTGCTCTGGGCCCTGATACGCGACCACCGAACCTTCGAGGCCGTCACCCCCAGCCCCGCCGCCACAGCGGCATGACCCCGTCACAAGGCGTCACCGACCGGGGTTGACAACGTCATTGGGAATCCTTCCTTCGTCATCCATCGACTACCCGGGCCTCCGCGGAGAGGCCCGGGCGCCCGGTCGAGGTGTCCAGGACTCAGGCCGGCTCCAGCCTTGCGGCAGCCCGGTCCCAGGCCTGTTGATCCCCCTGAGGGGTGTAGTGGCGCAATTCCTGCGTCTGCGCGACGAGTCGTCGCATGTCCATGAGATCGCCGACCAGACCATGGGCGCGTGCCTGCAGCAGGACGTTCCCGAGCGCGGTCGCCTCGGCGGGACCGGCCGTGACCGGGAGGCCGGTGGCATCCGCGGTCCATTGGCACAACAGCTCGTTGCGTGAACCCCCGCCGACGAGATGGATCCGGGTCAGCTCCTGCCCCGCAAGGGCGGCGGCCTGCCGCAGTGTCCTGCGATGCGCCAGCGCCAGGCTCTCCAGCACACACCGAACATACCCGCCGGGAGTGTCGGGCGGTTTCTGTCCGGTCCGTACGAGATGGGCGTCCATGCGCGACGGCATGTCACCCGGAGCGAGGAACGTCTCGTCGTCGGGGTCGATCAACGCGGCGAACGGCCGGGCACGGGCCGCCCCTGCGAGCAGTTCGGCCAGGCCCGGAGCCGTACCCCGCCGGTCCCAGGCACGGCGGCACTCCTCCAGCAGCCACATGCCCATGATGTTGCGGAGATAGCGGATGGTGCCGTCGACCCCGCGCTCATTGGTGAAGTTTGCCGCCCGGGACTCCTCCGTGAGTACCGGGGCCACCAGTTCCAGACCTGCCAACGACCAGGTGCCACAGGACACATACGCGAATCCGGGCCCGACGGCGGGCACCGAGGCGACCGCCGACGCCGTGTCGTGCGAAGCGACGGTCGTCACCGGTGTACCGGCCGGCAGCCCGGTGTACTCGGTCACATGCGGCAACAGCGTCCCCGCCGGGTCACCCGGATCACGCAGTGGCGGAAACCAGGAGCGCTCCAGACCCAGTCGGCCGATCAGCGCATCGGACCAGGTCCCGGCAGATGCATCGAAGAGGCCGGTCGTTGACGCGTTGGTGATTTCTGCGCCCACCGTTCCGGTCAGCCAGTGCACCAGCAGATCGGGGATCAACAACATCGTCCGTGCCGCACCCCGGTGGGCACTCGCCTGATGCGCGGCGAGCTGGAACACCGTATTGAACGGCAGATGCTGCAAGCCGCTGACGGAGTAGAGCTCCTGCGCCCCGCATTCGGCCAGCACTTGTTCGGCTGCCTGGCCGTTACGGCTGTCGCGGTAGTGGAACGGCAGCCCGAGCAGCGCCCCGTCGGCATCGAGAAGGCCGTAGTCGACCGCCCAGGTATCGATGCCGACCGAGGCGATCGGACCGCTGCGCGTGGCGGTCCGCAGACCGTCCAGCATCCCTTGGTACAGGGCGAGCACGTCCCACCGCAGCCCGTCCGGCAGCCGGACCGGGGTATTGGGGAAGCGGTGCACCTCGGTCAGCACGAGCCTTCCGGAACCGGCCCGGCCGGTGATCACCCGGCCGCTGGTGGCACCGAGGTCCACGGCCGCGAATACCGCGTCGCTCGGTGACGTCACAGACATGGGACTCTCATCCGGGTCATCGCAGAAACGCCGCCGCCACACCGGCGTCGACGGGAATGTGAAGACCGGTCGTGTGCGTGAGGTCCCCGCCGGTCAGTGCGAAGACGGCGTTCGCGACGTGCTCCGGGAGCACTTCGCGCTTGAGGAGGGTCCGCTGGGCGTAGAACTCGCCGAGCTTCTTCTCCTCGATGCCGTACGTCGCCGCACGCTGGGCACCCCAGCCGGCCGCGAAGATCCCCGAGCCGCGCACCACACCGTCGGGGTTGATGCCGTTCACCCGGATCCCGTGCTCACCCAACTCGGCCGCCAGCAGCCGCA
The DNA here is from genome assembly GCF_900091955.1 of Streptomyces sp. Ncost-T10-10d. GTDB lineage: Bacteria > Actinomycetota > Actinomycetes > Streptomycetales > Streptomycetaceae > Streptomyces. The sequence continues at coordinate 106,503 of NZ_FMDF01000120.1, forward strand.
CCTGGTGAGCCTGATCGGCCTTGGTCGCCGAGTAGGCGATGTTGTTCGGGCCCGCGAAAACCGCGTTCTTCGACGCGATGTAGACGATGTCGCCGCCGAGGTTCTGCGCCCGCATCACCCGTGCTGCCTCACGCGAGACCAGGAACGAGCCGCGCGCCATGATGTCGTGCTGAAGATCCCAGTCCCGGGCCGTGGTTTCGAGCAGCGGCTTCGAGATCGAGATCCCGGCATTGTTCACGATGAGATCCACGCCGCCGAACGCGAGCACTGCCGCCTTGAACGCCCCGGCGATCTGTTCCTCACTGGTCACGTCGACCGTCACCGCGACAGCTTTGTCGGGCCCGCCGAGCTCTTGCGCCACCGAGGAGGCGCTCTCCGCATTCACGTCCGCAACGACGACACACGCCCCCTCCGCGACCAGCCGGTGCGCGATGGCCTTGCCGATACCGGACCCCGCACCTGTGACCAGCGCCACCCGGGTGGCCAGTGGCTTGGGCTCAGGCATCCGGCGCAGCTTGGCCTCCTCCAGTTCCCAGTACTCGATCCGGAACTTCTCGGACTCCTCGATCGGCGCGTACGAGGAGACGGCCTCGGCGCCGCGCATCACATTGATGGCATTGAGGTAGAACTCCCCGGCGACCCGGGCAGTCTGCTTGTCCTTGCCGAAGGAGAACATGCCGACACCGGGCACCAGCACGATTGCAGGGTCCGCGCCGCGCATCGCGGGGGAGCCGGGGGTCGCGTGACTCTCGTAGTACGCGCGATACGCCTCCCGGTACTCCGTGTGCAGTTCCTTCAGGCGTGCCGCAGCCTCGTCCAGCGGGGAGTCCGCGGGCAGGTCGAGGACCAGTGGGCTGACCTTCGTACGGAGGAAATGGTCGGGGCACGAGGTGCCGAGCGAGGCGAGCCGGGGGTGTTCGGTGCGGGAGAGGAAGTCCAGCACCGGCTCCGCGTCAGTGAAGTGGCCCACCTGCGGACGGTCGGTTGAGGCCAGACCGCGGATCAGCGGGGCGAGCGCGGCGGCCCGCCCCCGGCGCTGCTCCTCGGCGAGGGGCTCCCGACCCCTCCACACGGGGCCGAACGGCTCCGTCCTGCCCTGCTCCTGAAGGAATGTCTCGGCGGTACGGATCATCCAGAGCGCGTTGTGCTCGCACTCCTCGGACGTCTCGCCCCAGGCCGTGATGCCATGGCCGCCGAGGATCACGCCGACGGCCTGTGGGTTGGCCTCCTTGACCGCGGCGATGTCCAGACCGAGCTGGAACCCGGGCCTGCGCCAGCCAACCCAGGCCACCTTGGCGCCGAAACACTCCGCCGTGAGCTTCTCACCGTCGGCGGAGCACGCCAGCGCGATCCCCGAGTCCGGATGCAGATGATCGACATGCGCGGCCTCGACCAGTGCGTGCATCGCCGTGTCGATGGACGGAGCGGCGCCGCCCCTGCCGTGCAGGCAGTAGTCGAAGGCCGACACCATCTCGTCCTCGCGCTCCATCCCCGGATACACGTTCTTGAGCGCGCGCACCCGGTCCAGGCGCAGCACGGCGAGACCGGCCTCGGTCAGCGTGCCGAGATCACCACCGGATCCCTTGACCCACAGCAGCTCGGTCTCGCCGCCGGTGACCGGGTCGGTGGCGGTGGCCTTGACCGATGCATTGCCACCTGCGTAGTTGGTGTTGCGGGCGTCGGAGCCGATCCGGTGGGCGCGCTCCAGGAGCGCGGCCACTTCGGCATGGGTCGCGGACGTCATGAGATTCCTTCGGTGTCGGGGGCCGGGCTGAATCGGTCGGACGGGTGTACGGGGAAGGGACGGGGGCTCAGGCGCCCCAGCCGGCCTGTTCGCCACCGACCCGGGTGGCCGCGATCCGCACCTGATTGCCTGAGGCCAGGTATGCGGCGAACGGGTCCCTGGCCAGCCCGATCTCATCACGCACCTCGGCGAGCAGCGGACGGACATCGGTGTTGTATGCATCCATCAGGACAGCGTTCGCGGCCAGCACATCGCCGGACTGCTGCGCGGCGCTCAGCGCGTTCATGTCGATCAGCAATGCCTTGGCGGTCGCTTCCTGCACATTGGCGACCGACCGGATCACGGCAGGGATCTTCGCCTCGATGTTGTGGCACTGGTCGAGCATGAAGTTGACGTTCGTCTCGGGCTTCATGCCGCCGTTCTTGACCACCTCGTGCATGATCCGGAACAACTGGAACGGGTCGGCGGCTCCGACCATCAGATCGTCGTCCGCGTAGAACCGGGAGTTGAAGTCGAACGCGCCGAGCTTTCCCGCACGCAACAGGAACGCCACGATGAACTCGATGTTGGTGCCCGGTGCGTGGTGCCCGGTGTCCACGACCACCTGAGCCCTCGGGCCGAGATTCAGACAGTGCGCGTACGCCGTACCCCAGTCCGGCACATCGGTCGTGTAGAACGCCGGCTCGAACAGCTTGTACTCCAGCAGCATCCGCTGGTCGTCGCCCAGCCGCTCGTACACCTCGGCCAGCGCCTCGGCGAGCCGGTCCTGACGGGCCACGATGTCGTCCTGCCCGGGATAGTTCGTGCCGTCGGAGAACCAGAGCTTGAGATCCAGGGACCCGGTCTCGTCCATGATGTCGACGCACTCCAGCAGATGGTCCGTGGCCTTGCGGCGCACCTTCGGGTCAGGGTGTGTGACCGATCCCAACTTGAAGTCGTCGTCCTGGAAGACGTTGGAGTTGATCGCACCGATCCGCAGCCCGAGATCCTCGGCGTGCCGGGTCAGCGCTGAGTAGTCCTCGACCTTGTCCCACGGAATATGCAACGAAACCTTCGGTGCCACACCCGTGAACGCGTTCACCTGCGCCGCGTCCTCCAGTTTCTCGAACGGGTCGCGCGGTACTCCTGGCTGTGCGAACACCTTGAACCGCGTCCCGGAGTTCCCGTACCCCCACGACGGTGTCTCGATCACCTGAGACTTCAGAGCTGTCTTGACGGCCGACACATCAGACATGAACACCTCGCAAGCGGAGTCATCCAGCGACCGCTGGTCGTTCGGACGATATGAATCGTTTCATCTGGCCGTACGCTAGGACTGCCGCGAGCTTCCAGTCAAGCAGCCAGGTGCGTTCTCTTCCTGGCTTGAATCAATTCACCCCATAGGTGGGGCGGGTGCACTCGCAGAGAGGGTTGACCACCGGACGAGCGATTGGGTTCGGGCCGACAGACATAGAGTGCGCTCGGGGTGGTCCTCAGAGCCCACTGCCCGCTGACTCGTTCAGAGCATGGTGGCGCATCGGAGCGACGAGGTGAAGAGCGACAGCGCGACGACGGACGGCTGTGACCGCCGACCGCCGACCGCCGGACGGGGCGGGACTTTCGATCCGGTCCGCCCGGCGATGGAGAACACCGCAATGCGGTGCCGTTCAGCAGATCCGTTCAGCGACCGCTGCCGGACATGCTTGGCTGAAGCGAGCGCACGAGATCGAAGAACCGGGACTCGTTGCCGCAGAGTCCCGCACGCTCCAGCGCGCCATCGGCCTCCGCGATCGGCGAGGCGAGCAATGGCATGTACAAGGGGCCCTCGTCAGGTTCCGCGAGCGCGGCCCGAGTGGCCTCCAGCAGTCGGACATACGCCTGGGCCGCGGCGAGTTCGTCATTGCGCATCTCAGCATCTCCCGGTCAGAGGTGTCGGACCCCCCAGCATCCCCCATGGGTCTGACAGTGAGGATGTACTCGGCATTCCTCGGGGGCCTGACTCTGGGTCTGACTGACGCTTCGGCTGTCTGTGCGTTGAATCGTCGGCCTTCGGGGGATGCCACCGCGTGTGCTCGCGGGTGTCCGTGACCTCATAGGAGCTTGGCCACCAGCCTCTTCACTGTCTTGTCCGTCTGCCCGGGCAGCACGCGCTGTTCACACGCCTCAGACGGAAGGACGGCAGAGCCGAGCATGACAGCGCCCGAGATAGCGGTGATCGGCGGAATCGACACCCATACGGACGTCCACCAGGCCGCAGTGATCGACTCGGTCGGCCGTCACCTGGACACGCAGTCGTTCGCAACGAACTCAGCCGGATACGAGCAACTGCTGGCCTGGCTCCACTCCCAGGGCGAGGTCATCGCGGTCGGGATGGAGGGCACCGGAGCCTACGGCGCCGAACTCGCCCGGTTCCTGACAGCCAGCGGCATCACGGTCGTCGAGGTCGACCGGCCAGACCGAAGGGCCAGGCGGGCCCACGGCAAGTCCGATCCGATCGACGCCTATGCGGCGGCCACCGCAGTCCTGTCCGGCCGGGCGAGCGGAACTCCGAAGAGTCGGGACGGGATCGTGGAAGCGATCCGTGCTCTGCGCGTGGTCCGCAAGAGCGCGATCAAGGCCAGGACGCAGACCATCAACCAGATCCGCGCGCTCATGGTCACCGCTCCCTCCGCCCTGCGAGACAAGCTGCGTGGGCTGCCCACCGGCCTGCTGATCGACACTCTCGCCCGTACCCGGCCGGCTGGCGACCTCGCGGACCCGGCTTGCGCGGCCAAGACGGCACTTCGCCGCCTGGCCCGGCGCTACCAGGCCCTTCAGCAGGAGATCAAAGAGGCCGACGCGGACCTTGCTCCCCTCGTGACCCGGGCGGCACCCAGTCTCGTTGCCCTGCCCGGAGTGGGGACCGAGACGGCCGGCCAGCTACTGATCACCGCGGGTGACAACCCCGACCGGCTCAGATCCGAAGCATCCTTCGCCCACCTGTGCGCCGCGGCCCCGGTCCCGGCCTCGTCCGGCCGCACAAACCGCCACCGCATCAACCGCGGCGGAGACCGACATGCCAACAGTGCCCTCTACACCATCGTCCTGGTCCGCATGCGGCACGACCAACGAACACGGGACTACGTCACCAGACGCACCGCCGAGGGCATGTCCACCAAGGACATCATGCGGTGTCTCAAGAGGTTCGTCGCCCGCGAGATCTACAGGCACCTCATGAGCACCAACACCCTGAACACGACAGGCCCGGCCAGAGCCAGATCATGATGCCGACCGACCACCGTCCGCGTCATCGGAATCGAGTGACTCGGCCGCAGTCAGACGCTCGACGAACGCCTTGAAGTCCGCGGCCAGCGAGAGCTCCGTGCTGTCGTCTACGTCGAACACGTCACGGACGGCTCCCCGCGCTTCCCGCATGCCCGATAGTCGAGAGCGATCCAACAGTGACCATCACCGGACAGCAGAACCAGAGGAGACGGAAGACCCCACTCCTCGACCAAGTAGGCCGTGTCCAGCAAGGACAACTGGCCGTTGTCACGGCCGATGCCCATCATGTCGTCGAGCGGAACATGATCCTTGCTCCACGACGTCGGCACATCGGTCAGGAACGCGTTCCACAGCCCCGCCACCACACCGCCGTTCTGGACCCGCAGGATCTCCAGCAACGAAGTCGGCAGACAGACACCGAGCTGACGCTCGGCCACCTGAACGACCGCGTCGGTCAACGGTGGCTCAACCCCGTACCGGACCTCGCCCCAGAACGTCGCCTTGACCTCATCAAACTGAGCCACGAACGCAACCTATGGACCCCGCCCACGGGCTTGACGATCTATAGGAGCTTCAACGTACTTCCACAGCGGCGCGAGGCCG
>NZ_FMDF01000165.1 GCF_900091955.1 Streptomyces sp. Ncost-T10-10d
CCTGCGGGCTGTGTGGGGAGTCGAGCCGCCCGTCGCGGAAGACGACCTCGTGCCATTCGCCGCGGCACCTGACCCGTACCGGTGCGGGGGGCGTCGGCCCCGGTGGGCCGGCCACTGTGCCGAGGCCGGTGAAGAGGGCCTCGGCGACGAGCGGATGCAGTTGGTCGGGAGACGCCCCACCCGTCCGCAGCAGATCGAGGTCGGGCAGCCGGCGCCAGACCGCTTCGGGCACGAAGGCCGCGCCATCGACCTCCTCCCGCCCCACGAGCCTCATCCGCAGCGGTCCGCGGTCCGTGAACTCCAGCAGGATGTTGGCCCGCCAGTCCTCACCGATCTGGAAGCGCTCCGCCGGGCTGTGCTCCGCGAACCGCCGGAGCGCTGTCCCCAGCTGGGGAACGTCGAGCGCCAGCCCGGCCACGATCGATTCGGGAGTCGCCCGGTACCACGCAGGCATCTCCGGTGGTGTCGGATCCCACTCGATCCCCGCCGCCGCCAGGGACTCGGCCACCCGGCCGTTCTGGTGCAGCAGCGTCAGCCACTCGGCGCGGGCCACCGGGTCCCCGGAGCCCGGGTCCGCCGTGGGCAGTTCATCGACGGCGCGCGGTGTGCCGTCGGCGTGGAGGAACGGCAGCCGGTCCCCGCCGCCGGCCCGTGCGCCCAGTTCGCCGGTACGGCGCGCGTCCCACAGATACCGGGCGGTGCGCCAGTCCTGGACGCCCGAGCGGAACACGCCGGGCGCCGACTGGCGCCCCTTCCCGGCCGTGCCGAACCGGAGGGCGATCCGCTGCGGTCCGTCGACCATCGGGAGCGTACGGAGGTACAGGTACGGCGATGTCGACCCCGGCCCGTCCGGCGTACGGCCGTAGCCCGCCAGGATCACGATCCGGTCGGTGGCGAGCGTCGAACGGCCGCCGAGGACGCGCGGCAGATGCCAGCGCACCAGGTCGGGGACGAGGTGACGGAGATCGGCCTCGAGTGCTCCGGCCACGTCCGCACCGTACCGTTCGGACACCTGGGCAAGGTCGAAGCTCACGTCGAACCGGGCAGCCGCGCAGGCGCCCTGCCAGTCCCCGGCCGCCCGCCGCTCGGCGGACTCCTCGATCATCCACCGGGGCACCGCGTACCGGCGGACCTGACGTCGGCTCGCCGTCTCGTCCGGCGCGAAGCACCCGGCGACCGTGCCCGGGCTCACCGGTAGACGCTCCTCACCGCGCGCAGGTCCGTATGGGTCCCGCCGTCCGGGCGCAGCCGCGCCGCGAAGGACCGCTTCACCTTGCGCGGCAGGCCCGGCCCCAACCCCACGTACTCCAGACGCGAGTCGGCGTCGACGGCCGCGAGGAGGGTCTTCGCGCCCCGCCCGGTGAGTCCGGTGTGGCACAGCTCCAGCCGCCGCAGCGGACTGCCGCGCAGGGCGCCGGCCAGCGCATGGGCTCCGATGTCACCGGTGACATTGGACGGGGCTCCGAGGCTGCGCTCCGAGGGCGGCCGCCCCAGGTCGAGCGACTCGATCCCGTCGAGCGCTTCGGCGAGGGCGCGCGCGCCGGCAGGCCCGATCCCGTTGCCGCCGAGACCGAGCCGGACCGGACGGGCGGGGTCGGCCGCGGCCGCCAGCACGGCGGCTCCGTCGTCACCGAGATGGTTGGCCGGAAGGTACAGCTCCCGTACCCCGGCGTCGCGGATGAGCGCGGCCAGCAGCCCAGCCGCCTCGGCGCTCAGTCCGTTGCCTCCGAGGAACAGCCGCTCGACCGGCCGGGACCGCTGACTCAGTACGGTGAGCAGCGCCGTGAGGCCGTCGTTCGTGAGCCCGCAGTTCACCAGGTCGAGGGTGCGCAGAGCGGTGTTGCGGCGCAGCATCGGAACGAGGGCCTGGACGCCGGCGTCGCCCAGGGGGTTGCGTTTCAGCCACAGCGCCTTGACGGTGTCGTCCTCGCTCAGCGCACCGGCGAGCGCCGTGACCCCGTCGGCTCCGATGCGATTGCAGCCGAGGTAGACCGTTCGCAGCCCGTGGTCGTCCCGGCCGAGCGCGTCGGCGACGGCCAGCGCCCCTTCGTCTCCCAGTGAGTTGGTGCCGAGCAGTACATGCGCGGCGTGCGGGGAGCGGGCGACCGCGGGCATCACCCGGACCGCGCCCGCTGCCCCGAGCCCCTGCTTGCAGAGATCGACCCGGCCGTCCACCCGCAGCGTGCCGAGCGGAAACGTCTCGTCGGCCTCGACGGGATGTGCCGACTCCAGCCGCTCGAGCAGCGGGTCCAGCAGGGCCGCGTCGGCGAGCGGAATGTCCGGGTGCTCGATCGCGGGACAGCGCACGGGCATCGGCTGCAACATCACTACTCCCCAGGTCCCCCGTCGGCACCCGGCCAGGAGAGGGCGACCGCGTTCTCCGCCCGCTCAGGACGAACCGACGCCATCGACTCTCCTCCACGAAAAGGTGGCAAGACCGGTCGGATTCGAACCGACGTCCTCCAGCTCGCAGCTAGGGCGCGACGACCTCTGCGCTACAGCCTTGCCGAGCGTGATCCTAGCCGTACCGATGCCGAATTCGCACACCAGTGCCTCTGTTTGATCGCTTCGCCGCTTCGCCGCTTCGGCCTGATTGCTCCCTCGTCCCCGTTGTCCCCCGTCCGCTCACCACCCCGGGCCTCACAGGCGGGGCTTGTCCTGTCCGGGATGAGCGAGGACAAGCAGGTCAGAGCTTCCTCGTGTCCGGGACATCGCGCCGGGATTGCCAGGGCCCGGCCGCTCGGCCGAGGTTTGTGTCACCGCCCGGAATCCGGTGGCGGTGCCGATCTCGGCGAAGGAACCGCTGCCATGTCTCGTTGTCCGACAGTCGAGTACCGCTTCGGTATGACTGGTCGAGCACGGCGTCGCCGCCTGGAACCGCCGCATTTCAGGGGCGTCCGGATCGGTGCGGTGAGGCCGGAGACGGCACTCGCAAGGCCCTCACATTCAGCAAAGACCGAGCGACATCAGGAGGATGAAGCAATGCGTATGCGTCATACCGTCGTCACCGCTGCTGTCGGCAGCGCGCTCGTCCTGGGCGGCATGGCCGCACCGGGCTCGGTAGCCGCCTCGAAATACCCGGGGCAGGTCAAGTGCCCCAAGGGCGACTATCAGCTCTGCATCGACGGCGGCCCCGGCGGCTTCACCATCAGCGGCAGGAAGTTCTCCGGCCACGCCAACGCGATCCGGCTCAAGAACGTCTCGAACGTCACCATCACCGGAAACCAATTCACATCACTCAGCGGTCCCACCGGCTACGGCGCGATCCACGTGCAGAACTCCTCCTCCATCGTGATCAGGAAGAACTCCTTCTCCCGTCTGAGCAACGGCGCGAACATGCACGGGGTGTACCTGGTCAGGACCTCGGGCAGCGTCATCACGGGAAACACGTTCTCGTCGATCAGCGGTGATCCCGTGCGGATCAGGGACGGGAGCAGGAACAACACCGTCAGTGGGAACACGTTCACCAAGTCCGGCACGTACGCGATGTTCAGCGAGTGGGGCCGGCTCGAAAAGGGCGAAACCTGTGGACGCGGCAACGTCTTCAAGAGCAACAAGTACGGAATCGGCTATTACGGCAAGGGTATTTCGCTGATCAAGTGGGGCGGCCGGGGCGGTGGTAAGACCGGCCTCCGACTCACGTGGGGCAACTGCAAGAAGGCGAGCATCGTCAACAAGGGGGGCAACAGCAGGCTCTAGTGCTGTGACCGCATGGGTTCGCCGGGTTGGGCTGCGGTTTTGAGAGACTGCTGACCCACGACGAGGTCTACGGCACCGAGGAGCCGACCTCTCAGTCGCAGTCAGCGCAGCGTGTCGATCGCCTTCACGATCAGGGCCCGGGCCTCAGCGCTGTACACCGCCGGCGACCGTAGTTCCTCGAACGCCCTCACATGGTCGGCAACCTCGGACGGCTGGCTGATCGTCACCTTGGCGGTCAGCAACTCCACCGTCACCATCGCGTCGTCGAAGACGCTGAACAGTTCCTCCGGCCACATCGCCCTGGCGCGCCGAAAACGGGATGACGCCCAGCGAGACCGCGGGAGGCTCGACAGCGGTGAGGAGGTAGCGGAGCTGGTCGACGGTGGCCCCGTCGTCGCCGAGCTGGTAGCCCCATGTGCGCCCGCCTCGCCTCCAAGTCGCCGGAGGCGAGGCGGGGTTCTCCGTAAGCGTCCTGGCATGTCCCAGGCTGCTGGGACCTTCGTCCCCTGTTGGGGGGGCTCCGCCGGCGTGAGTGCACGGTGTCCCAGCTTCGGTACGGTCCTCCTCACATCGTTGTGAGGGGTCTTGGAAGGATTGGCGTCCGCGCGTCGGGGGCCGGTGGTGTTCAGCGCAGGGTGAGCGGGGTCGCGGATGCGACGTGGGACAGTTTCTCCGGGTTGCGGATGTAGTAGAGGCCGGTGATGCGGGCATCCTCGACACGGATCGCCATGACGCCGTCGATCTCGCCGTCCAGGCGGACGAGGAGTGCCGGGTTGCCGTTGACCACGGTCGGTTCGGCGGTGAGCGTGCCTTCGAGCTTGCCGATGCCGCCGGCAAACATACGGGCCACCTTCTCGGCGCCGGTGACCGGCCGCAGCGCGGCGTGTTTGATGCCGCCGCCGTCGCTCATCAGGACGACCTCGGGGGCGAGCACCTCAAGGAGGGCCTGCGGGTCCCCGGTTTCGATCGCGCGCTGGAAGGACTCCAGGACCGCCTGGCCCTCGTTCGAGGAGACCACCCGGCGGGGGCGGCGGGCATCGACGTGCCGGCGGGCGCGGTGCGCGATCTGGCGGACGGCCGCGGGGCTCTTGTCGACGGCGGCGGCGATCTCGTCGTAGTCGACGTCGAAGACCTCGCGCAGCACGAAGACGGCGCGCTCGGTCGGCGACAGCGTTTCGAGGACGAGCATGAGCGCCATCGACACGCTCTCGGCAAGCTCGATGTCCTGGGCCACGTCCGGCGCGGTGAGCAGCGGCTCGGGCAGCCAGGGGCCGACGTACGCCTCCCTGCGGCGCTTCATGGTGCGCAGTCGGTTGAGCGCCTGCCGGGTCGTGATGCGGACCAGGTAGGCGCGCTGGTCGCGCACCTGCCCCAGGTCGGCCTTGACCCATCGCAGCCAGGTCTCCTGGAGGACGTCTTCGGCGTCGGCCGCCGATCCGAGCATCTCGTAGGCGACGGTGAAGAGCAGATTGCGGTGGGCGAGGAACGCCTCGGTCGCCGGGTCGGTGGCGTCGTCGCTCATCTTTCGGCCCTTCTCCTCGTCCTTCGCGGGCTGCCCTGGCGGCCGACCGCGTTCGCCTGACGTCCACAGCAAGATCCTCGCAGCACGCACCGGTCAGGCTGCCCGGTCGGCGGCGGCCGGCGCCCCGGCGCGCTTGGCCCGCAGCAGTTGCCGGCGCTTGGCGACGCCTCCCGACATGCGGTGCACGCTGTACGAACCGGGCTTGTGCGCCTCGTCGGCCAGGTGCTTGGGGATGACATTGCAGACGAACTCCTTGGCCCTGGCGCCCAGGCCGCCGTCGATGTGGAACCACACCGCGACGTCGGACCTGTTGGCGGCCTGGAAGATACCGGTGCGTCGGCCCAGGCTGATGCACTGGGCCCAGTACGACTGGTGGATGGGCTCGGGCTGCTCACCCGCAAGCCGGCTGAGCACGGTGTCGGCGGCCCGCGCGCCCAGCGGCATCGCGGCCTGGCAGCTCATCCGTTGCGGCAGGTTCGACGGCGCCGCCGAGTCCCCGGCCGCGACGATGCGCTCGTCGTCCACGCTGGTCAGCGTCTCGTCCGTGAGTAGGCGGCCCACTGCGTCGGTGCTCAGCCCGCTGCGCGCGGCCAGGTCAGGAACGCCGAAGCCGGCGGTCCAGACGGTGACCTCGCTCGGCAGCTCACGGCCGTGCGCGAGCCGCACGGCGTCGCGGGCCACGGCCGTCACCTTCGCGTCGGAGCCGTCGATGACCGTCACACCGAGCTTGGCCAGCCGCTTGGCGACGGAGCGTCGGCCCCGGGCGTGCAGGTACGGGCCGAGCACGCCGCCGCAGACCAGGGTCACCGTGCGGCCGGCCTCCGCCAGCTCGGCGGCGGTCTCGATGCCGGTGGGACCGGCGCCGACCACCGTCACGGGGGCCGTCGCGGGCGCGGCGTCGAGGACCGGGCGCAGCCGCTGTGCCTCCTCCAGGGTGGAGATCGGATAGGCGAACTCGGCCGCCCCTGGCACGCTCAGTTCGGCGCTGCCACTGCCCGCGGCGTAGATCAGGTAGTCGTAGTCGAGCGTGCCGTCGGCCGCCAGTGTCACGCTGCGCTCAGCCGCGTCGATCCGGGTCACGGTGTCGACCATCAGCCGGACGCCGTCGGCCAGGACGTCCTGGTAGGCGACGACCGCGTCGTCGGACCCCCCCACCAGTTGGTGCAGGCGGACCCGGTGGACGAAGTCCGGGCGCGGGTTGATCAGCGTCACGGTCACGTCGGCGCGCCGCGTCAGCCGGTTCGCGGCCATCACGCCCGCGTATCCGCCGCCGATCACGACCACGTTGGTGTTCTCAGTCATGGTGCCTCCTCCGTTTCCAGGTATTCGGCCCCAAGACACCGCGTCATCGGCCGCTGTGACAGGAAGTGACTCAGATCACTTCACGGGGGCTCGGCTCGTGCTGTGACCGCATTGGTTCTCCGGGTTTGGTCAGGCTGCGGTTTTGAGGGGGCGTCCGCCCGGAGAACGGGCCTCAAATGGTCTGCACCTATTGACGAGTTGGTCCAGACCATTTAGTTTCCCCTGTGCTCCATGGCACCAAGGAATCCCGCTCCCCCTCAGGACCGCCTCACCGGTCCCTGCCTCAAGGGAGAACCATGTTCGAGCACATGACCTTCGGAAGAAGAGCGTCGACCGCCCTCGTCGCCGTTCTCGGGCTCCTTCTCGCGCTGCTGTCCTTACAGACCGCACCCGCACACGCGGCGGGCAAGTTGACGGCCACCTTCAGCTCTGCCGACAACGGCTCGTGGTGGAAGGGGACTTATGTCCTGCATAACGACACCGACACCGCCGTCACCGGCTGGAGCCTCGAATTCGACCTGCCGGCCGGGGTCGCGATCGACACCTCCTACAACGGCACCGTCACCACCCAGGGCAGCCACATCACCGCGGTCAACGCCCACTACAACGGTACGGTCGCCGCGCACAGCACCACCGAGCCGTACAGCTTCTGGTTCGTGGCCACCGGACCGATCACCGCGCCGACCGGCTGCCGGATCAACGGCGACAAGTGCGACGGCTCCGCGGATGTGCCGCCGGGCGCGCCGAGCGGGCTGAAGCGGACCGACGTCACCGCCCGCACCGCGTCACTGTCCTGGACCGCGGCCGCTGCGGGCGACTTCCCCGTGGCGTCGTACGACATCCTGTCCGGCGGCAAGGTGGTCGGTACCGCCACCGCGGCGACCTCCGCCACGGTCACCGGGCTGACCCCGGCGACCGCCTACTCCTTCACCGTCCGGGCCAAGGACACCCGTGGCAACACCTCCGCCGAGAGCGCCGCGCTGGCCGTCACCACCGTCGACCCGGCCACCGACACCTCCCCGCCCACCGCCCCCGGCTCGCTGCACTCCACGGCAACCGACTCCTCGTCCGTCACCCTGGCCTGGACCGCCGCGACGGACAACCAGCGGGTCGCCGCGTACGACGTCTACCGTGGTGGTCAACTCGCCACCACGGTCTCCGGTACGACGACCACCGCCACCATCGGCGGACTCTCTCCCTCGACCTCGTACACCTTCACCGTCAAGGCCCGTGACGCGGCGGACAACGCCTCCCCGGCCAGTAACGCGCTCACGGTGAAGACCGACGACATCGTCGGCGCGGGCAACTACGCCAAGGTCGGCTACTTCGTTCAATGGGGCATCTACGGCCGCCAGTACTTCGTCAAGAACCTCCACGACTCCGGCGCCGCGAACAAGCTCGACATCGTCAACTACGCGTTCGCCAATATCGATCCGAACAACCTGACCTGCCTGAACGGCGTCACCAAGGGAACCACCGCCGACCCCCAGGACCCCGAGCAGGGCACCGGCGCCGGTGACGCCGACGCCGACTACGGGCGCCCGTTCAGCGCCGCCCAGTCCGTCGACGGCGTCGCGGACGACGGCTGGGGCAAACTCCGTGGCAACTTCAACCAGTTGAAGAAGCTCAAGAAGCTTCACCCGAACCTGAAGATCGTGGTCTCACTCGGCGGCTGGACGTACTCGAAGTACTTCTCCGACGTGGCGGCCACCGACGCCTCCCGCAAGAAGTTCGTCTCCTCCTGCATCGACATGTACCTCAAGGGCAACCTGCCCGAGTACAACGGCGCGGGCGGCCCCGGCACCGCAGCCGGGATCTTCGACGGCTTCGACATCGACTGGGAATGGCCGGGCACCGGCACCGGACACCCCGGCAACCACTACTCACCGAACGACAAGACCAACCTGACCCTGCTGCTTGCCGAGTTCCGCAAGCAGATGGACGCCCTCGGCGGCGGCCACCGCCTCCTCACCGCCTTCACCCCCGCCGACCCGCAGAAGATCGGCGACGGATGGGACCTGAACAGGGTCTTCGACTCCCTCGACGTGGCCAACGTCCAGGGTTACGACTTCCACGGCTCAGGCAGTGACAACTCCTGGGAGCCGAACCGGACCGGCCACCAGGCCAACCTCTACACCGACGACCAGGACCCGTACGACTTCCACTTCAGCGCCGACGCCGCCATCGAGGCATACACGGACGCGGGCGTGGAGCCCCGCAAGCTGACCCTCGGCATCCCGTTCTACGGACGCGGCTGGCAGAACGTCACCGAGGGCGGGGCCGCAGGTGAATGGCAGCCCGCGGGAGGTGCGGCCCCCGGCCAGTTCGCGGAGGAGGCCGGCACCCGCGGCTACTCCAACCTCATCGGCGCCTACCCGGCGATGACGGTCCATCACGACGAGCAGTCGGTGTCCACGTACGGCTGGACCGGCAGCCAGTGGTGGTCCTTCGACGACACCTGGTCCATCGGCAAGAAGACGGAGTACGTGAAGAACAAGGGTCTGCTGGGGGTGATGGTCTGGGAGATGTCCGGTGACACGCCTCAGGGCACACTGCTCAACGCCCTCGACACCGGGCTGGGGTAAGGGCGCGCAACGTCCAGTGGCGCCGGCCCGGGCTCAACTCGCCGAGATGCGCGCGGGCGAGGCCCGTCGGGGCAGGGCGGGAACCGCACAGGCCCAGCCATTCTTCACAACCTGCTGAACCTGTAAGGCCGTTGCCCGGTTGCGGTCACCGCGCCGCTTTTCCCCGGGGCTGCCCCCGGCCGGCGTCCTGCCACGGGAAGGGGGCGAGGTCGGGCTCGATCCAGCCTGTCTTCGCCTGCGAGGAGGCCAGCGTCGACGGACGGTAGAAGTGGGCTGTCAGGAGTCGCTTGTCGAGCAGGGCGGGGTGGTGATCGGCGAATGCGGTGAAGTCGTCTTCGCCGTGTTCGGCCGCGTGGTGACCGACCAGCTCCACCCAGGCCCGGCTGACGGTCGCGTGGTACTTCTGGGGCGCCCCGGCATAGCGGGCGGTGCGCTGGATGCCATCGCTGACCAGGCCGACCGCCGCGCACACACCGACCCGCCGCACGGCCAGCCACGTCAGATGGACATGTTCCCGGTGGCCGAACCGCTCGGCGGTTGCCATGACTTCGGCCATCAAGGCATCGAAGTCGGGCGCGTTGGCGGCGTGCGGGGGACGAGTGGTCATGAGGGCACCTCCGTCAGGGCCTGCAGGGCAGCGCGCAGGCCTGCGATCGCGTCCTTCGGCAGGCCGTCGAGCGCGCGATGCTCCAGACCGGCGATGGCCTGTCGGATCGTGGTGGCGGTCAGCTTTCCGGAGGGGGTGAGTTCGATGAGCACCGCGCGGCGGTCTCCCGGGCTGGCGCCACGGGTGATGTGGCCGCGTCGTTCCAGGCGGTCCAGGACGCTGGTCAGCGTGGTGGGGCGGGTGCCCACGGCCGCGCCGAGTTCGGACACGGTCCGGCCTCGGCCGTCGGCCAGGTTGGCCAGTGCGTTGATCTCGGAGGGGGTCAGGTCCAGGTCGACGAGCTCTGCGGCGAGCACCTGCAGGGTGGCGTGGGTGGCCCGCTGCAGAGCGAGCAGGGCCGACCACTCGGATGGCACGGATTCGGATTGCATGATTTCGGACTATACGATTTCGTGCTACCTGCTGCAAACCGGACCGGAGCCGCGCCCGGCCTCGATCGACCCCCACGGCGTGGGGGCTGCTCCGTGGACGGCGTGTCGGCTGACGTGGGCCTACGGCCAGGCAAGGCGCCTCCTCGCGGGGCGGCCCGGCACATCCGGAAACGCCCCGGCACTCCGCCCCCGGTGCTGTGCGGTACCAGGGGTGGAGTGCCGGGGCAAAAGCGGGAGCTCAGCCCAGCTGCTCGTACGCCGGCAGCGTCAGGAAGTCCGCGTAGTCCTGGTCCAGGGAGACCTGGAGCAGGAGGTCGTGGGCCTGTTGCCACCTGCCGGACGCGAACGCCTCGTCGCCGATCTCGGTGCGGATCGCTGCGAGTTCCTCGGCCGCGACCTTGCGGGCCAGGTCCGCCGTGGCGTGTTCGCCGTTCTCGAAGACCACGTCGGCGTTGATCCACTGCCAGATCTGCGACCGCGAGATCTCCGCGGTGGCCGCGTCCTCCATGAGGTTGAAGATGGCGACGGCGCCCATGCCACGCAGCCAGGCCTCGATGTAGCGGATGCCGACCGCGACGGCGTTGCGCAGGCCGTCGTACGTGGGCTTGGCGTCCAGGGTGTCGATGGCGATCAGGTCGCCCGCGGCCACCGAGACGTCCTCGCGCAGGCGGTCCTTCTGGTTCGGCTTCTCACCGAGGACCGCGTCGAAGGAGGCCATGGCGATCGGGACCAGGTCCGGGTGGGCGACCCAGGAGCCGTCGAAGCCGTCGTGGGCCTCGCGGTCCTTGTCGGCCTTGACCTTCTCGAAGGCGACCTTGTTGACCTCGGCGTCGCGGCGGGACGGGATGAAGGCCGCCATGCCGCCGATGGCGTGCGCGCCGCGCTTGTGGCAGGTGCGGACGAGGAGTTCGGTGTACGCGCGCATGAACGGAGCCGTCATCGTCACCGCGTTGCGGTCCGGGAGGACGAACTTGGCTCCGCCGTCACGGAAGTTCTTGACGATGGAGAAGAGGTAGTCCCAACGGCCCGCGTTCAGCCCGGAGGCGTGGTCGCGGAGCTCGTACAGGATCTCCTCCATCTCGTACGCGGCGGTGATCGTCTCGATGAGGACGGTCGCGCGGACCGTGCCCTGCGGGATGCCGACGTAGTCCTGGGCGAAGACGAAGATGTCGTTCCAGAGACGGGCCTCCAGGTGCGACTCCGTCTTCGGGAGGTAGAAGTACGGGCCCTTGCCGAGGTCGATGAGGCGCTGGGCGTTGTGGAAGAAGCAGAGGCCGAAGTCGACCAGCGCACCCGGCACCGGGGTTCCGTCGAGCTGGAGGTGACGCTCGTTCAGATGCCAGCCGCGGGGACGGGTGACGACCGTGGCGAGCTCGCCGGCGGGCTTCAGCGCGTACGACTTGCCGGACCGGGGGTCCGTGAAATCGATGTTACGGGTGTAGGCGTCGATCAGATTGAGCTGGCCGAGGATGACGTTCTCCCACGTGGGGGCGGACGCGTCCTCGAAGTCGGCGAGCCAGACCTTGGCGCCCGAGTTCAGGGCGTTGATGGTCATCTTGCGGTCGGTCGGACCGGTGATCTCCACCCGGCGGTCGTTCAACGCGGCCGGGGCCGGCGCGACCTTCCAGGAGTCGTCCGCGCGGATCGCCGCCGTCTCGGGCAGGAAGTCCAGCGTGGAGGTGCGGGCGATCTCGGCGCGGCGCTCGCCCCGGCGGGCGAGCAGCTCGTCACGGCGGGGCGTGAACTGCCGGTGCAGCTCGGCCACGAACGCGAGGGCCGCGTGGCTGAGGACCTCATCCTGCCGGGGCAGGGGCTCGGCATCGACGATGGCCAGCGGGGACGGCGCTGGTGCGGACATGAGCTGTCACTCCTTCAGCGGGCGGTGCGGGCGGCTTCTCACGGCCGCCGGGTCGCCTGAAACGGCACGGCGTGCCAGGGCTCCGGAATACGGCCGTGGGCGCCGTCTGGGGTGCAGAGGGCTTCTGACCAGTGGATAGTAGTTTCCTCATGGTGGAAGTTCAATGGTTTGTTGATGTCGAGATTCTCCGGGTCGACAGAAGTGGGGCGGGGGCGGCGCCGGGTGCCGTCGCGTTCACTCAAGGTGCTTGAGGTCCTCCACCGTGTCGATGTCGTACGCCTGAGCCACATCGGAACACTCGACGAGCGTGATCGCATCGCGGTGCGCCCGCAGATACGCCCGAGCGCCCCGGTCGCCCACCGCTCCCGCCGCGATGTCCGCCCACCGGTCGGCCCCGAACAGCACCGGATGCCCGCGCTCACCGTCGTACGAGGCGGCCACGAGACTCGTCCGGGAGCGGTACGCCGATCGCACCCGCGCCACCGCGTCCGCGCCGATGCCCGGCTGGTCGACCAGGAGGACGAGCGCCGCGTCCGCTCCCGTACCGGAGAGCGCCCCGAGCCCCGCCCGCAACGACGAGCCCATGCCCTCGGTCCACTCGGGGTTGACGGTCACCGTGCAGCCGGCGAGGTCGGCGCGTGCTCGTACCTCTTCAGCCGCGGCGCCCAGGACCACAAGGACGCGGTCGCAGCCGCCCTCCCGAAGCATGCGTACCGCGTGCTCCACCAGCGGCCGGCCGCGGTGTTCGAGCAGTGCCTTGGGCCGCCCGCCGAGTCGCCGTCCGCCGCCCGCGGCGAGCAGCAGCCCGGCGACCACCGGCGTTTGTGTTGTCCGAGTCATGCGGACTGGATACCTCAGATGTGCCCTCCTCGCGCAAGCGGGCCGGACGGGTACGGCCGGGCGCCACCGTCCCCGGAGCCACCTGAACGTCACCCTTACGGGACACCCTGAATTCCGTCTGCGGAGTGGCGCTCGACACCTGTCATGGCGTTAACTTGCGGACATCCCCGGACACTTGACCGCGGTCCGGGACCCGGTCGGAACACTGGCACAAGGATGTGCGAGGGGGAGTGCTTTGTTGCGAAGCGTGGGGCAGACGCGGGTGACCGGCAGTGGTGAGGACCCGAGGGTGATGGAGCTGCGTACGGCCGTCTCCCGACTCCGCCGAGAGCTGGCGGGGCATCCCGCGGAGTTCCCGGACCGGGGGATCGCCGAGGACGAGCTGGCCGCGCTGGATGCGATGGCCGTCAGTGGCGCACCCGAGATTCCGCGCCTGCGTCGTTCGCTGCTGCTGATCGCGGGGGCGATCGGCTCGGTCAGCGCACTGGCCTCCGCACTCAGGGACGTACGCGTCGCCGTCGATCTCTTCGGCGAGCCGCCGCGCCGCTGACGTACGGCGGCCGGGAATCAGCGACGGATCAGCCGACGGGCCGTCGCCGCCGCGACCGCCGAGGTGCGGGAGTCCACGCCCAGCTTGGCGTAGATGTGCACCAGATGGGACTTCACCGTCGCCTGGCTGAGAAAGAGCTGCTTGCTGATCTGCAGGTTCGACAGGCCCTCGCCGACCAGCTGCAGCACTTCCAGTTCGCGCTTGGTCAGGGCCTCGGCCGGAGTCCGCATGCGGTCCATCAGACGGTGGGCGACGGCCGGAGCGAGTGCTGACCGGCCGGCCGCCGCCGTGCGTACCGCCGCCGCCAGTTCCTCCGGCGGGGCGTCCTTCAGCAGATAGCCGGCGGCGCCCGCCTCGACCGCGGCCAGGATGTCGGCGTCCGAGTCGTACGTGGTGAGGATCAACACCCTGGGCGCGCCCGCCTCCGCTGTGATGGCCGCGGTGGCCTGCGAGCCGTGCATGCCCGCACCGAACTGCAGGTCCATGAGGACGACGTCGAACCCGCCGGTCGCGGCGAGCGCGACGGCCCGTTCGGCGGTGGCCGCCTCGGCGACCACGCAGAAGTCGGATTCGGCGTCGAGCACGGCCCGCAGCCCAGCCCGTACCACCGGGTGGTCGTCGGCGAGCAGCAGCCTGATGGGGGTGGTCATGCGGCGTCCTGTCCTGGTCGGCCGTCGGGGAGCGGCAGCGGAAGGGTGAGGGCCACGGCCGTGCCCTGATCGGGTGCCGACTCGACACTCAGCGTGCCGCCCAGCGAACGGGCCCGGGAACGCATCGCGGGCAGCCCGAAGCCGCCGGTGGCGGTGCCGGCCGTGACCGGTCCGCGCCCCGGGGCGAAACCGCGGCCGTCGTCGACGACGTCCAGCGACACGGACGTGTCCATGAAGCTGAGAGTGATCTCGGCGCGCCCGGCCCCTGCGTGCTGCACCGTGTTGGCCAGCGCCGACTGGGCGGTACGCAGCAGCGCCACCTCGTAGGGGGTGGGCAGCTCCACCGGAGTGCCGCTGACCGCGAACTGCACCGTGAGGCCGGGGGCCGTGGTGCGGGACGACAGACGCTCCAGGGCGGCTGCCAGGGAGCCGTTCTCCAGGTCGGGCGGCGACAGGGCGCGGACGAAGCGGCGGGCCTCGGCGAGATTGTCCTGCGCGGCCTCGCGGGCCCGCCGGACGTGGGCGGTGGCGGGGGCGTCGGCGGACAGGGTGCGCTCGGCGGCGCGCAGCAGCAACTGGATGCTGGACAGGCCCTGTGCCAGGGTGTCGTGGATCTCGCGGGCCAGCCGTTCACGTTCGGCGAGCGTGCCCGCGGTGCGTTCCGCCTCGGCCAGCTCCGCGCGGGTCGACACCAGCTCCTCGATGAGTTCGCGGCGCCGTTCGCTCTCCCGGAACAGCGCTTCGTACCCGAGGACCGTCGCTACCGCGACCGCCGCACCGAGCACCGGGCCGATGAACGTGCCGGGATTGATGGCCTGACCGTGCAGTACGAAGCTTGCGATGCCGACCGCCGCGGTGACCACGACGGTCGGCAGGGACCAGCGAGTCGGCAGCAGATGCAGCTGCAGGAAGTAGAGCGGGAAAGCCACCCACAGGGCGTCGGGCGACAGGACGAGCAGCACCAGCCAGACGGTACCGAGCAGTGCCAGCCACAGGGCGGCCGCGCGGTTGTGCGGCTGTACGGCGTCGGCGAGCGCGCCCGCCGCGTACACGCCGGCCATCGCACAGCTGACCACGACGACGGCGGTGGCGTGCGGTGCGTCGTCACTGACGGCCCGTAGCGCCGCGAGCGCGAGCAGCCCCACCAGTAGCGCGTGCAGACACATCCGCAGCGCGACGGCGACCGGGGGGTGGGCAGGGGAGTCCATGATTCGTCCAGCGTAGACGGACGGCGCCCGTGGCCGGTCAATCGAAAGGTTGATGTCAGTACCCACCGCCGAGCGATGTTTCCGGGGGCCCGTGAGCCGAGGCTGGAAGCATGTTCGTCGCATGGAGAGATCTCAGGTTCGCCAAGGGGCGGTTCGCGCTCATGGGCACGGTCGTGGTGCTGATCACGCTGCTCGTGGGCTTGCTGTCCGGCCTGACGGCCGGTCTGGCCCGGGAGAACACCTCGGCCGTCACGGGGCTGAACGCAGACCGCCTCGCGTTCGCCGCCCCGCCCGACGGTCAGTCGGTGTCCTTCACGAATTCGACCGTCGAGGAGAGCGCCTGGCGGAGCTGGGCGGGGCAGCCCGGTGTGAGTGACGCGGAGCCGCTCGGTATCCGTACCCTCAACGCCACAGCCATCAAGGGGGAGCGCACGGCCGCCGTCTCGGCCTTCGGTGTCGAGCCGGACGGGGGCCTGGCGCCCGGCGGCGGTGCGCGCGTCGGCACCGGGAAGGTGGTGCTGTCCGAGCAGGCCGCCGACGACCTGGGGGTCGGGGCCGGAGAGCGGCTGCGGCTCGGCGGCAGTGAGGTGACTGTGGCGGCGGTCTCGGGAGATGCCTCGTACAGTCACACGCCGGTCGTGTGGACCTCGCTCGACGACTGGCAGCGATTCGGGGCGGACGGCGACGGCAGGGCGCAGCACGCCACGGTGATCGCCCTGACCACCACCGCCGGCGCCGACCTTGCCGCAGGCGACAAGGCGGCGGGCACCAGCACGCTCTCCCTCGAGGAGTCGCTCACCGCGATCGGCTCCTACCAGGCCGAGAACGGCTCGCTCCAGATGATGCGCGGCTTCCTCTTCGCCATCTCCGCCCTGGTCATCGGCGCCTTCTTCACCGTCTGGACGATCCAGCGCAGCGGCGATGTCGCCGTCCTCAAGGCGCTCGGCGCCTCCACCTCGTATCTGCTGCGCGACGCGCTCGGGCAGGCCGTGGTGATGCTCGCCCTCGGTACGGGGGTGGGCACCGCGCTCGCCTCGGGCATCGGTGCGCTGGTCAGCGGCGGGGCCGTGCCGTTCGTCCTCGACGCGGCGACCGTCCTGGTCCCGGCGGCCGTGATGATCGTCCTCGGCGCCGCCGGGGCGGCCCTGTCCATCCGGCGGATCACCGCTGTCGACCCGCTCACCGCACTCGGGAGTGCCCGATGACCCTCACCCTCGCCGATGTCACCCTCACCTACCCCGACGGCGACGGCCGACTCACTGCCCTGGACCGGATCGCGCTGGACGTGCCCGCCGGTTCGCTCACCGCGGTCGTCGGACCGTCCGGCTCCGGCAAGTCCAGCCTTCTGGCGGTGGCCGCGACCCTGGTCACCCCGGACGAGGGACGGGTCGTCGTCGCCGGTACGGACACCGCGGGCCTCGGCCGTGCGGAGAAGGCGGCGCTGCGCCGCGAACGCATCGGCATCGTCTTCCAGCAGCCCAACCTGCTGCCGTCCCTCACCGCGGCCGAACAGCTCCAGGTGATGACCCATCTGGCGGGCGGCGCCGTACGCGGAGCCCGCGGCCGGGCGCTGGAGCTGCTGGACGCGGTCGGCCTCGCGGACAAGGCCGACCGCAGGCCCCACCAGCTGTCGGGCGGACAGCGTCAGCGGATCAACATCGCCCGAGCCCTGATGAACGACCCGGCGGTGCTGCTCGTCGACGAACCGACCAGCGCACTCGACCACGAGCGGGGTGCGGCAGTGCTCGACCTGCTGGTCACGCTCACGACGGAGCGGTCGACGGCGACCGTGATGGTCACGCACGACCGGGCCCATCTGGACCGGGTGGACCGCACCGTCACGATGGACGACGGACGTCTGACGGCGCCCGCACCGGCCTGAGAGCCTGTCGGGTGACCTCTGATCGGGCGGCCGCGCCCTGGCACGCACGCTTCCCGCGTTACCGAAATGCCCTAGTAGCTCCGCTACGAGGGCATCCCGCCGCCTTGGAATCGCACGCGCCAGACCGCGTCCGCTATCCGATCGAAGGTCACCCGACAGGCTCTGAGAGGTGTGGGAGGGACGGCCGGGGGGCCGCCCCTCCCACACCTCTCAGCCGGTGGGACCGCTGCTGGCCAGCGCGTCGGAGAGGTCCTTCGCGGCCTGCTGCAGAATCGGCACGATCCGCTCCGTCGCCGCCTCCGTCACCCGGCCCGCCGGACCCGAGATCGAAATCGCGGCCGAAGTGGGGGAGTCGGGTACGGAGACTGCAAGACAGCGCACCCCGATCTCCTGCTCGTTGTCGTCGACCGCGTAGCCGACCCTGCGGACCTGCTCCAGTGCGTCGAGGAAGCCGTCAGGAGTGGTGATCGTCTTCTCGGTGGCGGCCGGCATTCCGGTACGGGCCAGCAGCGCCCGTACCTCCTCCGGGGGCGTATGCGCCAGGAGTGCCTTGCCGACCCCCGTGGAGTGGGGGAGCACCCGGCGGCCCACCTCGGTGAACATGCGCATCGAGTGCTTGGACGGCACCTGCGCCACGTACACGATCTCGTCGCCGTCGAGCAGCGCCATGTTCGCGGTCTCGCCGGTCTCCTCGACCAGGCGCGCGAGATACGGGCGGGCCCAGGTGCCGAGCAGCCGGGACGCGGACTCGCCGAGCCGGATCAGACGCGGGCCGAGCGCATAGCGCCGGTTCGGCTGCTGGCGCACATATCCGCAGAGCACCAGAGTGCGCATCAGGCGGTGAATGGTCGGCAGCGGGAGTCCGCTGCTCGCGGAGAGTTCACTCAGCCCGACCTCGCCCCCCGCGTCCGCCATCCGTTCCAGCAGATCGAAGGCGCGCTCAAGGGACTGCACACCACCGCTGGAAGCGGCGGGCTTGGAGTCGGATGTGCTGGCGTGGGACGGCGGCACGTCAACGGTCCTTTCGAGGCGGAAGAGCAAGGCAGCAGCCTACCGGGCGGTTCCCGATCGGCCCACTGCTCCGGGTGCGGAGTCCTGGCCGGTCAGAGCCTGTTTGTCCCGGTGTCTGCAGTCGGCGGGGCAGTTCTGCGGCGCCGCACTGGTCTCATGTTACGTTCCGCTCTTCGGAATCATTCTTTTACTTTGTGGAAATCTCCAATGGTGGGTGCGGGTGGTCCACCAGTCGTCCGGCGAGGAGAGTGGGGTCTTGACGGGCCCGAATCCCGAGTGAAGACTCCTTCAACAGTTCGTTGAATTTGTCAGTGGTCGAAAGTCCGAAGTGAGGAGCACGGGTGTCCGGTGCGGACGTGAATCTGGTACTGCGCTCGATGCGTGTCGTCACCCCGGACGGGACGCGTCCCGCGGCGGTCGCTGTCGCCGACGGGAGAATCGACGCCGTCCTGCCGTACGACGCCGAGGTACCGGCCGGTGCCCGGTCGGAGGACTTCGGTGACGATGCCCTGCTGCCCGGACTCGTCGACACCCATGTCCATGTGAACGACCCCGGCCGCACCGAGTGGGAAGGCTTCTGGACCGCCACCCGCGCCGCGGCGGCGGGCGGCATCACCACCCTGCTCGACATGCCGCTCAACTCCCTCCCGCCGACCACGACCGTCGGTCATCTGCGCACCAAGCAACAGGTGGCCGCCCCCAAGGCGCACATCGACACCGGATTCTGGGGTGGAGCCATCCCGTCCAACGTCAAGGACCTGCGCCCGTTGTACGAGGCCGGGGTGTTCGGCTTCAAGTGCTTCCTCTCGCCCTCCGGCGTCGACGAGTTCCCGGAGCTCGACCAGGAGCAGCTGGCCAGGTCCATGGCCGAGATCGCCGGCTTCGGCGGGCTGTTGATCGTGCACGCCGAGGACCCGCGCCATCTGGCCTCCGCGCCGCAGCGCAGCGGGCCCGCGTATGCCGACTTCCTGGCCTCCCGGCCCCGTGACGCCGAGAACACCGCGATCGAGGGGCTCATCGCGCACGCCAGGCGGCTCGACGCCCGGGTTCATGTGCTGCACCTCTCCTCCAGTGACGCGCTGCCGATGATCGCCGCCGCCAAGCGCGAGGGCGTACGGATCACCGTCGAGTCCTGTCCACACTTCCTCACCCTCACCGCCGAGGAAGTCCCGGACGGCGCGACGGAGTTCAAGTGCTGCCCGCCGATCCGGGAGGCCGCCAACCAGGACGCGCTGTGGCACGGGCTGGCCGACGGGACGATCGACTGCATCGTCTCCGACCACTCGCCGTGCACCACCGACCTCAAGACGCCGGACTTCGCCTCCGCCTGGGGCGGCATCTCCTCCCTCCAGCTGGGGCTCCCCGCCATCTGGACCGAGGCCCGCAAGCGCGGCCACTCGCTCGACGACGTCGTCCGCTGGATGTCGGCCGCCCCCGCTGCGCTGGCCGGGCTCACCCGCAAGGGCGCCATCGAGGCCGGCCGCGACGCCGACTTCGCCGTCCTCGCCCCGGACGAGACCTTCACCGTCGACCCCGCCGAACTCTTCCACCGCAACCAGGTCACCGCCTACGCCGGCCGGACCCTGCACGGCGTCGTGAGATCGACCTGGCTGCGCGGCGTGAGGATCGCGGCGGACGGCGCCGTCGCCGAACCCACCGGACGCCTCCTCGAAAGGAACCACTGACCATGACGGCGACAGCCCGCTTCACCGGCGACGCGAACCCGTACGGCGGCGGCGATCCGTACGCCGACTACCGCACCGCAGACTTCCCCTTCACCGACCTCGTCGACCTCGCCGACCGGCGGCTCGGCGCGGGAGTGATCGCCGCCAACGACGAGTTCTTCGCCGAGCGCGAGAATCTGCTGAAGCCGGAGCCCGCCGAGTTCGATCCCGAGCGCTTCGGCCACAAGGGCAAGATCATGGACGGCTGGGAGACCCGCCGCCGACGCGGCGCCGGCGCCGACCGGCCGCACCCCACGGACGAGGACCACGACTGGGCACTCGTGCGGCTCGGTGCGCCCGGAGTCGTACGCGGCATCATCGTCGACACCGCCCACTTCCGCGGCAACTACCCGCAGGCCGTCTCCGTCGAGGCGGCCTGCGTCCCCGGCTCGCCGTCGCCCGGGGAACTCCTCGCGCCCGGCGTGAAGTGGACAACGCTCGTACCGCGTACGGCGGTTGGCGGGCACGCGGCCAATGGCTTCGTCGTCGCGGCCGAGCAACGTGTCACCCATCTGCGGGTCAATCAGCACCCCGACGGCGGGATCGCCCGACTCCGGGTGTACGGCGAGGTCGCCCCCGACCCCGCCTGGCTGGCCGCCCTCGGCACCTTTGATCTGGTCGCCCTGGAGAACGGCGGCATGGTCGAGGACGCCTCCGACCGCTTCTACTCCCCGGCCACCAACACCATCCAGCCGGGCAGGTCCCGCAAGATGGACGACGGCTGGGAGACCCGCCGCCGACGCGACAAGGGCAACGACTGGATCCGCTACCGGCTCGTCGAGCAGGCGGAGATCCGGGCCGTCGAGATCGACACCGCGTATCTGAAGGGCAACTCGGCGGGCTGGGCGCGCCTTTCCGCATGCGACGGGGAGGGCGCCGAGTGGACCGAGGTGCTGCCCCGGACCCGGCTGCAGCCCGATACGAACCACCGCTTCGTCCTGCCGGAGGCGGTGCGGGCCACACACATCCGGATCGACATCTTCCCCGACGGCGGGATTTCCCGGCTCCGGCTGTTCGGCTCACCGACGGAGGAGGGCGCCACGCGACTGGCCGCGCGCCACCGCGAACTCGGCGGTTAGGGCCTCTGGCCCACCCGGGAGCCGGACGGGCCGATATCCAGCCCGTCCGGCTGCTTCCGGGTGTGCCCGATCGGTCCGCATCCAAGGCATATGGGACCCTAGGGGCATGATCTTCATCGCCGTCAAATTCACCGTCCACACCGCCGACCGCGACAACTGGCTCCCGGCCGTCGAGGACTTCACCCTCGCCACCCGGAAGGAGCCCGGCAATGTGTTCTTCGAGTGGTCGTACAGCGTCGAGAACCCGGACCAGTTCGTCCTGCTGGAGGCCTTCGCCTCTCCCGAGGCCGGGGAGGCCCATGTGAAGTCGCAGCACTTCGCCGCGGCGATGGACACGATGGCGGATCTCGTCGCCCAGACTCCGGAGATCATCAACGTCGAGGTACCGGGCGAGGGTTGGTCCCGGATGGCGGAGCTCACCCCGCGCTCGCGGTGATCCGCACGTCGGTGTGTCCGTGCCGAGTGACGCGGACACGGCGGCACGACCGCACACCGACGCGACAGGCCCCCTCAGTACTCCTCGTGGACCTCGGGATCCCCGCCGAACCGCTGCCGCGGCCCGGCCGAGATGCGGGCCAGCTCGTCCGCCGTCAGCTCGAAGCCGAACAGGTCCAGGTTCTCGCGCTGCCGCCCCGGATCGGCCGACTTGGGGATCGGTACGGCACCGAGCTGGGTGTGCCAGCGCAGCACGGCCTGAGCGGGCGTCACACCGTGCGCGTCGGCGACGGCGACCAGCTCCGGGGCGGCCGGCAGATCGCGCCCGCGGCCGAGCGGGCTCCAGCTCTCCGTGACGATGCCCTTGGCGGCATGCGCGGACCGCAGCCCTTCCTGCGGCATGCGCGGGTGCATCTCGATCTGGTTGACGGCCGGCAGCACCCCCGTCTCCTGCTCCAGCCGGTCGATCTGGGCCGCGGTGAAATTGGAGACGCCGATCGAGCGCACGAGACCGTCCTCGCGGAGCCGGATCAGCGCCTTCCAGGTGTCGACGTACAGACCGAGCCGGGGCAACGGCCAGTGGATGAGATACAGATCCACGTACTCCAGCCCGAGTCTGCGCCGCGACTTTTCGAACGACGCCAGCGTCGGCTCGTAGCCGTGATGCCGGCCCGGGACCTTGGTGGTGACGAAGACGTCCTCCCTCCGCACGCCGCTGCGGGCGATCCCGCGGCCGGTACCGGTCTCGTTGCCGTAGCTCAGTGCGGTGTCGACGAGCCGGTAGCCGAGGCCCAGGGCCCCGGCGACGGCCTTCTCCGCCGCGTCGTCGCCCAACGGCCAGGTGCCGAGCCCGACGGCGGGAATGGCGCGGCCGTCGTTCAGGGGGTGAACCGGGGTCTCGGTCATGATTTCCCTTTTTGTTCGGAAACCTTACTGACCAGGGTAGGGCGGGCCGGGGCGCGGGGCCCGGGAACGGGTTTCTGCCGGGTGGACCGATGAGTTCCGGACGAGAGTGGGGTCACAAGGGGGAAGCGATCGATTCCGGACCAGGCGAAGGACCATAAGGACCATGACGAAGCTGACTCTCACCACATTTCTCTCGCTCGACGGAGTCATGCAGGCGCCCGGCGGCCCCGACGAGGACACCAGCGGCGGGTTCGAGTACGGCGGCTGGCTCGTACCGTTCGCGGACGAGGGCATGGGGCAGTTCATGACCGAGGTGTTCGACCGGTGCGCTGCGTTTCTGCTGGGCCGCTGTACGTACGACATCTTCGCCGGACACTGGCCCAAGGTGACCGACCCCGACGACCCGATCGCCGGCCGCCTCAACCGGTACCCCAAGTACGTCGTCTCGACCACCCTGGAGAAGGCGGACTGGCAGAACACGACCGTCATCTCCACCGACGTCGTCGAGGAGGTCGCCCGGATCAAGGAGCGGACGGACGGCGGCGAGCTCCAGATCCACGGAAGTGGCTCCCTCGCCCGGTCCCTGATGGCACATGACCTGATCGACGAGTACAACCTCCTCGTCCACCCGGTCGTGCTCGGCCGGGGCCGCAAGCTCTTCCCGGACGGCGGGCTGCCGACCGCCTTCGAACAGACCGAGGCACGCACGACCCCGAACGGCATCTCGATCCACACCTACCGGCCCACCGGCCGCGCGCAGTTCGGATCCTTCGCCCTTTCCGACCCTCAGCCGGAGGCGTAGCGCATCGCCGGCGCGCGTACGGTCGCGACGACCGCGGCCCTCGACATCGGTCGGCTGCTGCCGGCGGCGACAGCAGGCGGCGCAGTGGCGGGGCGCCGGTCTGCTGGGTCTGGTCCTCAACGGGATCTTCCTGGTGGAGACGTACGGCGTCGTGCACACCTCGGCGACCAACGCCGGGCTCATCATCAGTCTCACCGTGATCTTCACTCCGCTCGCCGAGGCCGCCGTCACCCGCGTCCGGCCGCCCAGGGCCTTCCTTGCCGCCGCCGGGGTCTCGGTGGCCGGTGTCGCGCTGCTGACCCAGGGCGGCGGATTCACCGCCCCGTCGGCGGGCGATCTGCTGATGCTGGTGGCCGCCCTCGCCCGTACCGTGCATGTGCTGCTGATGGCCCGCATCAAGTCGGTGCAGGGGGCGGACTCGCTGTCGCTGACCACGGTCCAGCTCGGCAGCGCGGTCGCCGTCTTCGCCGTGCTCGCCGCCGTGCCCGGCACCGGCGAGGCGCCGTGGACCGTGGCCGCCGGGTTCGGCGTCCGGGAGTGGGGCGGGCTGCTCTTCCTCTCCGTCTTCTGCACGCTCTTCGCCTTCTTCGTACAGATGTGGTCGGTACGCCGCACCTCGCCGTCCCGGGTCAGCCTGCTGCTCGGTACGGAACCGCTGTGGGCCGCCGCCGTGGGCATCGCGATCGGCGGTGAACGGCTCGGCGTCCTCGGCATGGTGGGCGGGGTCCTGGTCCTGGTGGGGACGGGCTGGGGCCGCCGGGCGGTGACTCCGGCTGCTCCTTGAGCCGGCCGGCCGCCGCACCACCGCTCAAGACCGCAACCCCGACCACCGGACTGCCGCACTCCGCCGAAAGTCTCGCATCCCGCAACTTTGGTGGCTTCCTGGGACCGAACCTCAGGGAACCGCGCCTGACCTGGGTATTTTTTGCCGTATGACGCGTACGGAGTACCGCTGGCTGCTGCCCTCGGCGATGGCCGACCCCGAACTGTCCGGTGACCAGGGCGGCCACTCGCGGCGCACCGTGCGGGACTGGATCGTCGACATCACCGCCTTCCTCTGCGCGGCGGGGATCGGCCTGCTCGCGGCGGCGACGATCGAGGCCGACCGCACCACCTCCGACGGCGTCCTCTTCGTCGACTGCCTGATCGGAGCAGTCGCCTGCTGCGCCCTGTGGGTACGGCGGCGGTGGCCGGTCGGCCTCGCGGTGGGCCTGATTCTGGTCTCCACCGTCGAACCGGTCGCGGCCGGGGCCATGCTCGTAGCCCTGTTCAGCGTCGCCGTGCACCGGCCGGTCCGCCCCGTGGCGGCCATCGGGGTGCTCGCTCTGGTCACCGCCCCCGTACAGCCGTATCTACGCCCCGACCCGAGCAGCTCGCTCATCGAGTCGACGGTCATCGGTGTGCTGATGTCGCTGCTGGTGCTCAGCTGGGGCATGGTCGTACGGTCCAGACGCCAGCTCGTCGTCACGCTCCGGGAGCGGGCCCGCCGGGCCGAGACCGAGGCCGGGCTCCGCGCCGAGCAGGCGCAGCGGCTGGCCCGCGAGGCCATCGCCCGTGAGATGCACGATGTCCTCGCCCACCGGCTGACCCTCCTCAGCGTCCACGCCGGCGCCCTCGAATTCCGCCCCGACGCACCCCCGGCCGAGGTGGCTCGGGCCGCCGGGGTCATCCGGGACAGCGCACACGAGGCCCTCCAGGACCTCCGCGAGATCATCGGCGTCCTGCGCAGCCCGGGTGAGAGCGACGGCGACCGGCCGACACCCACCCTCGCCACCCTGGACGCGCTGATCGCCGAGTCCCGTCTGGCCGGGATGAAAGTCACCCTCGACAACGACATCACCGATCCCGCCGCGGCCCCCGCCGCCACCGGCCGCACGGTCTACCGCATCGCCCAGGAGGGCCTGACCAACGCCCGTAAACACGCACCGGGCGCCGAGGTCACCGTCACGGTCACCGGCGGCCCGGGCGACGGACTCACCGTCGAGGTAAGCAATCCGGCGCCCACCGAACCGTTCGAGCAGGTCCCCGGCTCCGGCCAGGGGCTCATCGGCCTCACGGAACGTGCCACCCTGGCCGGCGGCCGCCTCGACCACGGTCCGGCGGCGGACGGCGGCTTCGGCATCCGCGCCTGGCTGCCGTGGTCGCCCTGACCGCCGGACGGTCCGGGGCGGACGCAAGGATTCCCGGCCCATCCGGTGTCCGGACCTGACTACGGTTGGCATCATGACCGCCCCGACCCCCATGGATCCCGTGGTGCAGCCCGTCCGGCTGCTCATCGTCGACGACGACCCGCTCGTACGGGCCGGTCTCGCTCTCATGCTCGGCGGCGCCGACGACATCGACATCGTGGGGGAGGCGGCCGACGGCTTCGAGGTCGCGGATCTCGTCGACCGGCTCCGCCCCGATGTGGTGCTGATGGACATCCGGATGCCGGTCATGGACGGGCTGACGGCGACGGAGGCACTGCGGACCCGTCCCGATGCCCCGGAGGTCATCGTCCTGACGACATTCCACGCCGACGAACAGGTGCTGCGGGCCATCCGCGCCGGAGCCGCCGGCTTTGTCCTGAAGGACACTCCTCCGGCCCAGATCGTCGACTCGGTGCGGCGGGTGGCGGCCGGTGATCCGGTGCTGTCGCCCGCGGTGACCCGCCGGCTCATGGCCCGAGCCGCCGGGACCGGGCCCGGCGGCGGCCGGGACGGCCGGGTGGACCGCGCCGACCGGGCACGACGGCTGATCGCCACGCTCGCCGACCGGGAACGCGAGGTCGCGATCGCCGTCGGACACGGCCGCTCCAACGCCGAGATCGCCGCCACGCTCTATCTGAGCGTGGCGACCGTGAAGACGCAGGTGTCCCGGATCCTGGCCGAATTCGATTTCAACAACCGTGTCCAGATCGCGCTGTTGGTACACGACGCAGGCCTGCTGGACGACGACGGCGCAGCCCCGGCGACATAGGCTGAACCGGTCGATCGCGAGCGATCGAGCCGATCAGACCGGGAGGGGCGATCCCATGTCCGATGCCAGCAGCCACGTCGATGTCGATCTGCGCGGAGTCAAGGACTTCACCGCGAATCCCTATCCGTACTACGAGAAGCTGCGTGCCGCAGGTCCCGTGCACACCATCCGCACCGACGAATTCGAGCGGATCTGGCTCGTGGTCGGGTACGGCGAGGGCCGCGCAGCACTTGCCGACCAGCGGTTCGGCAAGGAGTGGCAGGGGCTGGTGGACCGGCCCGAGGGGAACGATCCGATCTTCGCCAACATGCTGGAGCTGGACGCACCCCATCACACCCGGCTGCGCAAGCTCGTCACCCGGGAGTTCACCGCACGCCGGGTCGAGGCCCTGCGCCCGCGCGTCCAGCAGATCACCGACGAGCTCCTCGACGCGATGGTGCCCGCCGGGCGCGCCGATCTCGTGGACGCGCTCGCCTTCCCGCTGCCGATGACCGTCATCTGCGAACTGATCGGCGTGCCGGACCTGGACCGGAACACCTTCCGCAAACTGTCGAACGACGTCGTCACCCCGTCCACGCCGGAGCAGGAGCGCGAGGCGGTGGTCGCCATGGGCGTGTACCTCGCCGAGCTCATCGAGGACAAGCGGTGCTCGCAGGGTGACGACCTGATGAGCGCCCTGGTCAGGACGCGTGACGAGGAGGGGGACGGGCTGTCGCCCGACGAGCTCGTGGGCATGGCCTTCCTGCTGCTCGTCGCCGGCCATGAGACCACGGTCAACCTGATCTCCAACGGAGTACGGGCATTGCTTCACCACCCGGACCAACTGGGCGCACTTCGGGCCGACTTCGGCCTGCTCGACGGCGCGGTCGAGGAGATGCTGCGCTATGACGGACCGGTGGAGACCGCCACGTTCCGCTTCCCCCGCGAACCGGTCGAGATCGGGCAGCGGGTCATTCCGGCGGGCGAGCCGGTTCTGATCTCCCTGGCGGGCGCCGACCGCGACCCCGGCCGCTATCCGGAACCGGACCGCTTCGACATCCGCCGCGACACCCAGGGCCACCTGGCCTTCGGACACGGCCTGCACTTCTGTCTGGGGGCACCGCTGGCCCGGATGGAAGGCCGGATCGCGATCCGTACGCTGCTGGAGCGGTGCCCTCGTCTCGCACTGGACGTGGACGCCGGGAAGCCGGACTGGCTCCCGGGGATGCTGATCCGTGGGGTACGCGAGCTGCCCGTCCGCTGGTGAGGTAAAAAGCTCTGTCATGACCGGACTTGATTTGCAGATGGCGCAGAAGGTCCTCGACAGCCAGCCGTTCAGCGGGCTCGTCGGGGCGCGGATCACCGCCTTCGGGGACGGATCCGCCACACTCGAAGTGGACATCCGTCAGGAACTCCAGCAGCAGAACGGCTTTCTGCATGGCGGTGTCCTGGCCTACGCCGCCGACAACTCGATCACCTTCGCCGCCGGGACGACCCTCGGGCCGGCCGTGCTGACCGGCGGTTTCTCCATCCAGTACATACGGCCCGCCACCGGCCGCACGCTCATCGCCCACGCGGATGTCGTGCACACCGGCCGCCGTCAGGCCGTGGTCCGCTGCGAGCTGTTCGCCGCGGCGGAGGACGGGGCGAAGACCCTCTGCGCGGTCGCCCAGGGGACCGTGCTGTCCGCCACACCGTCCTGAAGTGCCTTGACCGCGCCCCGGCGCTCGGCCGGCGGCAGTTCATCCCGCGGCGCGAGCGCCGGACCGGACGGCTGCCGCGTCGGCGATCTCCGCGATCCGCACGGGGCGCCGCTCCCGGCGGGACACCTCGCACGCCTCCGCGATCAGCAGCGCGTACCATGCTTCCCGCCCGTCGCACGGATTGGGCAGCTCGCCCCGCACCACCCGTACGAACGCGTCCAGTTCCGCCTCGTACGCCGGGGCGAACCGCTCCAGGAAGCCCGGCCAAGGGCTGACCGGTGCGGCTGGGCCCTGCGGCTCCGCCGAGGTGACCGGTGTCCGGCCGTCCAGGCCGACCGTGATCTGGTCCAGTTCGCCCGCCAGTTCCATCCGCACGTCATAACCGGCGCCGTTGCAGCGGGTGGCCGTCGCCGTGGCCAGGGTGCCGTCGTCGAGGGTCAGCAGGGCCGCCGCCGTGTCGACGTCGTCGGCCGCCCGGAACATCTCGGGCCCGGCATCCGATCCGGTGGCGTACACCTCGGTCACCTCGCGG
Source organism: Streptomyces sp. Ncost-T10-10d (assembly GCF_900091955.1). Classification (GTDB taxonomy): domain Bacteria; phylum Actinomycetota; class Actinomycetes; order Streptomycetales; family Streptomycetaceae; genus Streptomyces. Next base: position 28,264 of record NZ_FMDF01000165.1, read on the forward strand.
CCCGTCACCCATCGCAGCATGTCGAAGTCATGGACCAGACAGTCCCGGTACAGCCCCCCGGAGAGCGGCAGATACGCGGCGGGCGGCGGCGCGGGGTCCATGGTCATCGCCCGTACGGTGTGCAGCCTGCCCAGCACCCCTGCCCGCACGGCGGTGCGCGCCGCTCCGTACCCCGCGTCGAACCTGCGCATGAAGCCCAGTTGGAGAACGCTCCCCGCCCGGTCGACCTCGCACAGCGCGCTCAGTGTCCCCGGCAGGTCCAGTGCGATCGGTTTCTCGCAGAACGCGGGCAGTCCCGCCCGTGCGGCCCGCCCGATCAGTTCCGCGTGCGCCGAAGTGGCCGAGGCGATCACCACGGCGTCCACCCCCGCGCCGAACATCTCGGCTGCGCTGTCCGTGGCCGTCGCACCGACGCGGTCCGCGACCTCGGTGGCCCGCGCCCGGTCGGTGTCCGTCACCACCAGGGCGTCCACCTCGGGATGGCGGGCCAGCACGCCCGCGTGGAAGGAACCGATCCGACCGGTGCCGATGAGTCCGATACGCATGGACCCAACGTGCCGCCCACCGACTGCTCTGTCAACTATATGTCCTGACAAAGTGCGAGTTTGTTCGGTGTTCATGCTGTCCGGACAACAGAACGACCTGACTACCGGAGGTTCTGAGGGATACCCTCCACGCGTGCCCAAACCCACCACCGACCCGGCCGCACTTGAACTCGGCGTGGACCGCTCCAGTCCGGTTCCCCTCTACTACCAGCTGGCCCAGCAGCTGGAAGCGGCCATCGAGCAGGGCCGGCTCGCCCCCGGCAGCCTCCTCGGCAACGAGATCGAACTCGCGGCCCGGCTCGGCCTGTCCCGGCCCACCGTCCGCCAGGCCATCCAGTCACTGGTCGACAAAGGGCTGATGGTCCGTCGTCGCGGCGTCGGCACCCAGGTCGTGCACAGCAGGGTCAGGCGCCCGCTCGAACTGAGCAGCCTGTACGACGACCTGGAGGCCGCGGGCGGGCACCCCACGACCCGCGTCCTGCGCAACACCGTCGAGCCCGCCGACGCCTCGGTCGCCGACGCACTCGCGGTCGCGGAGGGCACCGACGTACACCTCGTCGAGCGGCTGCGGTACGCGCACGACGAGCCGCTGGCACTCCTGCGCAACCACCTGCCCCTCGGGATCGTCGACCTGGGCACCGAACGGCTGGAAACCACCGGCCTCTACCGGATGATGCGAGGCGCGGGCATCACCCTGCACAGCGCCCGCCAGACCGTCGGCGCCCGGCTCGCCACCGTCGACGAGGCGGCCTCACTCGGCGAGGCCGAGGGGGCCGCACTGCTGACGATGGAACGCACCACCTTCGACGACACCGGGCGGGCGGTCGAGTTCGGCTCCCACATCTACCGGGCCTCGCGCTACTCCTTCGATTTCCAGCTGCTCGTGCGTTGACGACGGCCACGGGGCCCGTTGACGTCCGAGGCGCCCAGCGCTAGAACTGCCGCCAGCCGCACTCGGGCGGCGGGGAGAGAGGGCGGACCCACGATGCGCAGCTTTCGCAAGTCGGCAATCCTGATCGCCACGACCGCCATCGGCATCGGCCTCACCGTCACCGGATGCAGCAGCTCCGGAGGCAAGAGCGCCGAGGAGAGGCCCCGGGAAGCGAGCGGCAGCGGGGGCAAGGCGGTCTCCACCCCCCGGATGAAGATCGCGATGGTCACGCACTCCGGAGAGGGCGACACCTTCTGGGACATCGTGCAGAGCGGCGCGAAGCAGGCGGCGGCCAAGGACAACGTCGAGTTCCTGTACTCGGCGAACAAGGAGGGCAAGGAACAGGCCCAGCTCGTCCAGGCCGCCATCGACCAGAAGGTCGACGGCATCGTTGTCACCCTCGCCAAGCCGGAAGCGGTCAAGGACGTCGTCGCCAAGGCCGTGAAGGCCGGCATACCCGTCGTGACCATCAACTCGGGCGCGCAGTTCTCCAAGGAGATCGGCGCGCTCGGGCACATCGGACAGGACGAGAAGGTCGCGGGTGAGGCCGTCGGCGAGGAGCTCGATGCGCGGGGCCGCAAGAAGGCCGTCTGCGTCATCCACGAGCAGGGCAACGTGTCGCTGGAGGAGCGCTGCGCCGGTGTGCGCAAGACCTTCAAGGGCACCGTGGAGAACCTCAATGTGGAGGGCACCAATATGCCCGCCTCCACCTCCTCGATCGAAGCGAAGCTCCAGGCCGACAAGGGCATCGACGCGGTCGTCACCCTGGGTGCACCCTTCGCCGCCGCCTCCGTCAAGGCCAAGGAGGGCTCCGGCAGCAGGGCGGAGGTCGACACATTCGATCTGAACGCCGAGGTCGTCAAGCGGCTGAAGGCCGATGAGGTCGGCTTCGCCGTCGACCAGCAGCCCTACCTCCAGGGCTATCTCGCCATCGACGAACTGTGGCTGAACAAGACCAACGGAAACGTCATCGGCGGCGGAAAGCCGGTGCTCACCGGCCCGGCGATCGTCACTGCCGACGACGTGCCGCAGCTGGAGGAATACACCGCGCGCGGCACCCGATGACCGTCCCGCGCGCCGCCGTGCACACCCCGTGCCGACATACGTGCCCCGCCCCTGCCGGGCGGCGCCGTCGGCGGCTCGGGGATACTTGGCCAGCCGGGCAGGGAGTGAAACGTCTCCAGCCCCACCAAGCAGCACAGCGAGCAGCACAAGAAGGGCACGGCGTCGTGGCAAGGGTTCGGACAGGGGTACGTGCGATGGGCGCCGTGCTTGCGGCGGTGCTCGGGGCTTCCCTCGTGGGATGCAGCAGCACCGGTGGCAAGCGGGCGGAGGAGCGCGCGGCCCAGGCCGCAGCCGAGGGCCGGTCCGCGGTGAACACGCCCCGATGGACCTTCGCCATGGTCACCCACTCGGGCGACGGCGACACCTTCTGGGACATCGTCCAGCGGGGCGCCGAGCAGGCGGCCGTCAAGGACAACATCAAGTTCCTGTACTCGCACAACGACGAGGCGCAGCAGCAGGCCCAGCTCGTCCAGGCCGCCATCGACCAGAAGGTCGACGGGCTGATCGTCACACTCGCCAAGCCCGACGCGATGAAGGACGTCGTCGCCAAGGCCACCAAGGCCGGTATCCCGGTGATCACGGTGAATTCGGGCTCCGCGGAGTCCAAGCGGTTCGGCGCGCTCACGCATATCGGCCAGGACGAGTCGATCGCGGGTGAGGCCGTGGGCGACGAGCTCAACGCGCGGGGCCGCAAGAAGGCCCTGTGCATCCTGCACGAGCAGGGCAACGTCGGCCATGAGCAGCGCTGCGCCGGAGCGAAGAAGACGTTCGACGGGCAGATGCAGAACCTGTACGTCGAAGGCACCAACATGCCCGACGTCCAGGCGTCCATCGAGGCGAAGCTCCAGGCCGACAAGAACATCGACGCGGTCGTCACCCTCGGCGCGCCGTTCGCGGACGCCGCCGTCAAGGCGAAGAAGACCGCGGGCAGCAAGGCCGAGATCGACACCTTCGACCTGAACGCCAAGGTCGCCACGGCGCTCCAGGACAAGACCCTCGGCTTCGCGGTCGACCAGCAGCCCTACCTCCAGGGGTACGAGGCCGTGGACCTGCTGTGGCTGTACCGCTACAACCGCAATGTGCTCGGCGGCGGACGCCCGGTCCTCACCGGCCCGCAGATCATCACCTCGAAGGACGCCGCCGAGCTGGCGCAATACACGAAGCGGGGGACCCGATGAGCACGGTTGCAGGACCGTCGGCCCCGGCCGGGGCCGACGAGCGGCTGCTGCGCACCTCGCCGCTGCGCAAACTGCTCGGCCGCCCCGAACTCGGCTCGGTGGTCGGTGCCGCGGCCGTCTTCATCTTCTTCTCGATCGTCGCCGACAGCTTCCTGCGTGCCTCCAGCCTCGGCACGGTGCTGTACGCGGCCTCCACCATCGGGATCATGGCCGCGCCCGTGGCGCTGCTGATGATCGGCGGCGAGTTCGACCTCTCCGCCGGTGTGCTGGTCACCAGCTCCGCGCTGATCTCGTCGATGTTCAGCTATCAGATGACGGCCAACGTCTGGGTCGGCGTTCTGGTGTCGCTGCTGGTCACCCTGGCCATCGGGGCGTTCAACGGCTTCATGCTGACCCGTACCAAACTGCCGAGCTTCATCATCACGCTCGGTACGTTCCTGATGCTCACCGGCCTCAATCTGGGCTTCACCAAGCTGATCAGCGGGACCGTGTCGACGAAGTCCATCGCCGACATGGAGGGCTTCGACTCGGCCCGGCAGGTCTTCGCCTCGCAGTGGACCATCGGCGGCGTCGAGCTGAAGGTCACCATTCTGTGGTGGGCCGTGCTCGTCGCGGTCGCCACCTGGATCCTGCTCCGCACCCGCTTCGGCAACTGGATCTTCGCGGTCGGCGGCGAGGCCGACGCGGCCCGCGCGGTCGGCGTACCGGTGATCCGTACCAAGATCGGGCTCTACCTCGGGGTCGCCTTCGCCGCCTGGGTCTCCGGGCAGCATCTGCTGTTCTCGTTCGACGTGGTGCAGTCCGGCGAGGGCGTCGGCAACGAGCTGATCTACATCATCGCGGCCGTCATCGGCGGCTGTCTGATCACCGGCGGCTACGGCTCCGCGATCGGCTCCGCGATCGGTGCCTTCATCTTCGGCATGACCAGCAAGGGCATCGTGTACGCGGAGTGGAACCCGGACTGGTTCAAGTTCTTCCTCGGAGCCATGCTGCTCCTGGCCACCCTGCTCAACGCATGGGTACGCAAGCGCGCGGAGGCGACGAAATGACGGCCCCCCAGGCACCGGCCGACCGGGAGACGTCCCATCGGGCGCTCGTCGAGCTGGATCACGTCAGTAAGTTCTACGGCAACATCAAGGCCCTGACGGACGTCTCGCTGGAGGTCCACGCGGGGGAGATCTCCTGCGTCCTCGGCGACAACGGCGCCGGCAAGTCCACCCTGATCAAGATCATCGCGGGGCTGCACCGGCACGACGCGGGGACCTTCCTCATCGACGGCGAGGAGACCACCCTCGCCAACCCGCGCGACGCCCTCGACCGCGGCATCGCCACGGTCTACCAGGACCTGGCCGTCGTCCCCCTGATGCCGGTCTGGCGGAACTTCTTCCTCGGCTCCGAGCCGACCACCGGCGCGGGCCCCTTCAAACGCCTCGACGTGCGGCTGATGCGCGAGACGACCCGCTCCGAGCTGCTGCGCATGGGCATCGACCTGCGCGACGTCGACCAGCCGATCGGCACGCTCTCCGGCGGTGAGCGCCAGTGCGTCGCGATCGCACGGGCCGTCTACTTCGGCGCCAAGGTCCTCGTCCTGGACGAGCCCACCGCCGCGCTCGGCGTCAAGCAGTCCGGGGTCGTCCTCAAGTACGTCGCGGCCGCCCGCGACGCGGGACTCGGCGTGGTCCTCATCACGCACAACCCGCACCATGCGTATCTCGTCGGCGACCGGTTCGTCCTGCTCAAGCGGGGCGCCATGTCCGGCAGCCACACCAAGGCGAGCATCACTCTGGACGAGCTGACCCGCCAGATGGCGGGCGGCAGCGAGCTCGAGGAGCTCAGCCACGAGCTGGAGCGGGCCCCGGGTCCGACCCATCTGGGCGGCCACCGGGTCGCCGACGACCCCCAGTAGTCCCGGGCCGGTACCGGCCCCCGAGAACCCGGTCCGCCAGCCGCGGTGCCCCGGCAGTGGCAGAATCGAGCCCGACGGGCGAAGTCCGCCGCCGGGAGCACCGCCCCCGGTCCCCCCACCAGACCCCGCAGGGACGATGAGCACGTACCGCGACTTCACACACCGCGGCTCCGCCCGCGCCACCGTCCTGCGGACCGTAGGCACCCGGGAGCGGCGCTCGCACCTCACGGCGCCGCGGGTACCCACCGTCGGCATCGACATCGGGGGCACGAAGGTGATGGCCGGCGTCGTCGACGCCGACGGCAACATCCTGGAGCAGCTGCGTACCGAGACGCCGGACAAGTCCAAGAGCCCCAAGGTCGTCGAGGACACCATCGTCGAGCTGGTCCTGGACCTCTCCGACCGGCACGATGTGCACGCCGTGGGCATCGGGGCGGCCGGCTGGGTCGACGCGGACCGCTCCAAGGTGCTCTTCGCCCCGCACCTCGCCTGGCGTGACGAACCGCTGCGCGACGCCCTCGCCTCCCGCCTCGTCGTCCCCGTCATGGTCGACAACGACGCCAACACCGCCGCCTGGGCGGAGTGGCGCTTCGGAGCGGGCCGCGGCGAGGACCACCTCGTCATGATCACGCTCGGTACCGGCATCGGGGGCGCGATCCTGGAGGACGGTCAGGTCAAGCGCGGCAAGTACGGCGTCGCCGGTGAGTTCGGACACATGCAGGTGGTGCCCGGCGGGCACCGCTGCCCCTGCGGGAACCGCGGCTGCTGGGAGCAGTACAGCTCCGGCAACGCCCTGGTCCGAGAGGCCAAGGAGCTGGCCGCGGCGGACTCCCCGGTGGCGCACGGCATCATCGAGCGGGTCAAGGGGAACATCCCCGATATCACCGGGCCCCTCATCACCGAACTGGCCCGTGAGGGCGATGCGATGTGCGTCGAACTCCTCCAGGACATCGGCCAGTGGCTCGGCGTCGGCATCGCCAATCTGGCCGCCGCGCTCGACCCCTCCTGCTTCGTCATCGGCGGCGGCGTCAGCGCCGCCGACGACCTCCTCATCGGCCCCGCCAGGGACGCCTTCAAGCGCCACCTCACCGGCCGTGGCTACCGCCCCGAGGCCCGCATCGCGAAGGCGCAGCTCGGCCCGGAGGCAGGTATGGTCGGCGCCGCCGACCTGGCCCGGCTGGTGGCCCGCAGATTCCGCCGTACCAACCGTCGCCGTGTCGAGCGGTACGAGCGGTACGCACAGATCTACGACCAGGCCGCGAGCACCATCCGTAACACGCGCAGCACTCGCACCTCCTAGGGATCGTCACAGACATGACCACAGCCGAGCACCCCGTTCTGCCGCGCCAGTCCTCGCCGCCCGACGACAAGCCGCCGCAGGACCGGCGCCGGGTGATCCGCCGCCGCCTGATCACGGCGACGATCATCGTGCTGCTCATCGGCATCCCGGCCGGCTATCTGCTGATCTCCGCGGGGCAGAGCCGCCGCTCCGGCCAGAACAAGGAGGCCGAGGCGTCCGCACAAGGGCTCAGGGAGGGCTGGCCGTCCCGGATGCAGCGCCGGATCTTCGAGCTGCCGATGCCCGGCAACGCCCTGGACGTGCAGTACTACGAGACCAACAACTGGAAGGCCAGTCGGCTGTACGTGGAGTTCCGTACCACGTCCGCCGGGCTCGACCGGTTCCTGAGCCGGCTGGGCAGCGGCCGCGCCGCCCTGGAGACCGGCAAGGTCAGCATCGGCGACCGCGACCAGAAGATCACGGGCTGGAGCTTCGGCCCCGGCGTCGAGTGGGCGGGCACCACGCACACCAACAAGGACCCGCGGCCCACCCAGGACATCACCGTCGACATGTCCGATCCGATGAACCCTGTCGTATATGTCGCATCTGCGGCGACCCCCTGACCGGAGGCCGACGGATTGCTCACCATCCTGGAGCAAGTGAGCGACGCCAGTGACATGAATACCCCGCAGCCCGTACCGGTCCCGCAGACCGCGCGTGTCCCGCAGACCGCACAGCAGGGGCAGCCGGTACCCGCCGCCCCGCAGCCGGGGCACCAGGAGCGGCCGGTGGAGCCCGCGGCGCCCGTACCTCCCGTACGGATTCCGCCCACGGCCCAGGCCCTGCCCGTCCACACTCTGCAGTACCGGTTCGACGGCCCTGGGGACGCACCCGTCCTCGTCATCGGCCCGTCGCTGGGCACCACATGGCACAGGTCGTGACGACCGTCAGGGGCCGTCCAGCGGATCCAGGACAGGCGCTCAGTACCTGGTAGACGGCTGTGACGGCTGTGACGGCCAAGAGGCGCCCCAGCCGCCGTCAGGTGATGTGCCGCAGCAGCGCGGCGACCGCCGGTGGTGACTCGCCAGGAGGTCGTACCACCATGATCTTCCAGTTCGGTGCGTGCCGGTCGAACCGGTACTGGGGCAGATCGGGGAAGCGGTCCGCAATGGACTTGGGCATGATGCAGACGCCCAGGTCGTTGCGGACCAGTTCGGCTGCCGCGCCGATGTCGTTCACCTCGAACGTCGTGCTGCGGTCGACGCCCGCGGCCCGGAAGGCCCGGTCGACCGCGTGGCGGATGGCCCAGCCGGGTGTGAAGTCCACCAGGGGCAACTGGGCGATGTCGGCGAGCCGGACCTCGCCGTTCGGTGTCGCTCCGGCGAGCACCCGCCGGGGTGCCGCCAGCAGCACCATGTCCTCGCGGGACAACAGCCGGGTCGCGAGCCCGCGCTGCTGCTGGCGGTCGAGTGCCACCACGGCCAGGTCCACCGTGCCCTCACGCAGTGCCTGCCGGATGTCGGCGACGGCCGCCTGTCGCAGCTGCACGACCACGCCCGGATGCTCCGCACGCAGGGCGGCCAAGGCGTGATGGAGTCCCGCCCATACCCCCTGCATCGTGCCAACCGTCACCCGCCCGCGCAGCTGCCCCCGTACGGCATCGACGGCCTCCCGGGCCAGCTCGGCGGCCCGGAGCGTCGCGCGTGCGGCGGGGACGAACGCCTCGCCGGCCGGGGTGAGGGCGACGCGGTGTGTGGTGCGGTCGAACAAGGGGGTGCCCAGTTCGCGTTCGAGGGCCCGGACCGTGCTGGACACGGCGGACTGAACCACGTGCAGCTGCCGGGCCGCTGCCGTGAAACCACCCGTGTCCGCCACCGAGACGACGACCTCCATCTGCCGCAGATCCATCATCCGCTCCCGATCAAGCAGCGCTCCGTCCGGCGTGAGGGCGACGGGCTTCGATCTTGGCTACATCGTATGCGGACGACGCGGCGTCGTGTGGGTGCGCGGTCATGCCCCTGCAGGCGCCCGGTCCCCTACGACGGTCCGAAGCCGCCGCCATTCCTCAGGCGCGGACGAGCGGGGTGTCGACCAGATGCTCGGCCAGGAACCAGGTCTGCAGTTCCCCGGTCCTGATCACCTGTGAGACCAGCAGATCGTTGGTGCCGTCGTCACCCAGCTCACCGGTCCGGGCGGCGGCGTCGTGGGCCTCGACGAGGATGGTCTCGTGGGCTTCCAGCAGCCGGGACAGCATCGCCGGCACTTCCTCCACCCCGTCCGGAGGCCGCGGGATCGATGTGATCTCCGCGACGTGCCTGGGGTCGCCCACCGCGACGCCGCCCAGGGACTGGACGCGTTCGGCGATGGTGTCGATGAGTTCGAGCTGTTCCCCCGCGTGCTTGTCCAGGACCAGGTGCAGCTGGTAGAAGGTCGCGCCGCGCATCAGCCAGTGATGCTTCTTGTAGAGGCCGTGGAGGATCTGAGTGTCCGCCAGGACCTTGTTCAGGCGCTGGCAGGAGTACATCCGCGCCTCGTAGGACAGACCGATCGGGAACTGCTTGACGGTGCCGAACTCCTGGATCACCTCGCCCCTCTGGTGCAGCCACGGCTGGCTGCTGCTCACGGGCTTGGAATTGGTGGTCATGGTCCGCCTCCTGTGGTGCCTTGCTGTGCGTACCCGAGTGACGTTAGGTGCCCCGACGCAGGGCGCATTGACCGGGAGCGCATGCGGTGGTGCCCGCCAGCGCACAGTGCGCGGTGTCCCGTGCCGGACGTTCGCTCCCGGGCAAGCATCCGTGCGCCGGCGGGCACGGGCCTTCGGTCGGCCGATCTAGCTTCGGCGGGACGGCCCACGTCCGTGGAGCCCGAGGAACGAGGAGAGGCAGGCATGAGCGCGAACGAGCAGGCGGATGTGGTGGTTGTCGGGCTGGGGCCGGGTGGTGAGTACGTCGCGGGCACGCTGGCCGAAGCCGGGCTGGACGTGGTGGGGGTCGAGGCGGAACTCGTCGGGGGTGAGTGTCCGTACTGGGGGTGCGTGCCCAGCAAGATGATGATCCGGGCCGGGAATCTGCTCGCCGAGGCGGGTCGGGTGCCCGCCCTCGCCGGTGAAGCGGTCGTGACACCGGACTGGGGCAGGGTCGCCGGGCGTATCCGCGACGAGGCCACCGACGACTGGAACGACCAGGTCGCCGCCGACCGTCTCGCGGCGAAAGGCGGTCGGCTCGTCCGGGGGACGGGCCGTCTCTCCGGGCCGCACCGGGTGGTGGTCGGCGACCGCACGTTCGAAGCCCGGCGCGGTGTCGTGCTGGCCACCGGCATGCGGCCCCGGATTGCCCCGGTGCCGGGCCTCGAGGGAACGCCGTACTGGACCAACCGGGATGCCATGGCGGCCAAGGAGCTGCCGGAGTCGATGGTCGTGCTCGGCGGGGGCGCCATCGGTGTCGAACTCGCCCAGGTCTTCGCCCGCTTCAAGTGCGCGGTCACGGTGATCGAGGGGAAGGACCGGCTGCTGTCGCAGGAGGAACCAGAAGCCGGGGAACTGGCTGCGGAGGTTCTGCGGGCGGACGGAGTCACCGTACTCACGGGTGCTCGGGCACGGCAGGTCAGCCATGACGGCACGGAGTTCACCGTCGGACTCGAGGGTGAGGGGGAGCCGCTGCGTGCCGAACGGCTTCTGGTCGCCATTGGGCGCCACGCCGACCTGGCCGCGCTGGCGGTCGACACGGTGGGGCTGGATCCAACGGCGGGAGCCGTGAACACGGACGGGCAGATGCGGGCCGGGGAGGGGCTGTGGGCGGTCGGCGACATCACCGGCCGTGGCGCCTTCACCCATGTGTCGATGTACCAGGCGCAGATCGCCGTCCGGGACATCCTCGGACAGCCCGGTCCTGGCGCCGATTACCGGGCGCTTCCCCGCGTCACTTTCACCGATCCGGAGATCGGGGCCGTCGGGTTGACGGAGCGGCAGGCGCGTGAGCGGGGGCTGCGGGTACGCACCAGTGTGCTGCCCATCGCCGTCTCCACGCGAGGCTGGATCCACGGGCCGGGCAACGAGGGGCTGATCAAGCTTGTCGAGGACGCGGACCGGGGTGTGCTGATCGGCGCGACGTCGGCGGGGCCGGCGGGAGGTGAGGTGCTCTACGGACTGAACGTGGCCGTCCACGCCGAAATACCCGTCGACCGGCTCCAGCACATGATTTACACGTACCCCACCTTCCACCGGACGGTCGAGGCCGCGCTCGGAGCCCTCCGCTGAGCCGCCCCCCGATCGCCCACGCGGCCGCGGTGCCCAGGCGATGGCGCACGATGCCGGGCCGCGACCCCGGTGAGCCGCACAGGGCCGCCACCTCGCTGGAGCTTCTCTTCGACCTGTGCTTCGTCATCGCGGTGGCGCAGGCGTCCGGGAGTCTGCACGAGGCGCTGACCGACGGGGAGTACGCCACCGGTGTCCTGCGCTTCGCTCTGGTCTTCTTCACCATCTGGTGGGCGTGGATGAACTTCACCTGGTTCGCTTCCGCCTACGACCCGGACGACGTCCTGTACCGGTTGACGGTGTTGGTCCAGATCACGGGGGCGCTCGTGCTCGCAGCCGGCGTTCCCCGCGCATTCGAGGAGGGTGACCTGCGGGTCATCACCATCGGATACGTCGTGCTGCGCACGGCGCTGGCCGCCCTGTGGCTGCGCGCCGCGTGGTCCGACCCCGCTCGGCGGGCGACCACCCTGCGCTTCGCCGTCGGAGTGACAGTGTGTCAGGTCGGCTGGGTCGGGCTGCTCGGTCTCCCGACCCCGGCGCGGCTGCCGGGCATTGTGGTGTTGATCGTCGCCGAGGTGTCCGTCCCGGTGTGGGCACAGTCCGCCGGGATGACCCCATGGCATCCGCGCCACATTGCCGAGCGCTACGAACTGTTCACCCTCATCGTCCTCGGAGAGTCCGTCGCGGCGGCCACGGTCGCCGTCCGGGGCGCCTTCGACCGGCACCACGGCACCGGTTCGCTGTACGCCGTGGCGGCCGGGGGCCTGTTCATGGTCTACGCCATGTGGTGGCTGTACTTCGCCAGATCCGCGCACACCCTGCTTGCCACGACGCACCAGGCCCACCGCAGGAGATTCACCTGGGCCTACGGCCACTACCTGATCTTCGCTTCGGCGACCGCCGAGGGAGCCGGCCTGGCCGCGTACGCCGATCACGTCACGCGTCGCACGGACGCCTCGCCGTTGGCCGCGGGCACGGCGGTCACCGTCCCCGCGGCTGTCTTCCTGATCACCGTCTGGGCCGTACACCTCCGGCCCCATCAAAGAACGGTGGCCGAGTGGATTCCGTATCCCGTCGCCGCGGTCGGCGTCCTGCTGGCCGCTTTCTTCCCGGCACCTGCCCTCGCCGCCGGCGCGCTGCTGGCGGTCCTGGTCGCGGTGGTCACGGTGGAGCGCCGGTGAAGAAGCCCGCAGCGAGATTGTGCTGGGACCGAAGGCCGCGTGGCGGCACTCACCGTGCGGTGAGTGCCGCCACGCGGCCGCCCTACCGCCCGCCGCCTCGTCAGCTCGTCGCGCGCACCGCATCGCGGATCGGATTGGCAGCCTTCTTGGGCCGGGACACGGCCGCAACGTGCGGGGTGCCCTCGACCTACGGCCACCGTCCTGAGCCGGGTACTGCTCGCCCCACGGGGCGCGGAACGTTGCGCAGGCCGGCCCGGGCAGGCTGTCGTGCACTGCGCTCAGGGGCCACAGGCGGTGCGCCCTCGGTCAACCGCCTTCCGCCGCCCACCCCTACAGTCGCCATCGGCTATGCCCGCACGGCGCCTGAGACATTGCCGGATGCAAGGTGTCCGCATCCTCATTCCGGTATGGACCAGCATGAGCACCGCAGTGTCACCGAAAGACCGCCCACGACCGAATTCGGCCTGGACCCCGTTCGCAGCGCGTGTCTTCCGCGCGCTGTGGATCGCGCAACTCGTCTCCAACATCGGCAGCTGGATGCAGACCGTGGGCGCACAGTGGCTGCTGGTCGGGCAGGATGCCGCACTGGTGACGCTCGTTCAGACCGCCTCCAGCCTCCCCGTCGTGCTGCTGGCCCTGCCTTCGGGCGTGCTGGCCGACCGTTACGACCGCCGCAGGGTGCTGCTGGCCGCGCAGTTCGCCATGCTCGCCATCTCCAGCGTGCTGACCGTCCTGGCGTTCGCGGATGAGCTCACTCCGGGGCTGCTGCTCAGCCTCACGTTCCTGCTGGGATGCGGCACCGCTCTGATGGGCCCGGCCTGGCAGGCGATCCAGCCGGAGCTCGTGGAACGCAGCCAGTTGGGACAGGCGGCCGCGCTCGGCGGCGTGAACATGAACCTGGCCCGCGCCCTCGGCCCGGCCGTCGGCGGAGCGGTGGTCGCGGCAGCGGGCGCGGGCTGGGTCTTCGCCTTCAACGCCGCGTCCTACCTCGGCATCGCCGCCGTTCTCACGCTGTGGAAGCGACCGCTGGCCCAGGCGCCCACGGCTGAGGGCGAGAAGCTCCTGACGGCCCTGCACGCCGGCCGCCGCTATGTGTGGTACGCGCCCGGAGTCCGCCGAGTCCTGCTGCGCACAGTGCTGTTCATACCCGGCGCAGCCGCGTTGTGGTCGCTGCTTCCCCTGGTCGCGAGCCGTTCCCTGGGCCTGGGTTCGGGAGGGTACGGACTGCTGCTCGGCGCGGTCGGTGTCGGTGCCGTCGGCGGGGCCTTCGTGCTGCCCGCCGTCCGCCGTGCTCTCGGCGTCAACGGCACTCTCGCCGCAGGCGCCCTCGTCTTCGCCGGAGTGCTGGCGGTACTGGCCACAGTCCGGATCCCGTGGCTCGCGGTGGTCGTGCTGCTGCCCGCCGGACTGGCCTGGATCGGCGTGCTGTCCATCCTCAACGCGGCCCTCCAGACGAGGCTGCCCGGCTGGGTAAGGGCCCGGGGACTCGCGGTGTACCTCCTGGTCTTCCAGGGTGGGCAGGCCCTGGCGGCACCTGTGTGGGGTGCGCTGGCCGATGGACTGGGACTGACTGTCTCCCTCCTGGTCGGCAGCGGGCTGCTCGTGGCCGGCGCGGTGAGCGTGCGACGCTGGCCGCTGCACGGCACGGACGCCATCGACCCGACCCTGTCCGACCATTGGCCCGTTCCGCCCCTGGTGTTCGAGCCCGGACCGGCCGACGGCCCGGTGCTGGTCTCCGTCGTCTACCGGGTCGACCCCGGGAACCGGGCAGCCTTCACCGACTGCATGGACGATGTGGCCCGTTCACGTCGGCGCACGGGAGCCCTCACCTGGGGGCTCTACCAGGACGGCAACGATCCGGAGCGGTTCATCGAGAACTACCTGGTCGCCTCATGGGGGGAGCATCTCGCCCAGCACCACAGCCGGCTCACGGCCACCGACCGCCGCTACGAGGAGCGGGCTCGCCGCCTGTTGGTGAAGGGCACTGCACCAGAAGTGACCCACGCATTCGATGCCGTCGCGGGGCCTGTGGTGCCCGAGAGGCAGGAGACTGCCGACGCGATGAACACGTCGGGGTGACGCCCACCGGGGGCCGGGCGGGGACAGGCGTGACCGCGTCGGACGACGCCAAATCCTGTCACCCGCTGGACGACATGTCGTAGCTGCATCGCCGTCTCCGGCGTCCTCGCCCCAGGCCGGTTCAGTCCCGCCTGCCAGTGAGCTCGGCGAGGGCACGGTCCATGTCGATGTGATGGCTCTCCGTTCCCGGCGGCACGAGCAGGACCGTCCGCCGCAGGAACTCGGCGACGGCTGACTCCGCGATCTCGATCAGCGCAGCGCCGGCGGCGGACCTCAGGAGGATGCGCAGGGAGTGCGGATGGCAACGGGGCCGGGGAGTCACCAGCACGTCTCCGGTACCGGTGGGCCGGCGCAGGCCCCCCGTGAGCAGCGAGCGGGCGAACACCCAGTCCACGGGTCTGGCCGCGGCTACGCCGAGGGAGAGTCGGACGGCGTAGGGGTCGGCCATGTCGTAGTGCAGCTCCGCGGGCAGCGGGGCCGGCGGTCTGTCCGGGGCGCTGACGTGCACTGTCATCTTGCACATGACCAACGATCGTCGAGGCTTGATCACTTCATTCCCCCACCAGGTCTGCAGGAGAGGAGTGGGTTTGGGAATTGCATCGCGGAATGCGCGAAATCGGGCATCGGGTTCAGGCATTGATGAGCCGCGCGGGTGACGGGGTCTGCGGGACCAGGCCTGGGCGTCCCGCCATTCACGGGGGGACATCCCGTAAGGTCCACGACGCTACGGGCCATCAGCTCGCTGCTGCGCGGCTGGTGGTTTCCGGCGCCGTCCTGCGTGACGAGTCGGCGCGTTCGCCGGGCGAACTGGCAGTCGCCGTCCACGGTGACGGCCTGGAGCCGGCCGAGTGACGCCCTACGGATCGTGCCGGAATACACCTCGTCGGGGACGGTGATGTCCACAGCACCGAACGTCCGGGACAGGGCTTCGCGCCAGGACGCCCGTCTGCGGGGGACGGGCAGCGAATCGATGGTGTGGAAGCTGCCGGGGGCGCTGCTTTCCTGGACATCCGGCGTCATGATCTCCGCCCTTCAACTGGTTGTGCCTTCCGAGACACCGTGCCAGCGGGCCCTGGGGCGGCACATCGCGTGAATCCGCTAGATCGGTCGGGGGTGCCGGACTGAGATGCCTCTCACTTGATGGCTCCGTCGGTGGCGGCGGTGGCGATGTAGCGCTGAGCGACGACGAGCAGTACGACGGCGGGCACGGACGCCATGACTGTGGTGGCCATGATGGCGTTCCACTGGGTCGTGTGGGCACCGATGTATTGGTAGACGCCCAGCGTGATCGGCCGAACCGCCTCCGTGGTGGTCAGTGTGAGGGCGAAGAGGAAGTCGCTCCAGGCGAAGAGGAAGGTGAAGACGGCGGCAGTGATCAACGCGTTGGTGCTCACCGGGAGCACCACGGAGCGGAAGACGCGCAGCCTGCCGGCGCCGTCCACGCGCGCGGCCTCGATGATCTCCCTGGGAATGCTCCGCATGAACGAACGCAAGACGATGATCGCGAAGGGGATCCCTGTGGTGGAGTCGGCGAGGATCAGCCCGAGGTAGGAGTTCAGGAGTCCCAGGTCGTTGTAGGCGCTGTAGAGCGCGTTGGCCACGACGATGCTCGGCACCATCTGTGTGATCAGGATGCCGAGAAGCACGAGGTCGGTTCCGCGGAGGGGGAACTGGGCCAGAGCGTAGGCCGCCGGCGCGGCGAGGCCGAGGCTGAGCGCCACGCTGCCGAGGGCCACGACGAGGCTGGTGACGAGGTTGCGTCCCTGATCGCACAGCGCGGTGGCGTATCCGCTGAGGTCCGGATGGAAGGGGAACCAGCCTCCCTGCAGTGTGTTGCCCGCCGGCTGGAGGGAGGCGTTCACCATCCAGTAGACGGGAAACAGCATCAGCGCGAGCAGGGCGATCCCGACGATGGTGGACGGCCGGCCACGGCCCGGTGCGCGCTTCACAAGTTCGTCTCTCAGAGGGTCCGGGCGCGTCGGTTGGCGCGCAGGTAGACGATGGCGAACGCGAGCGAGATGACGATGAGTACGTTGCTCATTGCGGCACCGCGCCCGAAATCGAACTGCTGAAAGGACAGTTCGTAGGACTGGGTGGCGATGGTCTCCGTGGCGTTGGCCGGCCCTCCGCCCGTCACCACGAGGATGATGTCCAGCACTTTGACCGTGTAGACCACGCCCAGCACCAGCACGACGCTCACCGTGGGCCGCAGCAGTGGCCAGGTGACATGGCGGAACGACGCCAGCGGTCCGGCGCCGTCCAGCTGCGCCGCCTCGTACAAGTGCGTGGGGATGTCCTGCAGGCCGCTGTACAGAATCGCGGTGTTGAAGGGGATTCCGACCCAGATGTTGATGAGGATCACCGACACCAGCGCCTGTGAGGTGCCGGTGAGCCAGGGGACTCCCGACGACGAGAGGTGGAGGCCGCGCAGCGCTGCGTTGACGACTCCCGTGTCGTTGTCGAGCATCCACCTCCACGTGGTTCCGGAGACGACCAGCGGCAGCAGCCACGGCAGCAACAGGAGCGATCGCAGAACGCCGCCGAGCGGGAAACGGCGCTGGAAGAACAGGGCGAAGGCCAGGCCGAGTGCGAACTGCCCGATGATCGAGCCGGCGGTGAACAGGACCGTGGTCAGCAGGGCCTTGGGGAACAGGTCCGACGAAAGGATCTCCGAGTAGTTCTGCAGCCCCACGAACGGCGCGGCACCCGTGTAGAACGTCGTGGTCGTGTACTGCTGGAAGCTCATCACGATGTTCTTGACGATCGGGTAGCCGAAGAACAGCAGCAGGTATGCCGCGGCGGGCACGATGAACATCCACTGGGCCAGCCGCTCCCCGAAGCGTGCCCGGGCCGCGACCCGGCTTCCCGCGGTGACGGCGCCGTCGTCCTGCCCGGTGACCGTCCGGAGGATCGGGGACAGATCAGTTACTGGTCGCGATCCGCTGCGCATGCCTGAGGGCTTCCTCCGGTGTCTGCTCGCCCGTCAGTGCGGACTGGATCGCGGTGTATATCCCTGTCGCTGCCTCGGGCCACTTGACGCCGAGCTCGCTGGTACGGGCGCGCGCCGCTTCCACGCTCTTGACGAAGGCAGCCATCGATGGGACCGGCTCGGCGTACTGGGCGGCCACCGCGGTGCGGGAGGGCACAGTGAAGTGCTGCTCGGCCAGGGTGAGCATGTTCGAGGAGTTGTTCAGGCAGGTGAGAACCTGGGCGGCCTTCTCCTGCCGGGCCTTGGAAGGGCTCTGCGGAAGCGTCCACACCTCACCACCGAGCGGTGTGACCGGGGTCTGCCCCGACCGGGGGACGGGGATGGGGGCCACTCCCCAGCGCAGGTTCCTGTCCTGGTTCAGGGCCGGGATCCGCCAAGGGCCGTTGATCATCATGGCTGTCTTTCCGGCGACGAACTGATCGTGGACGTCGGCCTGCGTCCAGTTCAGCACCGACTTCGACATGGATCCGCTCTTCACCAGGTCGACCCACAGCTGGAGTGCCTGTGCGGCCTGCGGGGTGTCCAACTGCTTCTCGTCCCCGCCGTTGGACCACAGGAAGGGCAGGAACTGCCAGGTGCCCTCGAAAGTGGCGTTCGCGTCGACCGCCATGCCGTAGCGCCCGGGACGGGTCAGCTTGGCTGCCGCCGCCTTCAGTTCGTCCCAGGTCCTCGGTACGGCGACACCGGCCTTGGCGAGCATGTCCTTGTTGTAGAAGAGGGCGATCGTGCTGACGTTGGGGGCCAGTCCGTACAGCTTTCCCTGGTAGGTGCCCGCCGACAGGATGCCCCTGGCGAAGCCGCTGGAGTCGATGCCGTACTTGTCCAGCGGGGTCAGCGCACCGGTCTGTGCGATCTGCTGCAGGTCGGGGTTGTCGAGCATCAGCAGGTCGGGAAGGGTCCGCGACGACGCCTGCTGCAGGACCTTGGGGATGAGAGACGCCCCCGGAACGCTTGTCTGCTCGACCCTCACACCGGCGGTCTTGCCGCACGCGGTGAGCATCTTGCCCCATTGGGTGTGCTCGGGTTCGTCGGTGTAGTAGTTGAGCGCGGTGATGGAGGTGACCCTGTCCGCGGCGGCCCCGGCGCCGGTTCTGCCGCCGCACCCGGTGGCGGCCAGCACCAGGGTGATGGTTCCGGTCAGGAGGGCGGCGATTCGCCGCGCCGGCGGTCCGGCCGGTGAGAGCATGCTGGTGCCTTTATCGAGTGACTGTCTGTGACCGGAGTCGATGTCGCGAGGGTGGGCGGACTTCAGGGGTTCCGTTAAAGTGGCCCAACCGGCCTCTTTCGTTCGAATGCATATTAAACGCCCCTGGTCCGACCCATGGCGCAGGGTATCCGGAAGATCGACTTCCGCAGGATGTGGCGGCGGTCCCGTGTACACGAAGACACATGATCACCTCATTCACTTGCCCAGAAGCCTTGTCGAAGGCCGTCGTCGCCGCGATCATTGCCCTGCTCGGCGGCTTCCCGGATCATCGCCACCACGGCGTCGGGCTGCGACAGCACAACGGCGTGCGAGCCGTCCAGCATGTATTCGGTGGCCGCCATGCGTTGTGCCATGAAGCGCTGAGCAGTGGGGTTGAGTATCCGGTCGGCGGTCGCGATGGCGTACCAGGACGGCTTGGAGGCCCATGCCGGCGGGCCCGATCTACCGGTCAGCGCGCTGCAGGCGATCGGGCGTTGCGCCACGGACAGCACCTCCTTGACGCCGGTCGGCAGGTCGGCGGCGTACACGTGCTGGAACCGTTCCCTGCGGATGTACAGCTCGCTGTCGGCGCCGCCGGGAATCTGTGCGGGGAGTGCGACGGCGAAGGTCGCGTCGGCCGCCGGCGTGGGGGCAAAGCGGTTCGTGATGTCCAGGACGCACTCGCCCGCGTCGAGGCCGAACGCAGCGACGTAGCACAGCGCCACGACGTTGTCGGCGTCGGTGGCGGCGTGTGTGATGACCGCGCCACCGTAGTCGTGGCCGACCAGCACGACAGGGACGTCGATGTCACGCACCACGCTCCTGATGTAGGCGGCGTCCTGCGCCAGACCGCGTAGCGGGTTCGCCGGGGCGCGCACGGTCAGTCCGGCGGCGTGAAGGAGGCTGATGACCCCCGCCCACGACGACGCATCGGTGAACGCCCCATGCACCAGCACGATGGTCGGCGGAACGGGGGTGGATCTGTGCATGCCGGTGACCTCCGACTGAGCGGGGGAACATAACGGGGATGCCCCAGCCAAGCGCGTTCAGGTGTGGCTGGACATCACGTGAACGTACCAACGGGTCCGCTCAGCTGTCGGGCAAGGACGTGACCAGGTTGGCGAGCTGAACCCGGGAGTTGATCAACAGCTTGCGGAAGACGGACGTCAGGTGGGTGTTGACCGTGTGCGGGGACACGACGAGCAGGTCGGCGGCCGACCGGTTGGTGTGGCCCTGGGCGATGAGGCGCGCGACCTTCTTCTCCGAAGCCGTGAGGGCCCCCCATCCCTGGACGGGGCGCTGCATGGTCGCTGTCCTGCGGCTGCCGACTCCTGCGCCCTCCATGGCGCGCTGTACACGTGCCGCTGCGGCGTGGGCGCCCGACTCGGTGAACGTGCCACGGGCGTGAGCCAGCGCGGTCACTGCCTGATCTTTCCGGCCTGCTGCCAGGAGGGCCTGTCCGAGATCGGCGTATGCGGCGGCCCGGACCAGCGGGCGAGGGCTTGCCTTGAGCAGCTCTACGGAGTGTTCGAGCACGGCGAGATCATTTTTTACAAGCCCGAGGGCCTGCGCCGCGATGCCCGTGGCGGTCGGCACGGCAGGGTTGCGTTCGGCGTGGGCTTCGGCCTGCGCGGCCAGGTCCTCGGCGAGCTCGTGCTCCGCGCCGCGCAGGGATATGCGTATCGCGGAATCGACCCAGTCGCGCAAAAGCCGCCAACGCATGAAGAAACCTTCCTGCTGTACTTGTCGAATCTTGTCGACGGCAAGATCGATGTCCCCGGCGGCCTCGGCGTGGACCGCTTCCAGGAAGCGCACTGCGGCTGTGTTGCCCGGGTTCGGTTTGACCGCCAGTCCTTCCTGCGCTGCGACCAGGTGCTCTCGCGCCGCTTCCCGGTCGCCGCGCACCAGGGCGATCCGGGAGCGGATCACGCGACCGTTCACCTGCTGGACGGGTACCTGTACCTCGTCTTCGAGGCGCTCCATGGTCTCGAAGCCGGCATCGGCGTCGTCGAGCCGGCCGAGTACCAGGTCGTGTCGGCCCTGTGCCCACAGCATCATTGCCTGACGCATCGCCCCGTCCTTGTCCGCTGCTTGGAGGAGCAGTCGTTCGCTGGACTCGAAGTCGTCCACATGCAGGCGCGCGACGATCTCTTCGGGAAGGAAAGCGGAATCGATGGCGCTCAGCGCGGCAAAGCGCTCCAGCGCGACCGCGTTCTCACCCGCGTTCAGCGCGATCTCGCCGAGCCCGGACAGGGCCAGGATGTGTGCCTCCCGGTCACCGCTCGCGGTGGCGGCACGCAGCGCGGTCTCGCCGGCCTCACGCGCCGCGACGAGATCACGGTCCCGGGACAAGGACAGCGCGCGCAGGGCGGCCAGCCTCGCGCAGATCTCTGGGGAGGTGCCCTCCATGGCGAGAGCGGTTTCGGCCCGGTGGCGCAATTCGCCGGCGAGATCCATGTTCCACAGCGCCCCGCCGAGGGCAGCCTGCAGCCGACTGAACGCCTCCAGCGGTGGTCGGTCGGCCAGTAGCCGGTCGCCTGCCGACAGGGCCTCTCGGTTCCTGCCGGCCCGTGTCAAGCAGAGGATCGTCTGCTCACCCACTGTGAACCTCAGCGGCCGTGCTGATGGCACCAGTTCCAGGGCGCGCGTCATCAGGTCGGCCGCGAGGCCCGGCGTGACCGGCAGTACGTCGTCAGCCGCTCGCTGCAGCAGCGCTACGGCTTCCTCGTCTCCGGGCAGAGATCCCCTGAGGATGTGCGGCACCGCGTCGGTCGGCCGGTGGCCCGCGGCGACAAGGCGGCGGGCAGCCTCTCGGTGCAGAGCCTTCCGGGCTGACGGCGGGATGTCGACGTAGACCGCCTGGCGCAGCAGATCATGCCGGAAGACCAGATGATCCCCATCGTCGTCCAGGAGTCCAGCGCACACGGCTTCCTCGAGCGCCGCGATCAATGCGGCGGTCGGTTGGCCGCAGAGCGCGGCGGCGTCGTGGAAGCCGAACCTGCGTCCCAGCACCGCTCCCATCTGAAGGAAGCGCAGGGTGCCGGGCTGCAGGGACCTGAGTCTGGCGCGCACACCCACCACGAGCCCTGACGGCACGAGCTCGTCCGAGACCTCGGCGGTCCGCAGTCCCGCAAGCATCTCGACCGCCAGGAACGGGTTTCCGCCGGCTCCGTCGAGCAAGTCCCGTACCCGCTCGTCAACCGCTGCTCCGAGTGTGTCGCCGGCCAGTTGACCGATGGCCGCGCCGGACAGTGGCCCCAAGGACACAGTGACCGTCGGAAGGTTGCCGGTCACGGCTGCGACGACCTCTTCCGCCGGACCCGCGGGCTCCCGCCGCCCGGTCAGCATCCACAGAACCGGCGAGGTCCGCAGGCGTCGCGGGAGCTGCTGCAGGGCAAACCGGCTCAGCGGATCGGCCCACTGCACGTCGTCCAGGCCGATGAGCACCGGCACGCTGCCTGCTCTGGCTTCGATCGCCTCTGCCAGGCGCTCCACCAGCCAGATCCGCTGATCATGATTGCGGGCGAGATCGGCAAAGGCATCGCCGGACAGCAGCGGCTGATCGCCGTGCAGGACGCAGGCCGCCAACGACGAGAGCGGCACGATGTGATGCAGCTCATCGGCCTTGCCGACGCCGACTGAGAATCCCGCTGCCCTGGCCCCGGACACGGCTTCGGTGAGCAGCGTGGTCTTGCCGATACCCGGTTCCCCCTGGATCAGGGCCAACCCGCCGCTTCCGGTGCGGGCCACCGAGGCGATCAGCGCCTGAAGCTCTTCGAGCTCGGCCTCTCGGCCGCGCAGACCACTACGGGAGAGCGGACCGCCTGCCCCTCCCATTTACGCTCCTTCCCGTGTGTACTCGCCTGCCGAAGCCGACGTCGTCGTCGCGTGATGGAAGCCCGCGCTCCGCTGCGGATCGCCCGAGAGTCCTTCGCGGCCCTCGGTGTGGAGCCATGGCGCGAACAGGCCTGCCCTCGCCCGCTCGGCGGGCGAGGGCAGCAAGCGTCAAAGCCTTACCGACTGGGACCTGCTCACGCCTCAGGAGCTCCAGATCGCCCAGCTCGCAGCGGAAGGCCTCTCCAACAAGGAGATAGGCCAGCAGCTGTATCTGTCACCGCGTACGATCGGCGCGCACCTGCACCGCATCTTCCCGAAGCTCGGGACCACCTCTCGCAGCCGGCTGAGGGGCAAGCTGAGCGTGAACTGAGCATATCCCGTTCAGTCCCCAGGCAGGCTTGCCGTGCCCGGCTTCGCTTCCGTCCCCTGTCGGCGTTCGGTGGCCCAGTAGAGGAGGGCGACCAGGGGCAGAGCGGCGCCGAGGGCGGCGACGGCGCTCCAGCCCCAAGCGTGGTAGACGGTGGAGCCGAGCTGGGATCCGGCCGCTCCGCCCGCGAAGAACATGGCGATGAAGGCGCTGTTGAGGCGGGCGCGGGCATCGGGGTCGAGCTGGTAGACGGTGTGCTGGCCGAGGATCAGAGTCGCCTGTACCGCCATGTCGATGAGGATGGCGGCCAGGGCGAGCAGGATGACGCTGTGCCCGCCGAACCCGGCTAGTGCGAAGGACACGGCGGCGACCACGAAGGCGATGCCGGTCACGGGGCGTACGAGCCCGCGGTCGGCCCAGTGCCCGGCGAACGGGGCGACGGCCGCTCCGGCCGCTCCGACGAGGGCGAACACACCGACGCCGACCGGGGAGTAGTGGAAGCCAGGACCGGTCAGGACGAAGGAGACCGTGGTCCAGAACGCGCTGAAGGCGCCGAACATCGCGGCCTGGTAGAGGCCGCGGCGCAGCAGTGCCGGGTGCGTGCGCACCAGCCGAACGGTGGAGCGCAGCACATGGTGGTAGGGGATGGTGGTGGTCGGCGCGTGCTCGGGCAGGGCCGCGCGCAGGGCCACGGCGAGCAGGGCCATCAGTGCGGCGGAACCGAGAAAGACGGTGCGCCAGCCGGCGAGGTCGGAGACCAGGCTGCTCAGCGTACGGGAGAGCAGGATGCCGGTGAGCAGACCGCTCATCACCCGGCCGACGATGCGGCCGCGGGCGTGGTCGGGTGCGAGGCTCGCGGCGAACGGCACGAGGATCTGGGCGACGACCGAGGTAGCGCCGCTGACGAGTGAGGCGATCAGCAACATGGGGAAGCTGGTGGCGAGTCCGGCCGCGAGGAGGGCGAGGGTGGTGACCGTCAGCAGGGCGGTGATCAGGTTGCGCTTCTCCAGCCGGTCGCCGAGCGGGACCAGGAAGAGCATGCCGATCACGTAGCCGACCTGGGTGAGGGTGATCAGTGCCCCGGTGGTGGCGGTGCTGGTGTGGAAGACGTCGCTCAGTGAGGACAGCAGGGGCTGGGCGTAGTACAGGTTGGCGACCGTCATGCCGGATGCGACGGCCAGGAGCGCTATCAGCCAACCCGGCACGCCATGGGGGGCCGTGGTGGCGGCGGACCGGCGCGAGGCCCGGAGCTCTGATGATGCGGACATGTGTGCCTTCTCGAAGGGGTGAGCCGGGGTTCCGGCGCGGACGGACGTGGTGTGGGGCGACCGGCAGCCTCTTCGGTGCCGTCACGCAGGCACAAGCGCCGTTCCGCCCTCGGTGCTTCCTCACCTGAGGCGATGCTTCGGAATGTCAGTCATCTCATTCAGAGATGAACCTGCCACTGTCCGCCTTGCCGGCTCCTTGGGACCCCGCGGCGGCCGGAGCGCAGGGGGTTCAACCGGATCACCCACGCGGTCGCGGAACAGCCGCGGCGGACCTTGCGGCAGCCCCCTCAAGAGGCCGAGGACCATATCCGGGCAGTCGGTGGCGTCGTCGCGATGGCTCCACGTCGACGGCGTCCGATTCCGGGGAGCGTGTGGTGGCGCGGGTAGTCACCCCGCTGAACAGCCAGCTCACGGTCTGCGGACCGGTGTGCGGATGGGGAGCGACGTCCATGCCGCCCGTGTCGGCGACGTCGTCCGGGCCGTAGTGGTCGACGAAGCACCAGGGACCGATCAGCGTCCGGGCCCGCTGCGGCAGCGTGCGCCGCACCATCATTGCTCTTGGGCCGCCCATCGGGGCGTCCCGCGGACAGCACGTCGACTTGCGCGCGATCGGTGCGTTCAGCATCGACTTCCTGCGGGGCGGTGAAGGCACCGTCCCCGCGCCGACGGGGATGGGTGCGGGTGAACCGGACTGGACGATCCGGAGCGCTGGCAGAAGGTCGGGGCCGCGATGCAGCAGCGGCACTGACGCCGACAGCCTGCGGCCTGCATGCGGAGGTGCATTGAACCCAGCCCGCCCGCCGACCGGTTCCCGGATGGCCAACTCCATGTGGAGCTAAGCGGCTTCGACCTGACCGTGGTCACCAGCCGCGACGGACTGCCCATTCCGATCGCGTCGGGCGCTCGTCCGCTGCGGCTGGAACTGCCGTCCCCGGCGGACGCTCGCGCTGCGCCGGCCCTGCGGATCGGCGCCGAGTGTCTGGCCGCCGGACCTGCCGCGGCCGACGAGATCACCGCCCCGTGTGGCGGCCTGCCCCTGGCACTGGCCGTCGTCGCCGAACACGCCGGCAGGTACGAGGAGTTCCCGGATACGCAGGCCCAAGTGCAAGGTGATGCGGTCCGCCCCGTTGTCCAGATCGAGCCCGGTGATTTCCTGGATCTGCCGCAGCCGGTAGTACAGCGAAGTGCGGTGGATCTGAAGTGCTTCGGCGGTCCTGGGTATCGATCCGGCTTGATCGAGGAAGCACCGCAGGGTCTTCTCCAGGCGATGTCCGCCGCTGGATTCCAGCAGGGCACGCAGCGGCTTCGGGAGCAGTGACTCGTCCACGGTGCGGTCCGGCAGTTGCAGGAGCACAGCGAACTCACCGAGCTCCTCCCAGGAGCCGATGCCGTTCAGTTCAGGCATCCGGCGTGCCGCGCGCACCGCGACGAGCGCCTGTTCGTAGGAAGTCCATGCTTCGGCAAGACCCGTCTGATGACCGCCGATGCCGATGACGGGAGCGGCTGAGGCGTCCAGATGAGTGCCGAGGGCTTCCATGATGTGCGTGGATTGCTCCCGGAGCGCTTCCTGTTTCAACGGCCGGTCGGCGAGCTGGAGCAGGACGGCTCGGTCCGATGTGACCGCGAAGGCGCCGTTTGCTGATCGGGTACGGCGAAATCCCTCCAGCGCCCCGCGCAGTGCGGTCGCCACCTGCCCAGGAGACACATGGGAGCGTGCCACCTGCACAACGCTGACCACCGCGTGGGGGGCGTCCGGGAGCAGCGCGTCGTCCAGAAGCTGCTTTCGGGACTCAGCGCGCGCGACCGGGCTTGAGCCCAGCAGCGACAGAAGAAGCTTCTGCTCCCTGGTCTTCTCAGCATCGGCCAAGACGTGATCAGCGTACATCTGGCCGACGATGGCGGGCGTTGCCCGGGCGATGGCCTCGGATACCTCCGGAGCCAAGGACGTGTCCGGCGCGACAACCATCAGCAGACCGAGGAAATGGCCGCGCTCACGCAGCGGCACGCAGTAGCGAGGGAGCAACCCGAGATCGTCCCGGCCCTCGATGAAACCCGGCTTGGACCGCTGAGTGACGCCCTGATCGAGGACGTGACGAGTGACTTCGCTGCTCGCTTGTCCCTGCAGAAGGCTGTAGACGCGTGCCGGGTCCGCGTCATCGAAGTGCCGACTCGAGCAGATGAGCCTGACGAGGGGGTCGGCCACGGCCACGGACCGGCGGAGTGACTCCGCAAGGTCCTCGATCAGTTCTTGCAGCGCGGCACTGCCGACGGGGGCTCGCCGCAACTGTTCGGTCATAGCAGTCCTCATTCGTGGTCATCTCTCTGCGACGCGAGACCGGTGGGCCAGGATTCAGCGCCGGCTCCTCACGTACTGGTCCCGAACCCGTATCGCTCCGATCCCGCATGTCCTTGAGATACGGTGACACTGCCGCGATGCCCCACAGTGCACGGCTCTTGTCTGTGTCCGCAGGGAGTGCCTGGCAGTCGCGCATCTGTTGCGGAACTGCCGCAGGCTGATCCCGTGGCTCGTTGCCCGGTCGTTTCGCTGGCGCGCCCTGGTCTCCGAGCGGATGCGTTGACCAGCGTGTACAGGTGCACGCCTCTGCGTCGGCAGATCGCTTCCGACGCAGAGCGCCTGTCCGGTCGGCGGCGAGCGCGCCGGCCGCCCCTCCGAGTGGCCTGTGAATCGCCCCCGCGTAGGAGTGCTTGTGCAAGAAGACGTTCAAGTTCCGTGGGTGACGCCCGTCCTCGGGCGGCAGACGCGTGCCTTCATCGAGTCTTGTCAATGGCCCGCTTCCCCGCACACCGACAGCGCCGCGTCGAGGGCACGCATGGCGGCTCTCTGGAGCGGCGGCGGCCGTGATGAGCCCGATGTCGAGGAGGAGTGGCTGGCTTTGCCGGGAAGTGACAGGAGTCGCATCCGGGTGAGGATTCTCCGTCCCGCGGGTGCTCATGAGCCGCTGCCAGTAGTGCTCTATCTGCATGGGCTTGGCTGGATGCTGACCGATGCCTACGCACATCGGCAACTGGTGGTGGATCTGGCGCTCGGAGCGGATGCGGCCGTGGTGGTCCCTGAGTACGACGTGCCAAAGCACGCGCGCCACCCGGATGCCGTTGAGCGGGCATACGCCATAGCCCAGTGGATAGCCCGGCATGGCGCGGGATGCGGACTGGACGGGACCAGGATCGCGGTTGTCGGCGCCAGCGCAGGTGCCCAGCACGCGGCCGCGCTCACCCTCGTGGCGCGGATGCGCCGCGGCCCGCGCTTCCGCCACCAAGTGCTGGTCTGCCCGGTGACCGACGCGGCGATGGACACTCTTTCCTATCGCCAGTTCGCCGAAGGGTACTTCCTGAGCCGCGCCGCCATGCGCGACTACTGGCAGCAGTACGCACCGGATCCGCGGGACCGCGCACAGGGCACCGTTTCACCTCTGCGTGCGCCCACCCGATGTCTCGTAGGCCTGCCGCCCACGCTCGTCATCACCGCCGAGGCCGACGTGCTCCGTGACGAGGGTGAGGCCTATGCAGCGCATTTGAGGCAAGCGGATGTCCCGGTCGTGTCGATCCGCTATCACGGCACGATTCACGCATTCGTTCTGTTCGATCTGCTCCGCGGCACGGAGGCGTCCAAGGCGGCACGTATTCAGATGACCGATACCTTGCACACCGCCTTGCACGTGGCATGACGTTGCTCGACACCTGCGGAAAGCCGCTCCGGACAGGCCTTGCCGACGCAGTCCCAGCAGGTCACTCGGGCCCGTCCACGGTGACGGCGCCACCAAGCCGCCGCCATTCGCTCGGGGCCACCCCGTAGGCTGCATGAAAACGGCGGCTGAAGTGACTCGGGCTGCTGAACCCGCACCGAGCGGAGACCGCGGCGATGGTCAAGCGGTCATAACGTGCAGAGGCCAGCATGCGCCGCGCTTTCCCGAGCCGCTCTGCGATGAGCCACTGCTCCAGGCTGATCCCTGCCCCGCTGAGCAGAGCGTAGAGCCGACGAAGTGAGACGGCGTGCTCCGCTGCGATCCGCTCCGGTGTCAGGTCACGGTCCGCCAGGTGGGACCGCGCGTAGGCCATGATCCGCGTGACCAGGGTGTCGTCCATCGTCGATCTGACCTCGGCGGTCTGTTCGGCGTGCGCGGCCGAGAGAAGCAATGCGCGTACGAGTTCCGTCGTGGCAGACGCCAGAGCCTCCGAGCCGGGATCAGCCTCCAGTCGGCCGGGATCGCGCCACACCCCCCGCAGATGCTGCAGCACCAGGCCATAGAGCGGACTGGCGCGCAACTGCAGGGATGCTCGCACCACCGCATCCACCGGCACGCCGAGGCGGTGCATATCGAACATTATGGACTGGGATGCCCCGTCGCCGGACCAGCCGTACACGCGGGGCGACAACTCATGGAAGACGCAGATGTCATCGAAGCCCAGAAATTCCTGCCGACCTGAGACTTCGGCCCGGTGGACACCCAGGGGCTGGAGCGAGACCGAGACTATGGGGCGGCTCCTGTGGTGGCGTACGTGTCGGGCTGTCCGCCGCACTTCAAAGCCTGAATTCCGAGTGGCGAAGAAGTCCAGTCCGCCAACACGCCATAGTTCCATGCGTGCGTGGATACCGGTCTCCGGCTCCTCGTGGGCAACGTCGTTGGGCACCAACGAATCCGTCAACGCGTGGTGGAATGCATCTACTCGCTCACGAGGCGACACGGTGTTGAGGTCGAGTAGCAGCACACAGCCTCCAGAAAGATTACTTTCAGCCATTCTGCCGCATCAGTGAGCGCCCTCGACTGCGGCCGATGTCCAGGTTGGAAGTTTGCGTCGCCCGGTCGCGTCGTCCTGTGAACGAAGCGGCTGACCTCTCCGCCGACGCCCTCTTCTGTCCGGGAGTGCACAGCACTTTTCTCGGCGGACTTGGGGAAGGAGACGGCACCGATACTTTTGGCGCGGCAATCAGGGCCTGGAGTATGTGTGTCAACCCTGGCAGCCGGCGGCAAGTGGCCGCTTCCCGCTCCCGCGCTCGGCGGAGTCAGGCGCCATTGCCTGGCATGAGGGGGCTCACCCAGGGCACGGACGCCTTCCCCGTGTTGGAGACCTTGCCCCCGGTCCAGCGGACTGAGATCGGAGCAGTTTCGTCGGGCGGGGTGACGAGCAGGGCCGCCGGTGTGACAGTGGTGACACCAGTAACCGCTGGATTGGTGTATGCCAGCGTCGACCAAGCGCTGTCTCCCGGGCTGAGCGTCACAGCCTGTTCCTGCCGATCGGTGGCTCGCCCTGGGTCCGGGGTGACGGCCTCACCGGCGGCGTTGACGAACGCCACGCCCGGGAAGCCGTGCAGCGTGCAGGTGTGGCTGGATCCGTTGGTCAAAACGATGGCGAAGCTTGACTGCCCGGCTCCGGGACGATTGGGGCCGAGGGACGCCCTCACTTCGGAGGTATGGCAGCGTCTCACCGTCGGTACGGTCGGCGATGGCGCCGCCGTCCCCGCTCCGCCGGACGCGGTCGGTGTCGGCGTCGGCTCGCCGGAGGGACCGGAGCCGCCCATATCGACGGACCCCGGGCCGGTTACGGACGACGTCGGGGAGGTGGAGCCAACCTCAGGCGGGCCGCCATCCGGTGTGTGGCTCGTGCACCCGGTCAGTGCGGTACAACAGGCGAGCGCGACAAGGAGGGTTCTACGGTGCGTCATGTTGCTTCCTCAGGATTCACTGGTGTCGCAGGAGGTACTTGTGCTGGCCGGACAGCACAAGTTCGCCGCGTTGGTTGTGGATGGTGGCCGCGGTGACTACGACACCGTTGTCGCCCTGCGGCTCCAGGCCGGTGATGGTGAGCGGCGGGTACAGGGGGCGGTGGGCCCTCGCCGCTGGGGCCACCGGTGCGCCGGGCCCTTGAGATGTCAGCTGCCGCCCGTCGCGGAGCTCGCAGAGGGTCAGCCGACGAACCGTTGTCGCAGCTCGCCGATGCCCTGGACGGAGCTGACGAGCTCATTGCCCGCGGCCAGCCGGCTGAGGTGTGCGGCCGAGGCCGACACCGGCTGGGGTGCCGGTGAAGATGACGTCTCCCGGCAGCAGCGGGGGCACCCCGGACAGCTTGGCGATGAGGGCG
Organism: Streptomyces sp. Ncost-T10-10d; assembly: GCF_900091955.1. Lineage (GTDB taxonomy): Bacteria > Actinomycetota > Actinomycetes > Streptomycetales > Streptomycetaceae > Streptomyces. The sequence goes on from NZ_FMDF01000165.1 coordinate 58,426, forward strand.
AGGACGGAGAAGATGAGCTGCCGGGTGCGGCCACGCTGCATCTCCTCACCGCTGACGGCGCAGGTCAGCTCCAGGCCCCGGTCGTCGGCGAAGCCGCAGCACTCCGCGCAGACGGGCAGGCGGACGTCCTGCGCGACGGCACGCAACTGTTCGGTATCGCCCAGGTGCCGCATCGAACACGTGGGGTGTATCACCACGCTGTCGATCCGGTCGGCCACCTTCAGGTGGGGCAGCAACTCCGTGGCGGCCCAGACGATCGAGTCGACGACGGTGAGAGCCCGGTGCTTCCGCTGCGTGCAGGACGGCACGTCGACGACGCGCGGCAGACGTCCGCCGTCGGTCCACTCCCAGGCCCGCTCGACGAAGCGGTTCGCCATGACCGTGTTGCCGTCGTCGTAACCCTTGAAGTGCCAGATGGTCGCGCAGCAGGAACCGGACAGGTCCGGCGGTATCCAGACCGGCCGCCTGGCCCGGCGGGAGACCTCGACGATCGCCTCGGGCAGGAACGGCCCGTCCACGCCGTCGGGTCCCGCGAAGATCCGGTTGACGCAGGCCACGTAGTAGACGGCGACGGCGGTCTGCCGGTCCGTTCCGCGAAGGACGGTACGGCGGGAAGCCATTCGGGCGAGGTGTTCGGTCGGTACACGTGCGGCGCTTCGACAGGTGAGGCCGGCCATGCGGAAGCGAGGAAGGGGACCGCGGCCCGACGGCCACGGTCGCGGCCCCATGACCTCTTGTGGAATCTCGCAGGCGTGGGTGAGGAAGGCGTCCGGTCAGTGGCCGGAGCGGACGGAACGGACCGCCCGCAGGATCAGGCCGGTGACAGGGCCGGGATCGCTCACGGCGGCTGCGTGCGGGGCGCGGACGGTGACCGTGCGGGAGCGGGAGCGCTCGGCCATCCAGCGCTCGGCGGCCGGCGGGATGTTGCGGTCCTCGGTGGCCACGAGGTACCAGCTGGGGATCCTCTTCCACGCGGCCGCGGTGGCCGGCTCCTGGAGAGCTGCCAGGGTGATCGGACGCTGTCCGGCGGCCATGACCTGGGCGGTCGTTCGGGGGACACCGGCCGCGAACTGCTTGCGGAACAGGTCCTTCTTGATGACCAGTTCCTCCCCCTGACCACCGTCGGGCAACGGGTAGTACTGGGTGGCGGTGGCCTGTCCCAGGGTGCTGCCGGGGAACTTGTCGGTGAGCTGGAGTGCGCTCTCCCCGATGTCGGGAACGAAGGCGGCTATGTAGACCAGTGCCTTGACCTGCGGGGCGTCGGCCGCGGCCTGGCTGATGACCGCTCCGCCATAGGAGTGCCCCACCAGCACGATCGGTCCGGTGACGCTGTCCAGAACGCTGCGAATGTAGGCGGAGTCGCTTGCCAGTCCGCGCAGTGGCAGGGCCGGTGCCAGTACACGGTGGCCCTGTTGCTGCAGGCGTTCGACGACCGCGCTCCAGCTGGAGGCGTCGGCGAACGCGCCGTGGATCAGGATGATGGTGGGCGCGGCTGTGCCGTGCCGTTCGGCCGAACGGTCGGCCGTCGCCGACTGCGCGGCATGCGCGACGCCGGCGGTACCCAGGGCGGCCGCGCCGGCCAGGAGGGACACGGCCATGGTGCGGCGTGAGATCGGTGGGTTCATCGTTCGCTCTCTGCGAAGGGGTGAGGCGACCGTGGCGTGACGGCCAGTCGGTCGTACGGGCGCGAGCGGGTGCGCGTGAGGTCAGCCGGAAGTGGCCCTTACGGCTTCCTCGATCAGGTCGACGACGCGCTCGGGGTGGGCGAGCATCACCAGGTGGGAGGAGTCGACCTCGACGGTGGTCATGCCGGCCCTCTGGTAGCCGTAGCGCTCCACGTCGGGGTTGATGGTGTGGTCGGACGAGGCGACCAGGCCCCAGGACGGCTTGGTCTTCCAGGCCGCGGCCGGGGCCGCATCGGCGAAGGCCTGTGCGGCCAGCGGGCGCTGGGACACGGCGAGGACGGAGGCGAGGTGGGGGTCGACGTCGGCGGCGAAGATGGCCGGGAACTTGTCGGTTCGGACCGACACGTCGGTGCCGGGCGTGGCCGAGCCCTCTATCGGGAAGGGGGTGTAGACGAGTGCGGCGGCGAGGTCGCTGTCCGGGAAGCGGCCCTGCAGTTCGCCGAGGCTCTCGCCCTTCTCCAAGGCGTAACCGGCCAGGTAGACCAGTGCCTTGACGTTGTCCTCGGTGCCGGCGACCGTGATGACGGCGCCACCATAGGAGTGGCCCACCAGGACGACCGGACCGGGGATCTGACGGACGATGGAGGCGACGTAGGCGGCATCCCCTATCAGGCTGCGGTTGGGCACGGCCGGGGCGACCACGTCCAGGCCGCGGGCGATCAGCAGGGGGATGACCTGGGCGTAGCTGGAGGCGTCGGCGAAGGCGCCGTGCACGAGGACGACGGTCGGCTTGTCGGAACTGGGCATGGGGAAACTCCCTCATCGATGGGGTGGTCGGCTGTGGTGCGGCCTGTCGGACGGGTCGGGGCTGTCGTGGTGGCCCGTTTGCCGTGAGATGTCGCGGGCCGGCCTCGGGACCGGTTGGTGTGCGGTGTGCACTGACCGCGGCCGCGGACTCTGCGGGAGGGTTCCCGTCGGACTCCGCGCGGGTTCTGTCGAGCGGGAAATCGCCGACACGTGAGTAACTCTAGGGACTGCCGGGCGGCGTGATTGTCTGTCCGCGCCCTGGCTGTGGCCTGTGCGTGCCCACGTTGTCGGGCGGGTACCGGCTGGGCGGCGTTGCCCTGGCACGGAAGTGGGCCGGGGCCGCAATCGGCCCCGGCCCGCCCGTAAGGTACTTGCCTCGTCCTCTCGCGTCACTCGACTGTGTTCGTCAACTCGTCGCGCAGACGGCGTCGCGGATCAGGTCCGCCACCGCCGACGGCCGGGAGACGGCGACCGCGTGGGAAGCGCCTTCCAGTTCGACGGTCGTCGCGCCGGCCCGCCTGGCGCCGAAGCGCTCCACATCGGGGTTGATCGCCTGGTCCGCGTCGGCCACGAGGGCCCAGCAAGGTTTCGTCCGCCAAGCCGCCGCAGAGGCCGCGTCGGTGAACGCAGAGGCGGCCAGCGGACGTTGGGAAGCTGCCAGCAACCTGACGACGGACGGGGAGACGTCGGCGGCGAAGACTGAGGGGAATGCCTCCGGGGCGATGCTGACCTCGGTGGCGGTCTTCCCGCCGTCGGTCGGGTAGGTCCACTGCTTCAGGCTGCCGACGAGCGGAGGAGCGGGAAAGCGGTCCTGCAACTCGCTGAGGCTCTCGCCTTCTTCGGGGGCATAGGCGGCGATGTAGACGAGTCCGACGACGTTGTCCGCAGTGCCCGCCACGGTGATCAAAGCACCGCCGTAGGAGTGGCCGACGAGCACCACCGGACCGTCGATCTGAGAGACCACGGAGGCCAGGTAGGCGGCGTCGCAGGTCAGGCCGCGCAGTGGGTTGGCCACCGCGAGGACCGCGATGCCGTCGCGCTGGAGTTCGTCGATGACGCCGAGCCAGCCCGCAGCGTCGGCGAAGGCGCCGTGCACGAGGACAACCGTGGGAGGAGCAGGAGACATGTGGGGACTCTTTCTTCTCACGCCGTGGTCGTTGCGGTGTGCAGGGTGTCGACAGCCAGCGTGATGGCGGCCTGGGCGGCGTGGGTTTCGCGGAGGGCGTTGAGCATGACGAAGTCGTGGATGATGCCCTGGAAGCGGACGGCGGTGAAGGGGACGCCGGCTTTGCGCAGCTTGTTGGCGTAGGCATCGCCCTCGTCGCGCAGGACGTCGGCCTCGCCGACGATGAGCAGGGCCGGGGGCAGGCCGGTGAGCTAGCGCACTCAAGTGGCTTGTCGGCGGCGCCGGACGCAGGTGTCAGAGATTCCGTTCCTGGACGGAAGCCGAGACCTGCCATTCGCTGGGCGACTCGCCGTAGGCCTGGCGGAAGAGACGGCTGAAGTGGGAGGGGCTGGCGAAGCCCCAGCTCTGCGCGACCGCGGCCACGGAGCGCCTGCGGTTCGGCAGCCGTCCGAGGTCGAGGCGGCAGGCGGCGAGCCTGCGCTGCCGTACATGCGTACTCACCGTCGTGCCGTCGCCCTGGAAAAGTTTGTGCAGGTAGCGGACGGATATGTGGTGGGCGCGCGCGATCGACTCCGGCGACAGGTCTGGGTCCATCAGGTTCTCTTCGATGTACGACCGTATGCGGGCCAGCATCTCGCTGCCGTTCTCGGTGGACTCGGACCGGTAAGGCGCGAGGAGTTCGGCAACGAACAGGGCGATGACGTCCACGGCGTTGAGGGCGAGCCGCTTGCCGTTCATCGAGTTCCACAACCCGTCCTCGCCGATCAGCGCGGCCAGGAACTTCGACACCAGTGCCGCGACGCCGCCGGCTCCGCTGACCCGGAGGCCCGTCAGGTGCCGCACCTCGTCCTGCGCGATCCCCAGATAGGAGCAGGGGATGCGGCAGAACACGAATTCATTGCCGCCTAGCAGGTGCTCGGTGCGCAGGGCGTCGAGGAGAACAAGGTCACCGGCCGCCGGGGAGGGCTGAGCTTCCCTCTTGGGAAACGTCTCCGGTGAGAGGCGTTTGATTCCCAGGTACAAACATGCGTCATCTCCTTTCTGTGATGCCCAGGGAAGTGTTCTGCAGTGCCCGGAATCCGCGCCTTGAGGAATTTGCGTAGTGCGCTGTTCTGCGTTTTCCGGCATGCGTGAAATGACCGACTTGGTCATTAAGAGCTCCAGTCGTGCCGTCGTTCGTCAAAGTGATGTGAAGTGCCCGCGTACTGCGCGGGATTTACGGGATCGCGGTGTGAGGGACCGCGTCCGCCACTTCGGGAAGGAAGGTGTCGACCACCGCGTTGAAGGCAGGCGGGTTTTCGCGGAAGGGGAAGTGGGAGTTCACAACACCGGCCGGGAAGACACGGAGCCGCGCGCCAGGGATCCGGCCGGCGATGAACTGCTGCGAGACTGGGCTCACATGGCTTCCCTCGCAGCCGATCACCAGGGTCGGCACGTCCACTCGGGGAAGGACGTCGCGCCAGTCCTGCGCGCAGTGGTCGTAGAGCAGGGGCATCCCGGCGTAGGACGGGGTCGACTTGATCTGTTCGGGACGAACGCGATGAGGTCGCGGTCGGGGTCAGGAACGCCATCGCCCCCGCTGTCCCGGTAGGTCAGCCGCACGCGGTCGTTCGTCGTCAGCTCGCCCATGATCCCTGTCTCACTCTCCTGCCAAGCCTTCACGGCGTACCTTGCTCCGCCGTGTCGGCAACCCACGCGATGGCCGGCCGATGTCGTCGTCGGCTCGTGCCTGAACCCATTGTCGTTCGACCAGGTCCGTCGCCACCACCGCGCTCCGTAGGGATTGGCCGACGAAAACCACGTCACTTCGTAGCAGTGGAACCGACAGGGGACAGGGAGTGGCGGTCGGCCCGTTCAGTCGGTGGTGGCGTGCCCGTCCGATTGCAGCAGCTCCCGGATACGCAGGCCGAGGTGCAGGACCAGCCGGTCCTACCCCGGCTTCGTCCACTGGGCAACGCCCCGGTGGAGTACGTACCGGATGATCTCGCTGTCCGCGAGGCCCTGCAGCAGGCTGCGGACGCGTACGGGAGGCTACGACGGTGTGCCGCATCCGGTGCGGGCGCCGTTCTGTTCCGGCTCGCTGCTGCCGAGTACCCGCCCGGCTGACGCCGAGTGCGCTGAGCTGCGGGTCCGGCCGGTGGACGAGGTGCTTGCGACCTTCCGTTTCCATGCGGTGGAGGAGATCGACCTCGATGTCGATCCGGTCGAGGCGGGCGGCGACAGCGGGGCGACGGCGCACGTGGCGTGATCGAGGAGCGGACGGTGGTCCCGGTCCTGAGCGGGTAGTGCACTGTCGTGCCAATTCCTGGGCGCAGGGAGAAAAGTCGGTCGGTCGAGTCGGTCATAGCTTCGGGGTGTGCCGAGCCGCGGGAATGCGGCGGGCGCGATACCGACTGTTCCGAAAGGACTTCTTGTGTTCGACATCAACAAGGTGCAGGCTGCCCCCAGCGCGGACCTGCTCACGCCCGACAACGCGGTCATGCTTTTCGTCGACCACCAGCCGCAGATGTTCTTCGGCACCGGGAGCGGCGACCGCGCCGCGATCATCAACAGCACCGTGGGTCTCGCCAAGGCGGCTCAGGCGTTCGATGTGCCGGCCGTCCTGACCACGGTCGCCGCCGAGTCGTTCTCCGGCCCCCTGCTGCCGCAGCTTGCCGAGGTGTTTCCCGAGCACGAGGTCATCGACCGCACGACCATGAACGCCTGGGAGGACGAGGCGCTCGTTGCGGCGGTCAAGGCGACCGGGCGCAAGAAGATCATCCTGGCGGGCCTGTGGACCGAGGTCTGCTTGGTGCTGCCCGCGCTGTCCGCGCTGGAGCAGGGTTACGAGGTGTACGTGGTCTCCGACGCCTCCGGCGGCGTCAGCCCGGCCGCCCACGAGCACGCGCTGCAGCGGATGATCGCCGCCGGCGCGGTGCCGGTGACCTGGGTGCAGGTGCTGCTGGAGCTGCAGCGTGACTGGGCGCGTCAGGAGACGTACGGCGCGGTCATGGAGATCGTCAAGGCCCACGCGGGCGCGTACGGCCTGGGCGTCGTGTACGCGCAGAGCATCATCGGCGCACACGCGGCAGGCTGACCTCCTTGAACACCGGCATTCTGATCCTGCGTCTGCTGGTGGGCCTGCTCGTCGCCGGCCATGGCGTACAGAAGATCAGCTCACACCTGGGCGGCAGGGGACTCGAGGGCGGTACGGAGGAGTTCCGTGCCGACGGCTTCCGCGGCGGATCCCTCACCGCCCTGGCGGCGGGCGGTGGCCAGATCGGATCGGGTCTGCTGCTCGCCGCCGGCTTCCTGACCCCGCTCGCGGCTACCGGGGCCATCGGAGTCATGACGGTCGCTCTCACCGTGAAATGGCACAACGGCCTCTGGGTGCAGAACGACGGGTACGAGTACCCGCTCGTCCTCATCGGCACCGCCGCCGCTCTCGCTGCCACCGGACCAGGCGCTTGGTCGCTCGACGCGGCCCTCGGCCTCACGCCGTACCCGCTGTGGTGGGCGGCCCTCGCTCTCGTGGTGGGTCTCGGCAGCGGGCTGCTCAC
>NZ_FMDF01000100.1 GCF_900091955.1 Streptomyces sp. Ncost-T10-10d
GACCAGCTACCTGATCCCCACCGTCATGATCGCGGGCATCACCTGGATCATCTCCCTCCTCAACCCCGCCTCCGCCTTCGTCCGCGCGGTCAAGGGAATCATCGACATCGTCACGTTCATCGTGAACCAGGGCGCCCAGATCGTCGAATTCGTCAACGCCGTCCTCGACTCCGTCATAGCCATCGCCAACGGCGGCACAGCAGGCGTCCCCAAAATGGTCGAAACCGCACTCGCCGCCAGCGTCCCCCTCCTCATCGGCTTCCTCGCCTCACTCCTCGGCATCGGCAACCTCGCCAACAAGGTCAAATCCGTCTTCCACGCCGTATCCCGACCCGTCAACCGCGCCATCGACAAAATCGTCAACTTCATCGCCAAGAAGGGCAAAGCCCTCTGGGCGAAACTCAGGGGAAAGAATAAGACAAAAGACGAGCCAGCCACCCTTGAGGAGAAGCAGACCCGATTGCGCAAGGCTGTCCACGCAGCCATCAGCCAGGTAAACGAAATGCCTGGTGAAACCGCGGAGAAACGCGACATGGATCCCATACTGGATTCCACTCGGGTGAAGTACGGCCTGACTCGCCTCTACGCGGTGCTCGAAAAAGCGAACTGGGTGATCGTCGGAGAAATCAACCCCAAGCGAAAGGAAACCTCCAACAAGAAGTCAAAGAAGAAGAACAAGAACTCGGATGCGCTCATGCGGCTCGCCGAGGACAACAAGGGCAAATGCAAGGCGGTGGCAATACTCCGCACGGCCGGTGGCGGAACGTACGAAGGTGCGAGCACGCAGAAGCGTCCGGCATCATCCATCCACCCGGAGGCACTCAAGGAGATACGGCGATTACGGCCGAATCACCATCTGGGGTGTGCAGAAATAGAGTGCATCAGTGAAGCATACAAAGATAAAGCACGGAAAGAAAGGGAGCGGGCAGAACACAACAGGCGTAATAGAATATATGAAGATGAGACGTCGAGTGAGGGGGAGGGCAATCCGGCACGGAATGGCTCCATGGAAGCGGCCAAAGCAGAGATGGACAACTGCGGAGATCCTTATATGCCCTGCGATTTCTGCGCACCCTTGCTCTCCGCCATGGGCATAAGCGTCAGCAATCGCTGATCGTCGACCACAGCCACGAAACCAATGGAGTATTTCGAGTGAGATTGCAGAAGTTGATCAAGAGGATGTGTACATCTGATCGCCAGGCTGCTCTTTCGGCACTGAGTGCACTTGAAGAAAGGATCAGCCCGCAAGGTGCAGCCTTTACCGAAGAGGCCGTGACAGCAATCCCCATGCTGTTTGATGCCGCCACACGCTCGGAAACAACAATTCGGAGCGAGGTCTTAAATTACCTGGGAAGCGCTTACGAGTACACGCTGGGGACCTGGCGCTTCCGATGGGACGAGGATCCGGACACACGCCATCACTTCACCGAGATGGTTTCGTGGGAGCAGATGATCTCGGAGAGCTACTGGAACCGCGCCCCCTCGGTCGTACCTCTCCTGGGAGCGGATCACGACGAAGCAGTGCGAGGATCGGCTGTCTATCTGCTGTCACGGATCAAGGAATCGGGTCCGGAGTTGGTACCGACACTCCAGCATATGTACGACGAACAGGTGGGTGAGCCATTGCGGATCGACATCATCGAAGGCGTGGCAAACCTGACCTTCACGCAACGGCCTGCCCGTGCGTCCGACCTGCAATGGCTCCATGAGAAACTGAACGATTCCTCGCCGGCCATCCGATTGGGGACTGCGTTGAGCCTCATGGCGAGGGAAGGGCAGGAAAAAGAGGCAGGACACGAGGATGACGGCCGCAGCCCTTTGAAACAGATCGCCCTCGATGCCCGAGCCGAGGGGGAGCACGCGTTGCGGCAGACCGCTTGGCTGGCGAATAAGTCGACCGACTGGGCCCTCGAACGCACAGCCGATCAGAACGCGGAGTCCGGTGGAACGGGCGTCTGAAGGGGAACGATGTCGGGCGGGAGGCGCCCGGATCGCGCTCGGTGCTGCTGCACTCCACCCCGACCACCGGCCGCGCAGCCCACGACGCGGGCAGTCGCTCGCACCGCGCAGCCGTTCGTCCCTGCCGGCCTCTGGTTCAGGCCGCGACGGCCCGTGACGTCTGTGCCCGGAGTCGCCGGAGGCCATCTGATCTCGGGCTAGGGTCATCGTATGAGCGACAGTTCGCGTGCAGGCGGTGCCCACGGGGTCGACAGCGCCGATGACTCCCTCCGCGAGCGCTGGCGGAACGCGCTAGTCGGTGCCCGAGGCGGGGCGTCCGGGCCCGATCCGACGCCGTACGCCGACAATCTGCTGGCACGCTGGGCCGAGCCGCAGCGGCGCTACCACACCACCGCGCACCTGGTCGCGGTGCTCGACCGCATCGACACGCTCGCCGGATACGCGGCCGATGCGGATGCCGTGCGCCTCGCCGCCTGGTTCCACGATGCGGTCTACCGGCCCGACCGGTCGGAGAACGAGGAGCGCAGCGCGGCCCTCGCCGAACTGGCCCTGCCGGAGGCCGGCGTACCGGCCGACGTCACGGCCGAGGTCGCCCGGCTCGTACGCCTCACCGTCACCCACGACCCGGCGGACGGCGACACCAACGGCGAGGTGCTGTGCGATGCGGATCTGGCCGTCCTGGCGGCACCCCCGAAGGAGTACGCGGCCTACGCGGCGCAGGTGCGCGAGGAGTACGGCTTCGTGCCCGACGACGCGTTCCGGGAGGGGCGGGCGGCGGTGCTGCGTCAGCTGCTCGGACTGCCGCGGCTGTTCCGTACACCACACGGGGTGGCCCGGTGGGAAGCGCGTGCGCGGCAGAACCTGCTGACCGAGCTGGAGCTGCTCAGCCACTGAGCAGCTCACGGCAGGGGCGGTGACCGAAAGCCGACGGTCGTGGAGGAGCCGGGAATGTAACGGCCGTGATGGCTGTTGGCAGCTGTCATGCCCGACTCTGCCGCTCGCCGCTCACGCATGCCCCTCGCCGTGTACATCCTGGGCCTCTCGGTCTTTGCCCTGGGCACCAGCGAGTTCATGCTCTCCGGGCTGTTGCCGCCCATCGCCGACGACATGAACGTGTCCATCCCCCGGGCGGGACTTCTCATATCCGCCTTCGCAATCGGCATGGTGATCGGCGCCCCGCTGCTCGCCGTGGCCACGCTGCGGCTGCCGCGCCGCACCACACTGATCGCCCTGATCTCCGTCTTCGGCCTCGGTCAGGTCGCGGGTGCGCTGGCTCCGACGTACGAGGTGCTCTTCGCGTCCCGTGTCGTGAGCGCCTTCGCCTGCGCCGGATTCTGGGCGGTGGGGGCGGCGGTCGCCATCGCGATGGTGCCGGTGAACGCGCGGGCCCGTGCGATGGCCGTGATGATCGGCGGTCTGTCGATCGCCAATGTGCTCGGCGTGCCCCTGGGGGCCTTTCTCGGTGAGAACCTCGGCTGGCGGTCGGCGTTCTGGGCAGTGGGTGCGGCGTCCGCCGTGGCACTGGTCGGGGTGTCGACGCTGATTCCGCGCATTCCGCTGCCGGAGCAGAAGCCGCGGCTCAAGCAGGAGATGAGCATCTACCGGGACCGGCAGGTGTGGCTGTCGATCGTGATCACGGCGCTCGCGGCGGGCGGTGTCTTCTGCGCGTTCAGCTATCTGGCCCCGCTGCTGACGGATGTCGCCGGGCTGGACTCCGGCTGGGTGCCGACGGTGCTCGCGCTGTTCGGGATCGGTGCGCTGGTCGGCACGACGATCGGCGGCCGGGTCGCGGACGCGCATCTCTTCGGGGTGCTGATGAGCGGTATCGCGGCCTCGACGGTCTTCCTGGTCGCGCTGGCACTGTTCGCCTCGAACCAGGTCGCCGCGGTCGGGCTCTCGTTCCTGCTCGGACTGTCGGCGTTCTACACGGCCCCGGCACTGAATGCCCGGATGTTCAATGTCGCGGGCGCCGCTCCGACGCTGGCCGGTGCCACGACGACGGCCGCGTTCAACCTGGGCAACACGGGCGGCCCCTGGCTGGGCGGCACGGTGATCGACGCGGACTTCGGTTTCGCCGCGACCGCGTGGGCAGGGGCCGCGATGACGGTACTGGCGCTGGTGGCCGTGGTGTTCTCGCTGCGGCTGCAGGGCGGGGGCAGGTCGCGACGGGTGACCGGATCGCCCGCCGCGGCGTCGTCGGGAGTGTCCGGAAAGGCGTCGGCGGACGCGGGTACCCCCGCGGTCTGACCCGCGGCGGTCAGCCGGCGGGGGCCGGGCGTCCCTTGGGCCGCCGCAGACCGGCCTCCGTGATCCGGCGGACGAGCTCCTTCGAACCGATCTGCTTCGCCCCGGCCCGTACCGCGTCCTCGTACCGCGATTCCGGTACGTCGTAGTGGTCCCGCTCGAACGCGCGGGGCGGGCAGCCGATGGATGCCGCGAAGGCGTGCAGTTCCTCGAAGGACACATCGCTGACCAGGTGCGACCAGAACCGCCCGTGCCCCGGCCAGTCCGGCGGGTCGATGTAGACCGTCACCGCCGCAGTATCCCGCTCAGCGAACCGACCGGTGCGACGGCCACTGCGGCCTTGGTGCACACCCAGTGCGGGTCCGGGCCCAGCTCCGGTTCGACGTCCAGGGCGTGCGGGTCGCCCGCGTCGCAGACCGGGCAGAGCGGCCACCGCCCGTACCGTTCGAGCAGGGCGTCCTGCACGTCCTGAGCGACGAGGCCGACGACGAACGAGGCGCCGTCGGGCCACTGTTCGACCCACCACCGGCGATGCGTCACCGCGTCCTCGACCAGCGAGACGATCCCGGCCTCGGCGACGTCACCTGCGGCGAGATCGGCCATGACCAGCGCACGGGCCGTGTGCAACGCCTGTTCCAAGGGATTCATCTCCATGGGCCCATTGTCACCCCGCCCGAGAACCCGCTTCGCGCGCCCGCCCCTGCAGTTTCCGCACTGTCGGCAGTGCCGTGGAAGCGGCCTCGGAAGTGGTGTCGGAGGGAGGGACCAAAGGGGGTTGACGGGCAACCGGGTTGAAAATATCTTTCAAAGGTGACCAATGACCTGAAGGAAAGTTTCAGCGCTGATTCACCGCCCGCCCCGGCGGCTCTCGCGGCCAAGGTGCGCACGCTCGCGCCGTCCATGACCCGCTCCATGCAGCGCGTCGCCGAGGCCGTCGCCGGTGACCCCGCAGGCTGCGCCGCCCTCACGGTCACCGGTCTCGCCGAGCTCACCGGCACCAGCGAGGCGACCGTGGTCCGCACGGCCCGCCTCCTCGGCTACCCCGGCTATCGCGATCTGCGTCTGGCCCTCGCCGGGCTCGCCGCGCACCAGCAGTCGGGCCGGGCTCCCTCCGTCACCGCCGACATAGCGGTCGACGACCCGATCGCCGATGTGGTCGCCAAGCTGGCCTACGACGAGCAGCAGACCCTCGCCGACACGGCCGCGGGGCTCGACACCGTCCAGCTCGGTGCCGCGGTCGCCGCCGCCTCCACCGCCCGGCGCATCGACATCTACGGTGTGGGTGCCTCGTCCCTCGTCGGCCAGGACCTGGCGCAGAAGCTGGCCCGTATCGGCCTGATCGCGCACTCCCACACGGACCCGCACCTCGCGGTGACCAACGCCGTGCAGCTCCGCTCCGGCGATGTGGCCATCGCGATCACGCACTCCGGCTCGACCGTCGATGTCATCGAGCCGCTGCGGGTCGCCTTCGACCGCGGTGCGACGACGATCGCGATCACCGGCCGCCCCGACGGCCCGGTGACGCAGTACGCCGACCACGTGCTGACCACGTCCACGGCCCGGGAGAGCGAGCTGCGCCCCGCCGCCATGTCGAGCCGTACGAGCCAGCTGCTCGTCGTCGACTGCCTGTTCATAGGGGTCGCGCAGCGCACCTACGAAACGGCCGCACCGGCGCTCGCCGCCTCCTACGAGGCGCTGGCCCACCGCCACACCCCACGCCCGCGCTGACCCCGACCCGAGCCGAACCGGCCCTCACCGCCCGCACCCGCTGAACCGTACGAGATCGAGAAAGCAGAGCCGCTCTCCATGACCTCCACCACCGACGCCGACACCACCACCCCCGACGGATACGGGGAACTGCGAGCCCAGCTCGACACGCTCACCACCGAGGCGTTCCGGCCCGAGCTCGCCGAGATCGACCGCCTGGACACGCTTGAGATTGCCCGGATCATGAACGGCGAGGACCGGTCCGTCCCGGCCGCCGTCGGCGCCCGGCTGCCCGAGATCGCCGCCGCGATCGACGGCACCGCTGAGCGCATGGCCCGCGGCGGCCGGCTGATCTACGCGGGCGCGGGCACCGCCGGCCGGCTCGGCGTGCTGGACGCCAGCGAGTGCCCGCCCACCTTCAACACCGACCCCTCCGAAGTCATCGGCCTGATCGCGGGCGGCCCGTCCGCCATGATCAAGGCCGTCGAAGGCGCCGAGGACAGCAAGGAGCTGGCCGCCGCCGACCTCGACGCCCTGGATCTCACCGCCGACGACACCGTGGTCGGCATCTCCGCGTCCGGCCGCACGCCGTACGCGATCGGAGCCGTCGAGCACGCCCGTGTCAAGGGCGCGCTGACCATCGGGCTGTCCTGCAACGCGGACTCCGCACTGGGTGCCGCGGCCGAGCACGGCATCGAGATCGTCGTCGGTCCGGAGCTGCTCACCGGCTCCACCCGGCTCAAGGCGGGTACGGCCCAGAAGCTCGTCCTCAACATGCTCTCGACGATCACGATGATCAGGCTCGGCAAGACGTACGGAAACCTCATGGTCGACGTCCGCGCCTCCAACGAGAAACTGCGCGCCCGCTCCCGCCGCATCGTCTCGCTCGCCACCGGAGCGTCCGACGAGGAGATCGAGGCCGCCCTCGCCGCGACCGACGGCGAGGTGAAGAACGCCATCCTCACCATCCTCGGCCAGGTCGACGGGCCCACCGCCGCCACCCTGCTGACCGCGTCCGACGGCCACCTCCGCGCCGCCCTCGCCGCCGCCCCCCGCACCACCTGACCCACCGGCCCCACCCCGCACCCCCGCACAGCAAGGCACCACGCACCATGGCAACAGAAGACAAGAACCGCGCCACCGCCGCCGCGATCCTTCCGCTCGTCGGTGGCGCCGCGAACGTCAGCTCCATCGCCCACTGCATGACCCGGCTCCGGCTGGGCCTGCACGACCGCTCGCTCGTCGACGACGAGGCCCTGAAGGCGGTACCCGCCGTCATGGGCGTGGTCGAGGACGACACGTACCAGATCGTCCTCGGCCCGGGCACCGTCGCCCGGGTCACCCCGGAGTTCGAGCGGCTGGTGGAGGAGGGCAGGGCACCAGCCCCTGAAGCGGCAACTGTTTCCGCCCCGGCCTCGGCTTCCGCTTCCGCCTCCGCCTCCGCCTCCGCCCCCGCCTCCGCTTCCGCTTCCGCTTCCGCTTCCGCTTCCGCGGATGAACTGGCCGCCCAGGGCGCAGCGATCAAGGCAGCGCGGAAGGCGAAGAACGCCACCCCGTTCAAGCTGTTCCTGCGCAGGATCGCGAACATCTTCGTCCCGCTGATCCCTGCGCTCATCGGCTGCGGCATCATCGCCGGTCTCAACGGCCTGCTGGTGAACCTGGGCTGGCTGACCTCGGTCACGCCTGCCCTGGCCGCGATGGCGTCCGGATTCATGGCGCTGATCGCCGTGTTCGTCGGCTTCAACACGGCGAAGGAGTTCGGCGGTACGCCGATCCTGGGCGGTGCGGTCGCCGCGATCATCGTCTTCCCTGGCGTCGCGAACATCGAGGCGTTCGGCCAGAAGCTCTCCCCCGGCCAGGGCGGTGTGCTGGGCGCACTGGGTGCGGCGGTGCTCGCGGTGTACGTGGAGAAGTGGTGCCGCCGCTGGGTGCCCGAGGCACTGGACGTGCTGGTCACCCCGACTCTCACCGTCCTGGTCTCCGGCCTGGTGACGATCTTCGGGCTGATGTATGTGGCCGGTGAGATCTCCACCGCCATCGGTACGTTCGCCGACTGGCTGCTCTCCAACGGCGGCGCGGGCGCGGGCTTCGTGCTCGGCGGTCTCTTCCTGCCCCTGGTGATGCTGGGCCTGCACCAGGCACTCATCCCGATCCACACCACCCTGATCGAGCAGCAGGGCTACACGGTCCTGCTCCCGATCCTCGCGATGGCGGGTGCCGGCCAGGTCGGCGCGGCCGTGGCGGTCTACTTCCGTCTCCCCCGCAACGAGTCGATCCGCCGCACCATCAGGTCCGCGCTCCCGGCCGGTCTGCTGGGCGTCGGCGAACCGCTGATCTACGGTGTCAGCCTCCCGCTCGGCCGCCCGTTCATCACGGCGTGCGTGGGCGGTGCGTTCGGCGGCGGCTTCATCGGCCTGTTCAACCAGCTCGGCGACAAGGTCGGCTCCACGGCCATCGGCCCGTCCGGCTGGGCCCTGTTCCCCCTCCTCGACGGCAACCACGGCCTGGGCACCACGATCGCGATCTACGCGGGCGGCCTGCTGGTCGGCTACCTCGCCGGGTTCCTCGCGACGTACTTCTTCGGCTTCGGCAAGGACCTGCTGACGGAGTTCAACGTCTCCCGGGAACCGGCCGAATCCACGGTCGCGGCAACAGGCGGCCCGGCGTCCCCGACGACGGGCCCCGACAGCCCGGCAAAGGAACCGGCCGGGGTCTGATCCCTGCATACGGATACGCATGAGGGGCGGCACCCAACCGTCGGGTGCCGCCCCTCTCCTTGCTTCCATGCCCGCTCAGACCGGGAATTCCTCCGTGAGGAGGGTCGTACCGAAGGGCTCCGGCAGCGTGAGCGGCTTGCCGAACGGCACCGGGTCGGAGCGCTTGTACGTCCCGTCCTCGTTCGGCTCCGTGAACAGCGTGGCCATCGCACCACGGGTGTCGAACCGGTCGATCAGCAGGTACAGCGGCACGCCCGCGCGCGCGTAGGCGCGGTACTTCTTCGTCCGGTCCTCCCGGGCATTGCCCTTCGACGTGATCTCGACGATGAGCAGGGCCTCGGAGGCGTTCATCGGATCGCTGGATTCCGGATCGGCTTCCACAATCAGCTCCGACGGCATGACGACCAGGTCGGGAACGTAGAGCTTGTCCAACGGGGCAACGTGTACGCCCAAGGTCTGGTAGATGCCCAGTTCATCGGGGAGGCCCCGATACAGGCGCCGCTGCACCATCTCGGCGATGCCGTTGTGATGCGCATGAGGCGGAGGTACCAAGACGATCTGCCCTTCGTCGATCTCGGCGCGCCACCCCTCGGGCACGTCCAGTTCACGCCATGTCTGCAGCAGGTAGTCCCACGGGCGGCCCTCAGAGGCCTGGTCGTTCTCGACCATCGCGGCAGTCATCGCGGGTCCCTTCTCCTGTGGCCTGTCGAAGGAGCGTAGATCGACGGTTCTGCGGCAGTTCGCCGCTCCCACCAGCGTCCCACGATCGTGTGACGTATGCGGCGACCCTCCGCCGTCCGCCCGGTCGCGGTGCGCGCTTCCGAACGGGCAGGGGCTCCTTCTACGCATGCCGGCGGGGTGGCCGGGCCCGCTCAGGCGGTCGTTGACCTGCTGGAGGCGTTCCCAAGCGCCAGGCCCCGTTCTGTTGCCGAGCACATAGTGCAGGACGGGCCGGGCGGCCGGGCCGAGCTGGGTGGGCGCGGTGTCGGCGAGGACCCTGCGAGCGTGATCGAGGCCCACGGCCGGCCAGGGCGTCGGGCCCACCTGCTGCTCCGCCCCGGCCACGCCCGGATGGTGTCGCACGCCACCTGATCAGGGCCTGAAAGCGCTGGGGTGCCCAGCACGAATCGGGTAATACTGGCCCGGTGACCGCTGCACGCATTCTTGTCGTCGAGGACGACCACGGCCTGCGCGATGTCCTGGCCCGTGGCCTGCGCGACGAGGACTTCGACGTCGTGACCGCCGTCGACGGCGCGACCGCCCTGAAGACCGTCGACGAGTCGGTGCACGCGGTCGTGCTCGATGTGGGGCTGCCGGACTCCGACGGGCGTGATGTGTGCCAGGCGATGCGCGGTACGGGGTTCACCGCTCCGGTGATCTTCCTGACCGCCCATGGCAATCTCACCGACCGGCTCTCCGGTTTCGCCTCCGGCGGCGACGACTACCTGGTCAAGCCCTTCCACCTCAGCGAGCTCGCGGCCCGCGTCCGGGCGGTCCTGAACCGGGCCGGTCACCACGGCACAACAACCCTCGCCGACAGCGCGGGTGCCATGCGGCTGAACCCGGTCAAGCACGAGCTGACGGTCCACGGCCACCCCGTGGCCCTGACACCGACCGAGTTCCGCCTGCTGGCGTGCCTGATGGCGGGCCCCGGGAGCGTGGTGCGCCGCCGGGCCCTGCTGCGGGCGGGCTGGCCGGAGGGGGCGCAGGTCAGCGACAACACCTTGGACCAGTACCTGACCCGCCTGCGCCGCAAGCTTCGCGAAGCGGACAGCCCGCAGACCATCAGCACCGTCCGCGGCATCGGCTACCGCTTCGGCTGAGAACCAGAACGGCAACACATCCGCCGCGTCCGACCAGAGGCCCCGATGCACCGATGAAACGCCCCCTGACCCTCCGCGGCCGCCTCGCCCTGATGGCCCTCGCCACCAGCGTGTTGTGGATCGGCGTCCTGACCACCGTCTTCAACATCGCCCTCGACAAACGGCTCCACGCACAGGCCGACGACGTCCTGCGCACCCGCGCCGAGGCCGTGGCGGCGACGGTGGACGTACGACCGGACGGCCGGCTGGTCGTCCGGGAGCCGACCGAGGACCAGGCCCTGGACGCCGGGATCTGGATCTTCCAGGGCGGCACGGTGGTCGAGAAGCCCCCCACCGCACCCGCCGGCCTGGAGGCGCAGGCGGCCCGCCTCGCCGGCCGGCGCGAGACGTTCGCCGACACCGAGGGCCCCGGGTCGTGGCGGCTGTACGCCTTCCCCGTCGACACCCCCGCCCGGCAGGGTCACACACCCACGCAGGCCGGCACCGTCGTCAGCTCCGTCAGCCTCGACCCGTACCGCAGCACGGCGGACACCGCACTGATCGGTTCGATCGCGCTGGCGGTGCTTCTGCTGGCCACCATCTATCTCCTGACCCGCCTCGTCGTACGACGGGCCCTGCGCCCGGTCGCCGCGATGAGCGAGCAGGCCACGCAGTGGAGCGCCGCGGGCGCTCCCGAACGGTTCGGTGCGCAGGGCAGACCCGCCGAGCTCGCCGCGTTCGCCACCAGCCTGGACGCGCTGCTGGACCGGCTGGCCGCCGTCCTGCGCCACGAGCAGCAGCAGGCCGCCGAGCTCTCCCACGAACTGCGCACACCGCTCGCCCGCATCGCCGCCGAAACCGAGTGGCTGACGGGACGCCCACGCAGCGCGGAGGAGCAGGAAACCTCTCTGGAGGCCATCGCGGGCGCCGCCGCGACCATGCAGCAGATCTGCGACTCGCTGCTCTCCGAGGTCCGTACCCGCAGTGCGCAGACCCCCGGCCGCTCCCGCTTCTGCGACATCGCGCACCGTTTGGCGGAGCGCAACGCGGCCCTGTTCCCCGACGCCCCGCCGGTGACCGTCGCGGCGGGCAGCAGCGCCCCCGGCGGCCCACCCGAGGTGAGCATCGGCGTCTCGGAGGACGTCGCCGAGCGCATCCTGACGCCGCTCCTGGACAACGCCCGCCGCTACGCGGCCCACTCGGTCACTCTCACCTGCGAGGCGAGCGCGGGCGAGGTCACGGTGTACGTGTCCGACGACGGACCCGGCGTGCCGGAGGACTTCGTCGCCTCGCTCTTCGAACCCGGCCGTCGCGCCCGCCCCGAGGACGGACACGACGGCGCGGGACTCGGTCTGGCCCTGGCCCGCCGGCTGGCCAGGGCAGCGGGCGGCGACATCGCGCTGGACACCGCGGCGCCCGGCGCGCGCTTCGTCGTCACCCTTCCTGCGGGCTGACCTCGGCAGGGCTGTTCTGCGCCACATCGCGCCGCGTCCGGGTCAGGAAGACGACAAGAGCGAGGATGACGACGAGGAACAGGATGCTGGTGCCGACCGTGCCCAGTCCCAGCCCGCCGTCCGCGGTGGGCTGCGACAGGTAGTCGCCCAGCGAGGCGCCGAGCGGCCTGGTCAGGACGTACGCGATCCAGAACGACCACACCGCGTTGAAGTCCAGCGTGCGGTGTGCGAGGGCCACCGCCGCGATCAGCGCGGCGAACACGAGCGCGGAGAGCCAGTACCCCAGGTCCAGCTTCTCCGCCGTGAGGTCGCCCGCGGACGTGCCCAGAGCGAAGGTGAACAGGATCGCCAGCCAGTAGAACGCCTCGCGGCGCGTCGTCCGGATCGAGTGGATGGACAGCGTCCGCTCACTCGCGTACCAGGCGAAGAACGTGACGGCGAGCGCCACCGCGAACACCACGGTCGTGGTCTGGAGCGGAACGCCGAGGTTGTCGGTCAGGTTGTCGCTGATCAGCGTGCCGACCACGCTGATCAGGACCACGGAAAGCCAGTACAGGCCGGGTACATACCTACGCACCCGGAACTGGAAGACCAGGGTGACGACCAGCAGCGCACTCATCAGGTACGAGGTGTTGGTCAGCCCCATGCCCAGGTTGTCGTTGAGCAGATCGGCCGCGGTCTCACCCACGGTGGTGCACAGCACCTTGATCACCCAGAAGTAGATGGTCACTTCCGGGACCTTGTTCAGCATCTGCCGCGCCCGGGAGCGCGTGCCGGACGCATACGTGTCGGTCATGTCGGTTGTCATGGAACGGCACGCTGGCAGGGCCTCCCTGAAATTTTCCTGACTGCGCTCAGCACTGCGCTCAGCGCCGGAGCCACCCCTCCCCCATCGCCGTCGGTCTGCCGTTGCCCACTCAGGACCGCTTCCGCGGTCTCAGTGCTCCCGGTAGTGGTCGGCGACGGCGTTGAACGCGGCCTTGGGTTCCCATGGCAGGTCGGGGTAGGTGGTTCCGAGGCGGTCCTCGAAGACCTTGACGATGCCGTAGCTGGCCAGGTCCAGGTCTTCGCGGGGGTCGCCGTCGGGGCGGTGCACGTGGTCGTACAGCGCAAAGGTGAACACAAACGTGCTGTCGATGCCGCCGGCGTCGAAGGCCTCCAGCAGTTCCCGCACATACGCGGCCTGACCGGCCTCGTCGCGGGCGTACTCGCCGTTCAGCCGGAGTGGACCGGCGTCCTTGTCGTACTCGACGATCTCCAGACCGTGGGCTCCCCGGTCACCCGCACCCCGGTAGCCGGCCGCGCCGAACTCGGTGATCGCGACCGGCTTTCCCTGCGCGACGAGGTGATGGACGCCTTCGGCGAACCGGTCGGCGGTCTCGGCCGACCGGTAGAGATCCACGGACATGATGTCGAAGGGGGCCCAGTCGACACGTTCGAGCGGTACGGACGCGTAGGTCACCTTGCCGCCGAAGCGCTCGCGGACGAGTGCCACGGCTTTGTCGAGGAAGTCGTTGACACGCGCACCGACCTGCCCGATGTGCTCGCGCACGCGATCCGGCCGGCTCAGCAGCGCGACCCGGTCGTCGATGCTGTCGCCGGGCAGGAACCCCTTGTTCATCAGACTCAGCTCGGCGCCGACGACGAACACGACCTCCGCTCCCCGCCGCCTCAGTCGCTCCGCGCGCTCGGCGCAGTCGGCGAACAGCGACAGCATCTCGTCGGTGGTCAGTTCGAGCGGGTACGGGGAGAACCAGACCTCAAGGCCGAGATCGGCGGCGTACCCCGCCGCGAGCTCCACCCGTTCCGGATCACCGCCCATGACGCGGACCGCGTTGCAGTGCAGGTCGTCACGGATGATGCGCAGTTCGCGCCTGACCACCTCCGGGTCGAAGAGCTTTCGGGAGACCACTCCGTTCTTGACGAAGCCGGTGTCGTAGCTGATGCCTCTGGCCCGCATGCGTCGCATCCTCTCCTGACGGAAGAATTTACGGTACTTGCCGTACCCTAATTGCCGCTCCTCGGGGATGGCAACCACAATGGGAAGGTACGAGCGGTACCGCTTACGAGAAGGGGCCATGACGGAGAATCCGATGAGACAGCCGGGCGCCGGGCAGACGCGGCGACGCGGAGCCGTCCTGGAGGAGGCGATCCTGCGCGCAGCGGTGGACGAACTCACCGAGTCCGGATTCGCCGGGTTGACCATGGACAAGGTCGCCGCCCGCGCGGGCACCAACAAGAACGCCATCTACCGCCGGTGGCCCAACCGCCTCGCGCTCGGCATCGCCGCCTACCGGCAACTGGCCACGACAGTGCAACCGCCCGACACCGGCGACCTACGCAGCGACGTGCTCGAACTGCTACGCGGGGCCAACCGTCACTGGAGTTCCCCCCTCGGAGCGATCCTGCGCGAACTGCTTTCCGCGGCCGGCGGCACGTCGGAACTCCTGGCACAACTGCAAGAACAGTCCAGCGACGCCGCAGCCGCCCCCTGGCTGACCGTCCTGGGGCGCGCGGTCGCACGCGGCGAGGCCTCCCCCGAAGCGCTCCATCCACGGGTCGCCACCGTGGCCGTCGTCCTGCTGCGTAATGAATTCGTCGTGCGCGGAGCCCCTACGGCACCCGACGACGTCCTCGTCGAGATCGTCGACGAGGTGTACCTGCCCCTGGTGCGGCGCCGCGGCCCGACCCCGAACTGACCGTGCGACCCGTCGCGTGTCCACCCGACGAGGCCGGTGGCCCCTTGCCGCCCGGTCTCATCTTCTGTCCCTGGACTTCAGAGCTCGTACGCGAAGTCCCGGCCCCTTGAGGTACTCCCTGGCCTGAAGTCCAGGGATTCCGGCCTGGGTCGGCTGACCCTTCCGAGGGCTTCCTGCTTCAACGCGCTGTGCCGGCTTGGCGAGGCGCGTCGATCTGCCGGTCGAGGTCCTGAGCGATCGTACTGACGCGGGCGTAGGCGAGATCGGCTTGCCGATCCGGCACACCCGGCCAAGCGGTCCGGGTGTGCCGGGCACGGTCTTGAGACCTACCGGCCGCTGCGGTCAGCGGCTGTAGCGGGGCGGCAGCACAAGGCGGTCGTTGGGGTCCAGAAGGATGTCGGCAGGGCCGAACTTTCCAGCCAGCTCATGGATTTCGGGGTCGTCGAGGAGCAGCAGGTAGCCGTCCTCGATGAAGGGCTTGCCGTCGAGGGTGATGGTCGGCCTGTCGAACTGGCAGTCGCAGTGGGCATGTCCGGGGCCTTTGCGGTCGGCCGTTCCCTCCGGGGTGAGTCCGTCGAGGCCGAAGTAGAAGGCGCCGGCGTGCTTCTCACGCTCGAACTGGGTTCCTCCTGCGGACCGCACCTTGGGGTTGAGCCCGATGAGCGCGTGGCGCATGTAGTAGCCGTTCGGTGCGTAGCGCCGCAGTGCGGCGGCTGCGCCGCCCTCGATGGCGGTGACGCGGTTGTTGGCCAGCTCAATTGTGGTCCGTTCGGCGGGGACGCCGGTGACGGTGGATTCCTCGATGACGACGACGCCGTCGGTCTGGTCGGGGTAGAAGTTGACACCGCCGTAGGGGAAGGGGCGCCACATGCCGGGGGTCAGGGGGGCGTGGTGTCCGGCGGTGGTGAAGTTGCGGAAGGTCACATCGGTGCCGAGTGCGGTGGTCACCCGGATTTCTTCAGCAGCGGCGAGCTCGGCCGTTGCCCTGGCCTCCAGCGCAAAGTACAGATCGAGTGGGAGCCGGGCACCGGTGGACAGGGCCGCGGCGGTCGCCGTTTGGTGCAGCGAGACGAACCGGGCTCGGCGCTTGGCGATCTCATCGAAGAACAGGTGCGGTGTGTGCACCTCTCCCCACCAGGTCAGTGAGATCACGACATCGGCAGCGCCATGGGCGGCGGGCAGGAGCGGGGAGGGCGTCGCGCGGTCCCATCCGCCTGCGCTGAACGGTGCGGTGGACAGCACGTGGACGTCGGCGTTGCGGTAGGCGGCCGCTGCCGCGATGGCCTGGATGACCACCGGGTCGGTACCGTGCTCGGCAAGTATCAATACCTGTTCCCCTGCCGCGACGGCGGCGTACTCCAGCAGGTTGTAGACGCCGGGCATCAGCTCGGTGATCGACAGAGGTGCCGCTGTCGGCGTGTCCAGGTAGCTGAAGGGGGCGGTTACGGTCATGGTCGTCAATCTCCGATCCGTACGGGTGTAGAACTGCATGAGGTGGTCTTCAGGAGGAGGTCCCGGCCGGCGCCGGCTCCGACGACGGCCTGGGTGAGAGTGAGGGCGACCAGCACGGTCAGCGGAAACGCCCAGCCGCCGGTGAGGTCGTGCAGCGCGCCTAGAAGCAACGGCCCCAGAGCTGCCACCAGGTAGCCGACGCTCTGCGCCATGGAGGCAAGCGCGGCCGCCTGCGAGGCATCGGCCGCCCGCTGGCCCTGGAAGGCCAGGGCCAGGACCAGGCACGCTCCGCCGCCGAAGCCGATGAGCACACTGGAGACGACCGCCAGCTGGGGGGCCACCGCCAGCAGTGCGAAACCCAGAGCGCCGATCGCCGAGGCGGCCGCGGCCAGGATCCGCTGGTCTTTCCACCGGCGGGTCAGGACAGGCAATGTGCTGCTGGAGACGAGGCCGACGATCTGGAAGAGAAACAGCTGCCACCCGGCGGCGGCCTCGCCCACTCCCTGATCGTGCACGATGCTGGGCAGCCAGGTGATGGTGCTGTAGAAGCCGAGGGACTGCAGCCCCATGAACAGGCTGACCTGCCAAGCCAGGGGGGAACGCCAGGGAATGCGCTGCCGTCCCGCATACGTGGGCGTCGCGGGGCCGGTGCGGCGGTACTGCGGAGCCCACACTGCGTAGGCCAGCACCGCGAGGACGGCCCAGCAGCCCAGCGCGGCGCGCCAGCCCCCGGGCAGATGGTCGGCCAGCGGCACGGACACTCCTGACGCCACGGCGGCCAGGAAACCCATGGCGGTGACGTACAGGCCGGTCACCTGGCTGATCCGGTCCTCCGGCACGGTGCTCTTGACCACGGACGGCAGCAGCACGTTGCCGTAGGCGATCGCGGCGGCGACCACCACAGTGCCCGCGAACAGGAAGAACGTGCCGGGAAGGGACCGCAGCAGCAGCCCGACCGCCAGGACGGCCAGAGAGAGGCCCAGGGTGCGCGGGGCGCCGTAGCGGTGTGTGGTGCGGCCGACCAGCGGGGAGGTGGCGGCGAACGTGAGCAGTGGCAGGGTGCTGAGCAGTCCGGTCCAGGTTCCGGACAGGCCGGTCGATCTGCCGATGTCCGGAAGCAGCGGACCGACCCCGGTCAGCGCGGCGCGAAGGTTCGCGGCCACCAGCAACACGCCCACCAGCAGCAACGCGGACAACTGGCCGCCACGTACGGCACCGGGCACCTCACGCATCAGGACCGGCCCCGGTCTACCGCATCGTCGTGTTCGGCGACCGCGTCCTGGCCCGCTTCGTCGGCCAGCCGGCTGGTCACCCGGACCAGCATGGATGCCGCGTAGCGGGCGGCAACCGCGTCGCCGGCGGCGACTGCGTCGACGAGCGCACCGTGCCAATGGTCGTGCTCGACAGCGACGTCGTCGTCCCAGGGCAGCGCCGTCAGCAAGGACGACAAAGCACTGCCCAGGTAGTCGTACAACTCCCCGAGCAGTTCGTTGCCACCGGCCTGTACCACCGCCCGATGGAAAGCGCCGTCGGCGGCAGCGACCTGCGTCATGGACCCCGAGCGGTTACTCTCCTGCACCGCCGCAAGCACCTCGCGCAGCCGCGCAATGTCTGCCTGGGAGCGCCGTTCGGCAGCCAGCCCGGCGGCATGCTCCTCCAGCACCGCCCGCAACTCCAGAACATCCACCGGCCGCGTCGTGGCCGTCCGTCGCAGCAGGACGGCTTCCAACTCGTTGGCCACCCGGACATAGGTGCCGTCGCCGACCCGCGACTCCAGCAGACCCAGATGCACCAGAGCCCGCAGCGCCTCACGGACTGTATTCCGGCTGACCTGGAGCAGGCCGGCAAGCTCCAACTCTCCCGGGATCCGGGTGCCTACCGGCCATTTCCCCGTGGCCAGCTGCTCCCGCAGCTGGTCGGCGACCTGCGCGGCGAGAGTCGACGCTCGGCGCGGCTGCCGCAAAGCATCCATGGAGACCTCCAAATGTTGGACATCTGAACATCTGCATAAAAACACACGGACAGTCGAATCGGATAGCGCCGACTCGGGTCGATGAGCATCGCGCGGGCTTCGTCGTGTCCGACGATGAGCCACACCTCACGGCCGGCCAGGAGGGCGGACCCACTGAACGGGCCCCTGCGCACGCAGATCGACGTATACGGGAGGGAGGTCGGCGGTGAACGCCTGCCGGTCGGAGCCGAGGTCGATCACGGTGCCTCCTGGGGTGGGGGACAGGAGGTCAGCGGCTGGGCTCGTAGGTGAGCTGCTTGACCTGGCGCAGGATGAAGGCGGTCTCGGCAGACCGGATGCCCTCGAGACTGCCGATCTTGTCGCTGAGGTAGGCGTAGACGTGCTCGGGGCTACGGAAGAGGCCAAAGACGACGAGGTTGGCCAGGCCGGTAGTGGCGGAGGCGAACTGCACCTCAGGGTGGCTGGCCAGGGCCTGTCCGGCGGCGGTGGTGGCGTGAGGGGCGACGGTGAGCCAGAGCATGGCCTGCACGTCGTGGCCCATGGTCGCGTGGTCGTACTGGACGTCGAAGTACAGGACGCCCGTGGACCGTAGACGGTCGAGCCGTCTTTTGACGGCGGATTCCGGCTGCCCGGTGACGGTTTGCAGAGTGCTGAGGGTGCTCCGGCCATCCCGTGACAGGAGAGCCAGGAGTTCGTCGTCCGCGGCGTCGAGCAGGACGGGGTCTTCGAGGGGTGCAGGGGCCGGCGGGCGCAGTGCTTCCTGCTGGCTGCGGTCGAGCGCGTCGATCTTGGCAAGCCATCCGAGCGGGCCGCCGTAGAAGCGGTGCAGCAGGCAGTGGGCCGTCACGGAGCCCACGTGCGGGGTGCGGGGCAGCCGTTCGAGGAGCAGTTCGTCTCGCTCGCGGGTGCTGCGCGGCTTCATCCCGCAGATGACTTCGGTGCCGCCGGACATGAGGGCGACGTAGATCGTGTCAGGGCGCTTGGCGAGCGCGCCGGCGAGCCGTTCGGCCACGTCCGGTGTGCAGTGCAGGCGGACGATCCAGTTCTGCCGCGCGAGCCGGGCGTCGTCGGTCCTGCCAAGGACACGGAGGTCGACGGCGGCGAGCAGGCGACGGTAGCGACGGGCCACGGTCTGGTCGGAGACACCGAGCACGGACGCGATCCGTTTGAAGGGGGCGCGTCCGTCGAGTTGCAGCGCCTGCAGGAGCTTCAGGTCGAGGGAATCAAGTGTGGGCAAGGGCACCGGTGCTCCTGACGGACTGAGTCTGGGCGGGCTGTGGTGTCGGACATGCGGCCCGCGGCGATTCCAGGATCAGCCCGGTTCGGGGTGGGATGCCGCCGTGTGTCCGTCGGGTGGGAGGCCGGGAGCGGGCGCCTCCGCTCCCGGCCTTGCAGGGTGTCCCGCTGTTCCCGCAGGGAACACCCTGCAGGCAGTGGGGCCGCTGTCAGGTTGCTGTGTGCCCTGCGGGAAGGCCGGTCTGTACCAGCGCAGCAGTGGTTTCACGGACTATTCTGCGCCGGTCGTCCTGGATATCCGGTGTGTCGGGCGTCGAGTGCTGCGGTGGGCGGCGCAGCAGGACCATGCCGACCAGCGCTGCGAGCAGAACCAGGGCTGCGGCGACGATCAGGCACAGATGGATGCCGTCGAGGAAGGAATCGCTCACGGCGCTCAGGGCCCTCCCCTTGGCGCTTCCCAGATCCATCCGGGCCACTGCGCCCAGGCCCCTGCTGCTTACGGCTGACATGATCCGGTCCGTGGTCGGTCCGGGCAGGCCGGCCCCGGTGAGGTGGCCGGGCAAGGCGTCGGTGGCCTTGGTGGTGAGCAGCGCGCCGAGGACCGCAGGTCCGAGCGCGCCACCGACTTGACGGAAGGCGTTGTTGCCGGCGGCAGCCATGCCTGCGAGGTGGTGCGGGACCGAGGCCACGGCCGTGGCGGTCATCGGCGTGATGATCGCGCCCAGGCCCGCGCCCAGGAGAGCCAGCCGCCAGGCCAACGATCCGAAGGAGGTGTCGGCGCCGATGCCGGTCAGGGAAAGCAGGGCAGCCGCCGTGACGAGCAGCCCGCTGGTGATGAGCAGGCGCGCCGAGACCCGGTGCATCAGACGTCCGGCCGGGATGCCCACCAGGATGGACATCCCGGTGACCACGAGGAGCCTGTAGCCCGCCGCCAGGGTGTCCAGCTGCTGCACGAGACCGAAGTACAGGCTCAGGACGAAGAAGAAGCCGATCAGCCCCAGGAAGGTGATCGTTGCGATCAGGGTTGTCCCGGTGAATGCGGGACTGCGGAACAGGGACAGGTCCAGCATGGGACTGCTGCTGCGGCGCTCCGCCACCACGAAGGCCACAGCGCTGACCGCGCCCACCATCAGCGACAGAACCACCCGGGAGTCGGTGAAGGAGGCGGCGCCACCCTCGATGACGCCGTAGACCAGGGCGGTGACGGCAAGGGCGGCAGTGATCTGGCCGGGCCAGTCCAGGCGTCGTGTACCTGGGGCGCGGGAGTCGGTCACCAGCCGGGCCGCAGCCGCCATGGTGAGAAGGCAGGCGGGAATGGGCAGAAGGTAGATCCAGTGCCAGGCAGCGCGGTCGAGGATGACACCGGCGATCAGCGGCCCGACGGCCAGGGCGGCCAGAAGGGCGGTGGCCCACAGGCCGACGTACTTGCCACGCTCGCGCGGGTCGGGCACTGCGTGACTGATCAGCGCCAGCGTGGTGGGCAGCAGCGCGGCCGCGCCGAGCCCGGCGAATGCCTGGCCGACCCACAGGACCTGGACCGACTGGGAGCACAGGGCGATAGCGGCGCCGACCGCGGCGAAGGCGAGCCCGGCCTGGAAGACCTTCTTGCGGCCGTGGACGTCACCGAAAACACCGGCGGTCAGGATCAGCGCGGCCATGGGCAGGACGAAGGCGTCAGAGACCCAGGACAGCTCGGCCGTCGACGTGTGCAGGGCCCGTTGGATGGCCGGCAGGCTCACTGACACGGTGGTCACTGGCAGATAGGCGACAAACACGCCGACGCAGGCCATCACGACCGTGGCCGCTCGCCGCTGGGATGGCAGGTTTGCTGGACTGGGGGCGTTCACAGAGTTCTCCCTTGCGGCGCCCAGCGCCGCGGTCAGATGATTCCGGCCGTCACCCTCGGACACGGACCGTTCCGAGGCCAGCCACCGGCGCGAGCCACCGGAAAATCGACACAGGCACCCAACGTCGTGAGGATTTGCGACACCCGCTTGTGGTGCTGACCGATCGGCCTTGAGCGCCGTTCCCCTGGGCGCAGGAGTGCCGCGATCTGTGGAAAGCCCTGGCAATGGCCAGCGTCCCGCTCCTCGACTCGCTGGCCCAAGCAGGGATACATGACATGAGTCGTCATGTATGTGGGGAGCAAGCTCTGCGGGCAATCCGTGCCGCGCGGTCGGCGCGCGGGGGAGTGGGACCGGTCACGCCGCCGACGTCCGGCCACACTGCACGCGGACAAGGGCTACGACAACGACCACCTGCGCCGATGGCTCCGCAAACGCGGCATCCGCCACCGCATCGCCTGCAAGGGCATCGAGTCCTCAACCCGCCTCGGCCGCCACCGCTGGGTCGTCGAACGGACCGTGTCCTGGCTCGCCGGCTGCCGACGCCTGCACCGCCGCTACGAACGCAAACCCGAGCACTTCCTCGCCTTCGTCGGCATAGCCGCAACCCTCATCTGCCACCGCCGCCTCACCAAGTGAAACGACCTCTTGGAGTGCAGGTCAGAGCAGTCCTGAGATGCATTCATCCCCGGAGTGAACGCCGGGGCTTTCTGCAAGGCTTCGGTAGGGCGAGTCGACCGGACCGGCCGGCCCGATCGAAGGGCGGCACCCGTCCAGGGCGTCGCCCTTCCTCTCGTCCGCCGCCGCGTCAGGCCCGACACCCCGACACCTTCACGGCAGCCGCCCCTCCCGGTTGACCTCCCTGACCTGGGCCCGCAGCACTTCCCCGAGTGGTGCCGGGCGCACCGATTCCGGCGGGCAGTCCCACTCGGCCCCACCGCCCGGCGCCCGCAGCTGTACGTACGGCCCGACAAACCCCATCACGCGCCCCACCCGCCCGTCCCGTGTGTCCACCGCGAACGACCCGGGCTCCGGCGTACACGACTCAAGCCCCTCACCCGTCATGACCGGCCAGCCCCTGCGCCTCCAGGACCGCGCTCAGTCGCAGCGCCGTGTCGAGATTGCACCGGCCGAGGTCCACCAGCGGCGACGCCGGTTCGTTCCCCGCGCACGACACGGGGTCGACCCGCAGCGACGGCAGCGTGATCCCGACCCCGGAGAACCCCTCCCTCAGCCGCGCCACAGCGTCCTCCGCCGCCCGCACTCTGCCCTCTGCCGTCCTGCGCCGTTCCATCGTCGTCATGATCCATCCCTTTCCACGCTGAGTAATGACAATGCATACCCAGCGTGGCCAACACGTCGCTAGCCTGGAAGAGGCGCAGAACCAACAACCGCACGTGTGTCACAGGGAGTTGTCATGCCAGGCCCCAAAAGACTCGACCCCTCCTCCTCGCCACGCGCCCTGCTCGGCGCCGAACTCCGCCACCGGAGAGAGGGCAAAGGCCTCTCCCAGGAGGAGCTGGGCCTTCCGCTGTTCGTCAGCGGCTCCTTCATCGGGCAGCTGGAGTCCGGCACACGACGGATGCAGGTGGATCAGGCCGAGAAACTGGACGAGATCCTGAAAGCGGACGGGTTCTTCGTGCGCAACTGCGCCGCCCTGAAGAAGTCGAAGTACCCGGATCACTTCGCCGAAGCGGCCGAGGCGGAGGCCGTGGCAAAGACGATCAAGGAGTACGCGCCTCAGCTGATCCCGGGGCTGTTGCAGAAGGAGGCATACGCGCGAGCGGTGTTCCGGGCGTACCAGCCAACGGCGGTGGAAGACGTCATCAGCGATCTGGTCGCGGCACGGCTGGAACGAGCTCAGCTCCTGACCGATCCAACAACGCCCTTGGTTTGGGCGGTTCTGGATGAGGCGGTGTTACGTCGCCAGGTTGGCAGCCCGGCGGTGATGGCTCAGGCGCTCCGCCACATCCTGGAGCTGGCCCGCAAACACCGGATCATCGTGCAGGTGCTGCCGTTTCACGCGGGCGCCCACATGGCCATGGAGGGCCAGCTCAAACTGATGTCCTTCGAGGACGCGCCCCCGCTCGCCTACCTTCAGGGTCTGAGCACAGGGACGTTGCACGATGAACCGGCAACCGTCAGGCACTACGAGCTGACCTACGATCTGGTGGTGGCCAGCGCATTGTCACCGGAATTGTCCCTGGCTCTGATCGAGTCGGTGGCGGAGGATTACGCCCATGAAGATCAGCGGTTCTGACTACGACCTGTCCACGGCCACCTGGCACAAGTCCTCCCACAGCGGCGGCAGCGGTGGAGACTGTCTGGAGGTCGCGACCTGGCGGAAGTCCACGTACAGCGACGGCAGCGGCGGCGACTGCCTGGAGGTCGCCGACGGCCACCCCGGCCTCGTCCCCGTCCGCGACTCCAAGGCCACCGAGGGCCCGACGCTCGTGTTCCGGGCCGCCGCCTGGACGTCCTTCATCGCGGAACTCAAGCACGCCTGAGAAGTCATCCCGCTGCGGAGAGGCCGGCCGCACGGCCGGCCTCTCCGCGGGTCAGCTGGTGTCGGGCGGCTCGCGCCGGGGACGGAACCAGGCCGTCACGGCTTCAGCTTGTCGGCCTCCCTGACTTCGTGGAGGTGGATGAGGACGTCGTAGGCCTTGGCGAGTGCGGTGTCGCGCCGCTCCACGGGAAACAGCGTGCCGACGTTGAGCGTGGGCCGGGCGGTGTTCAGCCAGTCGCGCGCGGCGGCCGGGGCGGTGCGGACGTCGAGGTAGAAGTCCCGGTAGCGGACCTTGTCGAGGGTGGCCTCGTTCCGGTCGGGCTCGGCGGCGGGAACGGTGAACTTCTTCCACTCGCCGCCCAGCGCGGCGTCCTTCGACAGGAACGAGCCCTGGTCGAAGGTGAAGCCGATGGGGAGGTAGTTCTTGCCCATCGTGTCGCGCAGGAACGACCCCTGCGTCTTGGAGTACGTCTCGGGATCGCTGGCGACGTAGGCGACATGGTCGTTGTGCGCGGACAGCAGCACCTTCTGGCCGGTGCGCTGCTGCCACCAGGAGACGTTCTGGGCCATCACCTCGTCACGGAAGCGCTGGGAGGCGGCGTTGGACTCCGGGTCGTCGGGGTTCAGGGTGAGGAACTTTGCGGTCTGGGCGACGGACCGGGCGTTCTGCTCGGCCCAGTCGAACGCGTCGCCGCCGGAGCCCTTCAGACCGCTGACCAGCTCCAGGGCCTGCTGCGCCTTGGCGGCGAGCTGCTGCCGTTCCGCGAGCGGCTTGCCCAGGTAGGCGAAGACGTCGTCGATCGGGCGCAGGCCGGTGTAGAGCTCGTTGAGCCGCGGCAGCGCCGCCGGGTGGTTCTTCTGCACGTAGCCGGTCACCCGGCCGAAGAACTCGTCGCTCAGTGAGGGGGCGCCGATGTCGTCACCCATGAAGTGGACGGTGCGGTCGGGGTGGTGGCGGTTGTAGTCCCGCATCCACTCGATGAGGCTGACGAACTCCTCGCGTTCCCAGGGCGAGTTGGTGAGCGTCTCCTTGGCGATCTTGCGGGCATCGCCCTTGCCGGTCTGGAGGTAGTCGTCGATCTGCAGTCCCGCGGACCAGCTCAGCTCCAGGGCGAAGGTGGTGAAACCCTTCTTCTCGACGAGGTGGCGGAAGACCCGCTCCTTCATGGTGAAGAACTCGTGGGAGCCGTGGGTGGCCTCGCCGAGGCCGACCACCTTGGCGTCGCCGATCATCGAGCCCAGGGCTCGCAGGTCGGCCGTGTTCCCCCCGGGCTCGGTCGAGCGCAGCGGGTGGGCCGCCTGCTCCAGTGCGCGGACCGGGTTCTGCCCCCTGCCGGCCGTGTCGGCCGTGGCTGCCTGGACCGCCGCAGGGGCGAGGACCGCTCCCGTCGCGACCGCCGCCGTCGCCAGCAGTACCCGCCGACTGATCCGCTTCCGGTGCCTAGCCATGCTGCTACCTCTCAACTTTCGTATGGCAACTTGAGAAGGATCATTGCCTGCGATTCCACTGCCGCGCGCTGGGAGAAGCCTCCGGCTCTTCCGGGGGGACAGCCCCCGGAAGAGCCGGAGGGCAGCGCCCGCTACACGCACTCGATCGGGTGGACGTTTCCGGCCATAGATGCGGTTTGGGTGAAAATGCCCTCGCCGAACGCGATCATTCGGCGGTGATCTCAACAATCCGGACGGCCCACCGTCCCAAGTCCCTGCTCCCGGCCGGGCTCGGCGTAGTCGCCGTACTGTCCCTGCTTCCCGCGGTCCCGGCGACGGCGGCACCGGTCGGCGACGCGTCGCCCCGCGCGGTGACCCAGGCCGAGCGCAGGACCGCCGCGTACCTCGACTCACTGCGTAACAAGCCCGAGGGGCTGAAGGCCTTCTTCAAGGCGCTGCCCAAGGGGGGCGACCTCCACAACCACCTGTCGGGCGCGGCAGAGACCGAGTTCCTGATCAAACTCGCGGGCGAGAAGGGGCTGTGCATCGACGCGACGATGACGGCCGTGGCGCCGCCGTGCGGACCGGGCAAGCGGCCCGCCGTCGACGCACAGACGGACGCCGTCTTCCTGCAACAGATCGTCCGGGCCTGGTCCATGCAGGACTTCCCGTCCGATCAGTCCGGTCACGACCACTTCTTCGACACCTTCGGCAAATTCAGCCTGGCGACCTGGGACCGCGGCAAGCTGCTCGCCAATGTGGCCGACACCGTGGTCGAGCAGAACCAGTTCTATCTGGAGACCATGGTCACCCCGGCGTCGGACAGCGCCAGGAAGCTTGCCGACGCCGTGGGTTACGACCCCGACTTCGCCGCCTTCCACCGCAAGCTTCTGGCCGGCGGGCAGCTCGACCGGGTCGTGGACGATGCGGTCAAGGAGGCCGACGACGCCGATGCCCAGTTCCGGGTGGCCGCACACTGCGACACCCCACGCCCCGACCCGGGCTGTCGGCTTCCCGTCAGGTGGATCTCCCAGGTCTCCCGGGGCAGCACGCCGGCGCGGGTGTTCACGCAGATGGCGGTCGGCATGCGGCTGGCGGAGCGCGACCCGAGGTTCGTCGCGGTCAACCTCGTGCAGCCCGAGGACGGGGAGAGCGCGCTGGCCAACTACAGCCTCCAGATGCGGATGCTGAACTATCTGCGCGGCCAGTACCCGGGCGCCCACCTCACCCTGCACGCCGGGGAATTGGCTCCCGGCCTGGTCAAGCCCGAGGACCTGACGTTCCACATCCGCGAGGCCGTACTCGTCGCCGGAGCCGAACGCATCGGACACGGCGTGGACCTGGTCCACGAGGACGACTGGCGGCAGCTCGCCCGGACGATGGCGCAGCGCAAGGTGGCGGTCGAGGTGCCGTTCAGCAGCAACAAGCAGATCCTCGGCATCGCGGGCGACGACCACCCGTTCAACGCGTACCGCCGCTACGGCGTCCCGGTGGTCCTGTCCACCGACGACCCGGGGGTCTCGCGGATCGACATCAGCCACGAGTACCAGTACGCCGCCAGGACGTACGACCTCGGCTACACCGAGCTGAAGGACCTGGCCCGCGCCTCGCTGGAGTACGCGTTCCGCAACGGCCGCAGCCTGTGGGCCACCGGCTCCGCCCCCTCCGGCTACCGCCTGGTCGACGCCTGCCGCAGCGACCGGCCGGGCACCGACCACCCGAGCGCGCGCTGCGCCCGCTATCTCGCCGACAACCCGAAGGCGGCGACCGAGTGGCGTCAGGAGACGGCCTTCGCCACCTTCGAGAGCCGTCACCGGTAACAGGGCACAGCACACGTCCGGGCCCGGGGCCCCGGGCCCGGACGTGTCTCCGCTACTCCGCCGGAGCCGACCAGAGGTGCCTGAGCGTGCCCAGCACGAGACGGCACACGTCGTCCGGATCGGCCCCGGCCAGTGGCTCGCGCGCGACGACCGTCCGCATCAGGCCGATGCCGAGAAGCCACGCCATGGCGAGATCCGCACGCAGGGCACCGTCCTCGGTGCCGGAGAGCCCGGCCAGCACACTCTGGTACTCCTCGCCCAGCTCCCGCAGGGTTCCGGCCGCCTCGTCACCCCGCCCGATGGAACGCAGATAGACCTCCAGGGAGCGATCCCCCGCGCCGCCGACCGCGCTGCGGGTCAGCATCGAGCGCAGGGCGGTCTCGAAGAGCTCTTCGGGCGGTGTCGCGCGCAACTGCTCAAGTCCGCCCTGCGCGAGGACCTCCGTGAGCAGCCCCTGTTTGGACCCGAAGTACCGGAACAGCAGCGCCTGGTTGGCCCCGGCCCGCTCCGCGATACTGCGGACCGTCGTCCCTTCGTAGCCACGCTCCGCGAACAGGTCACGAGCCGCTTCCAGCAGTCGGCGACGCGTGGCCGCGGCATCGCGACGGCGCTCTCCGGACGGCGGTGCGGGCGCGGACTCCATGGCGGGTTTCCTCTCGGACGGCCCGTCAGGATAACGGCCGTAAAGCATTGTTGACCGCCCCAAGGCACACTCCTACCGTTGTAAGCAGCTGCTTACATAAGGGAGACCGCAGTGACGACAGCAGACAACACCCCCACCGCCTACCCCTTCAACACCCCCGACGGGCTCCAGCTCGCCGACGCCTACGAGCGCGCCCGCGACCGGCCCGGCCTCTTACGGGTCCAGATGGAATACGGCGAACCGGCCTGGCTCGTCACCCGCTACGCCGACGCCCGGCTCGTCCTGGGTGATCAGCGCTTCAGCCGGGCCGCGGGCGCCTCGCACGACGAGCCCCGGCAGTCCGAAGGCCGGCGCGACGGTGGCATCCTCAGCATGGATCCGCCCGACCACACCCGGCTGCGCTCCCTGGTCGCCAAGGCTTTCACCGTCCGCCAGATCGAGAAGTTGCGGCCCCAGGTCCGGGAGCTGACCGCCGGCCTCCTCGACGACATGGAGGCGGCCGGACCGCCCGCGGACCTGGTCGATCTCTACGCGCTGCCGCTGCCGGTCGCGGTGATCTGCCGAATGCTGGGCGTACCCACCGAGGACCGTCCACGATTTCGGGTGTGGAGCGACGACGCGCTGTCGACCAGCTCTCTCACGGCCGCGGAGTTCGACGCCAGCCGCGAAGAACTGCGCGCCTACATGGCCGGATTGATCGAGCAGCACCGGCAGTCGCCGCAGGACGACCTGATGACGGCACTGATCGAGGCCCGCGACGGCGGCGACCGGCTCTCCGAACTCGAACTCGTCGACCTGTGCGTGGGCATCCTGGTGGCAGGACACGAGACCACGGCGTCCCAGATCCCCAACTTCGTCCTCACGCTGCTGGACCACCCGGATCAGCTGGCCAGGCTCAGGGCCGAGCCCGAACTCATCCCGAACGCGGTGGAGGAACTACTGCGATTCGTACCGTTGGGGAGCGGCGCCGGCCAACCCCGTTACGCCACCGAGGACATCGAGGTCGGCGGCACCCTCGTCCGGGCGGGCAGTCCGGTCCTGGTCGCCATGGGCGCCGCCAACCGCGACGCGCTGCGGTTCGCCGCCCCGGGCGTGCTCGACATCGCCCGCGAGGGCAACCAGCACCTCGGCTTCGGCCACGGCGTCCACCACTGCCTGGGCGCCCCACTGGCCCGGCTGGAACTTCAGGAGGCACTGATCGCGCTCATCACCCGCTTCCCGGGGCTGAAGTTGGCCGGCGATGTGACGTGGAAGTCCGAGATGCTGGTACGCGGCCCGCGTGTCATGCCGGTCGGGTGGTGACCGGGATGACCTGGAACGTACGCGTCGACCCCCAGCTCTGCCAGGCATCGGGCATGTGCGCCGGGGCCGTACCCGAGGTGTTCGCGCTGGACGGGGAGCACGCCCGGGTGCGGGCGGACGGCATCGAGCCGGACGAACGGGTCCTGGACGCCGCCGACATCTGCCCGGCCCAGGCGATCACCGTGCACGACGGGAAGTCGGTCATCGGCCCGCGCCGCGAGTGAGAAAACGCCCCGTGCCTGGAAGGACGTTCCAGGCACGGGGCGGGTCGCGCCATCGACCGAGCAGGTACTAGCCGAGCCGCTCCATGATCCACTGGGGCCCGCCGTCAGGGCTGATGATCGCCCGGTGGCCCTGCGTGGTCAGGTTGCCCAGCTCGCCCCGGCCGAGGGCGATGGCGACCGGCTCTTGCGAGGCCTCGCCCTGGATCGTCCACTGGTCGGGCTGCCTGCCGCACTCGTCGACCCACACCGCCGGCGGGTAGATCCGGATCGGCGAGAGCGCCAGGCAGCGGCCTTCACCGCGCGCCTCGACGATCTGGGCCAGGCCGTCACCCTGGTTGCGGATCTCCCACACGGTGCGGGGGCTGCAGGGCTCGATGTGACCGCCCATCGGGCCTTCACCGCCCGCCAGGCATGCGCCGGTGCGTACGTCACGGATGAGGTAGGTGCCGTCGTCGGCGGCCTGGGACGGGGTGGCGAGCGCCAGGACCGCAACGGCGGACGCGGCCAGCGACAGGATCGAGCGAATACGCACGGGACTCCTCATACGAGTTCGAGGCGGGAAGTACGGACCACCTGGCCCGGACACCAAGTTCACAAGAGCTCGCCGCCCTTGCCCCGCTTCCCGCATCGCGCCCCCACCGATCCACCCCCTCAGCAGCGGCGCATTCGGAGTACACCCGGCGCATTCAAACCAACGCGCACGCCCCCCTCACCAGGTGAAATCCCCCGGAGCTCAAGCCGCGAAGTCCGAGCGCTCTTTCCGAGGAACGGGAGGTGGGCCACTTCCCACCCACCCTCCCTGTCCAACCAGTTGACTTTTCGTGACCGGCTTGCCACGGATGGTGGCGACGCCCGGGTCGGATTCACCCTCGACACGGGCAGGCTCAAGGACTTCGTCAGCTGACGGCCGGATGTCCGAAACCGGCTCCCACCTGGGAGTGGTTTGATCCACTTCCCCCCTCCTGGTCGCTACTGCGCGTGCTCATCTTGACACGCGTTGTAACAAACCAGCCCAAAGGGGAACGAACCATGTCCGAACCGACCTACGAGCAAATCGTCTCGGAGTTCCACAGCAGGCGCCCCATCACTCTCGCCCCCGGACCCCGTCTGGACGCCGAGAAGCACGGCGCCCTCCCGCTGCCGCCCAA
Organism: Streptomyces sp. Ncost-T10-10d; assembly: GCF_900091955.1. Classification (GTDB taxonomy): domain Bacteria; phylum Actinomycetota; class Actinomycetes; order Streptomycetales; family Streptomycetaceae; genus Streptomyces. Next base: position 30,158 of record NZ_FMDF01000100.1, read on the forward strand.
CACCGTGTGGGATCTTCCGGGCGGCACCGCCTGGGTCTACTACGGCGAGGGACACTCTGGTCTCACGCGGCCCGTGATCTTCGCCGACGGATTCAACACCGGGCCGAGCAGCCTGGACTTCTCCTGGGAAATCATGGAGTTCGGCGACTACGCGCTCATCAGCGAACTGCGCCGCCGTGGACACGACGTCATCATTCTCGGCTTCCATGAGCGCAGTGCATCGATTCTGGACAACTCCCGGACCGCGCAGGCCGCGATCCTGCACGCCATCGCGGAGCGGCAGGGCAACGCGCCGCTGGCCGTCGGCGGGTTCAGCATGGGCGGGCTCGTCACCCGGCATGCGCTGGCCAAGATGGAGAGCCAGGGCATCGACCACCAGACCTCTCTCTACTTCTCGTACGACAGCCCGCACCGGGGCGCCTGGATCCCGATCGCGCTGCAGGCGTTCGCGCACTACATCAAGGATCTCGACAGCCGGTTCTCCGACCAGATCAACAGCCCGGCCGCGCGTCAGCTGCTGTGGCGGCACATCGAGAAGTGGGACGGGACGCCGGACCGGAGCGATGAGCGCGCCACGTTCCTCGCGGAGATGGAGGCCATCGGCGAATGGCCGCGCCGGCCGCGGCTGATCGGTGTCGCCAACGGTGTGGCCGACGGCACCGGCACCGATGCGCAGGCCGGCGAACTGGCCCTGGAGGGCAAGGGCCTCTCGGTCGTGGGCACCAAGCTCTACACCCAGTCCCCGGGCGACAACGAACTCGTCGCGAAGATGCGAGTGGTGACGCTGAAGACCAACCAGGTGCATACGTCCGGACTCCCGTCGGTCGACGGCGCACCCGGCGGCTCGCTGGAAGGATTCGGCATCCTCGCCGACGGGCTCAACGCCCTCAGCCCCGTCCTCGGGTTCAAGACCGACGTACGTATCCGCTCGCACTGCTTCGTGCCGGCTGTCAGCGCCGTCGACGTAGGCGACCTGGACACGGACGAGGAGCTGTACAAGGACATCTCCGCACTCCCGCCGAATGCCGGCGGGCTCGACGAGTTCAGGCTCGCGTCCCACAACGAGGGGCACACCCTCGTGACGGAGGAGCTCTGCACCTGGCTCCTCGACCGGCTCCCGTAGTCCCTCAGTTCCGCAGTTCCGTCGTGCGGGGTATCACGCGCTCACGGTGCTCCGGCGGGCATCGTGGGTGCAGAAACGACATCGACCCCCGGGACCTGCTGGTCCCGGGGGTCGATGCGGCAAAGCTGTACAGGAACTACCGATCCGTCAGGATCAGAAGTCCATGTCACCGCCCGGCATACCGCCCGGAGCGGCCGCAGCGGCCTTCTCCGGCTTGTCGGCGATGACGGCCTCGGTGGTGAGGAACAGCGCGGCGATGGACGCGGCGTTCTGCAGAGCGGAGCGCGTGACCTTCGCCGGGTCGAGAATGCCCTCGGCGATCATGTCGACGTACTCACCGGTCGCGGCGTTCAGACCGTGGCCGACGGCCAGGTTGCGCACCTTCTCCACGACGACGCCACCCTCGAGACCACCGTTGACGGCGATCTGCTTGAGCGGGGCCTCCAGCGCAAGCTTGACGGCGTTGGCGCCGGTCGCCTCGTCACCCGAGAGCTCCAGCTTCTCGAAGACGGCCGAGGCCTGGAGCAGAGCCACGCCACCACCGGCGACGATGCCCTCCTCGACGGCGGCCTTGGCGTTGCGCACCGCGTCCTCGATGCGGTGCTTGCGCTCCTTGAGCTCGACCTCGGTCGCGGCACCGGCCTTGATGACGGCCACGCCGCCGGCCAGCTTCGCGAGGCGCTCCTGGAGCTTCTCGCGGTCGTAGTCCGAGTCGGAGTTCTCGATCTCGGCACGGATCTGGTTGACGCGACCCTGAACCTGGTCGCTGTCACCGGCACCGTCGACGATCGTGGTCTCGTCCTTGGTGATGACGACCTTGCGGGCGCGGCCGAGCAGGTCGAGACCGGCGTTCTCCAGCTTGAGGCCGACCTCCTCGGAGATGACGGTGCCACCGGTGAGGATGGCGATGTCGCCGAGCATGGCCTTGCGGCGGTCACCGAAGCCCGGGGCCTTGACGGCGACGGACTTGAAGGTGCCACGGATCTTGTTGACGACCAGGGTCGACAGGGCCTCGCCCTCGACGTCCTCGGCGATGATCAGCAGCGGCTTGCCGGACTGCATGACCTTCTCCAGCAGCGGAAGGAGGTCCTTCACGTTGCTGACCTTGGAGTTCACGATCAGGATGTACGGGTCGTCGAGGGACGACTCCATGCGCTCCATGTCGGTGGCGAAGTACGCCGAGATGTAGCCCTTGTCGAAGCGCATACCCTCGGTGAGCTCCAGCTCCAGACCGAAGGTCTGGGACTCCTCGACGGTGATGACGCCTTCCTTGCCGACCTTGTCCATGGCCTCGGCGATGAGCTCGCCGATCTGGGTGTCGGCGGCGGAGATGGAGGCGGTCGAAGCGATCTGCTCCTTGGTCTCCACGTCCTTGGCCTGCTCCAGGAGAGCGGCGGAGACGGCCTCGACGGCCTTCTCGATGCCCCGCTTGAGGGCCATCGGGTTGGCACCCGCGGCGACGTTGCGAAGGCCCTCGCGGACGAGAGCCTGGGCGAGAACGGTGGCGGTGGTCGTACCGTCGCCGGCGACGTCGTCCGTCTTCTTGGCGACCTCCTTGACCAGCTCCGCACCGATCTTCTCGTACGGGTCCTCCAGCTCGATCTCCTTGGCGATGGAAACACCATCGTTGGTGATCGTGGGGGCGCCCCACTTCTTCTCAAGGACGACGTTGCGACCCTTGGGGCCAAGGGTGACCTTGACGGCGTCGGCGAGCTGGTTCATGCCGCGCTCGAGACCGCGCCGGGCCTCCTCGTCGAACGCGATGATCTTGGCCATGTGAAGTGGTCCTCCCGGACAGGGGTGGATTTCTCCGGACCGAGTGGCGCCCGCGACGGACGGCCTGCGTGACCGGTGGTTCCTTGCCCCACCGGACCTGCGGGCCTCACCGGCCCGGTCCAAGTTCTGTCACTCTCACCTGGAGAGTGCTAACGCCAATGATTAGCACTCGACCCCCTGGAGTGCAAGCGTCCGCCTCGGGGTGTGGACAACGACAGCCACGCATGGGTGGCCACGGACGCGGACGCACGGAGGGCCCGTACCTCAGGGGTACGGGCCCTCCGTGCGTGAGTAGTGTCGTTGGCCGACCGCGTCGAGCTCAGCCGACGGCGAGCTTGACCATGTCCGCCTGCGGCCCCTTCTGGCCCTGCGAGATCTCGAATTCAACTCGCTGACCCTCTTCGAGGGTGCGGTACCCGTCCATCTGGATCGCGCTGTAGTGGACGAAAACATCCGCACCACCGTCGACCGCGATGAAGCCGTACCCCTTCTCCGCGTTGAACCACTTGACGGTGCCCTGAGCCATGCCTAACTCCCCTATTACTGGCCCTTGCACAGGACCGCACTTCGCGGACCCGGGTCAGAACCCACCCCCCGACAGGAGGGGGTGCGTGCGCCGGAACGCGTCGACCGCGGCCGAATGTATCTGCCCAACTGCCCTCTGCAACAGGTCAATCGGACGAGAATTCTGGGCAGCACCGAACGCCCGAATATGAGGAATTCACTGGATTCCAGGGCAAGTCGGGCCGGGCAAAGGTGACTTATGGCGCAAGGCGATCGAGCACTTTGGCTGCTTCTTGTCGTGGCCGGGCGCATTCTCATATGCGGGCGGCATGGGCAGCTGGGGGGACTTCCCACACTCTACCGCGCCCAACCATGCAGAATTGCCCCCTCCGCTTCTCTCGCAGAGGGGGCAATTCCGATAACGCTGTGAAGTCGGACGGACGGTCAGCAACCGCCTGCGACTGCGGGGATGATCGAGATGCCCGCGCCGTCCGGCGTCGCCGCCTCCAGGCCGCCCTCGAAACGCACGTCGTCGTCGTTGACGTACACGTTCACGAAACGGCGCAGCTTGCCCTGGTCGTCCAGGACGCGGGCGGCGATGCCCGGGTGGTTCTGCTCCAGGGACTCGATGACCTGGGAGAGGGTCGAGCCCTCGGCCGGGACCTCGGCCTGGCCGCCCGTGTAGGTGCGGAGGATGGTGGGGATGCGGACCTTGACGCTCATGAGGGGTGCCTTTCTTCGGTCTCGGGTGGTCAGCTGGTGGCGAGGCCGGCGGCGCGGAACGCGTCCAGGCTCGGGCGGATCGTCGCGGTCGCCTGCGAGGTGGCGGCCACCGCGTCCAGGGTCTTGAGGCCGTCACCGGTGTTGAGGACGACGGTGGTCAGCGCCGGGTCGAGCAGGCCGGCCTCGATGAGCTTCTTCGTCACGCCGACCGTCACCCCGCCCGCCGTCTCCGCGAAGATGCCCTCGGTGCGCGCCAGCAGCTTGATCGCGTCGACGACCTGCTCGTCGTCGACGTCCTCGACCGCTCCGCCGGTGCGGCGGGCGATGTCCAGGACGTACGGGCCGTCGGCCGGGTTGCCGATCGCCAGGGACTTGGCGATGGTGTTCGGCTTCTGGGGCCGCACGACGTCGTGACCGGCCTTGAAGGCGGTGGAGACCGGGGAGCAGCCCTCGGCCTGGGCGCCGAAGATCTTGTACGGCTTGTCCTCGACGAGGCCGAGCTTGATCAGCTCCTGCAGACCCTTGTCGATCTTCGTGAGCTGCGACCCGGATGCGATCGGGATGACGATCTGGTCGGGCAGCTGCCAGCCGAGCTGCTCGCAGATCTCGTACGCCAGGGTCTTGGAGCCCTCGCCGTAGTACGGGCGCAGATTGACGTTGACGAAGCCCCAGCCCTCGCCGAGCGGGTCGCCGATGAGTTCCGAGCAGAAGCGGTTGACGTCGTCGTAGTTGCCCTCGATGCCGACCAGCTCACCGCCGTACACCGCGGCCATGACGACCTTGCCCTGCTCCAGGTCGTGCGGGATGAACACGCAGGAGCGGAAGCCGGCGCGGGCGGCGGCGGCGCCCACCGCACCGGCGAGGTTGCCGGTGGAGGAGCAGGAGAGGGTGGTGAAACCGAAGGCGCGGGCGGCCTCGACGGCGATGGCGACGACGCGGTCCTTGAAGGAGTGCGTCGGGTTGCCGGAGTCGTCCTTGACGTACAGGCCGCCGGTGACGCCCAGCTCGCGGGCGAGGTTGTCGGCCTTGACCAGCTTGGTGAAACCGGGGTTGATGTTGGGCTTGTCCGCGACATCGGCGGGGACCGGCAGCAGCGGCGCGTAACGCCAGATGTTGTTGGGCCCGGCCTCGATGCGCTTCTTCAGCTCGTCGGGGGAGCCGCTCGGCAGGTCGTACGCCACTTCGAGCGGCCCGAAACAGGACGCGCAGGCGAAAATGGGGCCGAGCTCGAAACGCTCGCCGCACTCGCGGCAGGAAAGCGCCGCGGCGGGTCCGAGGTCGACAGCTTCGGCGGAAGAATCGGTGCTTGCTGCAACAGTCTGCACGGCCATGATGGCGGAGGCCCTTTCTCCTCATCTTCCTTGCGACGCGTTTCGCCACAAGACGGAATTGGCACCTTCCCCACCGTGACCTCGCGGTCGGCAGGAGGGTTGCCGGGACTTCAACGGGCCGTTCCCTCAGTCCCTCTGGATGAGCGCTGTGGCACTGGATCACCGATCCAGGCATTTGTTGGCGGACCGACCCCGACATGCAACGGCCGTCCGCGTTGTTCAAGACTGTAACCGAAGCACCGGACAGTTGAGATAGTCGTCCGAACCGCGAGATGGATCACATACAGGGAGTATCGACCGTGCTGGAAGAGGTCGAACGCTGGCTGGCCAGGCGTTCCTGGTCGGCCGCCGACCGCCCGCTGGACCGCATCCTGGCCGCCAAGGCCAGGGACCCGCGCCGCGGAAGCGTGAGCGTCGTACTGCCCGCGCTGAACGAGGAGGCGACGGTCGGCCTGATCGTCGCGACGATCCGGCGCGAGCTGATGGAGAAGGTCCAGCTGGTCGATGAACTCGTGGTGATCGATTCCGGCTCCACGGATGCCACCGCGAAGGTGGCCCGGGAGGCAGGCGCCCGGGTGGTGCACCGGGACGGGATACTCCCCCGGATACCCGCCGTACCCGGCAAGGGCGAGGTGCTGTGGCGGTCGCTCCTGGTCACCAGCGGTGACATCGTCTGCTTCATCGACGCCGATCTGAGGGACTTCTCGGCGCACTTCGTCTCCGGCATCGTCGGCCCGCTGCTGACCGACCCGAGCGTGGAGTTCGTGAAGGCGATGTACGACCGTCCCTTCGGTGACACCGCAGGTCAGGGGGGTCGCGTCACCGAGCTGGTGGCCCGTCCGCTGCTCAATCTGCACTGGCCGCAGCTGGCCGGTTTCGTCCAGCCGCTGGGCGGGGAGTACGCCGTACGCCGCTCCCTCCTCGAACGGCTGCCCTTCCCCGTCGGCTACGGGGTGGAACTGGGCCTCCTGGTCGATGCGCTGCACACGGTGGGTCTGGACGCGCTGGCCCAGGTCGACGTAGGGGTGCGCAAACACCGTCACCAGGACGGGCAGGCGCTCGGCCGGATGGCCGCGACGATCTACCGGACCGCTCAACTCCGGCTGTCCCGGGGTCACCTGGTGCGGCCTTCGCTCACCCAGTTCGAGCGCGGCGAGGACGGCTTCGTACCGCGCACCCATGCGGTGGACACCGAGGAGCGGCCCCCGATGCGCGAGATCGAGGAGTACGTCTCGCGCCGGGCGGCCTGACGTGGCCTGACTTCGCACGTTTGGGCGGTTCGTGATCTGGCTAGATTCCGCAACATGGTCTCCGCGTCCGAAGCCCAGTCCGCTGCCCAGGTCCTCGTTGCGTCCAACCGCGGCCCGGTGTCGTACACCCTCGCCACGGACGGATCGCTCGACGCGAAGCGCGGCGGCGGCGGGCTCGTCTCCGGGCTGAGCGCCGTCAAGGACAAGCTGTGGGTGTGCGCCGCGCTCGGTGACGGGGACCGGGAGGCGATCCGGCGCGGGGTCGGTGAGCAGGGCGTACGGATGCTGGACATCGACGCGGCCGTCCACGCGGACGCGTACAACGGCATCGCGAACTCGGTGCTCTGGTTCGTCCACCACATGCTGTACCAGACGCCGCTGGAGCCGGTCTTCGACGCGGAGTTCCGGCGGCAGTGGGCGTCGTTCGAGACGTACAACCGGGCCTTCGCCGAGGCGCTCGCCGAGGAAGCGGGCCCGGGTGCGGCGGTGCTGGTGCAGGACTACCACCTGGCGCTGGTGCCCGGCATGCTCCGCGAGCTCCGCCCCGACCTGCGGATCGGCCACTTCTCGCACACCCCGTGGGCGCCCGTCGACTACTTCCGCCTGCTCCCCAACGACATCGCCGAGCAGCTGCTGCACGGCATCCTGGGCGCGGACCGGGCGGCCTTCCTGACCCGGCGCTGGGCGGACGCGTTCATCGGCTGCTGTACGGAGATCCTGGGCGGCACCGGCCGGACCAGGATCGGGGTGCACGGGCTCGGCGCGGACGCGGAGTTCCTGCGCAGGCGCGCGCACGAGGCGGACGTGGACGAGCGGATGGCGGCGCTGCGGGAGCAGGTCGGCCCCGGCCGGAGAACGATCGTACGAGTGGACCGAACGGAACTGTCCAAGAACATCGTGCGCGGTCTGCTCGCGTACCGCGAGCTCCTCGAAGAGCGGCCTCAATGGCGTGAGCGCGTCGTCCATGTCGCCTTCGCGTACCCCTCGCGGCAGGACCTGGCGGTGTACCGCGACTACACGGCCGAGGTGCAGCGGGTCGCCGACGAGATCAACGCCGTGTACGGCACGGCGGGCTGGACGCCGGTCGTGCTCCACGTCAAGGACGACTTCGCCCGCTCGCTCGCCGCGTACCGGCTGGCCGACGTGGCGCTCGTCAACCCGATCCGCGACGGCATGAACCTGGTCGCCAAGGAGGTCCCGGTCGTCTCCGACCACGGCTGCGCGCTGGTGCTGTCGCGGGAGGCGGGGGCGTACGAGGAACTGGGCAGCGACGCGGTCGTGGTGAACCCGTACGACGTGTCCGCGACGGCGGCGGCGCTGCACGAGGCTCTGACGATGGCGGACGACGAGCGGGCCGCGCACACGGAGCGGCTGGCTGCGGCGGCGGTGGCGCTGCCGCCGCAGCAGTGGTTCCTGGACCAGCTGGACGCGCTGCGGCGGGAGTGAGCCGGAACGGGCTAGAGCTGTCGCGCCAGGGTTGCCAGGAAGTCGACGACGGCCCCCGGGCCGTTCAGCAGCAGATCGGCCCGCTCGGCCAGTTCGGGAACTTCCGCGCTGCCGCTGCAGACCAGCAGGCCCGGGATGCCGTCGGGGCCCTCGGTGCGGAGCTTCTCCACGGCGGCGTACGCGGCGAGGTCACCCAGATCGTCGCCCGCGTACAGAACGGACTCGGCGTCCAACTCCCGTACGTACTGCGCGAGCGCCACGCCCTTGTCCATGCCCGGCGGGCGCAACTCCAGGACCAGGCGGCCCGGTTCGACGATCAGCCCGTGCCGGGCGGCGAGCTCGCCGAGGGGGCCGCGCAGGGCCTCGAACGCGGCCTGCGGGTCGGCGGCGCGGCGGGTGTGGACGGCGAGCGCCCGGCCCTTCTCCTCGATCCAGGTTCCGTGCCACGAATCGAACCGGTCGAGCACGCCCGGGAGTTCGGCACGGACCGCGGCCACGCCGGGGTGCGCGGCGGGGGCGTGGACGGTGCCGGAGACGGCGTCCCAGCGTTCGGCGCCGTAGTGGCCGAGGACGACGAGGTGGTCGAGTCCCGGTACTCCGGCGAAGCCGCCGTGCCGGACCGCGACGCCGGCCGGGCGGCCGGTGATCACGGCGATGGAGGCCACTTTCGGGGCGAGCGCGACGAGCGCGCCGACGGCGCCGGGGTGGGCGCGGGCCTGTTCCGGGTCCGGGACGATGTCGGCGAGGGTCCCGTCGAAATCGAGCGCGACGACGGCACGGTCCGGGCGCGCGAGGATCGCGGCCAGGGCTTCGCGGCCGGCTGGGGTGGTGGGGGTCGGGAGCTCGGACGGGATCTCGCTCGGCGCGGGTACGTGCGGATTGCTGCCCATGGGGCCGAGCCTATAGGCGTACCGCCGGGCACAGCCATGGGTGACGTGGCCCGCGGGCGGCATCCGCGGCATGACGTACACGCAGCGGCTGACTGCCGCATGAGCGTGAAACATCGAACGGACGCACCATCCCGGACCGATGCATGGCATCGGCGAGGCCGACTCCTCGGAGAAGGCCGTCACTGCCACGATGACCTTCAACTGCGGCGCGGGTGTGTAGGGAGAAACGATGGGTGATGCGGTGCGGGACTCCACTCTGCTCATGGGCGTGCACGGAGTTCTCACCCGGCATCCCTGGCTCGCACCGCCCGAGGGCACCTCGGAGCCCGACGTCGATGTCTTCGGCCTGGCGGTGAACCGGGCCGAGGTCTACGGGTGGAGCAGCACCCTTCTGGGGGCCGGCATGGAGCTCGGGGGGAGCCGGTGGGGGCACAACGACGCCGGGGAGGACTGGACGCAGGACGGGCGCGTACGGGAGATCGGCTGGCTCCAGGTGGACGTGCCCGCCCACCTGAACCGGCAACGACTGCCCGTACTGCCCGTGGCGACGGTCCTCGGCGACACACTGCGGCAAGTGGGCGACATCCGCGTCACCGGCGTGCACACCGTCGCGCCGGTGCACCTGGCGCCGGACCCCGCCGCCGCCCTCCTGTACGCCGCCGGCTGGTACGAGCTGGCCGACCCGGGCGCGGTCAGGCAGATCACTGTGACCGTGTCGGGCCGCGAAGCGGAGCTGGCCGGCCGCGCCGGGCGCATTCGCGAGGAGGCGCTGGCGTGCACGTACGGATGCATGACCGTCGAGCCGGAAACCACCGACGTGGACCTCCCGGGTCTGGCCCTGCCGCTGACCGGTGAAGTGCAGACCGAAGGGATGCACCGGGCCCTGGCCTTCCGCTGCCGGGTGCCCGTGTGGTCCCTTGACGCGGCAGCCTGGACCACGGAGGTCTTCGTCGAGGCACTACGCGTCACCGGCACTGCGGAACCCGTCATGATCACCGTCTCCGACTGAGTGGGTGCCGGTTTCAGCGGCGCCCCCGCCTCGCATCCCGTACCCGGCGCAGGCGGTTCACCGTCACCGGGTCCTCCTCCAGCGCGCGGCGGTCGTCGAGGAGCGCGTTCAGCAGCTGGTAGTAGCGCGTGGGCGAGATGCCGAGCTGTTCGCGGATCGCGCGCTCCTTCGCCCCGGGTCCGGCCCACGACTGCCGTTCGACGGCGAGCACGGCACGGTCCCTGGCGGAGAGGCCGACGGGACCGTCCGTGTCATCGGGGCCATTCGGAGGGGCGGTCATATCAGCCAACATATCGCCCGGACGGAAAGCCGCCGCCCGTTACTCCGCTTCCTCCGCCGCCCTCGCGTCCTGTGCGATCTTCCCCAGCACGCTCTCGGGGCTCTCGTTCGGCGCGACCGCGTTGCCGATGTTCTCCTTGATCGACTCGCTGGCCCGCGCCCAGGACGTCTTGCCGAACGGGTAGAACTCCGAGTTCGGCAGCGCGGCCAGGAACTTCCACAGCGGCTTGTACTCGGGATCGGACTCCATCGCTGCGGAAGCGCTGCCGGTGACCGGCAGCAGGTCGTACTCGTCGGCGAAGTCGATGACGTTCTTGTCGGTGAACAGATAGTCGAAGAACTTGCCCATCTCCACACGGTGGCCGCGCTGTTTGAAGCCCATGATCCAGTCGGCGACGCCCATCGACCCCTTTGTGGGGCCGCCGATGCCGGGCAGCGGCACCATGCCCACGGAGACGCCCTTCTTCTTGGCCTCCTGCATCAGCGTCGGGTGACCGTTCAGCATGCCGACCTCGCCGCGCGTGAACGCGTCGAACGCCTTGCCCCGGTCGAGCTTGCCGGGGGCGACGGGGCCCACGAGGCCCTTGTCGACCAGGTTCGTCTTCAGCCAGTCGAACGTCTTGACGTTCTCGGCCGAGTCGATCTCGTACGAGTCGACGTCGTCGATGTAGCCGCCGCCCCCGCTGAGCAGCCACATCATGGTCTCGGCCTGGGACTCCTCCGGACCGAGCGGCAGTGCGAGCGGGTACGTCACACCGCGCTGCTTGAGCACCGCCGCGTCGTTGCGTATGTCGGCCCAGGTCTGCGGGGCATCGAGGCCCGCCTGTGCGAAGAACTTCTTGTTGTAGAAGAGCAGTCGGGTGCTGGCGACGAACGGCAGTCCGTACTGGGTCTGGTCCACGCTGCCCGCGTCGGCGAGGTGCGGCAGGAAGTTGGCCTGGGTGGGGATGTTCAGCATCTCGTCGGCCCGGTAGAGCTTGCCGGCCTTGGCATAGTCGGCGTACGCGCCGATCTGGGCGATGTCGGGGGCCTGCCCCTTCTTCACCATCTCGGCGACCTTGCGGTCGACGTCCTTCCACGAATAGACGCTGACATCGACCTTGATGCCGGGATGGGACGCTTCGAAACCCTTCACGAGCCCGGCCCAGTACTTCCTGGAGCTGTTGGCCGCGCTGTTGCCGTAGTCCGCCGCGACGAGCTTGAGGGTGACATCCCCTGATCCGCTGCCGCTGCCGCCGCATCCCGACAACGTTGCCGTCAATCCCAGTGCGGCCACAGCCGCCGTCAGTCCCAAGTAGCGCCGCTGCACAGCCCAGTCCGTCCTCGTCCATTAACGTCATCCGCGCCGGCCACGTCCTCGTGGGGGCCTCCGGTGAGCTGCGATCCTCCCCCGAGCGCTCGTCGAAGGTCTACACCACCGGTGTATCGCTTTGGCAACGCACCCGGACCCGCCCCCAGTTGGCGCCTGAGGGCATTGCCCTTGACCTGCGCCGACCGCTAAGTAGGTTTCGGCGCAAGGTTCTTCATGACCCAGACCTTTGCTCCGCTGCTGTGTCGCACCGCCCGCATCATTGTCGTTCCACGCCGCAAGAAGCCGTCCAGCATGTCCCGTAGCGCATCAGAAATCGCCACCCAGCCCGACTGCCGGCGGCGTGCCGCAGAGGCGGGGGCGGCGTTCGACGGGCTGCCGCGGCCGGGCGAGCGGGGCGCCGTCACCGGGTGCGGCACCTCCTGGTTCATGGCGATCGCGTACGCGGCGCTGCGCGAGGCGGCCGGTCAGGGCGAGACTGACGCGTATCCCTCGTCGGAGTTCCCGGCCGGGCGCCCGCACGACCGGGTGGTGGCGATCACCCGGTCCGGTACGACGACCGAGGTGCTGGAGCTCCTCGGCGAGCTGCGCGGCAAGGTCACCACCGTCGCCCTGACCGCCGCCCCGAAGACGCCGGTCATGGACGCCGCCGACGCGGTGGCCGTACGGGATATGCGTCGCCGCTCAGGACGCGAAAGCGGAGGGCCGGTGCGCCCAAGGCCGTTCGGAGCATGCCGGTGAGACAGGACTCACTCCTGCTCACCGCCCAGGAACGGTACGGCCCGGACCACCCGCGCAACCTCTCGCGCAACGTGATCCTTTCGTCCTGAGCCGTCCGAAAGGGCCCTGAGTCGGTTGCGGAGGTGTCGCTGGCGCGATTTTGTACGGGCACGCAACAAACCGCGATAGTGGACTAGACCTTTTGGGGTTCGTCGGGCGAAACTGTTTCCCGTGAAACACGTCATCGCCCTCGATGTGGGCGGCACCGGAATGAAGGCCGCACTGGTCGGGGCCGACGGCTCCCTGCTGCACGAGGCACGGCGGGCGACCGGCAGAGAACGCGGTCCCGACGCCGTCGTGGAGTCGATCCTCGCCTTCGCCGCGGACCTGCGGGCGTACGGCGAGGAGCACCTCGGCGAAAGCGCCGTCGCGGCCGGTGTCGCCGTGCCCGGCATCGTCGATGCCGAGAACGGGATCGCGGTCTACGCCTCGAACCTGGGCTGGCGCGACGTACCCATGCGGGAACTGCTCGGCGAGCGGCTCGGCGGTGTCCCCGTCGCGCTCGGCCACGATGTGCGCACCGGCGGACTCGCCGAGGGCCGGATCGGCGCGGGCAAGGGCGCCGACCGCTTCCTCTTCGTACCGCTGGGCACCGGGATCGCCGGGGCCATCGGCATCGCGGGCACCATCGAGTCCGGCGCGCACGGGTACGCGGGCGAGATCGGCCACATCGTGGTCCGGCCGGACGGCCCGGACTGCGGCTGCGGCCAGCGCGGCTGTCTGGAGACCCTGGCGTCCGCCTCCGCGGTGACCCGGGCCTGGGCCGCGGCGTCCGGCGATCCGACGGCGGACGCCGCGGACTGCGCGAAGGCCGTGGAGTCGGGCGATCCGGCGGCCGTGGAGGTCTGGCGGAACGCGGTCGACGCGCTCGCCGCCGGGCTGGTCACCGCGCTGACGCTGCTCGACCCCAGCGCGCTCATCATCGGTGGCGGTCTCGCCGAGGCCGGGGAAACCTTGTTCACACCACTCCGTGCGGCCGTCGAGGAACGTGTCACGTTCCAGAAGCTGCCCCACATCGTCCCGGCGGCCCTCGGGGACACCGCCGGATGCCTGGGCGCAGGGCTGCTCGCCTGGGATCTTCTCTCCACGGAGGTATCCGCCTGATGGCCGGACGCGCAGACAGCACAGTTCTCGCAGGTGCCCGGGTGGTGCTTCCCACCGGGACCGTCGAGGACGGCCGGGTGGTCGTCGAGGGCGCCCGGATCGTCGGCGGTGCGGCGGAGGGCGCCCGGACCGTCGACCTGAGCGGCCATTGGGTGGTCCCCGGCTTCGTCGACATGCACAACCACGGCGGCGGCGGCGCGTCCTTCACCTCCGGCACCGTCGACGAGGTCCTCACTGGCATCCGCACCCACCGCGAGCACGGCACCACCACGCTGGTCGCCTCCACCGTCACCGGCGAGATGGACTTCCTCACCCGGCGGGCCGCTGTCCTCTCCGAGCTGGTCGAGCAGGGCGACCTGGCCGGTATCCACTTCGAAGGGCCGTTCATCTCACCGTGCCGCAAGGGCGCGCACAGCGAGGATCTGCTGCGCCACCCGGACCCGGCCGAGGTCCGCAAGCTGATGGACGCGGCGCGCGGCACCGCGAAGATGTTCACGCTCGCCACCGAACTCCCGGGCGGCATCGAGTCGGTGCGGCTGCTCGCCGAGCACGGGGTGATCGCCGCGATCGGGCACACCGACGCGACGTACGAGCAGACCGTCGAGGCGATCGACGCGGGCGCCACCGTCGCCACCCACCTCTACAACGCGATGCCCGGCCTCGGCCACCGCGCGCCCGGCCCGATCGCGGCCCTGCTGGAGGACGAGCGGGTCACCGTCGAGCTGATCAACGACGGTACGCATCTGCACCCCGCCGCCCTGGAGCTGGCCTACCACCACGCGGGCGCCCACCGCGTCGCGCTGATCACCGACGCCATGGACGCGGCCGGCTTCGGCGACGGCCGGTACCAGCTCGGCCCGCTCGCGGTCGAGGTCAAGGACGGCGTCGCGCGACTGGTCGAGGGCAACTCGATCGCGGGCTCCACGCTCACCCTGGACACCGCGTTCCACCGGGCCGTGACCATCGACAGGATCCCGGTCGGCGATGTCGTGCAGTCCATCTCCGCCAACCCGGCACGGCTGCTCGGCGTGTACGACAGGGTCGGCTCGCTGGACCCGGGCAAGGACGCGGACCTGGTGGTCCTGGACGCGGAGTTCACGCTCAAGGGCGTCATGCGCAAGGGCGAATGGATCATCGATCCACAGATCGGTTGATTTGGCCCGTTATTGACAACGGGTCGAATACGTAACGAAGAGACGGCGGTTGGTCCCGAGGCCTGGGCCGACCGCCGCCTCTTTGACATGATCGCCTGGGAAACAGGCAGAGAAAGCGCATTCCGTCCAAGGATTCGCGCTCCAGAGCAGGGATCGAGGGAGCGGCCGCGGTGATCCTCACGGTCACACTGAATACGGCACTCGACCTGACGTACGGCGTCCCGGAGCTCGTCCCGCACGCCAGCCACCGCGTCAGCGACATGTCCGAGCGCCCCGGCGGCAAGGGCCTCAACGTGGCCCGGGTGCTCTCCGCCCTCGGCCACGAGACGGCAGTCACCGGCTTCGCCGGAGGCTCCACCGGAGCCGTCCTGCGCGAACTGCTGGCCGGCCTGCCGTCGCAGGACGCGGACACGAAGACCGGGAACGGTGCCACGCCCGCCGCCGCGCCGGTCACCGACGCCCTCGTCACCGTCGCCGGGAACACCCGTCGCACGATCGCCGTCGTCGACCGGGCCACCGGCGACACCACCCAGCTCAACGAACCCGGCCCGCTCGTCACCGCCGACGAATGGACCGCCCTCCTCGGCCGGTACGAGGAGCTCCTCACCGGGGCCGACGCCGTCGCCCTCTGCGGCAGCCTGCCGCCCGGCATCCACGTCGGCGCCTACGCCGAACTGGTCCGCCTGGCCCGCACCGCCGGCGTCCCCGTGCTCCTGGACACCAGCGGCGAACCGCTGCGCCGAGGCATCGCCGCCCGCCCCGACCTGATCAAGCCCAACGCCGACGAACTCGCCCAGCTCACCGGCTCCCGCGAGCCGCTGCGGGCCACCCGCGACGCCCGCCGCCGCGGCGCGCACGGGGTCGTCGCGTCACTGGGCCCCGACGGCATGCTGGCGGTCACCCCCGACGGCGTCTGGCAGGCGTCCCCGCCCGCCAAGGTCCTGGGCAATCCGACCGGTGCGGGCGACTCCGCGGTGGCCGGGCTGCTGTCCGGCCTCGTCGAGGGCCTGAGCTGGCCGGACCGGCTGCGGCGGGCGGTGGCACTGTCGACGGCGACCGTGCTCTCCCCGACGGCCGGTGACTTCGACCGCGCGGCGTACGAGGAGCTGCTGCCGCGCGTCGGCATCGAGGAACACACCACGGCGGCCTGAGGCCGCGCCCGTCCCGGACCCGCGTTCAGCCGGTTCGAAGAAGTAACAAGAGGTCAGCATGCCGCTCGTCAGCACCGGTGAACTCGTCTCCGCCGCCCAGGCCGAGGGACGCGGGATCGCCGCCTTCAATGTCATCACGCTGGAGCACGCGGAGGCCATCGCGGCCGGAGCGGAGCGGGCCGGGGCGCCTGCCATCCTGCAGATCTCCGAGAACGCCGTGAAGTTCCACGGCGGACGGCTCTCCGCCATCGCCGCCGCGGCCGCCGCCGTCGCCCGTACCTCCGGCGCC
Organism: Streptomyces sp. Ncost-T10-10d; assembly: GCF_900091955.1. Lineage (GTDB taxonomy): Bacteria > Actinomycetota > Actinomycetes > Streptomycetales > Streptomycetaceae > Streptomyces. The sequence continues at coordinate 46,276 of NZ_FMDF01000100.1, forward strand.
CCCCTCGCGCTCCACCTCGACCATGTCGAGTCCGTGGAACTGCTGCACCAGGCGCACACGGAGGGCTTCGGCTCGGTGATGTTCGACGCCTCCAAGCTCCCCTACGAGGAGAACGTGCGGGCCACGGCCGAGGCGGTGGCGTGGGGGCATGAGCGCGGCATCTGGATCGAGGCCGAGCTCGGCAAGGTCGGCGGCAAGGAGGGCGAGGCCCCGCTCGACGCCCACGCCCCCGGCGTCCGTACCGACCCGGCCGAGGCCGCCGCGTACGTCCGCGACACCGGGGTGGACGCGCTGGCCGTCGCGGTCGGCTCCTCCCACGCCATGACCGAGCGCACCGCCGCCCTGGACCACGAGCTGATCGGCCGGCTGCGCGACGCGGTCCCGGTCCCGCTGGTGCTGCACGGCTCCAGCGGTGTCCCGGACGACGAGATCCGCCAGGCCGTCGCCTCCTCCGGCATGGTCAAGATCAACGTGGGCACGGCGCTGAACACGGCGTTCACCGGCGCGGTGCGGGCGTACCTGGCCGAGAACACCACGGGTGTGGACCCGCGCAAGTACATCGCACCGGGGCGCGAGGCGATGGCCGCGACGGTGGCGGGGTTCCTGAGCCTGATGGGCTGACGGCCCGCACGCAAAAGCGGTCCGGCCCCCACACCCGAAGGCGTGGGGGCCGGACCGCTTACGTACGGGTCAGCGCTTCACGTGACCGGCCTTCAGCGACAGCTGGTCCAGGTTGGCATCACACTGATCGCCCTCGTTGCAGGAGATCATCAGGGTGTTCGCACCCTTGGTGAGGTTGAGCCAGGCGAACGTGGTCGTCCAGCCCTTCTCCAGGTCACCCTCCGGCGCGTGCGCGTAGTTCTCCATGTTGATGCCGCGGGGAGCCTCGGCATTGACCGTGAGGGACGTCTTGGCGTCCTTGCCCGGTACGCCGTACGTCACGAACAGCGTGTACGGACCGGCCTTCGGCACCTCGACCGACCAGGTCGCCGACCTGCCGACCTCGTTGAGGTTGATGTACTGGCCGTTGGCGCTCTTCGCACCCTTGGTGGTGTTGTCCAGCTGGGCCGTGCCGCCGAGCTTCAGCGTCGCCGCGTCCTGCTTGGGGAGCTCGACCGGAGCCTCGGAGCTCGGGGACTCCTTGGGCTTCGGGGACTCCTCGACCTGGTCGCCGGGTCCGGCGGAGGAGGTGGCCTCGTCCTTCTTCTTGTCCTTGTTGCCGTCGCCCGTGATCAGCGCCGCGCCGATGCCGATGAGCACGACCAGGACCACCGCGACGGCGCCGATCAGCAGGCCCTTGGTGTTCGGGCCGCCCCTGCCGGGGCCGCCGGAGCGGCCGCGGCCGCCCTGCTGCGGGACAGGCGCGGTGGGGGCGCCGCCGGGGTACATCTCCGGGGCGGCGTACTGCGCGTTCGGCTGGCCGTACGGCTGCTGGTGCGGCACCTGCTGCCCGTACTGGCGCTCGCCGACTGTCCGCACCTGGTTGTACGAGGTCCGGGGCACGCCGGGCTGCGGGGCCGCCGGCCCCGGGTAGCCGTAGCCGCCCTGCCGTGGCGGCTGGGCGCCTGCTGCCTGTCCGTCCTCGTACAGGTAGCCGAACGGATCGTCGTCCTCGGGCTTGCTTGCGCCGTTGTTCCCGGCCGTCATCCCTGGGTCACTCCTCACCATGTCGCCAGCCGTCGCCGAATTTCGCCAGCCGTGGCCGACCGGCCGAGCCTACCCCGAACGGACCGCACCAAGAATTGCCGTCGCACGTCCTGGAACCGCGAGCGGATGCGGGGGCAGCGCCGTCGTGAACGTCAGCCGGCCCTGCGGTGAACCTTCGCCCGGGACCGCTTCTCCACATACATCCGCTGGTCGGCGGAGCGCAGCACCTCTTCGGCTGTCATGCCGCACTCCGCCCAGCCGATGCCGAAGCTCGCCCCGACGCGCACCGCCCGACCGTCGACCCGAATGGGCGGAATGATGGCGTTACGGAGGCGTACGGCCAGGTCCGCGGCATCTGCGGCGCCGAGTCCGTCGGCGAGAACGACGAATTCGTCACCCCCGAGCCGGGCGACGGTGTCGCCGTCACGGACACAGGTGGTGAGACGGCGGGCGACCTCGATCAGTACCGCGTCCCCGGTGTGGTGGCCGAAGCGGTCATTGATCGACTTGAAGCCGTCGAGGTCGCAGAAGAGGACCGCGAGGCCCTTCGCCCCGTCGTCGTTCTCGGTGTCGGGTGCGACGGCATGCACATGGTGGTCGTACGGGCCGCCGGGCACCGAGTCCACGTCGTAGCCGTGCGTCCGCGTGTCCGGATCGTCGACGTCGCCGTAGGCCGCGTCCAGCGCCTCCACCGCGGTGGTGGCCACCGAGTGCGGGCGCTCGCAGAGCCTGGAGCCGAGCCGGGAGCGCAGCTCGGCGCTGTTGGGCAGGCCGGTGAGCGCATCGTGCGAGGCTCGGTGCGCGAGATGCAGCTCGTGGCGCTTGCGCTCCTCTATGTCCTCGACATGGGTGAGCAGGAAGCGCGGGCCGTCCGTGGTGTCGGCGACGACGGAGTTGCGCAGCGAGACCCAGAGGTAGGTGCCGTCCCGCCGTCCGAGCCGCAGCTCGGCGCGGCCGCCCTCGGCGGAGGTGCGCAGCAGGGTGCCGATGTCCTCGGGGTGGACGAGGTCGGCGAAGGAGTAGCGGCGCAGGACGGACGCGGGGCGGCCGAGCAGCCGGCACAGGGCGTCGTTGGTGCGCAGCAGCCGGCCGTGCTGGTCGCCGCCCATCTCGGCGATGGCCATGCCGCTGGGCGCGTACTCGAAGGCCTGGCGGAAGGATTCCTCGCTGGCCCGCAGCGCCTGCTGCTCACGTTCCAGACGGACCAGGGCGCGCTGCATGTTTGCTCTCAGCCGGGCGTTGCTGATCGCGATGGCGGCCTGTGATGCGTACATCTGGAGCGCCTCACGGCCCCAGGCGCCGGGGCGGCGGCCGTTGCGCGGGCGGTCGACGGAAATGACACCCAGGAGATCGAGGCCGCCGCCGGACGCGTACATCGGGGCATAGAGCCGGTCCTGGGGGTGCCACTCGTCCTCGAAGCGGGGTTCGGGCCCCTCGGTGTGCCACTGCGGTACGTCGTCGTCGAGGAGGACCCAGCCGTCGGTGTGCGGTATGAAGCGGAGCTCGTCCCAGGCCTCGCCCATCGAGAGCCTGCGCTCCCAGGAGCTGCGCGTGCCGACGCGGCCGGTGATCAGGGCTTCTGCGGCACTGTTGCCGGCGAAGGCGGCGACGACGAGATCACCGTCGGGGCGGACCAGGTTCACACAGGCCAGCTCGTAGCCGAGACCGGCGACGATTCCGTCGGCCACGGTCTGCAGCGTGTCGGCCAGACTCCGCGCCGTATTGAGATCGGCCACGGCCTGGTGCAGTTGCCGCATCGTCGCTAGACGGACGTACGGCTCCGACTCGGCCTCCATTGCTCGCACTCCCCGAGACCTCGACAGCACTCCAGGTTTCATATCGACGTACTGGCTTCAGTGTCACGGCCACTGAATCACAGTGAGCTGTGCAGTCGGTACACAGGGTCAGCAAATATTGCACTCTGTGACTCAAGTCACAACAGATGGTAAAGAGATCAGAGGGCCGCGCGGATGCGGTCCATCCTTTTCTTGAACGCACATCCGTACGTCGCAGTGCCGGGCCGCCGCCGCCACGGACCGCGGGTCCTAGGACCAGGCTGGTCCCCTGGCCCGATGCGACGGCACAGCATCCACGGCTAGCGTGCCCGGTGTGTTGCAGACGAAGCCCCCCACCCCGCGTTCCGAGCCCATCCCCCATGCTGAGGGGGTGAGCAACGATGAGTTCCGAGGCGCCCTCGCCCGGCTGGCCGCCGGTGTCGTGCTGATCACCGCCGAAGAGCCGCCGCTCGACGAGAACGGACGCGGCGAGGACGTCGGGATGACGGCGACCGCCTTCATGTCGGTGTCGCTGGACCCACCGCTTGTGATGGTCAGCCTGCGCAACGACTCACGGATGGACGACCTGCTGTCGGAGCAGCCGCTGTGGGCGGTCTCCGTACTCTCCGAGAGCCAGCGGCACATCGCCGGCCGGTTCGCGATGAAGGGCCGGATCAGCGACCGGCTGCTGTTCGAGGACATCCCCTGCACAAGGGGTGAAATCAGCCACGCACCCCTGATCGGAGGCGCGCTGGCCACGCTGGAGTGCCGCACCGAACAGCGGGTCCTGGCGGGTGACCACACGCTGGTGATCGGCCGGGTGCTGAGCGCGGCCCTGCCGAGCGGGGACGGATCGCCGCTGACGTACTTCCGGGGGCGCTACCGGCAACTGGGGTGAGGGGGCGGCATCGCGCGGGCGCGGCCACCGGTCGCGGCCGGAGCGGCGGTCACCAGTCGCGGCCGGAGCGGCCGCGCTTCGTCTCGCCGCGCTGCTTCTTCTCCCGCAGGCGGCGTTCGTTGATGCCGCGCGGAATCCTGGTCTTGCGCCGTGGCCTGGGAGGTGGCGCCGTGGCCTCGGCCAGCAGGGACGCGAGCCGTACGAGAGCCGTCTCGCGATTGCGCCACTGGGAGCGGTGCTCGGAGGCCCGTACCGCGATCACCCCGCCCACGAGCCTGCTCTCCAGTCGCTGGAGCGCCCGCGCCTTCCACACCTCGGGAAGCGACTCGGTCGCCGCGAGGTCGAAGCGGAGCTCCACCTGGGAGTCGCTCGTGTTGACGTGCTGCCCGCCGGGCCCGGAGGACCGCGAGAAACGCCACATGAGCTCGGCCTCCGGCAGGGAGACCGAACCGCGGATGACATAGGGCCCGGACATGGCACCCATGTTCCCCGGCCCACAGGGCGTTCGTCACCTTCTTTTGCCGTACGAACCGTACGGACCGTCGGGCCGACCGGGGGACTTCGGTAAAGAAAGTAAAGGGAGCAGGAACCTCCCGGTCCCTTGCCCGCGTTATGACCTGTGACGGTAGCTTCGTGAGGGCACGAAGCCCGCGATCGACGATGAAAGGGACTTCCCATGGCTGTAAGCCTGTCCAAGGGCGGCAACGTCTCGCTCACCAAGGAGGCCCCGGGCCTGACCGCCGTCACGGTCGGCCTCGGCTGGGACGTCCGCACCACCACCGGCACCGACTTCGACCTCGACGCCTCGGCGATCGCGGTCAACCCCGGCGGCAAGGTCGTCTCCGACGGCCACTTCGTCTTCTTCAACAACAAGTCGACGCCGGACCAGACCATCGTGCACACCGGTGACAACGTCACGGGCCAGGGCGAGGGCGACGACGAGCAGATCAACGTCAACCTGGCGGGCCTGCCGGCCGACGTCGACAAGATCGTCTTCCCGGTCTCGATCTACGACGCCGAGACCCGCAGCCAGAACTTCGGCCAGGTTCGCAACGCGTTCATCCGCATCATCAACCAGGCCGGCGGCACGGAGATCGCCCGTTACGACCTGAGCGAGGACGCCGCCACCGAGACCGCCATGGTCTTCGGCGAGCTCTACCGCAACGGCGCGGAGTGGAAGTTCCGCGCGGTCGGCCAGGGTTACGCCTCGGGCCTGCGCGGCATCGCCCAGGACTTCGGCGTCAACATCTGACGCAGGAGCTCATCACGCAGAAGCCCCCGGCCGCTGGAACTCAAGCGCGGCCGGGGGCTTCTGCGTGCGCACCGACCGGGCTTGAGCCGGGGCCGTTGCGCATGAGCACTCTGCGCACCGTCACGGATCACCGCACAGCCAACACCGAGCAGGCCGAGCAAGGACGGCGGCCCGTCCGCGCCGGTCGAAGACGGTCGGCCGGCTCGATGTCCACCACTCGTCAGGGCCGGCCCCACGACCCTTCACGCGCCGCGCACATGCTCCGCACCGCCGGAACCGTGCGCGGCGTTTGCGTGTGCGGAGTTCCGAGCCGCGGTCACTATCGGACTCCGCCAAATAACGAACACAAGCGCATCCCATTCGGACAAGAAGTGGTCAAAAAAATGTGAGGCATTTGTTAGTACACCGTCAATGGTGGTCATTCGGTGGCACGCTCTCGGCTCGTAACCCCCCACGGAACGAGCAACGGAGAACGCATGACCCCCCACATGAACACCCGTCGCGCCGCAGCCCTGGCCGCCGTGGCCGCGATGGTCGTCGTCGGCGTCCAGACCGGTGCGGCAAGCGCCGCGCCGGACAACGGAAATGACGGCCCCTCCGCCTCTCGCAGCGCCGCCCCCTTCGGCGCGAACAGCGCCTCGAAGCGCACAGCCGCCATCAAGTCGGCTCAGTCCGACGCCTCTTCGACCGCCGACTCCCTCGGGCTCGGCAGCCGGGAGAAGCTGATCGCCCGTGATGTGATCAAGGACGCCGACGGCACCGTCCACACCCGCTACGAGCGCACCTACGCCGGCCTCCCGGTCATCGGCGGCGACCTCGTCACCCACACCGCCCGCAGCGGAAAGCTCAAGAGCGTCACCAAGGCGACCCGGGCCCGGATATCCGTGCCCTCGACGACGCCGAAGATCAAGACCGTCGCGAGCGGCCGCAAGGTGATCTGGGCGGGCGGCGGCAAGCCCGTCCTCGCCTTCGAGACGGTGAAGACCGGGGTGCAGAAGGACGGTACGCCGAGCAGGCTGCACATCATCACCGACGCGACCACCGGCAAGAAGCTCCAGAGCTACGAGGCGATCGAGACCGGCGTCGGCAACAGCCAGTACAGCGGCCAGGTCGACCTGACGACCACCGCGGCCGGCTCCGGTTTCGAGCTGACCGACGGCGACCGCGGCGGCCACAAGACGTACGACCTCAACCAGGGCGAGAGCGGCACCGGTGACCTCGTCACGGACGACGACGACACCTGGGGCGACGGCACCGGCAACGACCGCCAGACCGCCGCCGTCGACGCCGCCTACGGTGCTGCGCAGACCTGGGACTTCTACAAGTCGGCGTTCGGCCGCGACGGCATCGCCGGTGACGGCAAGGCCGCGTACTCGCGGGTCCACTACGGCGACGGGTACGTCAACGCGTTCTGGGACGACAGCTGCTTCTGCATGACGTACGGCGACGGCGCCGACAACAAGAGCGCCCTCACCGCTCTCGACGTCGCGGGTCACGAGATGAGCCACGGCCTGACCGCGTCCACCGCCAACCTCGACTACGTCGGGGAGTCCGGCGGCCTGAACGAGGCGACCAGCGACATCCTCGGCACCTCGGTGGAGTTCGCCGCCGACAACAGCACGGACGTCGGCGACTACCTCATCGGCGAGAAGATCGACATCAACGGCGACGGCACCCCGCTGCGCTACATGGACAAGCCGAGCAAGGACGGCGGCTCCGCGGACTACTGGGACAGCAGCGTCGGCGACCTCGACGTGCACTACTCCTCCGGTGTCGCCAACCACTTCTTCTACCTGCTGTCCGAGGGCAGCGGCGCGAAGACGATCAACGGCGTCGACTACGACTCCCCGACCATCGACGGCTCGACGGTCACCGGCATCGGCCGGGACAAGGCCGTCCAGATCTGGTACAAGGCCCTCTCCGAGTACATGACGTCGACCACCGACTACGCGGCCGCCCGCACGGCGACCGAGAAGGCGGCGACCGACCTGTACGGGGCGGACAGCGCCGAGCTCGCGGCAGTCGACGCCGCCTGGAGCGGCGTCAATGTGAAGTAGCCCCACTGCTGCACGCGGGAGCCGGTCAGCCCTTCGAGGCGGGCCGGCTCCCGCCGTACAGCCAGGTGTTCCACAGCGCCGTCAGATCCTGACCGGTCGCCTTCTCCACATAGGCGGTGAAGTCGGCGGTCGACGCGTTGCCGTGCCGGTGGGCCCGCGTCCAGCCCCTGACGAGCGCGAAGAAGCGTTCGTCGTCGCCCACAGCCTGCCGGATCCTGTGGACGACCATCGCCCCGCGCCCGTACACCGGCGCCTGCGAGATGTCCGCGGCGGTCGGCGGATGGGCGGGCGGAAAGGCCCAGTTGTCGTCGTCGTCGAAGGCGGCGTCGAACCGTTTCTGTACCGGGTCGCCCCCGTGGTCGGCCTCCCACAGCCACTCCGCGTAGGTCGCGAAGCCCTCGTTGAGCCACATGTCCCGCCAACTCTTGGGCGTGACGGAGTCCCCGAACCACTGGTGCGCCATCTCATGGACGAGCAGTCCGGCGTCCGGCACCCCCGGGAAGTACGGCCGGTTCTGGGTCTCCAGCGCATATCCGGCGTCCCCGGGTCGCCCGACGATCGCACCCGTGGCGGAGAAGGGGTACGGGCCGAAACGTTCCGCTTCCCATTTCACGATCTCGGGAACCCGGGCGAGAACCCGCGCGCTGTCCGCCGCCACCTTCGAGTCCGCGGCGGTGAACACCTTGATGCCGTCCGGGGTGGTCGACGTCTTCGTGTCGAAGCGGCCGATGGCGACCGTCGCGAGATAGCTCGCCATCGGTTCGGCGGTGTGCCAGTGGTACGTGGTGGTGGTGCCCGAGGTGCCGCGGGATGTCAGCTCGCCGTTGGAGACGGCCGTCAGGCCCTTGGGAACGGTCACGGCGATGTCGTACGACGCCTTGTCGCTCGGGTGGTTGTTGCCGGGGAACCAGGCCATGGCACCGGTCGGCTCACCGAGCGCTACCGATCCGTCCGCCGTTCTCAGCCAGCCCTCCTTCGACTTGTCGGGGTCGGTGAGGGTCTGCGGGGAGCCGGAGTAGTGGACGACCGTACGGAACGTCCTGCCCTTGTGGAGCCGGCTCTCGATCTCGGCGTCGGGGCGCAGCGTCAGCTCGTGCCCCGCCCGGTTGACCGCGGCAGGGCGGCCCTCGACGGTCGCGGACCGCACGGTGAGCCCGGCGAGGTCGAGGTTGAAGGCGCTGAGGTCCTGGGTGGCGCGCGCGGTGATCGTGGCCGTGCCGCGCAGATGGTGAGCGGCCGGGTCGACGTCGAGGGCGAGGTCGTAGTGCGTGACGTCGTAGCCGCCGTTGCCGAGCTTCGGGAAGTACGGGTCGCGCAGACCGGCGGCGCCGGGGGTGCCATCGACACCGCCGGCGCAGGCTGCGGACGTCGTCAGAACCAGCAGGGCGAGGGCAGCGCGTGCCGTGCGGCGTACAGATGTTCGCTGATCCACACAAGTGATCCTAGGCGCGAAATGTCCGAATGCGCTTGTGCAGGCACGGCGGCCCCCATGTGCCGGTCGGTCCTACTTCGCGAGAGTGGCGACGCCGGCCTTCGCGAACTTCTCGTCGAGGTCGCCGCTGGGGGCCCCGGCCACTCCGATGCCCGCCACCGGGGCACCCTTGACCTGCACCGGGGCGCCGCCCGCGAGGAACAGGGTGCCGGGGATGTCCTTGAGGTTCGGGGCCTGCTCCAGGCGCTTGGCCAGCTCGGAGGTGGGCGCGTTCCAGGAGACGGCGGTGTACGCCTTCTTCACGGCCGACTCGTACGACTGCGGTCCTGCGCCGTCACCGCGCAGCGTCACGACGGTGTTGCCGTTGCGGTCGACGACGGCGACGGAGACGCGCTGGTTCTCCTTCTCCGCGGCGTCGAGCGTGGCCTGCGCGGCCTTGGTGGCGGCGGCCACGGTCAGGTGGGTGGTCTGCTGGAGGTGCCGGTTCGCGGTGTCGGCGGCGACCGCCGCGGCGGGTGCGGCGGCCGGGGTGGAAGCGTTGGCGGACATGGCACCGAAGGTTCCGGCGCCGAGGGCGGCGGCGGCAACGGCACCGGTCAGGACGCGAGTGCGCAGCGACAGCTTCTTCATGGTGGGCTCCTTCAACAGCGGGGTCGGCGGATGAGCTTGTTCGGCTCTGTCATCGATCCTCCGGCCGCGTCCGGCGCCGTACGGTCGACGAACCGGCTCGACGCCACGCGCGGTACGGTCGACGGCCCCATCGGCCGATCGGTTGATGCGGGGGTGGTCATCCGGGGTGACCATGGACGTATCTGCGCAGGTCAGCAGCGCCGATGGCGATGGTGAGGAGCGAGGGGTACGAGGTGGAGCACCGAACCCGGCCGACGCCCGGCACGGTCACGGGGCAAACCGACGGCACCGTGGCAGGGCGGACCGGCGCCTTCGGCGAAAGCAGGAACGGCACAACCGGGGCCGGCGACCCGGATGCCCGATGGCTGACGCGCCTGATGCACGCCGCGTTCTTCCTGCTGCTCGGCGCCTCGCTCGCCCGCTTCCTGCTGCGGCACCCGGGCGAGGCCCGCACCCCGTGGATCATCGCGCTCTCCGTCGCCCTGGCCCTGCTGTACGTGCTCGGGCCGGTGCTCGGTTCGCGTCCGACGCCACGCAGCGTGGTGTGGCTGGGGGTGCTGGTCGCCGTATGGATGGTGCTGGTCGTCCTCGCCCCGAGCTTCGCGTGGTGCGCGGTCCCGCTCTTCTACACCGGACTGCGGATCCTTCCACCACGCGCCGCACTCGCGCTCGTCGCTCTGCTCACTGTGTTCGTCGTCGCCGCGCAGCTGCGGCTGGCCGACGGATTCGACCCGAACCTGGTGCTCGCCCCGCCCGCGGTGGCGGCGGTCGCGACGGCGGTCTTCGTCCATATGCAGCGTCAGGCCGTGCGTCAGCGCGAACTGTCCGAACGGCAGGGCGAACTGATCGACGACCTGCTGCGCACCCGCCGCGAACTGGCCGCAACCGAGCGCCGCGAAGGAACCCTCGCAGAACGCCAGCGGCTCTCGATGGAGATCCACGACACTCTCGCGCAGGGCCTGTCCAGCCAGCAGATGCTGCTCCAGGCCGCCGACCGCACATGGGACGCCGACCCGGCGACGGCCCGCCGCCATGTCCGTACGGCAACGGGCATCGCGGAACGCAATCTCGCCGAGGCCCGCCGCTTCGTCCACGACCTGGCCCCGGCCGATCTCGCGGAGGGCGGCGGCCTGGAGGCCGCCCTGCACGCACTGGCCGCACGCGAGACGGTCCAGGCGCAGGGGCGGCTCACCGTCCGCTGCCATGTGGAGGGAGAGCAGCACACCGCGCTGCCCGACCGGGTGCAGTCGGCGCTCCTGCGCATCGCGCAGGGCGCACTGGCCAATGTGAAGGAACACGCACACGCGACGGAGGCGGCGCTGACGCTGACCCATCTCGACGACCGGATCGTCCTGGACATCGCCGACAACGGCCGGGGCTTCACACCCGCCGAGCGCGCCGGACCCACCGGTGGTGTGCGCGGCCACGGGCTGCCCGCGATGCGCGCCAGGCTGCACCAGCTCGGCGGCACGCTGACGATCGAGTCGGCCCCGGGCGAGGGTACGGTCCTGTCCGCCGCCGTCCCCCTCACACCCGCACCCGCACCGACGACCGCCCCGGAGGCCCCCGCATGACCGCGCCGCCCGTACGCATCCTGCTCTGCGACGACCACGCCGTCGTACGCGCAGGGCTGCTCGCCCTCCTCGGCAGCGAACCGGACATCGAGGTCGTCGGCGAGGCCGGCAGCGGCGAGGAGGCCGTCGCCCTGGCAGCCAAGCTCACCCCCGACGTCGTCCTGATGGACCTCCAGCTCGGCGAGGGCATCGACGGCGTCGAGGCCACCCGCCGCATCGCCGCCACCGGCGTCCACGTACTGGTCCTCACCACGTACGACACGGACGCCGACATCACCCGCGCCATCGAGGCGGGCGCCACCGGCTACCTGCTGAAGGCCGAACGCCCGGAGGAGCTCTTCGCCGCGATCCGCTCGGCCGCCCAGGGCCGCACCACGCTCTCCCCGCCCGTGGCCAGCCGCGTCATGGCCCGGATGCGCAAGCCCCGGCCCACCCTCACCGACCGGGAACTCGACATCCTGGCCCAGCTCTCCCAGGGCCTGGGCAACCGGGACATCGCCCGCGCCCTGTTCATCAGTGAGGCCACGGTCAAGACCCACCTGGGCCGCATCTACGACAAACTCGGCGTCGACACCCGCGCGGGCGCCGTAGCCGTGGCGAAGGAGCAGCGGCTGCTGCCCTAGGAGGGTGTGCTGCCGGACTCCTGGGGCCCTGCGGCGCAGCGGCCCCACCCGACGGTGTCGGCCCCCGTCACCGGGCATGACACCATCGAACTGTGCTCGACATCGGCTACTCCCTCTCCCGACGCTTCCCCGATCCCCCGCAGACCGACTACCGCCGCGCGGACGTCCACGCGCTGCGGCACGATCTGTTCTCCGGGGACGTCTACCTCGCGGACACCAAGGCGGACCGCGAAGTGTCCACAGCCTGGGGATGGGTGCCGGTGCTCGACTTCGCGTGGGCGCTGTGCGACATCGTCGAGCAGATCGACCAGGACCCGCGCGGCAACCGCTCACACCGGCGGCAGTTCGCCGAGCTGGACTTCACCGAGTCGTCCGACCGGATGTTCTTCGAGCGCCGCTTCGGCTGGGTCGATGTCGAGGCCGACTGGATGCCCGGCGACGAACCCCCGCTCACCTTCAGCCACTCGCTGCTGCGCCGCGAGGCCCGCGACTTCCTGCACGACCTGATCGCCGACCTCGCCGACATGCACGAAGGGCTCGCCGACAACCCGGTGATCTGGGACCTCCAGGCCCGCTTCCCCCGTATCTGACCCGGCCCCGGCGGGCTACGCCTCCACCCGCACCCCGATCTGCGCCGCGAACGCCGGGGCCAGCTCCATCAGCTGTGACGGGCTGATCACCGCACCCGCCAGCCGCTCCACCCCGCGGGCGATGTCCAGCTCCGCGACCGTCCGCAGATCCACCGACTCCATCCGTACGGAAGTGAAGTCGGCCCGTTTCAGCACACAGTCGCGGAACTCCACCCGCACCAGCTGCGCATCCCCGAAATCCGGCTCGGACAGCACACAGCCCTCGAACACCACGTCCTTCAGCCGCGCCTTCCGCAGATTCAGGTAGTCGATCTTCCCGCCGCGCACCAGCACCCGCTCCAGCACCGCACCGTGCAACTGCACCCCGCCCAGCCGTGCGTCCACCACCTCCACGTCGCGCAGCGATGCCCCCGCGAGATCGGTGCCCACACCCCGTACACCCGTCAGCACCGAGTCGATGAAACGGGCCCTGACCAACTCCGTACGGTCCAGTGCGCAGCCGTCCAGCGCACAGTCCATGAAACGGGCCCCCGGACCGGACTCGTCCGCAAGATCCGTCCGGTCGAACCGCACACCGTCGTAGTCCCCGTCCGGCTCCAGTCCTCCCCCGTCGTACGGAACGAGCGGCGGGAGCCGCACCTCCGGCCGCCGTGCCGCTGCGATCGTGTCCGTCTTCCTGCTGCGCACCATGCCCCCATCGTGACCCACCCCACTGACAACGCCCCCTCGCCGATGTCACAAACCAGCGCCGCGAGCCGTCCCGTACACAGCAGCGCCCTTCAGCGAAGGAGACCGGGACCATGCAGCGCATCCACATCATCGGCGGCGGCCTCGCCGGGTTCACCGCAGCGATCACCGCCGCCGAGTCCGGCGCCCTGGTGACCGTCCACGAGGCCCACCACACCCTCGGCGGACGGGCCAGGACCGCCGAAGGCCCGTACCGCACCAACGAAGGACCCCACGCCCTCTACCGCCGCGGACCGCACTGGACCTGGCTCGACCGGCGCAACCTCCTGGGCCCCGTGGCCACCCTCCCGCCCCTCGAAGGCGCACGGCTCCGCTTCCGCCTCGACGGCACCCTGCGCCGCACCCCGCCCCTCGCCCTCCTCCGCCTCAGCCGCCGCCGCGCCGAACAGGCCCCCGTCGACGCCGACTTCCGCACCTGGGCCATCGGACAGGTCGGCGAGGCGGGCGCCCGCGCGGCCGCGCACTACGCCGCCGTCGCGCTCTACCACCACGACCCCGGTGCGCTCTCCGCCTCATTCGTCCAGGAACGGCTGCGCCGCGCCGCCGCGCTGCCGCCCGAGGCCCGCTACCCCGTCGGCGGCTGGGCACAGGTCATCGACCGGATGGCGGCCCGCGCCTGGAACCTCAGCGTCCGGATCGAGACGGCGGCGCGCGTGGACCCCGACACCCTCGACACCCTGACCCGACAGGGTCCGGTGATCGTCGCCACCTCCCTCGACGCGGCCCGCACCCTCCTCCGCGACCCCTCACTGACCTGGGACAGCGGCAGAACCGCGCTCATCGACCTGGCCCTGCGCACCCGGCGCGGCGACGCCTTCGCCGTGTCCGACCTCGACGCCCCCGGCTGGATCGAACGCTTCAGTGCCCAGGACCGCACCCTCGCACCCGCCGGACAACAGCTCGTCCAGGGGCAGTTCCCCCTCGCTCCCGGCGAGTCCCGGGCCATCGGCATCGCCCGCGCCGAGGAGCTGCTCGACCTCGGCCACCCGGGCTGGCGCGAGCGCACCGTATGGCGGCGCGAGGCCCTCGCCTCCGGCCGCACCGGCGCGGTCGACCGGCCCGGCACCACCTGGCGCGACCGGCCCGCCATCGACCGCGGCAACGGCATCTACCTCGCGGGTGACCAGGTCGCCGCGCCCGGACTGCTCAGCGAGGTGTCGTTCAACAGCGGAATCGAGGCGGCACTGCTCGCCCTCAAGGCTTCCGAGAACCGGACCACTGCCCGCACCTCCACGGCAGGGCTTGACCTCAAGCAGGCTTGAGGTCGGAGGGTGGCTGCACAGGGCCAAGGACCCAAGCCCACAGGCCCACACCAACGGGGAGTTCACCGTGCACGCCATCCGCCTCCACACCTTCGGTCCGGCCGAGAACCTCACCTACGAGCGGACCGACGACCCCGTACCCGGCCCCGGCCAGGTCCGTATCGCCGTCGCCGCAGCGGGCGTGCACCTTCTCGACACTGCCCTGCGCGAAGGCATGACGGGCCCGTTCCCGGCCCCCGTCGAGCTGCCGACCATCCCGGGCCGCGAGGTCGCGGGCCGGGTCGAGTCGCTCGGCGAGGGCACCGACCCCGGCTGGCTCGGCAAGCGCGTCGTCGCCCATATCGGCATGGTCCCGGGCGGCTACGCCGAACTCACCGTCGTCGACGCCGAGAAGCTGCACACCGTCCCGGACGGCCTCGACGAAGCCGAAGCCGTCGCCATGATCGGCACCGGCCGCACCGCCCTGGGCATCCTGCAGTTCACCGACCTCGGCCCCGGCTCGACCGTCGTCGTCCCCGCAGCCGCGGGCGGCATCGGCACCCTGATCGTGCAATACGCCAAGAACGCCGGGGCCACCGTCATCGGCCTCGCCGGCGGCCCCGCCAAGGTCGCCGCCGTGCGGGCGAACGGCGCCGACCTCGCCGTCGACTACACCCTCCCCGACTGGCCCCGGCAGGTCCGCACCCATCTGCACGGACTCGGCCGTCACGCCACCGTCGTCTACGACTCCGTCGGGGGAACCACCGGCCGCGCCGCCGTCGACCTCCTCGGCAAGGGCGGGCAGCACATCGTGTTCGGCTGGTCCGGCGCCGGGCTCCACGACGGAGCACCGCTCACCTTCACCGACGACGAACTCGCCGAACGCGGCATCACCTCCGAGAGCGTGCTCGGCCCCGTCATGATGGCGAAGGCGGGCGGCCTGCGCGCCCTCGAAACGCGATCGCTCTCCGAGGCGGCCTCCGGCCGGCTCCGCCCCGCGGTCCAGCGCTTCCCGCTCGCCGAAGCAGCCGCCGCCCACCGCGCCCTGGAGACCCGGGGCACGACGGGCAAGGTCGTCCTGATCCCTTGACCCGGCGAGGGCCTACTCTCCGCCGGGCCGTTCCCCGAGCTTCGACAACGCCCCGTCCGTCAGCCGGTACACCGTCCACTCGTCCTGCGGCCGCGCGCCCAGCGACTCGTAGAACGAGATGGACGGGGTGTTCCAGTTCAGCACCGACCACTCCAGGCGCTCGTAGCCGCGCTCCACACAGATCCGCGCCAGCTCCGACAGCAGCGCCTTCCCGTGCCCGCCGCCGCGCCGCTCCGGACGTACGTACAGGTCCTCCAGGTAGATGCCGTGCACCCCGCGCCACGTGGAGAAGTTCAGGAACCACAGCGCGAAGCCGACGGCCTCGCCGCCGTCGTCCGACTCGGCGATGTGCGCGTACGCGGCGGGCCGCTCACCGAACAGTGCCTCGTGCAGTTGCTCCTCGGTGGCGTTCGCCTCGTGCAGGACCTTCTCGTAGTCGGCCAGCTCACGGATCATGGCGTGGATGACAGGGACATCAGCGGGGGTAGCGGTACGAATCATGAGGGCAGCGTAGGCACGGGCTCGCACCCCACCGACCCCGCCCCAGCAGCTGCCGTGCGATCTCGGCCTGATCCGGCTCCGGCCGCCGCTCCCCGTCCGTCACAGCCCACAGACCGTTCTGCAGCAGCCGCCCCGGCGGAAGCACCAGCGCGCACAACCCATGGAACGCCTCACCGTCCCGCCGGAGACCCCACCGGTCCAGGAACTCGGCCGCCCGGCGCGGCAGCGCCGCGAGAAAGGCCCGCCCTGCCGCCCCGTTGCACTTGGACCGGGTGTCGATCAGCCCGTCCGGAATGTCGATCACGCGGACGATCGTAGAGCCGTGCATCAATCGGATATGACTCCGAGCAGCCCCGCCCCGCCCACCCGGCCGCGCACCACCGCCGGCTCGTGGATCCGCAGCGTCGGCTCATGGATTCGCAGCGCACCCGGCACCTACATCTGGCTGGCTGCACTCTTCGTCACCGACGTCATCGTCCACCAGATGTCACCGGACTTCGAAGAGGACTTCCTGCGCCAGCACTCGACCAACATCCACGAACTCTCCCGGGACCCCGTACACGTACTGATCAGCAGCGCCTTCTGGACCGACGGCGGCCACTGGGCTCCCTACGCCGTCCTCTACACCGTCTTCCACGCCCCCGCCGAACGCTGGCTCGGCACCCTGCGCTGGCTCGCCGTCGTCATCGCGGCCCATGTCCTCGCCACCCTCGCCAGCGAAGGCGTCCTGGCCTGGGCCATCCGGCACGGACACGTACCGCCGGCCGCCGCCAACACGCTCGATGTCGGGGTCAGTTACGCGCTCGCGGGCGTCGTCGCGGTCCTCACGTACCGCGTCCCGGCGCCCTGGCGGTACGTGTACCTCTTCGCCGTGCTCGTCTTCTACGGCATCCCGCTCATCACCGGCCGCACCTTCACCGACCTCGGCCACTTCACCTCCGTACTCATCGGCCTCGCCTGCTACCCGCTGACCCGGTCCCGGCCGAAGACGAAAACCCCTCCGGCGCAGTAACGTCCCGCCCCAGAGAAAGCACGACCTCAGGCACGGCTTCACACCGGACAAAGCAGGGGCAACATGAGCACCGTCAGCACCGTCAACGGCGGCATATCGTTCTGGTACGCGGACCAAGGAACCCCCATCCCCCGGGAACCCCTCCCCGGCGACGCCACCGCCGACATCTGCATCGTCGGCGGCGGATACACCGGACTGTGGACCGCCTACTACCTCAAGAAGGCCGTCCCCTTCCTCAACATCACCGTCCTCGAAGCCAAGTTCTGCGGCTACGGCGCCTCCGGGCGCAACGGCGGCTGGCTGTACAACGGCATCGCGGGCCGCGACCGCTACGCCAAGCTCCACGGCCACGAGGCCGCCGTCCGTCTCCAGCAGGCGATGAACGACACCGTCGACGAGGTCGTCCGCGTGGCCGCCGAGGAGAACATCGACGCCGACATCCACCAGGGCGGTGTGCTCGAAGTCGCCTACACCCCCGCCCAGCTGGCCCGGCTCAAGGACTTCCACTCCGTCGAGATCGCCTTCGGCGAGAAGGACCGCGTCCTGCGCGGCGCCCGCGAGACCGGCGAACGCATCAACGTCACCGGAGCCGTCGGTTCCACCTGGACCCCGCACGGCGCCCGCCTGCACCCGGTCAAACTCGTCAAGGGCCTCGCCGCGACCGTGGAGGCGCTCGGCGTCACCATCCACGAGTCGACGCCCGTCACCGAGATCGAGCCCAAGCACGCCCACACCCCGTACGGCACCGTCCGCGCCCCGTACATCCTGCGCTGCACCGAGGGCTTCACGGCAAACCTCAAGGGCCAGAGGCGCACCTGGCTCCCCATGAACTCCTCGATGATCGCCACCGAGCCGCTCCCCCGGTCCGTGTGGGACACCATCGGCTGGGACGGCCGCGAAACCCTCGGCGACATGGCCCACGCCTACATGTACGCCCAGCGCACCGCGGACGACCGCATCGCACTCGGCGGCCGCGGCGTCCCGTACCGGTACGGCTCAGGTGCCGCCCACTTCAACGACACGGCGCGCACCCAGCCCGCCACCATCGAGGCCCTCCGCGACATCCTCGTCCGCCTCTTCCCCACCACCGGGGCCGCCCGCATCGACCACGCCTGGTCCGGCGTCCTCGGCGTCCCCCGCGACTGGTGCGCCACCGTCACCCTCGACCGCTCCACCGGCCTCGGCTGGGCCGGCGGTTACGTCGGCTCCGGCGTCGCCACCACCAACCTCGCCGCCCGCACCCTGCGCGACCTGATCCAGCAGGACTCCGGTCAGTCCGGCCCCACGGACCTGACCACGCTGCCCTGGGTCAACCACCGGGTCCGCCGCTGGGAACCGGAACCCTTCCGCTGGCTCGGCGTCCATGGCATGTACGCCGCCTACCGCACCGCCGACCGCCGCGAACTCACCTCGCCCCGCCCCGGCACGGACCCCATCGCGAAAGCCGCGGACCGGCTGTCAGGACGGCACTGACCGGAAACCGGACGGGCACCCGCCACCGGGTGGTGGCGGGTGCCCGTGGTCCGTTCGGTCACCTGTGCGGAGGTCGTGTCACTTCGAGTGGCAGGGTTTCTTGCCGCGGCACGGCTTCGGCTTCGGCTTGGGCTTGGGCTTGGGCTTGGGCTTGGGCTTGGGCTTGCAGTGCTTGGCATCGGCGTCGGCGACCCGGTAGGTGCCGGTACAGGTGGTGCTGTCGCCGGACTGCCCGGCCGGGGCGAGCGTGGTCGCCCCGCAGATCACACGGGCCACCCGGTCGTCGGTGACCCCGACCCCCGTCAGCTCCTGGGAACCGGTGTTGGTGACGGTGTACGTGTACGTCACCTTCTCGCCCACCCGGTACACGCGGGTGTCGTCGGCCGACTTCTCCAGCCGGACCCCGGTCACGGCCGGCGGCAACGGATCGACCGATCGCACGGCCGAACCGGGAACCGGAACGCCTGACGGCTCACCTGCGCCCGACCTCAATCGGGCCCCGGCCGACCGATGCCCCGCTGTGCACCGATCATCCCGAGACCGTCGATCGCGGCCGGGGACAGCGTCGAGTCCTTCAGGCCCGACAGGGGCATCCAGGTCACTGCGCTCGTGGAGTCATCGGCCTTGGTGACCGTCAGCGGGCCGGGCTTGAGTTCGGCGATGTAGAAGAGCCCCACCAGGTTCCAGCTGATCCCGAGCCGGGTGGCCGTGTACGCCCGCGCGTCCACCAGGCGGGCGTCAAGGAGTTCGAGGCCGGTCTCCTCGTGCAACTCGCGTGCCAGCGTCTCCCGTGGCTGCTCGCCCGGATCGATTCCGCCGCCCGGCAGGTGCCACAGCCCGGGCTCGAAGACCGGTGAGGAATCGGAGAGTTGGGTCAACAGCAGTTGGTCCTGCACGGTGGCGACGGCATAAGCCGATACACGCGAACGCACGTGACTGTTCACTGTGCCCCTCCGGTTTTCAGGCTCTGCGGCCTCGACCGCCCAGTGCCGGGCAATCTATCGACCGTGCGCCGAGAGGATGTGGGCGGGCTCCACAGGGCAGCGAAGGTGAACCACCCTTCGCAGAGGACATGTTGATCCGACTGCGGGCCGATCGCCACCTGCCGGCCCGGTCGGCGCACCGGCAACGGAAGAAGGCCGGCGCCCTCCCGGGGCACCGGCCTTCTTCGCGAGGTCAGGCGATGAGTTCGGGCTCCTCGGCCTGGGCTGCGGCGGGCTCGGGCTTGGTGTCGCGCATGACCAGGGTGGCCAGGAGGGCCGCGGCGAGGACGCCGATCGCGCTGATGGTGAAGGTGGTCGACATCGAGGCGGTGAAGGCTTCCCGGGCGGCCCGGACCAGTCCGGTGTCGCCGTTGGCGGCGGCCAGCGCACCGGCGATCGACTGCTTGGCCTGCCCGGGCGCGTCGGCGGGCATCTCGCTGCGGAAACCGCTCGTCAGGAGCGAGCCGAGGATCGCGATGCCGAGCGCGGCGCCGGCCTGCTGGATGGTGTCGTTCAGCGCCGAGCCGACGCCGGCCTTCTCCGCCGGGATGGTACCCATCAACGCACCGACCGCAGCCGGCATCGCGAGACCGGCGCCGAGGCCGAGCAGTCCGAGCGCGACCGCCGGGACGGTGAAACCGGAGTCTGCCGAGACGGTGGTCAGCAACGCGAAGGAAGAGGCCATGACGAGCATCCCGCCCAGCACCAGGAAGCGGTTGCCGATCTTCGCGGCGAGCCCGGCACCGGCGCCGTTGCCGATCAGCGCGGCGACGGCCAGCGGCACGAACGCGAGGCCCGCCTTGACCGGCGAATAGCCGAGCACGAACTGCAGGTACTGGGTGAGCACCAGCAGCAGGCCGCCGTTGCCGATCTGCACGAGGGTCAGCGAGAGCGAACCGCCGCTGAAGTTGCGGTGCTTGAACAGGACCAGCGGCACCATCGGCGCGGGGGTGACGTTCTCCCAGACCACGAACCCGCCGAGGGCGATCACCGCGGCGACCAGCGTGATCGCCGAGCGGCCGCCGAAGGCGCCGTGCTGCGGGAGCTCGATGATCCACCAGATCAGGGCAGTCATACCGACCGCGGACAGCACCGCTCCGATCGGGTCGGGCTTCTGCCAGGGCCCCTTCGACTCCGGCATGAGGACGAGCGCCGCCAGGACGGCGAGCACGACGACCGGGACGTTGATGAAGAAGATCGAGTGCCAGGAGAAGTGGTCGATCAGCACGCCACCGAGCACCGGGCTGCCGACCAGGCCGAGCATCGACACCGAGCCCCACGCCGCCATCGCCCTGGGGCGTTCCTCCTCGTCGAAGACGGTGATGAGGATCGACAGCGTCGAGGGCATGATCAGCGCCCCGCCCACGCCCATCGTGATCCGCGCCGCGATCACCTCGCCGGGGTTCGCGCAGAAGGTCGCGGCCAGCGACGCCACCCCGAAGAGCAACAGGCCGATGATCATGATCTTCCGGCGGCCGAAGCGGTCGCCGAGGCTGCCGGAGGTGAGCAGGAGCCCGGCGAAGACCAGGATGTAGGAGTCGAGGATCCACTGGATGTCCTGGGCGCTCGCGCCGATGTCCTCGGTCATCGACGGCACCGCGACGGTCAGCGCCATGCTGTCGACCACCAGGACCAGCGTGCTGAGGCACAGCACGATGAGGATCCACCAGCGGCGCGGATTGCGGGTTTCCATGGGATTTCCTCTCGGGCTGCGCACGACGTTCCTTCGTTGCGAACACTGTACGCATGCGAGTACGACGTTCGCAAGAACCTATTCCTGTACGCTGAATGCGAACGCTGTACGCCTTGAAGGAGGGTCATGGCCGCCAAGACGAACCCGATCCCGTCCGTGTGGGCCCGGCAGCAGCCCGCGCCCGACCAGCCCGCACTCAGCCGGGCCGCGATCGTCCGCGAGGCGATCGCCATGCTGGACGCCGAGGGCATCGAGGCGCTGAGCATGCGCAAGCTCGGCGCCCGCCTGAACGCCGGCGCGACCTCCCTCTACCGGCACGTCGCGACCAAGGACGAGCTGATGGAACTCGCGGTGGACGAGGTCGCCGCCGAGATCGTCGTCCCCTCTCCGGACATCGTCCGGGGAGACCCCGAGGCCGGCAGCCCCGACTGGCGCGCCGCCGCCACCGAGGCCGCCCGGTCCTTCCGGGCGACCGCCCTGCGCCACCCGTGGCTGTCCTCGGTCCTCGGCCAGGCGGGCCTCGCCTACCTCGGCCCCAACCTCATGTCCTTCTCCGAGCGACTGGCCGCCCTGTTCACGGCCGCCGGCTTTCCCGAGCCGAGCCGCGCGATCGACACCGTCCTGTCCTACGTCATCGGTATGAGCACCACGGAGGCGGCCTGGCTCACCACGGTCGCCCGCTCCGGCGAGACCGAGGCCGCCTTCATCGCCCGACTCATGCCTGCCGCCCAGCAGGCCGCAGCCGGCCACGACCACCTCACCGACGCCTACGCCGAGCCCCCGGCCGCCGACCCCGCAGAGATCCGCGAAACCAAGTTCGCCTACGGCCTGGAGGTCGTTCTCGACGGCCTGTCGATGCGCCTCCCGCACTAGCTGTTCTGTCCATGGCGGTGGGTGACGGGGTTCACGGTCGAGTGATCTCGACATGGGTGAGGGGGCCTTCTGGCCCGGTGTGGATGGCGACATCTGCACCGGCGGCCGGAAGGGCCTCATGCCTCACCGTGATGCACCCCTGACCGAGACCGGTCGCGCCTGCGCCCGGCCCGCTGTGTGGTCGAGGAGGGCCGGCGCTGCGGCGGACTGCCGAGCGCTTCCGGGTCTCGCCCACAACGGACCGGCGTCGGGCGGACCGTTACCGGCCTTTCGGTGAGGCGGGCATGACGGACCGTTCGAGCCGTCCGCACGCGAGCCCGCGCCGCACTCCGACCCGGACCGGACGGCGGATCATCACGGTCCGGCTCCTGCACCAATGGGGACCGGCCGGCCCTTGCGCCGCTACGAACGCGACCGGCCCGGTGAACCGGTCCACGTGGACATCAAGAAGCTCGACAACATCCCCGACTGCGGCGGCCACAGAGCGCTCGTGTCGACCGGCAGTGATCGCGATCGACATGGGCTCTCGGCCCTGCCCGACAGCCGGATGCAGCCGCCGCCGGGCCCATACGAGCGGTCGACCGGGCCCCCGACCGCCGGCAACAGCGGCTCCACCACAGCCCACTGCTCGTCAGCCGGCTCTCCAAGCACCACGAACCAGGATCACTTCCTATAGGGATCCGGTTTCGATGCACGCCCTGCTCAGCACGGCACATCGCCACCGCACCGCCACAGGGTGTCCCGGTCCGCGTAGACGTTGGCGCGGGGCGAGAACGCGTGGCCGATCCACTCCTGTCCGTCGCCTGCGGCAATGTACGCCTCCGCCTGATAGGCCAGCGGAGCGTCCTGACGTGCCGTCTCGCAGTGGGCCGGATCGGTCGTGAATGTGGCGCCCGGTTCAACGGTGGTGTGCGTCATGGCAGGCCCGGGTTCACAGGTGTGAGCCACTCCTGCCCAGGAGCCACTCACCTTGACCGTGACTTTCACGGCGGAAGCTGTGGGGTTGTCGACCTCGATGGCGAAAGCGACCTTGTCGCTCTGCACCCGCGCGCAGGCGCGCAGTTGCACACCGGACGGACCGGCTTTGGGCGGAGAGCAGCGACTGTCTCCCCCAACGCGTCACTGGACGGGGCGGGTGTTCCTGCGGGCGGTGCCGCTGAGCCGGAGGAGGACCCGGTCTGATCACCGTTCCCGGTCGACCCGGACCATCCCTTCCCAGCGATCACCAGGACGGTCAACAGGCCGACAGCCACAGTGATGGCGATGAGCCGCTTCCACGAGCTGGGGGCGGCAGGGACAGCAGGGTCTGCGGGCTCCGGCGGGACAGGTCTGCCGGCGGCGGGATGCTCGCTGTCCTCGCTCAGGACGACCGGGGCGGTGGACCCGATTGCCGGGGCCGGCGTAGGCATGTCGTCAGCGGGAACGAGCGGTGGGCCGGGGGGCTCGGGAGAGGGCGCCGAAGCAGTCGGCCCCGGCGCGCTGGGCCGCTCCGGGGCCCTGAGCGCGTTGACTACTGCGCTACGCCATTGATGGCCTTTGATCTTGTACAGCTGGGCCTTGTGGGACTCGATCCGTTTGGCGATCCCCATCAGTCGCCGGCGTTGGGACGCTGCGTCGACCGGGAAGGTCGCCACGATCCAGGTGGTGTCCTGGATGGTCGGTACACGGCCGGATCTCTTGTTCTCACCGAGCAGCTGATTGCGGCCGAGCAGCCAATGCCCGAGAAGAGGATTGTCGATCTTCGGGTCCGCGTCCCGCAGCCGGGCGACCAGTCCCGGACGGGAGGGTCCAGACCCCTCCAGCACCTCTTGCAGGCACTCGCTCCACTCGTCCAGGGCCTGGACGAGGGCGTACGCCAACTCCTCGAAGGACGCCCCCGGTTCCGCCACCACTGGTTCCCCTCCTGCCCAAAGCTTGCACTGCGCTGGTGAAACAGCAGGTCAAAGCTTGTGCACCTTGCACTGCAAGCGCCTGCCGGACAAAGGATCTGGAGCGGGCTTCCAGCGTTCAGGAGAGTGGATCGCGGCGGACGGGAACGAGCTGATCCGCCTTCAATCCACCTATGCAGCAACGGAGTCCTGCCATGAACCGATCGACGACCCGAAAGCATCGCACACTCCTGACCCTCCTCGCGGCCGTGTTGTCGGCGACCGCCGTACCGATGGTCGCCCCAGTCGCAGCCGAGGCCGCCGCCGCGGGCGGCCGGGTGTGCCTCGTCCTGGCGCCCAACTCCGTCGACCTCGACGGCCGCGGGCCGGCCGCACCGGTCGGGCACATCGGCTGGGCCTTCCGCAACGGCACCGGCAGCACCTGGACCTACGGGGCCACCGAGGGCGACACCGGCCGGCCCAAGTCGACCTTCATCACGACCGGCTCCTGGAGCAGGATGCTCCACAACTTCAGGACCAGGCACACCGGCAAGCAGCGCTACGTGAAGTACCGGTGCCTCAACACGCCCGCTGCCGACGTGGCCAAGGCGCAGCGGTCGGCCCGCACCAGCGCGAGCAACGGCTACAACCTGGCCCGGAACAACTGCCTGACCAAAAGCGTGGACATCTTCCACGCCTACAGCCCATGGCTGAACAACACGCGGCACCTGCCCGACCCGAAGCCCTACGGCATCTCCCTCACCCCCAACCACTACTACAACAACGCGCTGCCCAAGGCCGGGTGGAGCGGCACCGTAAACCTGTGACCCCACCACCTGCCGGCCAGAGACATCCGACCGCCGACAAGGCAACGAAATGAGGACTCACCATGTGGAACAAATGCCAGCGCTGCAAGGGCGATGGAAAGTGCACCACCTGTGACGGATCCGGCTTCCGCGGCGTGTGGAAGTGCGACAGCTGCCGAGGCAGCGGCGACTGCAAGGCGTGTGACGGTCGCGGCTGACCCTCTCTCCCCCGGGCGTTGATACCGCGCCCGGTCGAGGGCTTCCGCCGGGTGAGCCCGGCGGAAGCCCCACCCCCTGCCCACAAGCCCGGTAACGGTTCGAGCGGCGGCCTCGCACCGGCCGGATCCACATCCGCCCCCGCCACTTCAAGCCCAAGGAGAACGATCCTCATGAACGAGGCGCCTCACTCGGAGCCCGAGCAGAGCAACCTCCCTGGCCGGCAGCCGGGATTCGGCTTCTCCCACATGCCGCCCCGGCCGGGTCACCCTCCGCAGCCTCAGATGTCGCCCGGCTTCGGGTACGTGCAGCAGCCGGGGTACGCCGGCTGCTCCCTGGACATGCCGCAGCGGGTCAAGGCCGCTCGCATCGTCCTGTTCCTGCTGACGGGCTTCCTGATCATTCTGGGCCTGGCCGCGCTCGCTCAGGCCGAGGCAGCGCAGAGCGCTCTCGACCCTTACAGCGGATCTCCGGGGTTCATGGCCCCCGCTGTGCACGAGGCGGAGCAGGAGGCGGCTGCACACATGGTGGTCGCGCAGTCCGGGATGCTCTGGGATGTCATCTACGGCGCCTGGCTCTGCGTGGTCGGCACCTTCGCTCTCGGCCTCACTGCCAGCATCGCCCCCGCCACCAACGTCATGGCAGCCCTCGTAGAGCCGGCCGCCGGTGTTCTGCTGATCGTCTTCATGGTTCAGAAGGACGGCGTGACCTGGTTCAGCCGCCCACGCCACTGAGCGCAGCGGGGACGAGGCCGAACCGCGTCGAGCTTTGGTCCTTCCCTACCCCACCGCTGCACGCCGGAGGGGTTGCCCCAGCAGGAGCGGCGCCGCAGGTCGTCCACCACGGCCGCACCGGCTCCTGCATGGCACGCGTGAGCGGGCATGGTCCAGGGCTCGGGAGATCGTCTCCCGCGCAGCGGCCACGACGGTTTGGAGAGCGCGACGCCCCTGCCCTGAGCAAACGAAAAGGCCAGGTCACGAACTATGTGACCTGGCCTTCTCCGGAGCCCCCTGTCGGATTCGAACCGACGACCTACGCATTACAAGTCCCGGCAGGGTCCTGCCTGTACGTCCATCAGCTTCCGCGCTAGTCCAGAAATGCCTGGTCCGAAGTGCCTCAGACGCCGGAGAACATCGCCGCGCTCACGGCCGTGACTGCTGGCAGCAGCATGAGGACGGCGCCGTGCACGCATCTGTTCTTGGTACGGGCGATGCGGCTGGTTACTGTCAGGGCGCGGAACAGGCGGGGGTGCGGATCGGAGCTGCTCAGGAGAAGTCCGGACGACAGTTCCGCACGCTTCTCCGCCCGGACCACGTCCTCGTAGTAGGCGAGGATGCGGGAGCTCTCCCTGATTCTCGGTCCGTGGCGGGGCAGCAGCGCCGCCAGGAGAAACAGCAGGGCTACGGTCGTGGTGACCGCCGCCGTCCACCACAGCGGGTGGGGCCAGGAGGTGCCGGGCGGGCGGCGGATCAGGAGGAGTCCGAGCAGCGATCCCCCGGTGGCGAGCAGGACGGCGGCCTTGCCGTCCGCCCGGCCTATCTCAATGTGGTTCTGAGCGATCAGCTCGCGTGACAGTTCCACCACGTCCGCCGGATCGGCCCCTTGCGGCGGGCGGCGGGCGAAGGGCAGGCGGGGGATCACCGGTGATCCCCGTACGGGCCGTTCCCGTCCTCCGCCGCGTCGGTGTGGCCGATTCTGCGCAGAATCTCGTCGCCCTGCGGGACCCCCACGTCACTCAGGACGCGCGCCAGGTTGACGCCGACGAAGCCCCGGTCCTCAGGTGTCAGTGACTGAAGCGTCGCCGCGAGGGTGCGTTCCCAGCCGTCCCGGTCGGAGAGGAGATTGCGGTGAGTCACCGTCCAGTCGAGCACGTCCCTCGCCTGTTCCGGCTGGTGCAGGAGCCAGAGGGCCGCCAGGCCGACGGGACCGCCCGCGACAACCTCCCGGTAGAAGCGGTACGCCTCGCGGTGGGCTTCGCCGAAGCCCGGCGGAAGGGTGGGTTCCGCACCGGTGCCGGGGGTAGGCAGAAGCGCGGCCGGAGGGTCCAGGAACCAGTACGTCAGGCCGAAGCCGTCGATCACCTGTGGACGGCCGGGCGGTTCGACCTCGGTCGTACCGAAGTGGGGTGGGGGCTTCCGCAACGGGTCGGCGGTGCCGGGCAACGTGGCGTTCTCGCTGATGTGGCCGACCACCAGGTGTCGGGCCCGTTCCTCGGTTATCCGGTTCCTCGCCGCAATGACCGGGTTGGTGATCTTCCAAGCGACCCCGTAACGGGCAGGGGGTTTCGGCGGCCGGCGCGGGATATCGACCGAAATCCGCCGTTCCGCGAGCGAGACCCACACGATGTCGAAGAAGTCCCCCTGACGCACCGCGCGCGCTGTCGGTCGCGGATAGCCCCAGTAGTCGCCGCCGCGGGGCGGCACCATTCCGTCGGCCCCGTCGTCCGCGAGAAACACCAGGGCGCGGTCCTCCGGGGAGCCGAGGCGTAGGCGGAACAGCTGCCAGGCCGGCGAGGAGTTCAGAGGTGTGATGAGCGGGCCGGTCATGAGGCGAATCCTTCTGCCGGAGAGGCCGTACGGACGCGATGGCGGCGCAGGACGAATCGCATGACGCCACGGTGGCTCCGGGCCGTGCCGGAGAGTGCGGCAAGGAAGTGCGGGAAGGCGGTCCGATGCCGTGGGCCCGGGTCGTTCTCGATCAGTGACAGGCCCGTCGCCGTCGCTTCGTGGGTGGCAGGGTCGTCCAGGGCTGTGACCACGAGGTCGAAGGCACGCTCGGGGTGGTCCACGAGCAGGTCGGCGAGACGCACGCGCCGTACGCCCGGCGCGCCGGGCCGGGGAAGGCCGTCAGGCTCATCGATTCGATGACGTGAACCGCCAGGGCGTGACGCTGTGTGCCCGGATCGGCTCCCTGCCACTCCCGCAGGCGGTCGAGGACGAGGGTGTGGTTGGTGTCTTCGGAGAGAAGGGTGCTGAGAGCGAAGGACACCGCGGTACGCAATCTGTCCTCCAGGTTCTTGTCTGGTCTATCGAGTGCGGCGTCCAGGAGTTTCAGGGCCACGGCGGGGCGGGCCAGGCCGTAGCTGCCTGCGCAGGTCTCGGCCACGGTGCAGCGGAGGGGGACGGGGGCGGCCCGGCTCCATTGCCGTAACTGATCCCGTACCGCGCCGGTGAGGGCGGGGAACTGGACCATCTCCCCGAGCGCGTAGGCCACCAGACGGCGGCGCCAGCGCTTGTCCGACGCGGCGAAGGGGTACAGCTGGCGCAGAGTGTCCGGGCCGGTCGCGTGGGCCAGTACCTTCCCGATCGCCTGGCCCGCCGCCAGTTCGATGCCGGAGTGGTGGGGAGCCTCGTCCAAGGTCTTCCACAGCAGGGCCGCCATGCCCTCGTAGTCCAGCCACAGGCACCGGAGCAGGGCGTCCGACCGGTGCCGGCCGGAGAAGACGACCGGCTGGACCGGATAGCGCCGCGCCGCCCCGAAACGGGGCGGCAGCAGGCGTGCGCCGACGGCCGCCAGCCGGTCCTCGAAGGCCGGTCCGAGAACGTCGCGCCGCGTCTGCGGCCGCTCCGTAACCGGTCCGTGCGTATCGATGCGCTCCGGTCGCCCGGCCATGACCGGTGCCGGGCCGCCGCGTTCGTCGATGTGGGGGCGCAGAATCGCGCTGAACTCCTCGATGACCGTACGGTCCTGTTCGGACAGCAGCGAGATAGCCGCCATCAGGGAGAGGCTGTCGGCTCGGTGGCTCGATTCCGCCAGCGCTTTGCGGGCCGCCGCGGGGCTGCCGGTCTGCAGATCGTCGAGTACGGACGCGGCGGGCTTCCCCGACACGACGAGATCACGCAGTCCCTCCGCCACTTCGACACCGTCCCGTGGCAATGGGTGGGCGTGCAGATAGCCGGTGAAGTCTGCGGAGGCGAGGTGTCCCAGCGCGTCGGCGCCTTGCTCAGTGGTGAGTTCACCCGCCTCGACCATGGTGTTCATTCGCTTCGTGGTCACCTCGGTCGGCGGCGGCGGGCGGTGCACGACCTGCCAGGGCACCGTGTCGCCGGGAAGCGCCGTCTCCGTCCGCACGGTGACGACCAGATGGGCGCCCGATCGGCGCAGCAGCGCGGCCAGTGCGGTGAGCACGACTTCGCCGAGCGAGGCGGCGGCCGCCGGGGACAGACCCTGGAGCAGATAGCCGCGCCCCTCCTTGGGGCGCCAGCGCGAGAGGTCGTCCGGTGAGTCCAGGCCGGTGATGCCGTCAGCTCCGTACCGTTCTGCCAGCAGTGCGAACGCGGCGGTGCTCGCGCCTGTGCCGCTGTCGGCCCTCAGCATCAGGATGTGGCAGTCCAGCACCTTCCGGCACTGTGCGTAGGCCGGTGGCTCGACGAATCCGCGCAAGCGGGCGTGGACATCGTCCGCAGGGTACGGGCCTTCCCGCAAGCGAGGTTTGACGATGTGGTCCGTGGCGGTCTCGTCGAGCGGGGCGCCGATCATCACGGTGACGTCGCCGGCGATTCCGCCCATGACCGCCATGCCCTGGTCCAGCCGCTGCTGGTTGTCGCGGTAGGAGTCCCTCGGATCCGGTCGGCCGTCGGCGTCCGGACCGTCCGGACCAGGAGAGGTGTCCGCGTCGGCGCTCACCGGTGGTCTCCGGTTCCGCCAACCCGCTTGTCGCCCGCCACGTTGTCGCCGCCGCCCCAGTGCTGGTTGGTGCCGCGGTACGAGGTGGAACCGCCGGTGTACGTGATGTCCCGTCCAACGTTCCCCATCACGGCAGCGCCCTCGCCCACATGCTGCGTGTTGCCGCTGTAGTGCGTGCCGGGCCGCGTCACCGGGTCCTGTTCCTGATCGGTGGATGCGCTGGCCGGTGCTGCGGATTCCTCGCGCGGTCGCACACCGGCCTGTACGAGGTTTCCGGACGGCGACGGGACGTACAGCCATGCCCGCTGCGAGAAGTTCTTTCCCTCCACGGTGGCCGGGACCTCCACACAGCGGTCGGGGTGCAGCCCGGTGTACGCGCCAAGCACGACGTCCTCGTAGACGCGCTGGGAGATGACCGCGGCCAGGTGGGTGACCTGCTCGCTCGCCGCAGCCAGGATGGCCTTGACCGGACGGGAGTCCAGCAGCCGGTGCGTGTCGTTGCGGGCGGTGCCGTTGCCGTCGCTGGCACCGCCCGCGTCCGGCAGCGGCCCGACGTGGACGCTGGCCCGGAGCCGGATGCGAGGGCCCACGCACTGCCTGTTGTACGCGCCGAGGATGTCGTCCAGCACGCCCAGGAACGGCCAGAGGACAAAGGGCAGCAACGCCGGATCGAAGCCGAACACCACGCCGTCCCCGGTGTTGGCCGGAAACCGCTTGGAGTCGCGCAGCTCGTGGAGCTCGGCTCGCTCCAGCGCCTGGTCGACGAGTTCTGGGATCAACTGGCTCACCGGACCGTGCTGCACGGCGGGAAGACCGGTGAAGTCCTTTGCGTCGACGGCGAACAGGGCACGGTAGGGAGGAAGCGGCCGGCTCTCGGTGTACGGGGCGGGAACGGGCGTGGACATGCTTGATCTCCTCGTGGACGGTGGGACGGTGACGAAGCCGGTGGCCGGCTGATTCGAGGTTCCGTCGGTTCGGTCCGTCCGACTGCACAGCGCAGGGCACTCCGCGGGTGTCCCATGTCACAGCGTGGGCGTGCTCAGGCGACGGTTCCCGCTCCCGGCGCGGGCGCGTTCATTCAGCCGGGGACGGCGAGAAGGGTGACGTGGGCGTGGTCCTCGGTGCGGTCGTCGCCCAGTCGCGTAGCGCCTTCATGTCCTTGATGACGATCACTCTGCGGGCCGTCTCCACTGCGCCGGACTCCCTCAGCCGTTGCAGTCCGGTGGTGACCGCGTTGCGGGTCACCCCGGTCGCCTGGGCGATCTCCTCCTGGCTCAGGCCGGTCAGCCGTACGACATCCGATTCGGTGCCGGGCGCGGTGAGTTCGGCAAGGCGCAGGAGTGCCCGCGCCAGCCGGACGACCAAGGGAAGGGTCAACAGTTCGGTGCGGTGAGCGTCGGACTCTCGCAGTCGGGAGAGGGCCTGGCGCATCAAGTCCATGACGAGCCCACGCTGTTCGACAAATCGGCGGAACCGTTCCGCCTCCAGCACGACAGCCGTGCAGGGGGTGAGTGCGACCACTTCCGCCGTGCGCGGGGTGCCGTGGAAGACGGACACCTCGCCCAGCAGGTCGCCCGGCCCCCGGAAGGCCAGCCAGGTCACGACTCCGCCCGGTTCCCGGCACACGACCTTGGCGAGGCCGTCGGTGAGGGCGAGCAGGTGCGTTCCCGCAGAGCCCTGTCTCAGCATCACGCTGCGTTCGCGAAAGCTGCGGGTCGCACCTTGGTCCCGTAGCTCGCGCCACGTCTCGTCCGACAGCACTCGTCGCCTTCCCCGTCCGCCCTGTACGCGGCCTCGCTCTGCCCGTACGCGGCCTCGTCGGCCTCGCCCACCGTCATGATTTCTACGCCGGGCCGGCCGCTCCCGCCGCCAATCGGGCGACCTTGTCCGAGAACGGCTTACGCCGGCACGCCACCACGCAGACACCTGTGCGGGCGAGTGTCGAACAGACCGGCGGCCGGTAGGGGGTCGTTAGGCGGATATCGCTCTGGACGCCGCACGTCGCCAGCGGCATTGCGCCCGATCGGCAGAGGGCCGCCGACGGCTGTCCCGCTCTGTGCTCAGCCTAGGCGAGGGATGGCTCGCTGATCTGTACGGCTGAGACTGTGCCGGGCTGTAGCTGGGCAAGTACCAACCCATGAACGGAACAATGTCGAAGTGGGCACGTGCTGTGGCCGAGGCGGAGTTGAGCGAGCCGCTTCCTCGTAGATGGGCGCACTCACAAGGAGTTGCGCAGCGCGCGGCCGACCTGGCTGGGGTTCTGGGAGACGACGCGGAGCTGCTGGCCTCTGCGGCTGTCTTGCATGATGTGGGCTACGCTCCGCGGCTGGCCGTGACCGGGTTTCATCCGCTGGATGGCGCCCGGTTTCTTCGTGACGTCCATGCTGCGGATGCACGGCTGGTCCGGTTGGTGGCGAACCATTCGTTGGCGTTGCTGGAGGCTGAGGAGCTCGGACTGCGGGACGTGCTGGAGGCCGAGTTTCCGTTGCTGGAGGACCAGCCTCTTGTGGACGCGCTTATCTACTGCGACATGACGACCACGCCCGATGGCGAGATCGCTTCCGTCGAGGCTCGGCTGGCGGAGATCACCGCCCGTTACGGCGCTGACAGTCTGGTGGGGCGATTCATCCGTCGGGCGGCGCCGGACATCCTTGCTGCGGTGCGGCGGGTGGAATCGGCGTTGGTGGCTCAGCCCAGGTAGGGATAGGTGCCGGCGAGGTAGTCGCCGATCTGTTGGCGCATGCTGGGATGGATGTCGTACTGATCCAGGTCGGACGGCTGGATGTAGCGGACACCGTCAGCTTCATCGTTGATAGTGGGCTCGCCGCCCACTGGGCGGCCGATGTACGTGTTCTCGTACTGCTGGCGGATCTCACCGTCGGTGTAAGCCACGATGTGGTTGGGGTTCGTGTAGACCCCCAGGAAGCCCGTGATCTCTGCGATGATGCCGGTCTCTTCGAGGCATTCGCGCACGGCGCACTGTGCCGCCGTCTCGCCGATGTCCTGGGCGCCACCCGGCAGGGCCCATTGGGCTGTGTCTCGACGGCGCTGGAGCAGGATGGCTCCGCTGTCGTCGACGACGAGCAGGTTGTTGGCGGGAATGAGCGTGTTTGCCTTGGGGGCCTTGGGATCGTTGTAGTACTCAGTCCTGCCCATGTGACGAGGGCCCCTCCTGGTCTGGCGTCCAAGGCCGCGCGGTGGCCCAGACAGCTTCGAAACTCTGAGCGTAGTTGTCGAACCACCCAGCAGCATCAACTCTCTTGAGATGGAGCAGAGGGTTGGCACTGGCTGGCTGTCCCCAGACATGCGGGTTGACCAGCAGGTCGTTGTCGTAGCGGAACAGGGAGGTGTAAAGCGTGGTGTCGTGCAGCCTGACCTCGCAGCCCGCCTCGGGCAATAAGGGCCGGTAGTAGGTCAGGGAGGCGCGGATCTTGGCGGCAAGCGCGTCGCCAAGGCCCTCTTCGCGGCCGCGGACAGCCACAGCTCGGCCGCTCGACTCACCGAAGCAGAGCCGCACTTGCACCCCGTCTGCCGCCCGCTCGGCAAGCATCTTCGCGACGTGAGGGTTGGACTGGGCAAAGAACGTGCCGGAGAAGACGAGGACACTGATCTGCTCCTGGGCCCCCTTCAACAGCGAGAGCCACATGTCCCGCGGAACACTGGCCCTGTTCTGGTAGGTCCCGACCAGCTCCAAGCCCGACCCGGAAGTGGGCTGTCCGGCACTCGGCACCGGGGCCGGCCAAAGGAACAGCTCCTCCACACGCAAGTGCTGAGCGGCACGGAATCTGTGGCGCGCGTGGGGAACGCGCCCCCCGAGCCACCGACCGACGGTCTTGGGATCTACCTCACATACTTCAGCAAGTGACTCTGGCGAGAGGCCGCGCTGGGCGAGTACGGAGTGCAGTCGCTCGTTCACAGACGTCATAAAAGCCGAGGCGGTCAGGAGCGGGCAAGGACGTTATGGGACGTTCCTCAGAAGCCAGAGTTTCGACCACGGTACTTACGCTGGTCGTATGGAGCTCATCGTCCTGTGGGACATCGACCACACGCTCATCGAGAACGCCGGGGTCAGCAAGGAGATCTACGCTGCCGCATTCACGGCGCTGGCGGGAACCGGTCCGATCGAACCTGCGCGGACGGAGGGCCGTACGGATCGCCTGATCATGCGCGACATGTTCCAGCGGAACGGCCTGTCCGAGCCGGACTGGGCGGCCGTCGAGGTTGCTCTTGCCAGTGCCGGGGAGGAACGCCTCCACGATCTCAGCGAGCGCGGGACGGCCCTGCCGGGCGTGCGTGACGTCTTGAAGGCGGCCTCGGTACACGAGGGCTGGGTATCTTCGGTTCTCACCGGCAATATCGCGGCCAACGCCCGCGTGAAGGTATCGGCCTTCGGCCTGGACCCCCTCCTCGACCTGTCTGTTGGTGCTTATGGGGCTGACGCTCTCCAGCGTCCCGGCTTGGTGGCTGTTGCCCGGGAGCGCGCCCAACGCCTCCGAGGCGCGTGGGATGACGTGCCTGTCGTGTTGGTAGGAGACACCCCGAGGGATGTCGAGGCCGCGCTCGCCACGAACTCCGGGATCATTGCAGTCGCTTCTGGCGTCCACAGCGCCGAAGAATTGAGGGCTGCCGGCGCGCAGGTAGTGCTACCGAACCTGACGGACACTGCGCATGTTCTCGGGATCCTGGAGACCTTCGCGGCCCACTGAAAACGTCCCAGGACGTCCCCGGGGCGTCCGGATACGCGGTGATGCCGTCCGTACTCGTTCCGCCAGCATCAGGTCTCCCACCAGGCAACTGCCCGAAGGAGACCCACGTGATCGGGGAAGTCACCGGGATCCGCAGGATCCGGATGCTGTACCTGCAGCTGTTGTACCGCTGCAACTTCGAGTGTCTGCACTGCTTCCATGGCAAGAGGCTCAAGCACGCCGATGCCTTCACTGCAGACGAGGCCGTCAACCTCCTCACACTCATGCGCGACCAGTACGGCACCGAGGCCGTCACCCTGCTGGGCGGCGAGCCGTTCGTCTACAAGGACCTCGCCTACGTCGTCCGGTACGCCAAGCAGGAACTGGGCATGCAGGTCGAGATCTGCACCAACGGCTATCGAATCGAGCGACGGCTCACCGAAATCGCAACCCACCTGGACCTGCTGCGCGTATCGCTGGAGGGCATCGGCTCGACCAACGACCACGTCCGCAAGTTCGGGAGCTACCGGAGTGCGCTGAGCGCACTCGACATCGCCCGGGGACTCGGTGTCCGCACCGGTGCGACCTTGACGGTCACCTCTCACAACATCGGCGAGGTGGTCCCGCTTGCTCGCACCCTCCAGAACTACGGGGCAGAGCAGTTGAAGCTTCACTGCCTCCGACCGGTCGGCAACGCAGCAGATCACCCCGAGCTCCTCATCACCGACTCCGCCGCCTACATCCGCCTACGTGAACAGCTCCAGACCGCCGACCTGACCATCGAAGTGATCGTCGACGAGGACTTGTCCGAGAACGGCGCCCCGGAGATCTGCGCTCCTGCAGGTGGCCTGACTCAGATCGATCGGATCGAGGCCGACCCGCGCGGCGCACTCACCATGTCCTGCAAGGCCGTCGGCAAGGACTCCCACGCTTTCTGGTACGACAAGCTCGCTGACCACATCGACCACCGGCCATCCGCCACCGACGAACTCACACTCGCAGTACCGGACGTCGTATACGGCCGTGTCTGACGCCCCGCTGTTCGAGAGCCTCGAAGGACTTCGCGGCACTGGCAAGTCGACCATTGCACCGATGCTGGCAGCAGCCCGTGAAGCCGTTCTGGTCCCGACCGTGCCGCTCTTCTACCAGCCGCTGCGGCGCGAGGTGGACCTGCGGGGCAACGCCGAGGCCCGGTTGTGCTTCTACCTGTCCGCGTTGTTCACCGCGGCTGACGAGATACGGCGCTACCTGTCCTCAGGCACCCCGGTCGTCGTGGAGAGCTACTTCGCTCGCTGTCTCGCCACCCACCGCGCTCTCGGCGTTCGTCTCGGGGTCAGTCTGCCGCCCGACCTGCCGCAGCCCGTGACCTACCAGCTGACGTGCGGCGAAGACGAGCGTCGGCGTCGGCTCGCTGAGCGGACCAAGCCGGTCTCCCGCTGGGACACCCTCGTCGAGGGCTCTGGCGACCGGGTTACCGACGCCTACGCCCAGTTCCCGATGCACCGCGTGGACACCACGCGCCTGGACCCCGGCGAGGTCCTCCAGGCGATCCTCGCCACTGACACGCAAGGAGCCCACCACCGTGCAAACGCAGAGCCTGTGGGAGCACGCCCTCACCTTCTTTCCCCAGTTCCTCGCCGCGCTGAAGGAGCGTGCCACTCCTGACGCCACTGTCGCGGTCATCGGCGCGAGCGACGGCAAGTTCATCCTGCCGCTGGCCGCCGCCGGCTACCGAGTGATCGCCGTAGAACGCGACCCCCTTGCTCTTCACGGTGGTGAGGTCACGCTCCCGGGTGACAACCGGGCCCACGCGATGGGCCTCATCGACCGGCTCAAGCTCGAATCGCTGTACGACCGAGTGCAGGTCGTGGAGGAGGACTTCCTTCAATGGGAGCCTCTGGACATGCCCTGCGACGCCATCTGGACGAGCTGCTCGTGGCATTACAGTGCCAACCACCATCGCCCGCTCGCCGAGTTCATCACCCGCATGCAGTCGTCCGTGCGCCAGGACGGTCTGTTCGGCGCGGAGTTCATGATGCCTGTCACTCAGCGCCAGCACCTGATCGAGCACTACACGTCCCCGGAGAAGCTCAGGCGTCACTTCATCGGCGACTGGGACGTTCTGCTGACCCTGCGAACGAATGAGTTCGCCGAGCGAGCCCACATCGGCCAGCTCCAGGACCACACCCACCGGATGGGCCTGCTCCTCGCGGCCCGCACCCCCTCGTAGCGCAAAGGAAAAGCCCATGAAGCATGAGTACGAGGCCAAGTTCCTCGCCATCGACGTCGCCGGCCTTCAGGCCAAGCTGACCACTCTGGGCGCTGCCCAAGCGTTCCCGCGCACCCTTCTCACCCGCAAGATCTTCGAGAACGACGCCCTCGAAGGAGGTGCCTGGGTGCGGTTGCGCGACGAGGGCACCCGATCGACGCTGACACTCAAGCAGGTCACCGACGCCACCACGATCGACGGCACAACCGAGATCGAGACCGAGGTCACGGACCTGCACGCCCTGGCCGAGATCCTCCGCAGCCTCGGCATGCGCGAGGTCCGGTACCAGGAGAACTACCGCGAGGAGTGGCGCCTCGGCGAGGTCGCCTTCGACTTCGACACCTGGCCGGACCTCCCCACCTTCGTCGAGATCGAAGGGCCTGACGAGGCATCGGTCCGACGGGCAGCTGCACTGCTCGAACTCGATTACACCGACGCCCGGTTCGGTAGCGTAGATGAGATCTACAAGAGCGAATGCGGCCGCGACATCCTGGCCGAACCCACCCTCCTCTTCGCGGACGCCAGCAAGAGTGGGGCAGCCCGAGTGGCCGCCCATGGCCACTGACCTTGAGGGCTGAACTGTGCTTATGGAACTGGCCGTGCCACACCGGGTGATACCCGGGATCGCCGAGTTCGCTCGCGGTGGTCTGCCCGCACCGGCAGGTACCGATGACGGCAACCACTGGATCGATGGGCTCTGCTGGCTCTACTGCGGCCAGCAGTGGACGCGTGTCCTGTGGATCGGTCCCGTGAGCGTGGCCGGTGCCCAAGCCGCGATGTACGCCTGCGGCCCCTGCATCCGGGCACTTCAGGAGCAGGTCTGGCAATCCATTCTTCTCAATGGTGATCCGGTTCGTTCGACGCGGCCCGGGATCCCCGCTCAGGCAGAGCCAGTTGGCGGACGTCGGATGGGGAAGCATCGAGCACGAAGTGGATTCTTGCGCCGCGGATAGGCCTGCTTGTTCGGGGCGGTCACCGCGACTCTCCACAGCGATGGCTCTGCGCGAACGCCGTACCAACCAGCCGCAGGGGACGGTCACCCAACGGGTTTCCGTCCCCTGCGGCTGTAACGACTTCTATCGGCGGCGGGGCTGTTGGCGCTTGTCTGTGGGCGAGGCTGTTGCTGCGTGTTTTGAGGTTCGGTTCTGCTGGACGGGGGTTCCTGCGCTTGTGGTGGTACGCAGGCGGGCCACTTCGGCTCGACGGTTGCGTACGGGGTTGCGGCTGGTGTGCTACGCGCGCGGGTTGACGGGCGGTGGTCAGTTCACGTTGAGCGGCGGCTTCCTGGAGAAGCTGGTGGGGTTTGTGGCCGCGTGCTTCGGCGTCGGCGAGGACGGTGGCGAGAGCGGGCCAGCCGGGGTCGGTGAGGATCCGGTCGGTGTATTCGGGGACGGCGGCGCGTACGTCGCTGGCCAGGGTCCTACGAGTCTCGTCCTTCGGGCGGCGGGCTTCGAGCTTTGACCCACCCGATTGGGTCCCTGACACCACCACGGAGGAACGCCGTTAAAGGGCTCCACTTACCGCCGCTGCTCCTGCCGCGACCCGAAGACCGGCAAGGAGCTCGGCTCCTCCTGCCCGAAGCGCACCAGCAGGAACCACTGCACCTACTCCGTCTCCGTACGTCAGGAGCTTCCGCCCCGCGAGGACGGGGGTCGGCGCTCCTTTGCACAGGGCGGGTACGGCAGCCTCAAGGCCGCCCAGGCCGATCTCGACCACATACGCGCCCTCCTCGGGCTCGCTGACGCCGACGACCCCGAGGGCGTCCAGCTGATCGCCGAGATGCTCGCCGAAGTCAGCCACGGCAAGCTGCCCCTCCCCGACGTGGAGGAGAGCCGACGACGCCTCAAGGCTTGGCCAAGACCTCGTGGGCAGCCTCCCGTGAGCGAATGCTGGACCGGTGGCTCGCGGGCAAACGCACAAGGCCACGCTCCGCGCGGCCCTGAACGACACGGTCAGGCAGCAGATCATCACGTTCAACCCGGCGGCCCACGTCAAGATCGACCCGGTCCGCAAGCCGAAGGCCCTGGTATGGACGGACGAGCGGGTCGCCCGGTGGCAGCAGACCGGCGAGAAGCCTTCGCCCGTCATGGTCTGGACTCCGGAACAGACGGGTGCCTTCCTCGACTTCGTGGCCGCCGACCGGCTGTACAGCCATGTGGCACCTGACCGCCTTCCGCGGCCTGCGACGGGGCGCTCACGCAAGCAATCCCACGGCACCCCGGCCATGTGACGCACCATGCCCCAAGCAACAGAAAACCCCAGGTCACGGGCTATGTGACCTGGGGTTTCACAGAGCCCCCTGTCGGATTCGAACCGACGACCTACGCATTACAAGTGCGTTGCTCTGGCCAGCTGAGCTAAGGAGGCATACCGGAGCAGTGTAACCAACACCGTTCCCTGCGCGGTCCCAAAATTTCGCGTCCCTCGAACTACTGACAGATTCCAAATGGCCGGGTAGCGTCGCTGAGGGTTCACCCAAGTGGACCAGACCACTCCCTTACTCGGATCGTCCGGCACGTTCCTGCCGGTGAAGGAGAAGATTCAGCATGGCCAGTGTCACGTTCGACAAGGCGTCCCGCGTCTACCCCGGCTCCACCAAGCCGGCCGTGGATCAGCTCGAGATCGACATCGCGGACGGCGAGTTCCTCGTCCTCGTCGGTCCTTCCGGTTGTGGCAAGTCGACCTCCCTGCGCATGCTCGCGGGTCTTGAGGACGTCAACGGCGGCGCGATCCGCATCGGCGACCGCGACGTCACGCACCTGCCCCCGAAGGACCGGGACATCGCCATGGTGTTCCAGAACTACGCGCTCTACCCGCACATGAGCGTCGCGGACAACATGGGCTTCGCGCTCAAGATCGCCGGTGTCAACAAGACCGAGATCCGGGCGAAGGTCGAAGAGGCCGCCAAGATGCTGGACCTCACCGAGTACCTGGACCGCAAGCCGAAGGCGCTCTCCGGCGGTCAGCGTCAGCGTGTCGCGATGGGCCGCGCCATCGTGCGTGAGCCGCAGGTCTTCCTCATGGACGAGCCGCTGTCGAACCTCGACGCCAAGCTCCGTGTCTCCACCCGTACGCAGATCGCCTCGCTCCAGCGCCGTCTGGGCATCACGACCGTGTACGTCACGCACGACCAGGTCGAGGCCCTGACCATGGGTGACCGTGTCGCGGTCCTCAAGGACGGCCTGCTCCAGCAGGTCGACTCGCCGCGCAACA
Source organism: Streptomyces sp. Ncost-T10-10d (assembly GCF_900091955.1). Classification (GTDB taxonomy): domain Bacteria; phylum Actinomycetota; class Actinomycetes; order Streptomycetales; family Streptomycetaceae; genus Streptomyces. Next base: position 86,050 of record NZ_FMDF01000100.1, read on the forward strand.
TGTACGACAAGCCGGCAAACCTCTTCGTGGCCGGCTTCATCGGCTCCCCGGCCATGAACCTGGTCGAGGTCCCGATCACCGACGGCGGCGTGAAGTTCGGCAACAGCGTCGTCCCGGTCTCCCGCGAGGCGCTTTCCGCCGCCGCGGAGAAGGGCGACACCACCGTCACGGTCGGCATCCGCCCCGAGCACTTCGACATCGTCGAGCACGGCGGCGCCGCCGCGAAGTCCCTCTCGAAGGACAGCGCCGACGCCCCGGCCGGCCTGGCCGTCTCGGTCAACGTCGTCGAGGAGCTCGGTGCCGACGGCTTCGTCTACGGCTCCGCGCGGGTCGGCGGCGAGGACAAGGACCTGGTCGTCCGCGTCGGTGGCCGCGCCGTTCCGGAGAAGGGCACCAAGCTGCACGTCGTGCCGCGCCCGGACGAGCTGCACGTCTTCTCGACCTCGACGGGTGCGCGTCTCACCGACTGACACCCCGCACACCCGCGCCGCGAACGGCCCCGCACATTCTCCGTGCGGGGCCGTTCGCGCGCCGTGGGGCGTGCTTGGGTTTGGATCCGTACAGCGCCGGATTCCCCGGCACACCGGTCATTTCACTGCGGATCGTCAACACACGATTCGAAAAGCAGTCTCGAACCATCCCCCTCAAGAGTGACGCAATGTCGCCGAATCATCACTGCCCGCTACGCTCGCTGCGTGACCCACACCGCGCGCCGCATCGGCCGAACCCTCGCCTTCGTACTGCCCGTCGTGATGGTCCTCTCCGGGACTCTCGCCGTCACCAGCGTGCCGTGGGCAGCGCACAATTCCGAGTCGCAGGTCCTGACCGCATCGGCTCACAATGTCTCGAAGCGTGCCAAGGCGCGCACCCCGCAGGACATCCTCCGTGACCGGCTGCTCGTGGAGCTCCGGGAGAAGGACCCGGGTGTCGCGCTGACGGACCTGCAGCGTTCCGTCGAGGGCCGCCCCTCGCTCGCCCGGCACTGCATGTCGATCGCGAAGGCCCTGGGCCGCGCAGCGGTCGAGCAGTACGGTCCGACACGCGCTCACCGGTTCTCGCGTCCTGTCTGCGACACGTCGTTCGCCTCGGGCGTCGCACAGTTCAGCTGACCCGCCGGTCCGGGCACCGCATATCGTGCCTGGCATGCATACGTATCCGACGCAGGCCGTGGTCCTGGCGGGTGGCCAGGGATCGCGGCTGCGCCCGTACACCGATGACCGCCCCAAGCCGATGGTCGAGATCCCGGGCACCGGGACTCCGATCATCGGCCATCAGCTGTCCTGGCTGGCCGCCGAGGGCGTGACCGACGCCGTGGTGTCGTGCGGTCATCTGGCCGAGGTACTGCAGGAGTGGCTGGACTCGGCAGTGCTGCCGCTGCGCGTGACGACCGTCGTGGAGTCCGAGCCCCTGGGCCGTGGCGGCGGGCTGAAGTACGCCGCCGCCCGGCTTCCCGATCCGGAACAGCCCTGGTACGCCACCAATGGCGACATCTGGACGCGCTTCTCCCTGCGCGAGATGGCCGCGTTCCACGCCGAGCGCGATGCGACCGCCACACTGGCCCTGGCCCGTCCCCGCATCCCGTGGGGTGCCGTGGAGACGGACGCGTTCGGGCACATCACCGACTTCATCGAGTCGCCGCCGTCGCCGTACCTGATCAACGCCGGTGTGTACGTCTTCTCGCCGACGTTCACGACGCTGCTGCCGGAACGGGGCGACCATGAGCGGACGACGTTCCCGCGGCTGGCCCGTGAGCGCAGGCTGGCCGGGTACCCGCTGCCGCACGGGGCGTACTGGCGGGCCATCGACACGGCGAAGGACCTGACCGAGGCCGCCAAGGAGCTCGACGCGCAGTAGCGAACAGCGGCAAAGTACGCGAAGGGGCGGTCACCGGTTCGTTCCGGTGACCGCCCCTTCGTCTGCTGCGGTCCGGGGGTCTCAGCCGAGCAGACCGCCGATGGGGTTCTGCCCGCCGCCGGACGTTCCGCCGGTGGAGCCGCCGCCGCTGTCCGAGCCGCCGCCCGTGGAACCGCCGCCGGTGCCGGTGGAGCCGGAGGAGCTCGGACCGGAGCTGCTGGACCGCGGCTGCTGCGGGGTCGTCCGCTGCGGGGGCTGCTGGGCGGTGCCCTGGGTCTGGCTGGGCTGTCCGGCACCGGCACCCGCCTGGCCGGACTCGCGGACGGCTTCCGCAGCGGGCGTGGACGCCTTGGCGGACGGGGTGGTGGAGGCGCTGCTGCGGGAGGGTGAGGGGCGCCGCCCGTCGGACGTGTGGGAGGTCCGGCCGCTACGGGACTCCTGCGGGAGCGGAGAGCCGGGGAGCTGGTTGGTCGGGTCGCCGTTCGGACCGGGCACGGTGACGACCTCGGAGGAACGGACGGCGCCGCCGAGCATGGAGCCCACGAGAAGGGTGAGGCCGACGACGACGGTGGCGACGACGGCACCCCGGCGCAGCACCCGGCGGCGGAGGTCCCAGATCGCCGAGCGCGGGCCGAGCCTGCGCCAGGCCTCACCTGCGAGCCGTCCGTCGACGGAGTAGACGGGGGCGCCCGCGATGATCAGCGGGCTCCAGGCGGCGAGGTAGATGATGTCGGGCGCGTCGTAGACGGCGACGGTGCGCCAGGTGACGGTGACCAGCAGGGCGGCGGAGAGGAGAGCGCCGACGGAGGCGGCGACGCGCTGCCAGAGGCCGAGGACGGTGAGGACGCCGACGACGACCTGGAGGAAGGCAACGGTGAGTCCGGCGCCCACCGGGTGCGAGAGCGCGAAGTCGCGCAGTGGCTCGGCCAGCCCCCAGGGGTGCAGCGAGGTCAGCCACTTGACCATGGAGCCGCGCTCGCCGCCGTCGAAGTAGACGGGGTCGCACAGCTTGCCCATGCCGGCGTAGATGGAGATGAAGCCGAGGAAGACACGCAGGGGCAGCAGCACGACGCCGAGGTTCATCCGGCGTCCGGGGTAGTACGCGTGCCGTACGGAATCGCCGCCGTGTCGCCGCCCCCGGGCCTCGGTGATGTCGTCGTACTCGTCCTCGCCCTCGTCGTACGCCTCTCGGCCGTACGGCCCGGTGTCGACGGGATCGTAGGCGCCGACCGCCCGACGCATGGGCGGCAGCAGGGGGCCGCTGCCGTGGCGGCCCGGCTGCTGGGGCCCGGTGACGACGGGGTTGGGCTGGGTGTCTTCGAGGCGCTCGATGACCTGGGTGCCGCCCGCGCCGAGCCCGCCGTCGAACTCGCGGCCGGAGTAGGGGTCGTACGCGGTGGCCGAGCGGCCCGCGGTGGAGTTCCGTACGGCCTGGAGGAGCCCGGTGGCGCCGGGGTCGCCGGGGGCGGACCGGCCGCTCCACACGACGGGCGAGCGCCGGCCGCGCACAGCTCCGACGGAGCCGCCCATGGCGGGAATCCTGGGCGCGCCGGCGGGGGCCAGACCGCGCAGCCGCGGGCGCTGGGCGGGGGCGAGCTGCACCCGGAAGCTGGCGTGGTTGACGATGACCTGCGCGGGGTCGCAGTCCACCTTGGCCATGCTCAGGGCGGGTTGTTCGTCGAACCGAGGCGTTCTGGTGTCCACACTCATCTAACCGAGTGATGTGTGTTTAGGACACTGCCTTGACGGGCCCGATGTGTCCGAGGCCCGTCAATGGGGTCCGGCAGGGGGCGCCCCGGTCGGCCGCCCCCCGGCCGGGTGCACTTCAGCCCCTGCGCCGCGCGACCTCGTACAGGACGATCCCGGCCGCGACACCCGCGTTCAGCGACTCCGCGCCGCCCGGCATCGAGATGCGGACCCGGTAGTCGCAGGTCTCGCCGACGAGGCGGCCCAGGCCCTTGCCCTCGCTGCCGATGACGATGACGACGGGGCCGGCGAGGGCCTCCAGGTCCTCGACGGTGTGCTCACCGTCCGCGGCGAGGCCGACGACCGTGATGCCGGCCTTCTGGTAGCCCTCCAGGGCCCGGGTCAGGTTCGTCACCCGGGAGACCGGCGTGCGGGCCGCCGTGCCCGCCGAGGACTTCCAGGCGCCCGCCGTCATCCCGGCCGCGCGCCGCTCCGGCACGACCACGCCGTGGCCGCCGAACGCAGAGACGGAGCGGACGATCGCACCCAGGTTGCGCGGGTCGGTGACGCCGTCGAGGGCGACGATCAGCGGGTCCTCGCCCTTGTCGTACGCGGCGGCGGTGAGGTCCTCCGGGTGCGCGTACTCGTACGGCGGGACCTGGAGGACGAGGCCCTGGTGGTTCAGGCCGTTCGTCATCCGGTCCAGCTCGGGGCGCGGGGCCTCCATCAGGTTGATGTTGCCGCGCTCGCCGGCGAGCTGGAGCGCCTCGCGGACCCGCTCGTCGTTGTCGATGTACTGCTGGACGTAGAGGGTCGTCGCCGGGACGCCGTCGCGCAGGGCCTCGTAGACCGGGTTGCGGCCGACGACCATCTCGGACGTTCCCTTGACGCCGCCGCGCCGCGGCGCGGGACGGCGCGCCGCGGCCTGCTTGGCCTGGGCGTTGGCGATCCGGTTCTTCTTGTGTCCCTTGCGGGCGGAGGCGGGCGGCGTCGGGCCCTTGCCTTCGAGGCCACGGCGTCGCTGCCCACCGCTGCCTACCTGCGCGCCCTTCTTGTTGGACGTGCGGCGGTTCCTGCGCTGGCTGTTCCCGGCCATGACCTACCTGTTTCGTTGCTTCTCAGACGTGCGTACGTATAAGTGAAGTGTGCCGCCCGGATCGCCGGGCGGCACATGGGGGACTACTGGCGCGGGCCGAGTGTCCACCGTGGTCCGGCCGGGCTGTCCTCGATGACGAGTCCGGACTGGTTGAGCTGGTCGCGAATCGCGTCGGCGGCCGGCCAGTCCTTGCGCTCGCGGGCCGACTGGCGCTGGTCCAGGACGAGGCGTACGAGCGTGTCGACGACGCCGTGCAGATCGTCGCCGCGGTCGCTCTCGCCCGCCCAGTGCTCGTCGAGCGGATCGAGGCCGAGGACGCCGAGCATCGCGCGGACCTCCGCGAGCCGGGCGACGGCGGCTTCCTTGTCGTCGGCGGCGAGCGCTGAGTTGCCCTGGCGGACCGTGGTGTGGACGATCGCGAGCGCCTGCGGGACGCCCAGGTCGTCGTCCATCGCCTCGGCGAAGGCGGGCGGCACCTCGGTGGCGGGCTCGACCGTCTCGCCCGCCTTCTCGGTGACGCGCTGCACGAAGCCCTCGATCCGGGCGAACGCGGACTCGGCCTCGCGCAGGGCCTCCTCGCTGTACTCGATCATCGACCGGTAGTGCGGGGTGCCGAGGTAGTAACGCAGCACGATGGGGCGCCACGCCTTGACCATCTCGCTGACCAGCACCGAGTTGCCGAGCGACTTCGACATCTTCTCGCCGGACATGGTGACCCAGCCGTTGTGCACCCAGTACTTCGCGAACTCGTCGCCGTACGCCTTGGCCTGGGCGATCTCGTTCTCGTGGTGCGGGAAGATCAGGTCGATGCCGCCGCCGTGGATGTCGAAGGCGGTGCCGAGGTACTTGTGCGCCATGGCGGAGCACTCCAGGTGCCAGCCGGGCCGGCCGCGGCCCCACGGGGCCTCCCAGCTGGGCTCGCCGGGCCGGGTGGCCTTCCACATCGCGAAGTCGCGCTGGTCACGCTTGCCGGTCTCGCCCTCGCCGGACGGCTGGCGCAGGTCGTCCAGGTCCTGGTTGGAGAGCTCCAGATAGCCGGGGAACGACTTCACGTCGAAGTAGACGTTGCCGTCGGCCGCGTAGGCGTGACCGCGTTCGATCAGGCCCCGCATCATCTCGATCATCTCGGTGATGTGACCGGTCGCGCGGGGTTCGTAGGTGACCGGGAGGCAGCCGAGCGCGTCGTAGCCGGCGTTGAACGCCCGCTCGTTCTCGTAGCCGATGGACCACCACGGGCGGCCCTGCTCGGCCGACTTCGCGATGATCTTGTCGTCGATGTCGGTGACGTTCCGGATGAACGTGACGTCGTAGCCGCGGTAGGCGAACCAGCGGCGCATGATGTCGAAGTTCAGCCCGGACCGGATGTGCCCGATGTGCGGGGCGGCCTGGACGGTCGCGCCACAGAGGTAGATCGAGACACAGCCCGCTGTGAGCGGTACGAAGTCACGGATCTGCCGGGCGCTGGTGTCGTACAGGCGAATAGTCACGCCTCAAGGGTAGTGGGCGCGCACCAGTGCCCCGCGACCCCTTGGGGATCGCGGGGAAAAGTTTGTGCCGGCCGGGCACCCTCCTAGGAGCCGGTGAACCTTTCCGGTCGCAGCACTAGATGCGTCCGACGACCTTTCGCGGGGTGATCCGGACGACCACGCGCTCGTCGTCGGCACCGGACTCGGGGTTGAACTCCGCGTACTTCTTGCCGGTGTACTTCACCGACAGCTCGTCGATGAGCTCCTGGCCGCCCTCGGTGGTGAGCGTGGCGGTGCCGCGGATCTCGGCGTACGTGTACGGCGCGTCGAAGGGCTGCACGACGACGGAGACCCGCGGGTCGCGGCTCAGGTTCTGCTCCTTGCGGCGGCCGACCGTCGTGGAGATGAGCAGATCGTCGCCGTCGCGCTTCACCCAGACCGGGGAGACCTGGGGGCTGCCGTCGGGCTGGACGGTGGCGACGGTGACGAAGACGGGCGTGTCGAGAAGCGCCTTCAGTTCTGCGGAGAGTGCGGCGGTCATGGCGTACGTCCTCCAAGTGGGGTCGATGGTGCCTCTACCCGTACCCCAACCCCGCATCGCCGCCCCCGCTTCCCGTTCCTGCATTCGTGCACGCCGGGAGGCACGGGGACCGGCGCGAGGGCCCCGCCCCCACCCACCGGACAGATCAGCCCGCGCGGTAGACCAGCGCGGTCGCGATCCCCGCGAGCCCCTCGGCCCGCCCGGTGAAGCCGAGCCCGTCGGAGGTGGCGGCGGAAAGCGAGACGGGCGCCCCCACGGCGGCCGACAGCACCTTCTGCGCCTCGTCGCGCCGCTTGCCGATCTTCGGCCGTACGCCGACCACCTGAACGGCGACATTGCCGATCTCGAAGCCCTCGGCCCGTACGATCCGCGCCGCCTCGGTCAACAGGGTGACCCCGGCGGCGCCGGACCACTCGGGCCGCCCCGTGCCGAAGTGCTGCCCGAGGTCGCCGAGCCCGGCGGCCGAGAAGAGCGCGTTGCACGCGGCGTGCGCGACGACATCGGCGTCGGAGTGCCCCGCCAGGCCGGGCCCCTCGCCCTCCCACAGCAGTCCCGCGCACCACAGCTCGCGGCCCTCTTCGAAGGCGTGGATGTCCGTACCGATCCCGACGAGCGGGATCACGGGCCCGGTCCGTTCCTCAGAAGCCATCGTTCGCCCTCCTGCGTGCGAGTACCGCCTCGGCCAGCACCAGATCCAGCGGCCGGGTCACCTTGAACGCCTCTTCGTGACCGGGTACGACCACGACGGGCGCCCCGAGCTGCTCCACCATGCCCGCGTCGTCCGTGGCGCCCTCGCCGCCGACGGCGACCGTCTTGTGCGCGCGTACGAGCGTGTCGCGGTCGAAGCCCTGCGGAGTCTGTACGGCGCGCAGCCTGGCCCGTACGGGTGTGCCGAGGACCGGCTCCGGCTCCCCCGGCGGGCCGGGCTCGACCTCCTTGACGGTGTCGGCGAGCGGCAGCGCGGGGACGACGGCGGGCGCCCCGTCCCGTACCGCCTCGATCACCGCGTCGACGGTGTCGACGGGCACCAGCGGGCGCGCCGCGTCGTGGACGAGGACGACACAGACGCCCTCGGGCAGGGCGTCGAGACCGAGCCGCACCGACTCCTGCCGCGTCTCGCCGCCGGGCACGACGAGGTAGTCGGTGCGCTCGGGCAGGGCGTGCTCGTCGAGCAGGTTCTTGACCTCGGCGGCGCCGTCCGGCGGCGCGACGACGACGACCAGGGACACGGAACGGGACGCCGCCATGGCCCGTACCGCATGGATGAGCATGGGCGTCCCGCCCAGCGCGCGGAGCGCCTTGGGGGCGCCCGGGCCGAGCCGTACGCCGCGGCCGGCCGCGGGAATCACGGCGGCGGTGCGGTACGGACGCGATTGATCAGACATCGGTTGCACTCCGAAGCTTCGGCATGTTTGTTTCCACAGCCGACATGGGTATGGCCACAAGCGAGCCGGGCGCCATGCCATGACTCGACCGGGCCCTTTCCGTGACACCCGGTCGAAGTCGGACAAGCCGCACCGGCCGCTCGGGATCGGCTACACAAGATCGCGAGCAACGTATCGGGGGGATCGCCGATGAAGCCAACGCATCGGTGAGTCAGAACGTAATCCAGACACGCCGTGGCCGAATCCGGACATGCCGCAGCGCCCGACGACATACCGTGAATACGGTTGTCAGCGGGCACCGCGGCACATTTTTACGACCGGCACAAGCCGATTCAGGACGCGAGTACCTCGTCGAGCAGAGCCTCGGCCTTGTCTTCGTTCGTGTTCTCCGCGAGAGCGAGCTCACTCACCAGAATCTGGCGAGCCTTGGCGAGCATGCGCTTCTCACCTGCGGAGAGTCCACGCTCGCGCTCACGACGCCACAGGTCGCGAACGACTTCGGCGACCTTGATGACATCGCCGGACGCGAGCTTCTCCAGATTTGCCTTGTAGCGCCGGGACCAGTTCGTCGGCTCTTCGGCATACGGTGCACGCAGCACCTCGAAGACCCGGTCCAGCCCCTCCTGCCCGACCACGTCGCGCACACCCACGAACTCCGCATTGTCCGCCGGCACACGAACCGTCAAGTCGCCCTGGGCGACCTTGAGCACCAAGTAGGTCTTGTCCACGCCTTTGATCTGGCGAGTTTCGATAGCCTCGATCAGCGCGGCCCCGTGATGGGGATAGACCACGGTGTCGCCAACCTTGAACGTCATGTGACAGGTACCCCTTCCGTGGCTATCAAGGGTAACACGAGAACAGCTTCTCCTGAATGGCGTTTTCGCAGGTCAGGGCATATCTCGGGGCTTGACAACAGCAACACGAACGTGCTGCGGAAGGCTCACGGGGGACGGTATTCGCAGGTCGGAGCGGCTGTACGGGCGAGGTGAAACGCGCACGTTACACACATCCGAACCCCTCTCCAAAGTGGTCGAACGTCCCGTTTTGCCGGATTCCGGATGATGAACTTTCCGTACTCTGTTCGAGCATCGATCACCCGTACGGATGTAAGTGTGGTGGATCAATGGAATTGATCAGCCTCCGATGTGATCGGTTATGTGCGCGGAATGCGCCACGCTCCATGAATTGATCACCGGCGATATGTGAACGGCGCGTGTCGACCTGTTTCGGGATGCGCCGGTCCGCAAACCTCGGGCGGGTGCGGACACCGAACGGCACCGGCCCCGGGAAGTGCCGATGCGCGAAGGGGCGGGTCGGGTGCGGGGCGGGACGGGCGGCTCGGTAGCCTAAGGCCGCTGACACACCCTTAGGGCGGCTTTACGTCGCCCGCCCCTCCCCGTCCGCAGTCCGAACGTTCAAGGAGTTGCCGCCGCCGTGAGCCGCAGCCTTCGACACGGCGCCCTCGCCGCCACAGCCATCGTGTTCTCGATCGCCTCGCTCGCCGCGTGCGGTGCGGGCAATGACGCCGCGACGCTCAAGGTCAGGCCGGACAGTGCTGCCACCACCTCCGGTGACATCAGCATCCAGAACGCCAACGTCATCACCCAGCCCGAGCGCAACGCCGAGGGCCCGGCCGTCGTCTCCGCGACGCTGTTCAACAGCGGCACCAAGCAGCAGACCCTGGACTCCGTCACCCTGCCGGGCACGAGCGTCGCGGTGAAGCTGCACGCCGCCAAGGGCGCCGGACCGGTCGTGGTCCCGGCCGGCGGCAGGGTGGTTCTCGGCGGCGACGGCAATGCGTCCGCCGTGATCGAGAACGGCCGCGAAGCCGCGCAGGCCGGCAATGTGCAGCCCGTCGTCTTCAAGTTCAGCTCGACCGGTGAGATCTCGCTCGGCGCGTTCGTGGTGCCGGCCACCAGCTACTTCCAGGGCTTCGGCCCGAGCTCGCTGCCGGTGGCGCCGGCGCAGTCGCCCGCGACCTCCACCACGCCGTCCGGTACCACTTCGCCGGCCGCGGGCGCCCCGGGCACGTCGGAGTCCGACAGCGACACGGTCGCCCCGAGCGACTCCGCGTCCGCCTCGGCGCAGACCGGCTGACCGTACGCAGGTACGCGGACGGCGGAGGGCGCTCCCCCGAGAGGAAGCGCCCTCCGCCGTCGCATACGGGCCGGCTTACGGCTCGAACTTGTACCCCAGGCCCCGCACCGTCACCAGGTAGCGCGGTGCACCCGGGTCGGGCTCGATCTTGGCGCGCAGACGCTTGACGTGGACGTCGAGGGTCTTGGTGTCGCCCACGTAGTCCGCGCCCCACACCCGGTCGATCAGCTGCATGCGGGTCAGGACCCGGCCCGCGTTGCGCAGCAGCATCTCCAGCAGGTCGAACTCCTTGAGCGGGAGGTCGACCTTGCCGCCGGAGACCGTGACGACGTGGCGGTCCACGTCCATCCGGACCGGGCCCGCCTCCAGCGCGGCCGGCGTGACCTCCTCCGGCTCGCCGCGGCGGCGCAGCACCGCGCGGATGCGGGCGACGAGTTCCCGCGAGGAGAACGGCTTGGTGACGTAGTCGTCGGCCCCTATTTCCAGGCCGACGACCTTGTCGATCTCGCTGTCCTTGGCCGTGACCATGATCACGGGGACGTTGGAACGGCTGCGCAGCTGACGGCAGACCTCCGTACCGGGCAGGCCCGGCAGCATCAGGTCGAGCAGCACGAGGTCGGCGCCGTTGCGCTCGAACTCGTCAAGGCCGTCCGGGCCCGTGGCCGCGATGGCGACCTCGAAGCCCTCCTTGCGGAGCATGTAGGACAGGGCGTCGCTGAAGGATTCCTCATCCTCGACGACAAGCACTCGGGTCACGGAAGGACCTCCGGGGCAGGGAATGGTTCAAGGGTGTCGGGGTGAGCTGGTCCGTAATGGGCCTCGTCGCCGTTGACGATGAGCGGTCCGCCCGAGCTGCGGTCCCGTTCCCGTACGGCGCCCGCTTCGGGCAGCCGCAGGGTGAAGGTGGAGCCCTGGCCCTCCGAGCTCCAGACCGTGACCTCCCCGCCGTGCGAGGCGGCCACGTGCTTGACGATGGCGAGGCCGAGGCCGGTGCCACCGGTGGCCCTTGAGCGGGCCGGGTCGACGCGGTAGAAGCGTTCGAAGACTCGCTCGCGGTCCTTCTCCGAGATACCGATGCCCTGGTCGGTCACGGCTATCTCGATCTGGTCCCCGCCGGGTACGGACAGTCGCCTGGCGGCGATGCCCACTCGGGTACGGGCGGGGCTGTAGTTGACGGCGTTCTCGACGAGGTTGCCGAGCGCCGCTGCGAGCTGGCCGCGGTTGCCCCAGATACGGAGCTCCGCGGTGCCGCCCGCTGCCATGGTGATCTGCTTCGAGCCGGCCTGCTGGCGGCAGCGGTCGATGGCCTCGGCCACCAGCTCGTCCACCCGGACCGGCTCGGCGTCCTCCAGCGGGTCGTCGTTCTGCACCCGGGAGAGGTCGATGATCTCCTGGACGAGGTTGGTCAGCCGGGTCGCCTCGATCTGCATCCGCCCCGCGAACCGCTCCACCGCCTCCGGGTCGTCGGAAGCGTCCAACACGGCCTCGGAGAGCAGCGAGAGCGCGCCGACCGGGGTCTTGAGCTCATGGCTGACGTTGGCGACGAAGTCGCGCCGTACCGCTTCTATGCGGCGGGCCTCGGTGAGGTCCTCGACCAGCAGGAGCACCAGACGGGAGCCCAGCGGGGCGACCCGGGCGGAGACCGCGAGGGCCTCGCCGCGGCCCGTACCGCGCCTGGGGAGGTCCAGTTCGACCTGCCGTATCTCACCGTCCCGGCGGGTGTCCCTGGCCATGGTCAGCATCGCGTCGACGGCGAGCCGCCCGCCCCTGACCAGGCCCAGCGCGTAGGCGGCGGAGCTGGCCTTGACCACGCTGTCGCTCTCGTCGAGCACGACCGCGGAGGAGCTGAGCACGGACAGGACCGTGTCCACTCCGGGGGGCAGGGGGGCATTGCTGTCGGGCCGCAGGGAGGTTCGAGTCGGCTTCTTCTGGTCGCGCTCGCTCCAGCGGAACGCCAGCATGGCGATCACGCCGGTACACGCACCGCCGATCGCCGCAGCTGCGGCGACTGCCGCGTTCACGTCCATACGTCAAGGTTATGCGGGTCCGGGAGGACTCTCCCAGCCATCCGAGTGCGGATCCGAACACTCGTCGCCCAGAGTTCACCGAGGAGCAAGGGTTGGTTCACTTGGGCGGCCGGAAGCCGACGCGTACGCCACCCATGGTGGCAGCGTGGGGTTCATAACCTGGCCCCGGCCTTAGTGAGGACTGGAGAGGGACTTCCATGCGTGACGCGTACCACGAGGAACTCGACTCGATCGGCGAGGGACTGGTCGAGATGGCCCGGCTCGTCGGGTCGGCGATCGGCCGGGCGACGACGTCCATGCTCGATGCCGATCTCAAGCTCGCGGAGAGCGTGATCGCCGCGGACCAGAAGGTCGACGACCTCCAGCACGACCTGGAGGCGCGGGCCATCGCCCTGCTCGCGCGCCAGCAGCCCGTGGCGACCGATCTGCGGATCGTGGTCACCTCGCTGCGAATGAGCGCCGACCTGGAGCGCTCGGGCGACCTCGCCCAGCATGTCGCCAAGCTGGCCCGGCTGCGGTTCCCGGAATCGGCGGTACCGCACGACCTGCACGCCACCATCCTGGAGATGGGGCAGCTGGCGCAGCGCCTGATGGCCAAGGCGGCCGAGGTGATCATCACCAAGGACGTCGATCTGGCGCTCCAGCTGGAGCAGGACGACGACGAGATGGACCTGCTGCACCGCACGCTGTTCCAGCACCTGATGGACGACCGCTGGAAGCACGGCATCGAGACGGCCGTCGACGTGACGCTGCTGGGCCGCTACTACGAGCGCTTCGCCGACCACGCGGTGTCGGTCGCCAAGCGCGTGGTCTACCTGGTGACGGGCGAGCACGCCGACGAGATCCAGCAGCAGACACCGGTGGAGGGCGCGTAGCGGCGTACGCCGTCGTGTCCCGTCGCACATGTGTCTCTGCGCGTGTGCGCCGTTGATGCGCCCGCCCGGTTGGGCATGCAATGGGGTGGGGCGGCACGCCTTGTCCGTACGCCCCGGTCGTACGCGCGTCGTCGTGGCGTACGGCCCTGTCGTGCGCAATGAGGAGGAACCATGGCCGATTCCCCCATGACCGACCCCCAGCAGGAGGCACCCGGTGAAGTGGTGCACCTGACCGTGCTCGGCGCCTGCGGCTGCGGCTCGGGCTGCGGATGCGGATGCCAGTCCGGGGCCCCGTGCCAGTGCGGTGGCTGCTGCGGCTGACCGGCCGGCCTGCACGGAGCCGGAAAGGCGCCCCGCGCGGAGCGGACTGCTCCGCGCGGGGCGCCCTCCGTGTGCCGATGCGATGTCGGGCGGCGTCCGCGCGTCTCCTAGACGGCAGGCCCCCGCCCGGCATCGGCGTCGGCCCCGGGACCGACCGGGACGGCATCCCCCGCATCCCGGCCGCTTCCCGGCACCGTCCGGCCGCTCTCCGCCACCCGGCTGCCCTCGGGGGCCGCACCGTCCTCCCCCGGCAGATTCCGCATCAGCAGCCAGTACCCGAGCGCGGCCCCGGTGCCCAGCACCGCACACGTCCCCCACAGCCACTGCGCCCCGAACCGGTCGATCACCACACCCGACATCAGCGGTGCGACCAGCGCCGCCGCGGACCAGGACATCGTGTACATGCCCTGGTAGCGGCCCCGGCCCTGAGCGGGCGAGAGCCGGACCACCAGACCGGTCTGGACGGGCGAGTTGACGATCTCGGCGACCGTCCAGACGCAGATGGTCAGCGCGTACACGGCGACCGAACCGGCGAACGCGGTGAGCCCGAATCCGTAGCCCGCCAGCAGCGACGAGACGATGAGCAGCCGGCGCGGATCGCGGTGCTGGATGAAGCGGGTGACCGGGATCTGGAGCACCACGATCAGCACACCGTTGACGGCGACGGCGGTGCCGAAGTCGGAGCTGGAGAACCCGTCCGTCCCCATGGCCACCGGCAGCCCCACGTACCCCTGCTGGAAGATCAGGGCGATGACGAAGGACAGCCCGACGACGCTCATGAACCGCCCGTCGCGCAGCACGGTGGAGAGCCGGACCTCGTCGGCGCCGGTGACCGCATGGCCGGTCGGCGCCGCCTTCTCCGGCCGTGACTCGGGCACCTTCATGAAGACGACGAAGGCGCAGACGAGCGTCATCGCGGCCTCGCCGAGGAACCCGGCGAGGTAGCTGTACTCGGCGACGAACCCGGCCCCGGCCGAGGAGACGGCGAAGCCGAGATTGATCGCCCAGTAGTTGAGCGAGAAGGCCCGCACCCGGTCCTCGGGCCGGACGATGTCGGCCATCATGGCCTGCACGGCGGGCCGCGAGGCGTTGCTGGCCATGCCGACGACGAAGGCGACGGCCGCGATCGCCACCGGATGGACCATGAACCCGAGCACGGCCACGGACACGGCGGTCGAGGTCTGCGCGATGAGCATGGTGGGCCGGCGGCCCAGCCGGTCGGTCATCACCCCCGCCCCGAGCGAGGAGACGACCCCGCCGAGCCCGTGCAGCGCGGCGACCAGACCGGCGTACGAGGCGGAGTAGCCCCGGTCGAGGGTCAGGTAGAGCGCCATGAAGGTGGCGACGAACGCCCCGAGGCGGTTGACCAGCGTGCTGGTCCACAGCCACCAGAACTCCCTGGGGAGACCGGACACGGATTCGCGTGCGGCCCGTCTGAGACCGGCGACAGACATACGGAATCCCCCCAGGGAAGTACGGAACGAACATCGACGGTAAGAGGCCCGTCGGCAATCCGAACATTACGAATCCCGGATTCCGGTCCGCCAGTCAATTGACGCCTGCCGTCAATCGTCACGCCCCCGGCCCCTCACCCGCCCCGCCTGTCCGCCCTGTGACCGGCCGCGCAGCGCCCGTACGGCTTCGATTACGCTCGGGCCCATGGCCGACGCACCGTACAAGCTGATCCTCCTCCGCCACGGCGAGAGCGAATGGAACGCGAAGAACCTGTTCACCGGTTGGGTGGACGTCAACCTCACGGAGAAGGGCGAGAAGGAGGCAGTCCGCGGCGGTGAGCTGCTCAAGGACGCCGGCCTGCTCCCCGATGTCCTGCACACCTCCCTCCAGAAGCGCGCCATCCGCACCGCGCAGCTCGCGCTGGAATCCGCGGACCGCCACTGGATCCCCGTCCACCGCTCCTGGCGGCTGAACGAGCGCCACTACGGCGCCCTGCAGGGCAAGGACAAGGCGCAGACGCTCGCCGAGTTCGGCGAGGAGCAGTTCATGCTCTGGCGCCGCTCGTACGACACCCCGCCGCCCGCCCTCGAGGACGGCACCGAGTTCTCCCAGAGCGACGACGCGCGTTACGCGACGATCCCGCCGGAGCTGCGCCCGCGCACCGAGTGCCTCAAGGACGTCGTCGTCCGCATGCTGCCGTACTGGTACGACGGCATCGTCCCGGACCTCCTGGCCGGCCGCACGGTCCTGGTCGCCGCCCACGGCAACAGCCTCCGCGCCCTGGTCAAGCACCTCGACGGCATCTCCGACGCCGACATCGCGGGCCTGAACATCCCGACCGGCATCCCGCTCTCCTACGAGCTGGACGCCGACTTCCGCCCGATCAAGCCGGGCGGCACGTACCTCGACCCGGACGCGGCGAAGGCCGCCATCGAGGCCGTGAAGAACCAGGGCAAGAAGAAGTAAGAAAAGTGATCATGCCCCCGACCTGCGCGTACGGCGTGGGGCGGGGGCATTTTCACGGCCTGGGCCCACTGTGGGACCTCAGCGCGGCGAATCTTGCGGCGGCCGAAGTGCCTGCCCGAGTGCTTTCCGCACGCCGGGCGCGGCGAGTTCGTCGGCGGCCGTCTCGACTTGGAACAGGCGCTCGTCATGGGCGAGCGCGCCCTCGAAGGCGAGCGCCAGTCCGTCCCTTCGCTCATCATGACGAGCCGGGAGCCGGCAGCCGAGATGAGGAACCGATACGCGGCCGAGCCTGCCGCTCAGGACTACCTCGCTCGAAGGTGCGGCCTACGGCCGCGCAAACCTTGGCAGCTCGCTGCGCTCGCGCGCGACGGCGTTCGGGAGCTCCCGCCCGCCGCGTGCTTCCGGGCCGACTCGGACCTGGCGTGCCCGACGGGTCGGTACAGTCCCTGCGACTCTCCCGGCTACGCTCGCGCGGGAGCGCCCCGCGGCGCGTGGCTGCGGGGCGCCTTGTGGGGCTTTAGTCGACCCTCTGCCCGTCGTGCATACCGCCCTTGCAGAGGTTGTCCGCCAGATCGGGCATTCCGCCGCCCTGCTTGCATTCAGAAGGGGTGACGTAAGACGCGGCACCCTGTGCGGTGGCGGTGGCAGCGCCTGTGAGGCCCAGTCCGGCGAGGGCTGCCGTGGCGATGACGGCGGCGAGGATTCGTCGAATGCGCATGTGGTTCCCCTTTCACGGATTGCCTCGGTCGGGGCACTAGCCAGCTTGATCTCCACCCATGTGGGTGGCACGTCATATTGCGCCATTCGGGTCACAGCGTTGTCGGGTGCGGGGGCAGTGACGCGACCCGTCGGACAAGCGACGCGACAAGCCACTAGCGGCTCAGGGCGCCAAACCCGGGACCTCCGAGGACGACCGACAACGACAGACGACGACCACCAACGACCGCCCGATCGCAGGTCAGTTGGGGCCAGGTGGATCAAATTTGATGACGCCATCCGTCGAGTCCATGGATCCCCTCCCCGAAGTGACCAGGTCCGAGCATCCTGCCGGACCACCTGCGGCTCCCGCGGTTCGGGGTGCAGACGCTTCGAACAGACGTCAGACACGGCTCTGCCGGTCCGCTCCCGGCTGGAGGGCATGAGGTGCGCGTGGACGCGGAGCGTCAGGCCAGGGTCCGAGTGGCCGAGGTACTCGGCTGAGGATCTTCGAAAATCCCCGGGCTCGCTCCAGTCCCACTTGGTTGCCGGCTTCATCGATGAGGCAGACAGAGCGTTGCGCCTGGACGGTGAGCTGCTGCTCCTCGGAGCCGGTTGACGCAGCAGGGGATAACCGTTAGACATAGCCGCCAGTTGCGGAGAGGCAAGGGATGCAGGACGCGTTGCTGGCGATGCTGACCAAGGAGCCGACCCACGGATATGCGCTGCGTGCCCGGCTGCAGGCGGCGCTGGGGCCGCTGGGTGCGGCGATGAATCCGGGCCAGGTGTACGTCACGCTGTCGAGGCTGGAAAAGGCCGGCCTTGTGGCATGCACGGATGCCGAGGGGCCGGCAGACCGGAAGGTCTACGAGGCCACAGCCGCCGGCCGGGAACGCGTAGCGCGGTGGCTCGCCGAGGCGGGGTGGCCGAAGCCGGATCTGGCCGGGTTCCACCTGAAGCTCGTCGCCGCCGCGGCCAGTGGTCTGGCTGATCCGGTGGATCTCGTGGCTGTGCAGCGCCGGGAGTTGATGCGCCGGCTGCGTGACGCTCAGCGGGCGGGGGTGGACGGGCCCGGCGATCAGATGTCCGCGTTGCTGCTGGAGGGCGTCGTGCTGCGGCTGGAGGCGGATCTGCGCTGGTTGGAGGCGTGCGAGCGGACGTGGCGTGGGAACAGGGAGGACGCATGACCGGGGAATCGAGCGGCGCTTTGCTGCTGCAGGCGCGCAGGGTGTCCAGGGAGCATGGCGAGGCCGAAAGCCTGGTGCGGGCGGTCGACGACGTCGATCTGGAGGTCCGCGTGGGCCAGAGCGTGGCCGTGATGGGCCCGAGCGGCTGCGGTAAGTCCACACTGCTGAACCTTCTCGGCGGCATGGACCGTCCGACCCTCGGGGAGATCTGGCTGGCCGGACACCGCCTGGACGTGCTCGGCGAACGGGTCCTGGCGCGACTGCGCCGTCGGCACGTCGGCTTCGTCTTCCAATCGTTCCATCTCGTGGACGAGCTGTCCGCCTTGGAGAACGTGGAGTTCCCAGCGCTGCTCGCCGGATGCGGACGCCGCCGGGCCCGCCGCCGGGCCGTCGAGCTGCTGGAACAGGTGGGGTTGGGCGACCGGGCGAGCCACCTGCCGTCGGCGCTGTCCGGGGGACAGCGCCAGCGGGTCGCGATCGCACGGGCGCTCGCCAACACGCCGTCGCTCGTCCTGGCCGACGAGCCGACCGGCAATCTGGACAGCATGGCGACGCGTGAGGTGCTCCGCCTCTTCGAGGAGCTGCGCCTTGCCGGGCAGACGCTGGTGATGGTCACGCACGATCCGAGGATCGCCGCCACCGCCGACCGGCTGATCACCATGCACGACGGAGCCTTCGTCGACGACACCACCTTCGCGGAAGCCCGGACGCCGGCCGCTTCGTTGATCGACCTGGAGGGGTGACCGATGGGCCGCCTCACCCTGATAGCCCGCCTCGCCCTGCGCGGCCTGCGCCGCCACCTGCTTCGGTCCGTGACTCTGCTCCTGGCCGTGACCACCGCCTGCGGCGCCATGGCGCTCGGGATGATGCTGCGCGACGCGGCGGCACAGTCCTACGCGCAGATCCGGGCCGCGACCAACGGACCGGACGTGATGGCCATGCCGATCAGCACCGGTGACACCGCCCGGAACGACCTGGCTCCGCTGTTCGGCATGCCGGGGGTCGTCACGCACAGCGGGCCCTACCCCGTCGCCTTCCCCATGGTCCAGGCGCACGGGCTGACCGTGCAGGCCGTCGTGGCGGGACGCACCACGGCACCGGACGTCATCGACCACCCGCAGCTGACCCAAGGCAGCTGGGTGCGTCCCGGAGGAGCGGTGGTCGAACGCGCCTTCGCCCTCGCCCTCGGACTACACACCGGAGACCACCTCACCGTCGCCGGGCGGACCTTCACGGTCACCGGCATCGCCCTCACCGCCGCCGCCGAGCCCTACCCGGGCGCCCAGTGGTCCCCTCAGGGAGGCGGCCCCTCCCTCAACGCCGGCCTGCTCTGGCTCACCCAGGCCGACCTGCGCAGCCTCGCCTCACCCCGGCTGCCGCTGTCCTACACAGCGAACCTGAAGCTGGCCGAGCCGCAGGACGCCGAGTCGTTCGTGAACTCCCCGGCCGTGCAGGCCGTCCAGGCGAACGTGCGCACCTGGCAGGACCTCGCCCGGAACGACCGGCGCGGCTTACGGATCGTGCACGAGGCCGTCACGGTCGGCAGTTGGCTCCTGATCAGCCTCGCCCTCGCCGGGGCGAGCGCTCTGGTCGCGGGCCGCATGGCCGAACAGACCCGCAGGGTCGGGCTGTTCAAGGCGGTCGGCGCCACCCCCGGCCTGGTAGCCGCGGTGATGTTGACCGAGTACCTGGCCCTGGCCCTGGCCGCGGGCGCGGCCGGCCTGGCCCTGGGGTGCCTGCTCGCGCCCGCGCTCACCGACCCCGGCGCCAGGCTGCTCGACATGGCATTCGCCGCCCCCTCGGCAGGCACCGTCACGGCCGTCGCCGTCACCGCGCTCGCGATCTCCGCCGGCGCGACGATCGGTCCCGCCTGGCGGGCCGCCCGCACCACCACTGCCCACGGGCTCGCCGATCCGGCCCGCGCACCTGGGCAGTACTCCGCGCTCGGCCGCCACGCCGCCTGGCTGCCCATCCCGCTCATGCTCGGACTGCGCCTCGCCGCCCGCCGACCACGCCGTGCCCTCCTCACCGCGGCGGGCACCTTCACCGTCACCACCGGACTCTTCGCGGCATTGACGTTCCAGGCCCAGCCGCCGTTCCGGCTCGACCTGGGCGCATCCACCCTGCCCGACCCGAGCGATGTACTGACCAACCACATCGTTCAGGGCGTCATCGTCGCCCTGAACGTACTGGCCGTGGTCAGCGCCGCCGCCACCGCCTGGAACGCCGCCCTCGACGCACGACGCCCCCTGGCCGTCGCCCGCACGCTGGGCGCCACTCCGGGGCAGGTCACCACCGGATTGATCTCAGCCCAGTTGCTGCCGGCCCTGCCCGCGGCCGCGATCGGCGTTCCGGCCGGCATGGGCCTGTGCGCGCTCCTGCAGGCCGGTCCCGATGCCCTGATCCTGCCCTCCTCCGGGCAGACCGTCGGCATGGTCGCCGCGACGCTGCTCGGTCTCGCAGCGCTGACCACGGCCCCAGCCTGGCTCAGCGCCCGCCAACCCGTCCACAAGGCACTGCACAGCGAACAGAGCTGACGCCTCCCGCACCGCCCATACGCCGAACAACTCATCCACAGGCGGGGAAGCAGCAGGCTCAGCCGTGGGCCGACGGGCGAACTGTCCTGCTGTATCTGTCCAGGAGCGAAGCACGAGCCTGCCAGACCTGGGGCAAGAAGAAGCAGGTCTGCTCGGTCGAGCCCCCTGCCTGCGGTTCCTCCGCAGGCAGGGGGCTCGTTGCCGCACTGGGCGTTTCAAGACCTCTGCCCGCCGCCCGGCGAGTCGTCGGCCCGGTTATCGGTCGCAGGAAATCTCAGCCAGCCATTCCGGTGCGTAGCACTTGACGAACGACCACTTCTGGTCCGAGTACTGGTCGTCCGTGCTGTCGGTGTACATCTCAAGCCTGCCCTGCGGCGTCAAGCGGTAGTACTCGCGGATCAAGTCTCCTTCCGTGGTGGGATGGGTCACCTTCAGTTCTGCGCTCTCACCGCTCTTGAGGGCTCGCCGGAGGCAGACGATTTCCCGCACTGCCTGCTTCTGCATTTCCTCACCCTGATCCAGGCGCACCTCGCCACAACGCGAAAACTCGGTTCTGGACTCCCAGCGTTCCTTGACCGGATCGTTCACCATGCCGCAACCGGCAGCCAGCAAGGACATGGCCGCTACCGCGACGAGCCGCACGCGGACCGAATCACCTGCCGCACAGCGGTGGTTGTCGCTTTTCTCACCTGTCACGCCCCGCCCCCTTCCGGCCGTTGGACGCGGCTCCGGAGAAACCGGTTCCGTGCCCGTGCGTGCCGGATCCGTGCCGGACCGAGCGGTCAGCCACGGTCGATCGGGGTGTGTGGCGACGCAGAGACCGCCGGCAGATCCGGTGCCCCTGTAGGCCAGTTGAACTGATATGACAGCTCCCGCTCCGCTCCCTGCGCACCCAACGCCCGTCCGATGCGCGCCGCCAGCGTGTCCCACGGGCGGCAGGCGACCACCGGCAGAGCGTGCAGGCGGGCCTGGTCGCCGAGCCACCGCGAGTACTCCGCGCTGACCTGCGCCCGATGCCGCTGTTCTCCGCTGTCGGGCTCCCGGGAGGCGTAGTTGGCGGCGATCCGGTCCGGGTCCGCCTCGTGCAGGAACACCGCCCGCACGAGGCGGCCCGCCGCCCGGCCCTCGTGTATCGCCGCCGCAGCGGCGGCCGGGGTGAGGTAGTCGCCCTCGATCACGGCAGGGACGTCGACGGTCAGGCGGTTGCGTACGACTCCCGACACCGCGGGCTCCAGGGCCCTGGCGGTGGCGATCTGGAGGTCCAGCACCTGCTCCGTGGCGAGTTGCGCGATGTCGGGGATGTCATCGAAGTGGTGGAGGGCGGGGTGGTGTTCAGCCGCCGTCATGGCCTCGACGGCACTCACTACGTCGTCGAACTCGACCACGAAACCCTTGGCCGCAGCCGCCAGTTGCGCGGCGACCCGGCTCTTGCCGACGCCCGACGCCCCACCGAGAAGCAATATGTCCCACGATGTTCCTGTCACGGGGCGAACGTATCGCGTGGGCTCCGCGTCGGCCGTGCGCCCTGGCGCTACCGTGGCGCGAGCACCGGCCCGCGCATGGGCGGAGCCGACCGGGCGGGCCGTGCGAAGAGAGCAAGGAGAGCGGGGAGAGCAATCATGGGCGAGCCCCTGAAGACCTACGTCGGCGGTGCCGAAGTCGACGTGCCCAACAGCATTCCGGACATCCGGGCCACCCTGCCCGAAGAGAGACGTGAGGAGTTCGACCGCGCCATCAACGACGCCGGTGTGAGCGAGATCCAGGCGGTCATGCGGCACTGGATGCTGGAGGCCGTACCCGATCCGGAGGCCGAGAAGATCCTGGACCGGCTGGCGCAGGACGAGGCCGAGAGGCGGACCGTCGCTTGAGCTTCCGCATCTCCTACGCCCCGCCGGCCGACGACACCCTGGCCAAGATGCGTGGCAGCGAGGTCTTCCGGGACGAGATGGCGCGCACCCTGGGCCTCGACCCGTACGGGCACGGGTCATCGGCCGTCAAGAGCGAGCACGACCGCCGCGAGGCGACGGTCGCCGGGGCGATCGTGCTCTATTACGTCTCCGGGTCCGTCCTGATCGTCACCGTGGTGAGGCTCGTCCCACTGCCCTGAACCATCACCGAACCGAGGGGATGTCCCGGGGCGAGCCCCACCCGGCCCCTTACGCCAGCTTCGCGGCCTGGGCCTCGACCACCGCGGTCGGCAGCTCGAAGTCCTCGCCCCCGCCCATCGCGGCCAGGTTCATCGAGGAGAACGAGGCGAACGAGGGGCCCTGACGCATGGCCACGAGCTTGAACTGGACCTTCTCGCCGCCCTGCTCCACCTGCACCGTCCAGGCGGCCGCGTCCTCCCCGCCCTTGACCTGCTCCTCGGTGATCTTGCTGACCTTCTGCTTCTCACCGGCGGCCGTGAAGTCGAACCCGCCCGCGCAGTCGGTGGCGGCGGTGCGCAGCGAGGCGACCGACTCCTCCGCGCCCTTGCCGTCGTACGAGCCGAGGGCCAGCTGCGTCGTCGTGATGTCGAACGCCGCCTTGAACGCGTCTTCGGCATCCGCGCCGTCCTGCTCGTCCATGCTGCCCTTCTTGGGCTCGCTGACGACCGTCCGCTTGGTGAACGCCGCGGGCTCACCGACCTGCGCCCCCATCAGCGCGTCGGCGAACGGGGCGCAGACCTCCTTCTCGACCTTGATGTCGTCGACGGAGATCACGTCCTTGGCCGCGGCCTTGGCGATCTTGTGCCCCTTGACGTCGCCCTGGGCCAGCGCCGCCTTCTCCAGCTCGGCGGCGGTCAGCTCCTTGGCGGCCGGCTTCGCGGCCGCGGACTCCTTGCCCTTGGCATCCGCCCCCTTGTCACCGGAACCGGAGTCCGATCCGCCGCAGGCGGTGGCGAGCAGGGCCAGGGACACCGCGGTGGCGGCAACAGCAGTACGGCGTATGGCGGTGGATCGCATGGTCCGGTCCGTCTCTCTGAGCTGGGCGTTCGGGTTTTGCTCACTCTATGAGCGACAGATGGTTTGACGATCAATCAATCGGGGCACGGGATCTGATCGTGATGGCGCCGTGATCATCCTGTGAAAGCGCTGTCTCGCCGCAAGCCGGATGGAACACCGACACAGAGGGCAATTCATCCCATGCAGCCAGATGACACAACTGCGCACGTTCTCCGGTCCGTTGGCGTGACAGAGGACCGTATCGCCGCAGTGGCGCCCCTCGCCGGAGGCACGTTCAACGCCGTCACCCGGGTGACCCTCACCGACGGCAGCGACTGGGTGGTGAAGACACCGCCGCCCACGACCGAGGGAACCCTGATGAGTTACGAGCGCGATCTGCTGGCCAACGAGGTCGAGTTCTACACCTGCGCGGGCGAGTCGGCGGCAGTCCCCCGCGTCCTGCACAGCGAACTCGATCCGGACGCCCCGACCGGCCCGTACGTGATCATGTCGGCCTGCCCGGGTCGGCCCTGGTACGACATCGCCGGGGCCGCGGGCGATCGCGTCCTGTCCGACGCCGAGGAGCGTCGGCTCAGGAACGAACTGGGGCGCACCGTCGCCCGGTTGCACTCCGTCACGGGCTCCGGCGGATTCGGCTATCCGGCCCGGGCGTTGGGCCCGTTGGCCCCGACCTGGCGGCAGGCGTTCACGACGATGACGGACGCCGTACTCGCCGACGCGGACACCTACCGTGCCCGGCTGCCGCGCCCTGCAGTCGGTATCCGCGCGCTGATCGCCGCCGCCTCGCCCGTACTCGACGACGTCACCCGGCCCGCCCTGGTCCACTTCGACCTCTGGCCGGGCAACCTGCTCGTCGACGGGGAGCCCGGCGCGCGCACCATCGGCGGGATCATCGACGGTGAGCGGATGTTCTGGGGCGACCCGGTCGCCGACTTCGTATCGCTCGCCCTGTTCGCGGACATGGAGGAGGACGAGGACTTCCTCGCCGGGTACGGGAGCGGGCGCGGGCAGCCGTTGGTCTTCGACGCGTCCGTGCGGCTGCGGCTCGCGCTCTATCGCTGCTACCTCTACCTGATCATGCTGGTGGAGACCGTTCCGCGCCGCGTTCCCCAGGAGCACCTCGATCGGGTGTGGAAGGAAGTCGGTCCGCAGCTCGAATCGGCACTGGCCGACGTGGAAGCGGCACTGCGGGCACGGGACTGACCGCAGCGCCGTCTCCCCCTCAGCCGGCCAGCGCCCGCTGTGCCTCGTGGAGGTTCGGCGGCCACACCGCCTCCGGTGCGCCGTACGCCTCCAGCCGGGTGTGCAGATCGCCGGTGAAGTCGGGGACATCGATCTGGTCGAACTCCGTCACCTCGCTGACGCCGACCGTCGCGCTGTACGGGGCCAGCCCGTCGATCCGCATCAGGCCGGCCCGCCCGTTGGTGACCCGGATGTTCCAGTGCGTGAAGCGGGCGCCGAAGAGCGGCCCCGCGCTCGCGTCGCCGCCGTGACGCCCGTTGTTGTTCACGGTGATGTCGGTGCGGACGTTGGCGAACGGCATGCCCCGGTGGGAGTCGAACGTCCCCATCTCCATCACGCCGCGAGACCAGACGTTGTGGCTGGACAGGCCCTCGACGTTGATGCCGTGCAGCTGCGTTCCGGCGGGCGCCGGGACGGTCCGCCGAGCGATGGTGAAGTCCTCGATGAGGTTGTCGTGCGAGCCCTCGCGGCAGTAGTACGGGTGATGGGAGCCGCGGCCCTCGACCCGTGTGCGGCGCAGGGTGCAGGCGGACGCGCCGATCAGCCCGAAGCCGTTGTCGACATGGCGGACGGTGATGTCGTCGGCCCAGCAGTCGTACGCGCACTGGAACGCGACCCCGTTGTAGCCCTTGTCGAGCAGATGCTGCGACTGCGGGGTCTCGACCGCTTCGAGCGTGAGACCCTCGACGCCGGAGCCGGTGAGCGGGGCGGCGAGAGTGGTCAGGCGCGGGTCCCACTCGGGACGGATGTCGAGCGGAAGCGGGCGCTCCAGCGTGACCCTGCGGCCGTGGACGGAGGCGACCCGAACCGGCCACTCGTAGGGGATGTACGAGGTCAGCTTGGTCTTGTCGTCCCAGTAGTACGCCTCGGGGCCGGGGCCGCCGCCCGCCATGTGCTCCAGGAGCGTGTGGTCGGCGTCGTCGGCGAGGCGGAGCAGTACGAGTGCGCCGCGCTCCAGGTTCTTCGTGGACTCGACGGTGATGGACCGGGCGCCTCGGACGGCGGGGGCGACGGTGGTCAGGGTCTGCCACGCGTCGCGCCTGTTGCCGGTCCAGCCCTCGAAAGGCCAGGACTTGGCCTTGATCGCGTCGGTGAGCGAGGCCCAACGGTCCTTCGGGCAGAGCCAGATGAGGCCGCCGGCCCACGACCAGCTGGACTTGTCGCCGCCGTAGCGGCTGCCGTACACACCGATCAGCTCGGTGAGGCTCTTGGTCGCGTACAGCTTGGTGCGGCCGCTGCCCGCACCGCGCACCACCACATTGCTGTGGCCGATCCGGATGATGTCGTCGATGCGGTACGTGCCTGCGGGGATGAGCACCGTGCCACCGCCACGCTCTCCGGCAGCGGCGATGGCACGGTTGATCGCGGGGGCGGCGTCGGCCGAGTTGTCCGGCTTCGCGCCGTAGTGCAGGACGTCGGCGACGAAACCGCGGCCTGTACGGCGGG
>NZ_FMDF01000055.1 GCF_900091955.1 Streptomyces sp. Ncost-T10-10d
CGGTCGCCGACGGCGCAGGCGGCAGCCTCGTCGGCACAGCGCTCCAGGGCGTAGCCCATGGGCGCGCGCAGGGAGCGCAGCGCGGGGTGGCAGAGTGCCGCCACTTCGGCGGCGGCGATGAAGAGGTGGTGGTGGCCCGCGAGATGGGCGCGTTCATGTGCCAGCAGGGCGTCGCGTTCGGCGGGGTCCAGGGCACGCAGCATCCCCGTGGTGACGACGATCCGGCCGGGAGTTCCGGGACGTCCGGGCAGCGCATACGCGTCGGGGCGGCTGTCGCGCAGGACGGCCAGCTCACCACCGCTGCACTCGGACGGCTGCGCGGACCGGTGCAGCTCGGCCCAGTGGCGGCGGGCGGTGCGGGTGACGGCGACGGCGCAGCCCGCGAGCAGAGCCAGTGCGGCAGCCGCGAGGGGCACGGCGGAGGCGGGAGCGGCGTCGGAGAGCGGCCTGACGAGTTCACCGAAGGCGGAGACGGCGGAGAACCGGGTCGCGCCGGGCACCACCAGCAGGGCCAGGGCGAGCAGGCTGCACAGGGCGAGGCCGATGCCCGTCGAAGCAAGCAGCCGTACGGCCCGCACCGGCGACAGGGCGTCTGCCAGGCGACGGGCTGCGGGTACCGCGACGAAGGGCATCAGCAGCGGAACCCACACGGCATAGATCATCGGGCTTCTCCATCGAGCAGGTCCCGGAGCAGCTGCTCGTCCTCGTCGGTGAGCTGTGACACGAATCGGGCCAGCACCGTGCTGCGGTCCTCCTCCTTCTGCAGCTCGCTGTGCATCCGGCGGGCGGTCAGCCCCGGCGCGTCCTCGGTGGGGGTGTACGCGAATCCGCGGCCTGCGCGGGTTCGGGTGACCGTACCCTTTTCGTAGAGACGCGACAGGATCGTCGTGACGGTGGTGCGGGCGAGAGCGGCCCCGATCGCACCCTGCACCTCGCCTGGAGTGAGTGGGGTTCCGGCCGCCCACAGGGCCGCCAGGATCGTGGACTCCAGCTCGCCGGAGGGGCGTCGTTCCGATGCGGTGTGGTGCGGCGACGGGCGCTCCGGTCCGGCTTCCGCCACCGGCCCAAGGGCTGGTTCGCCGTACGAGCCGGGGTCGGATTCTCCGCTCGATATCCCCTTCACCTGGGACATGGGAACTCCCCTCCGCCTTCGGGCGTCTACAGTGACGTAGACCGTCTACATCACTGTAGTCAGTCCGGGCGTTCCGTAGGGCCGCCCGCTCACCATTATGGGAGACCTTCCACCGTGTCCGTATTCTCACTGGCGGCTGCGCCACAAGCGGTGAACCTGCTCGACGCAGGTTCACTGCTCGGAGCGTTCGGTGCGCTCGGCATCGCCGTCGTGCTCTTCGCCGAGACAGGACTGCTCGTCGGCTTCTTTCTGCCCGGCGATTCCCTCCTGTTCACGGCGGGCCTGCTCTGCGTGTCGGGCACCCACGGCCCGGTCCAGCTGTCGTTGCCACAGGTGCTGATCGCCGCCTTGGCCGGCGCGCTGCTCGGTGCGCAGGCCGGCTACTGGATCGGTCGCCGCGGTGGCCGGGCCCTGCTCGCCCGCAGTCGCGCCAAACGGCTGCACGAGGGCGCCGCCCGCGCCGAGGAGCTGCTCGGCAGATACGGCCATGCGCGGGCGATCGTGCTGGCCCGCTTCGTACCCGTCGTACGCACGGTGCTCAACCCGTTGGCCGGGGCGCTCAACGTCCCTGCCGGGCTCTTCACACTGTGGCAGGTCGTCGGCGGGGCGGTCTGGACCGTCGGACTGGTCCTCGCGGGATACGCACTGGGGTCCTCGGTACCCAACGTCGACCGCTATCTGCTGCCGATCGTCGCTGTCGTGGTCGTGATCTCCCTCATCCCGCTCGCTGCCGAACTGCTCCGCTCCCGCGGTCGGCGCACCGCCGAAGGAGACAACAGCTGATGCCTCTCGCCTCCACCGCCACCTCGTTCGACGGTGGCCTGTACACCTGGATCACCGAGCTGGCCCAGCGCTCCCCGGCCGCTCTGGATTCCACCATCCGCGTCTGGTCGGACTACGGACTGGCGCTGTTCGCACTGCTGATGCTCGCGTCCTGGTGGCGCTCCCGCTCCGCGGGCCCCGCCCGTACCGCCATGGCGCTCTGCACCCCGCTCGTCGTGGTGGCCGCGTACATCGTCAACGATCTGGTGAAGTCGGTCTTCCATGAGCAACGGCCGTGCCAGACCCTGCATGTCGTGACGGTGGAAGCATGTCCCGCACTCGGTGACTGGTCCTTCCCCAGCAACCACGCCGCCATCGCGGCGGCCGCGGCAGTGGCGATCTGGCTGACCGACCGCCGGCTCGGGGCGCTCGCGGTGCCTGCCGCTCTGCTGATGGCGGCGTCCCGGGTCTGGATCGGTGTGCACTACCCGCACGATGTGCTGATCGGGCTGGTCACCGGCGCGCTGGTCGCCTGGCCTCTGACGGTCGCCGCGCGGCGCTGTGCCCCGGCGGTCGTCCGGCTGCGCGAGAGCCCGCTGCGCCCCCTGGTGGCGACACGATGACCGAAGACGCTTCGGCGGTCGCGCGCGCCCGGCCCGGACCCGGCGCGTTACCGCTCCGTACACCACTGGGAGCCGTTCTCGTCGCGCTGCTCGGACTGATTGCGCTGGCGGCTCTCGTCCTGGCCACCCGGCACGGCTCCCCGCCCGCCCTGGACCGGGCCGGCCACGACTGGTCGCTGCGGCATCGGCCGCCGGGCCTCGTGACGACCGCCCGGGCCATCACGGCCACCGGTACCGGAGTGTTCCCGTACGGGACAGCGGTGGTCGCCGGGCTGATCGCAGGCCGTGACACCCGCCGACGGCTGGGGTACGCGGCAGGCGCCCTGGCCTTCCTGCTGCTTGCGCAGGGTGTCCGCTATGTCCTCATGGAGCTGATCGCCCGGCCCCGCCCGCCGCTGGACGACTGGGCCACGCACGCCTCGGGCTTCGCTTTCCCTTCCGGGCACGCGACGACGTCCGCGCTGATGGCCGGTCTGCTGCTCACGGCCCTCGGTCTCCGGACGCGCGGCGGGACCGGGCCGCGTCCCCTCCGCTCCGTCGTCGCCACCCTGGTGGTCTGCTGGGCCGCGGCCGTCGGTCTGAGCCGGGTTCTGCTCGGCGTTCACTGGGCGACGGATGTACTCGGCGGATGGCTGTTCGCCACGGTCTGGATCGGGCTCGGGACCGCGCTGATACGGAAGGCACTGCCGCTCCCGCAGTGACCGGTCCGTTCAGGCCCCACCCCTCGAGGTTCCGTGCGATGCCACTCATCTCTCCCGCACGTACCACCCGTGTCATCCGTCCGCCGGTTGTGCCGCGTCTGCTCTCGCTCCTCCAGCGACGGCTGACCTGGGTGATGGTGGCCGCGTACACGGCGGCCACACTGCTGCCGCAGGCCGGACTGGCCCTGCGGCAGCTTCACCTCGCCGCGGTGCCCTTACCCGCCGGCGCGGCCCGTACCCAGCTCACCCTGCCGTCGCTCCTGCTCGGCTATCTGCTCTTCACCGCGGCGTTACGGGTGCCTGCCGGGGGGCTGCCCGGGCTCGTCCGCCGACCACTGCCGCTGCTGGTGGGAACGGCCGCCAACACGCTCATTCCGCTGGCCCTGCTGCCCGGCGTGGCCGTTGCACTGGGCCAACTGCCCGATGCCGACGGCTGCAGCGGACTGATCACCGGCCTCGCGCTCGTGGGGGCCATGCCGGTCGCGGCCGGAGCCACGGTCTGGGGCGGGCGGGCGGGCGGCAACCACTCCCTGGTCGTGGGGATCGTGCTCGCCTCCACCCTGCTGAGTCCACTGACGATTCCGCTGATGCTCTCGGCGGCCTCGACTCTGACACGTGGCCACTATGCCCACGATCTGTCCCGGATGGCTGCGACGGACGGCGGGGCGTTCGCCGTGATCAGCGTGATCGTGCCGTGCGTCGCCGGTCTGGCCGTCCAACGGGTGACACCCCGCCATGTGCTCGAACGGCATCTGCCGTGGCTGCGGCTGCTCGGACTCCTCGACGCGGTGCTGCTCACGTACAGCAACGCCTGTGGAGCGCTCGGCGGCTTCCTGCTCCACCCGCGGCCCGCACTGCTGGTCGCGGCCGTCGTCGTGTCCGGGGCCCTGTGCGCGGCGTCCTTCGTCATCGGCTGGTGTCTGGCCCGCACGGTCCGGGCGAACCGCGCGGACACGGTCGCGATCACGCTGACCTGTGGAATGAACAACAGCAGCGCGGGTGCGGTACTGGCCGCGACGAATCTGCCGAGCAGCCCTCAGGTGCTCCTGCCCGTTCTCGCGTACAGCCTGTTGCAGAAGTGCGGGGCAGGGCTGGCGGACTCGGTGCTGCGCCGCAGGGCCGCCGCCTCCTAGGACCTTTCGTCTGGCCCCGGCCTGATCGGAACGAGGGGCCCCTGGCTCCCGTGGCCGGGCAGGCGGATGACGGCGAGGCCGCCGTCGAGGTCGACGGTGGAACGGTGGGGCGGCGCGCCGTCCTCCTCGTCGTCACGCAGCAGCAGGGCGCTGCGGCGCTCCTTGAGTTCGCTCTGTTTGCCGGGCGAGAAGGTCGCATGCAACTGCTCGAAGCCGGTCGCCGAAACCTGGCCCCGGCGTGCGCTGTTGCGCCACGGCAGCAGACCGGCCCGCCCTGCGCACAGCATCAACTGGTCGAGAAGAGCGACGCCGGTCAGCCCGATCACCAGTCCGGGCAGCGTCATCAGTGCGACGAATTCCATCCGCCCAGTCTCATCGATGTGGGGTGCGGTGCGCATCGGTCGCGGGTACGACCGTGGGGGCCGACGCATTGCGCAACGGCCCACACGGTCCTGGGGATCAGAGCTGTTGGCGGTCAGCCGTTGGGGAGGATGACCGCGCGGCCGTTGATCTTCCCGTGGTGCAGCCGCTCGTACGCCAGCGGCGCCTCGTCCAGCGTGTAGGTCTCGACGTGGACCTCGACCGATCCTGCACGGGCGAGGTCGAGTACCTCGGCGAGCTCGGAGCGCGATCCCCAGTACGGGGAGGTCACCGTCGTGCTGTACGGCAGTGACCCGAAGCCGACCGGCAGCGCACCGCCGCCGAGGCCGACGATCGTGACATCGGAGTCGATGGCGGCCGCTGCCCCCGCCGTGGCGACGGTGGGAGGTGCTCCGACGAAGTCGAGGACGACCTGGGCGCCGACACCGCCGGTCAGTTCACGGATCTTCGCCGCGGCGTGTTCGTCTGAAAGCACGGTCTCGTGGGCGCCGACGGCGCGGGCCAGGGCGAGCTTGTCCTCCGACACGTCCAGGGCGACGACCCGGACGGCCGTCATGACGCGCAGCAGCTGGATCGCGACGTGGCCGAGGCCACCGGTGCCTATGACGACGGCGGTGGCACCGGGTACCAACTTGGGCAGGGACCGCTTGATCGCGTGGTACGGGGTGAGGCCCGCGTCGGTGAGCGGCACGGCCTGGACCGGGTCGAGGTCGCCGAGCGGCACCAGGTGGCGGGGGTCGTCGACGATCATGTACTCGGCCATGGCGCCGGGCGAGCCGAGTCCGGGCGGGGTGATGCCGAGTTGCTGGGCGCGCAGGCAGTAGTTCTCCTTGCCCTCGGCGCACTTGACGCACGTACCGCAGCCCCAGGGGCCGTAGACCGCAACGGACTCGCCGATCGAGAGGCCGCTCACTCCGTCGCCGAGTGCGGCGACGGTGCCGACGCCCTCATGGCCGAGGGTGAGCGGCAGCGGGAAGGGGATCTGCTCCGCGGGCCGGCTCATCACGGCGATGTCGGAGTGACAGACACCTGCGGCAGTGACCTTCAGCAGCACCTGGCCTGGGCCGGGCGACGGGTCGGGCACCGTGACGACTTCGGGTGCTGAGCCGACGGCGCGGTACTGAACGGCCTTCATGGGGTTCTCCTCACTGCTTTCTTTTATGTTCTGTTGGTCGCTCCCCCGTTCCCCCGTCCGCCGATCAGGAGGCGGAGTAGCCGCCGTCCACCAGGTGGTAGCTGCCGTGGATGAAGGAGGCGCGGTCGGAGAGCAGGAAGGCGGCGAGTTCGGCGACTTCCTCCGCCTTGCCGAGGCGTCCGGCCGGGTGCAGCGAGATGAGGTGGTCGCGGGCCGGGCCGTCCGTATTGCGCAGCAGCGGCGTGTCGATGAAGCCGGGGCCGACGGCGTTGATCCGGACGTTCTGTGCCGCGTATTCGAGGGCGGCCGTCTTGGTGAGGCCGACGACACCGTGCTTGGCGGCCACGTACGCGGGCGATCCGGCGAAGCCGTTGGTGCCGAGGATCGACGACATGTTGACGACGGCGCCGCCGCCCGCCGCGACGATCGCGGGAAGCTCGTAGCGCATCGAGTAGAAAACACCACTGAGGTTGGTGGCGACGACCCGGTTCCAGTCCTCGATCGCGTACTCACCGGTGGGGTTGCTGGGACCGCCGATGCCCGCGTTGTTGACGGCGAGGTGCAGGGCGCCGAACGTCTCGACGGCGAATCGCACGCCCGCTTCCACGGACGCCGGGTCGGTCACGTCCATGGCCACCGCGGCGGCCTTGGCGCCGGCACTCTCCAGTTCGGTGACCGCCTTGCGGGCGTTGGCCTCGTCGTAGTCGGCGACGACGACGGACGCGCCGCCTGCGGCCAGCCGGTGGGCCAGGGCCAGTCCTATGCCGGAGGCGCCGCCGGTTATGAGGGCGGTCCTGCCGGCGAACTCCTGGTCCGCGGGGGTGAGGGGGGTGCTCATGAGGTTGCGTTTCCTTCCGTGGTGCTGTGCGGCGCCGCCCCGGCGGGATGCTGCGTGAGCAGTTCTCCGGAGAGTGCGTCGAAGGCCTGCCCGATCAGTCGGGGCAGGTTGTCCGGGTGCCCGCCGCGGGCCCAGGCGGCTTGGGCCGCGAGGAGTGCCCCGGCGCCCGCGGCGACCGCGACGGCGGGACGGATGTCCAGCCGCGGGTCGACTCCGAGCCGCTGCGCGATGATGGCGACCGAGTCCTCCTGGGCGTCCACCCGGATGTGGTGGAACGCGGCGTAGAGGGTCGGCTCCTGCTCGGCGAGGACCAGCACGTCGAAGATCCGGTCGCGGCGGTGCCACGCCTGTGCGTCGGGGTCGTCGAGCCAGGCGACAACGGCGCGGCGGTAGGCGGTGAGGGGGGCTCGTCGGCGGGGCGTACGCGCAGGGCGTCGTTGATCCGGTCGCCGTCGTCCCGGAGCGAGTCCAGGACTGCGGCTTCCTTGCTGGTGAAGTACCGGCTGAAGGTCCGCCGGTCGACGTCCGCGCGTTCCGCGATCTCCTCGACCGTCACATTTTTCAGACCTCGGTCGAGTACGAGCTCGAACGCGGCCTGAGCCAGTGCGTCCCGGGTCCTGCGGGCCTTGCGGCTCCGTCGCTCCGGGGTCTTTCGTTCCGGATTCATGAGTGCACGGTACACCTAAAAAATGTCCCGACGCGACAAAAGTCTCGTCGGGACATTGGATCAGCATCCGGCCGCCCTGCCGGAGCCTCTACCGGCCGCTGAAGGTCTCAGCGGCCCGGCGAGCACCGTGACCGGTCGCCACGGGCCGGTGGCGGCTGCCTGCCGGTGCCCGGCGCAGGGCGAGTGCGGCGATGTCGTCGCGTCGCACGCCTCCGGAGAAGGACTCCAGGTCGGCGTGGAGCGCGTCCAGCACCTCGCGCGGCCCGTGCGCCGCCCAGTGGGCCAGCCGGGCGTCCAGCGGATAGAAGGCGCCCGATGCGTCGCGGGCCTCGGTGACCCCGTCGGTGAAGACCAGAAGCGTCGCGCCGGGCGGGAAGTCCAGCGGTTCCGCGACCCGCGCCTCCGCGCTGAGCTCCGCCATGCCCAAGGGAACGGATGTGCGCCGCAGCGGAACCGGGCGGGCCACGCCGTCGTGCAGCAGCCGGGGCGGCAGATGGCCGCAGTTCACGGCCTGCACCCGGTCCTCCCCGTCGAAGCCGAGCACCAGAGCGGTGACGAAGCGTTCGATCTCTCCGGTCTGGGCGGAGAACGTGTTGTGCCGGGCGACCGCGTCCTCCAGCGCATCGACCACTCCGGTCAGGGTGGGCTCACGAATGGCCGCTTCCCGGAACGCTCCGAGCACGGCGAAGCCTGCCCCGATCGCGGCGAGCCCCTTGCCCTGCACATCTCCGATGATCAACCGGGTTCCGTAGGGCGACTGCACGACTTCGTAGATGTCACCGCCGACCAGGCGGTCCTCCTCGATCGGCGTATAGATGCCGTGGGCGAAGATCTGCTCGGTCAGGATGGGCAGCGGGCGCAGAATCTGTCGCTGGAGCGCAACGGCGGCGGAGCGCAGTCTGGCTATTTCGGCGGCATGACGGAGCCGCAGCGCGCAGGAACCGACGCCGAGGAAGCAGGCCAGCGCGGTGAAGGCGATGCTGCTGGTGACGTCCCAGAACGCTCCCCCGGTCACCAGTCGTGAGCAGACGACCACGGTCATGATCCAGGTGGCCACGCCCACCGTCTGCCGAATCGTTCCGAAGACCGAGACGAGTGCGGGCACGACCACGAGGAGCGGTATGAGGCGCAGCTCGTCGCCGGTCCAGACGTCAAGGATGGCAACCAGGACGGTCACGAGTGTCAGCCCGCCGAACAGTGCCCCGTTCCCGATCCGGGGGGCGAAAACGGCTTCTTCCCCCGCGTCCGTACCAGGGAGCGCCGCTCCACGCGTCGCCGCTCGGTGCTGGAGCCCGATCGTCACGGCCCATTCCTCCCGGGATCTGCCGGCCCAGCGCCGACGTTCCGTCCCAGTCCATCCGGTTCACAGGGGGCAGCACACGAGGCTTACGGCCTCTTGGAGCGCGCCGAAGGTCCCGGAAACGGAAACGGCAGTGACCTTCGGCCCGGAAATCCCGGGACGAAGGTCACTGTGTTGCGGTTCAGCGCACGGCTGCCGCACAGGCGTCGCCGTCGCGGCGGACGCCACCGGTTCCCGGCAGGCGCGTCGGCGGATGATCCGGTACGAGCGCCGAGAGGAAGGACGTCCGGCGGCGGAGAACGAATCCCAGCGATTCGTAGAGCCGGACGGCATGGGTGTTGGAGGCGGAGGCGTGCAGGAACGGTGTTTCGCCGCGCTGCTTGATCTCGTGGGCGACGGCGAGGACGAGCCCGCTGCCGAGCCCCTGCCCGCGCACGGAGTCGTCCGTGCAGACGCCACTGATCTCGCTCCAGCCGGGTGGGTGGAGGCGTTCGCCCGCCATCGCGACGAGCGCTCCTTCGCGGCGGACGCCGAGGTAGGTGCCGAGCTCGACCGAACGGGGCAGGAACGGCCCCGGGCGGGTGCGGGCGACCAGGTCGAGCATCTCGGGCACATCGGCGGGTCCGAGTCGTACGGCCTGCGGAAACGGGGCCGCCGCGACCCCGGCGTCGACGAGCTGGACGCCCTCGGCGTGAAAGGTGATCTCCCAGTCGTCCGGCGGCGGTTCACGGAAGGCGGTGATGGTGACGGCGCCACCGGGGCCGGCGAGCGCCGCTGCGTCGGCCCAGTCCTCGGCCTTCGGCGCGTCCGGGATCGCGACCCAGGGGGCCACGTCCGCCGGGTAGCGCAGGATGCGGCCACGCTCCTCGGCGAAGTGGGAGTGCGGGCCGGTCAGTGCGGCGCGGACCGGGTTGTCCAGCGGGTGCCCACCCCCAGGGACATGCGGCGCGCTCACGCGATCGCCTCGATCACGATCTTCCCGCGCGCATGTCCGCTCTCCACGGCACGCAGCGCTTGTCCCGCCTCGGCGAGCGGAAAGGTCCCGGTCACATACGTCCGCAGGGCGCCGGTGACGACGAGGTTCGCCACCTCGTCGAGAACCGCCGCGGTACGGGCCCGTACGACGGCCGCCCCGCCGAGCTCCACCGCCAGTGGCTTGCCCCCGGCGCTGATCAGCGTGGCCGGGTCCGTGAGCAGCGGGGCCACGGCCCTCAGGGTGTCTCCGCCGACCAGGTCGAAGACCGCGTCGATGCCGTCGGGGGCCGCTGCCCGGACCCGGTCGGCAAGACCGGCGCCGGATTCGACGTGCACCGCGCCGAGCGACTCGATGAAGTCCTTCTTGGCCGCGCTCGCGGTACCGATGACATGTATACCGGCGTGGCGGGCGAGCTGTACCGCGGCCGTTCCGACACCGCCTCCGGCTCCGGTGATCAGCAGGGTCGAACCGGGAGCGAGTCCGAGCTGGCGGACGCCGTCGTACGCGGTGGCCACCGCGACCGGCAGTACGGCCGCGTCGGTGAACGACAGCTCGGCCGGCTTGTGCGCGGTCACGGCGGCGGGCAGCAGCGTGTACTCGGCGTACCCGCCGGTCACCGGGTTGCCGAAGACCTCGTCCCCGACCGCGAACCCTTCGACGTCCGGGCCCACGCCCTCGACGACTCCGGCGGCCTCGCTGCCGAAGACGGTGGGAAACGGCTGCGGCTCGCTGCCGGGCCTGGTGTACCCCGTACGCAGCTTCCAGTCGACCGGGTTGACCCCGGCCGCCCGGACGGCGACGAGCAGTTCGCCGGGGCCCGGCGCCGGCACGTCCTGCTCGATGAGGGCCTCCACCTCCGGTCCGCCGTTGCGGGTGAACACGTACGCCTTGGGCATGAGCTCCCTTTCTCCTGGTCATGGCAGCGACGGTGCACGGCACCGACGGCCGGGCCGCTCACCGATCACTACAGCAGCAGGAAGGTCCTTTTCCCTGCACGTATTCCCGGGCCGGTGGAGTGTTCATCGGGCCGCAATGATTCAGCGGACGCCGCCCGTGGCCGGGTCCACGACCTTGTTCACGAGGAGTTCGAGAAGCCGCCGGTCGTCGCCCGCGGTGCCGCGTTCGGCGGGTGTGTCCGGGTTGACGTCGAGCAGCACGTGGGTGGCGCCCAGCTCGCCGAGTTCTGCCAGATCGGCCCGGATCCGGTCTGTCGTGCCGTGCCCGGCGGGGCGTTCGCTGCCGAGGAGTGCGTCGGTGACGCGGATCTGCAACCGCGGCACGAGTGTGGGAGCGGGGCGCCGGACCCGTTCGGCCTCCTCGGTGATCACCGGCAGCCCGGCCCGGATCGCATCGAGAGGCAGCCGGTACGGATGCCAGCCCTCACCGAGCCGGGCGGCGCGACGCTGGGCAGCGGCCGAGTTGCCACCGACCCAGACGGGCAGGCAGGGGGCGGATGCGGGCGCGGGAGCGGTCCGTACTCCTTGATAGGAGACGTGGTCGCCCCGGAACGTCGTGGGGTCCTCGGCCCATGCGGCGCGGATGGCGGCCAGGTACTCGTCGGTGATCCGTCCCCGCTCGGCGAAGGGCACGCCCAGCGCCTCGTACTCGGCCCTGGACCAGCCGATCCCCGCGCCGAGGATGAATCCGTCGGCGTTCAGGTTGTCGATATTGGCTGCGAGCCGGGCGGTCTGCAGAGGGTGCCGGTACGGAATCACGGTGACGGTCGTACCGAGCACCAGACCTGGCACCCGCCCGGCGATGTGCGCGGCGAGTACGAACTGGTCGTAGAACGGGGCGGGATACGTCTCGTGCACATCGGGGGTGACCGCGATGTGATCGGAGATCATCGCGAAGGAGTACCCCAACTCGCGTGCATCCACAGCCTGTTGGAGGAGGCTTGCCGGGGTGGTGCCGACACCGAAATTGAGTATGTTCACGCCGAATTTCACGATCGGAGCCTAACAACCGGACATACGCGAACTTCTTGTCGGTGAAGATCCGGATGCAGACCGCAGCCGGGTCACCGTCGGCCTGCCCCCGCCCCCACGTCCACCGGATGCACAGCAGTCGGGGCACCGTCGATTTCGACTCAACTGCCGCTGGATATGAGCCGGTCGGCCCCGATGCGCCGTCGGCTGTGGCAACCTGGAGGCGACCGCCCCACCGGGCTCCCCCGTACCGGTGGGGCGGTTCTGGTGTCCGGTGCGCCTCGCCGCACAGATATCGCGCCTCGCCTGAACAGAGATGACGAGGGGTCATGACGATTCCCGGCCATAGACGCCGTGTGACCTGATCGACTTCCACTTTTCCGCATGGGAGCGGCCTGCGGGGGCAGACGCCTACACCTCACCTACTACCAGGGGAGCGTGACAAGATGACGGCGCACACTGCGCAGACTGCCGGTGCGGAGCGAGCGGAGAGTGCACGGTCGACGCCGACGGGGGAGGCTGCCGGGGACATCGGCGACCTGCCATGGATCGAGGATGCGGGGAAGATCGCCCCGCCGGATGCGCGTGAACTGTCCAGGCTGTTCTTCGACCGGCTCCAGGTCCTTGAGGAGGGAACCCCCGCCCATCAGTACGCGCGCAACACCCTCATCGAGATGAACCTCTCCCTTGTCCGCTTCGCCGCAGGACGGTTCCGGAACCGGGGCGGCGGCGACATGGAGGACATCGTCCAGGTGGGTACCATCGGGCTGATCAAGGCCATCGACCGGTTCGATCTCTCCCGCGAGGTCGAGTTCACCTCCTTCGCGGTCCCTTACATCACCGGCGAGATAAAACGGTTCTTCCGTGACACCAGCTGGGCGGTGCATGTCCCGCGCCGACTGCAGGAGTTGCGGGTCGACATCGCCAGGACCAAGGAGTCCCTGGCCACGCAGCTCGACCGCGACCCCACCGTGCCGGAGCTGGCCGATCAACTGGGGCTCAGCGAGGGCGAGGTCACCGAGGGCATCGTGGCGGCCAACGGGTACACGGCGGGTTCGCTGGACATGCCGGCCGATCCGGCGGACGCGGGCCGGCGAAACGCACCGGGGCGCACCTTCGCCGATGTCCTGGGCGGACCCGATCCCGCCATGGAGACGGTCGAGAATCTGCATACGCTCGCGCCGCTGCTCGGCGATCTCGACGTTCGTGAGCGCCGCATCATCGACATGCGTTTCGGCCAGGAGATGACCCAGTCCCAGATCGGCACGGAGCTCGGCATCTCGCAGATGCATGTGTCGCGGCTGATCAGCAGGATTCTGGGGAAGCTCCGCAGCGGAATGCTCGTCGAGGAGTAAATCTGAGCGGATTCGGCACCGAAGCGGGCGTCCGGTGGCGGCGTGCGGCTGCGCGACGGGCAGAGGAGCGGGAACTGGTCCGCCGGTCGGCCGACTGACTGCCCAGGGGACCGTGGTACGGCCGTCCTGCCGTCGGCGCGGGCGACGGACCGAACGGGCCTTACGCAGCCGGAGGTTGCCGTCCACATCACGCAGGGCTGCCTGATCGGTGCCGTGGGCACGGCACGAGGCGCAGGCCGCCTGAACGGCTGTAACGGGCCCGGCGGTGCCGGAGCGGACTGCTCCGGCACCTGGTCGGACCGTCCGGCAGGACTCAGCCACCGTCCTTCTCCGGGGCGCGGCCCGCGTAGTAGGTGGCGATCATGTCCTCGCCGCCGTGCCCCGCCGCCTCGGCGCGCGCGAAACGGTCGACCGACGCGGCGACCAGGTCCAGCCGCACCCCTGACTCCTGTGCCGCGTCCAGGATGAGGCGGCTGTCCTTGAGCGCGTTGGACACGGAGAAACTCGGGGTGAGGTCACCGGAGAGGAGGGCGGCGGACTTGCCCTGAAGGTAGGCGGAGTCCAGCGGGCCGCCCTTCATTACGTCGAGGAACGTCTGCGGGGCGATCCCCAGTCCTTCGGCCAGGTTGAGGCATTCCGCGATGCCGTTGACCATGGTGATCACCCACGTGTTGACCACGAGCTTCAGCCGCGAGGCCGCCCCGGGAGTCTCCGCGACCCAGACCGTTCGCTGTCCGATCGCATCCAGCACCGGGTTCACCGACGCCCGGGCGGTGGAGGGACCGGACACGAAGACCGTCAACGTGCCCTGTTCCGCGGGCTGTTTGGTACCGGAGACCGGTGCGTCGAGATAGACCAGACCCGCGTCCATCGCGCGCCTGGCGAGATCGGCGGTGGCGTCGAGCCCGACGGTCGAGCTCTGGAGCAGCACCTGGCCGGCGTGCAGCCCGGGCGACGCGGCGGTCAGCGCGGCGGCGACGGCGGGGCCGTCGTTGAGCATGGTGAGGATGACGTCGGCACCGCGTACGGCTTCCTCCGCCGTCTCGGTGACCGTGGCGCCATCGGCGGCGAGCGGGGCCGCCTTGGCCTGCGTACGGTTCCAGGCACGGACGTCGAGTCCGGCCCGGAGCAGACTCCGGACCATGCCTGATCCCATGATTCCGGTGCCGAGGACGGCGACCGTCGGCCGCTTCGAGGTGGCGTCGGCAGCGCTTGAGGTCATGAGAGGACTCCCTTCATGGGCCGCGCCCCGGTCGGCTCGCGGCGCAGTGGGTTCTCAGGATTGCCGCAGCGCACCTTCGAGGACGGCAGCGTGCACGGCCCTGGCGAGTCGTGCGCCCCAGCGCGAGCGGGGTCCTGCGAAGGGTTCACCGGGGGTGGGTCCCGGGGAGGGGGCGGCGATACAGACGGCGTCGGTGGGGGTGCCGGAGCAGTCGAGTCCCGCATCCAGGAGTGCCTGGACCTTGGCCTCGGTCGCGGTGGCGATCGCGTTGACGAGCGCGGCGTCGGAGAGAGCCACCGGCAGGGTGACGACGATATTGACCGTGCCCGGCCGCGGCAGCCCCTCGGTGCCCTCGGCAGGGGCCGCCGCCCAGCCGCGTACGCCGAGTCCGCAGGTCACGGTCGCCGTCACCCCCTCGTCGGCCGCGACTGTGAACGCCGTGACGTCGGCGGCCGTCATCAGTCCGGCACCGGGTCCGCCGAGGTGTTCCGCGGCGGCGATCTCGGCAAGGTGACGGTCGGGGTCCAGGCGCGGATAGCCGCCGGGCACCTGGGCGTTGAGGATCCAGGAGCGCGGGCCGATGCCACCGCCGAGCACGGCGCTGCTGCATACCCGCCACCCCGGCCCGAGCCGCCACACCAGATGGTGGATGTCCAGGCCGTCCTCGTGCCGGGTCAGCAGTTCACCGCGCTGTTCGGGCAGCCGGATGCGTACGGAACGGATGAGGCACCCCCGGTGGCACGGCAGGAGGACGGTGGGCAGTCGGCCCGTCGATCATATGCGCCGGGGTCCCTCGGCCCGCGCCGGGCGCGGTGCGGGGGCGGAGACGTACCGGAGCTCGGTCCTGGTGCTCGGCGCCGGGCGACTCCGGTACCCGAATATCCGAAGTATGTCGCCCGTCCCCGGCGGTCTGGTCATCGGGCAGGTCACCGACGCCAACACCGGCGACGGCATCAGCGGGGCCACCCTGACCGGCACCGGAACCGGCGCCGTGAGCACCACCTCGGCCGCCACCCCGAACGACGCGGCCCTCGGTGACGGCTTCTACTGGGCCTTCGCACCGGTCGGCAAGCAGACGCTGGCCGTCGCCAAGTCCAAGTACGTATCGGCCTCCAAGGCTGTGACCTTCGCCGCCGACTCCACCGTCGAGAAGAACTTCTCCCTCAAGGCCGGGCGTCTCAAGGTCACGCCCACCTCGATCGACTCCTCGGTGGCCTGGGGCGGTTCGGCGACCAAGACCCTCACGATCAAGAACACCGGTGGTGCCGACGCCACCGTCGAACTGGCCGAGAAGACCGGCGGCTTCGCCCCGGCGGCCTCGGGTGCGCCGTTGATCAGCAAGAAGGGTGACTACTCGCCGCTGTCGGCGAAGAGCCGGGCCGGCAAGGCCGGTGCCGCCGCGGCGGCACCGGCCGAGGGCGGCGACGCATGGGAGACCGTGGCCGATCTGCCCGACACCATCGAGGACAACGCCGTAGCCGCCGACAACGGCAAGATCTACTCGGCGTTCGGCTACGACGGTTCGGCCGACATCAAGTCGCTGTACTCCTACGACGCCGAGAACGGCTGGACCAAGCTGGCCGACGCGGCCGACACCCGGGAGGCCCCGGCCCACGGCTTCATCGGCGGCAAGCTGTACGCCGTCGGTGGCTGGGGTGCCGGCGGCAGCCCGGACGCCAAGCTGGAGATCTACGACCCCGGCTCCAACAGGTGGACGACCGGTGCCCCCTCTCCGACTCCGCTGGCGGGTTCGGGCTCCGCGGTCCTGGACGGCAAGCTGTACTCCGTCGGCGGCTGCACCGCCACCGTCTGCGGCTCCGACTCGGTGACGGTCTACGACGCGTCGGACAACTCCTGGTCCACCGCGGCAAGCTACCCGGAGGACGTCGCCTGGGAGTCCTGCGGCGCCATCGGCGCACTGCTGTACTGCTCCGGCGGTGTCACCGACGATGGCGAGCTGAAGTCCGCATACGTCTACGACCCGGCTGGCGACTCCTGGTCGGCCCTGCCTGACATGCCGAAACCTCTGTGGGGCTCCGCGTCCACCGCGGCCAACGGCCTGCTGCTGATCTCCTCCGGCGTCAGCGGCAACGCACTCACCAACGCGGGCTACGCCTACGACCCGGCTGCCGGGACCTGGTCGTCCCTGCCCAACGCCGACGTCGCGACCTTCCGCGGCGGCGGCGCCCCGGGCTTCTACAAGGTCGGCGGCGCGACCGGCACCGCCAGCCCGGTCAGCACGGTCGAACTGCTCCCCGGCTACGACCAGACCAGCGGCTCGGACGTCAGCTGGCTGTCGCTGGACTCCTCGGAGTTCACACTCGCTCCGGGCGCCACCGTCTCGGTCGCGGTATCGGTGAAGGCCTCGGTCGACGAGATCACCCAGCCGGGTGAGTTCACCGCTCAGGTCGCCATCTCCACCAACACCCCGTACGCGGTGGCATCGGTCCCCGTCACCATGACGGTGGCTCCGCCGAACACCTGGGGCAAGATCACCGGGACAGTGCGCGGCAAGGCATCCGACGGCAGCACGGCCCCCCTGAAGGGGGCGACCGTCCAGGTCGACTCGTGGGCGTCCTCGTACACCCTGATCACCGACAAGGACGGCCACTACGCCCTGTGGCTGGATGCTCGCAACAACCCGCTCACCGTGATCGTCGCCAAGGACGGTTACGCACCGACGGTGACCACCGTCAAGGTCGTCAAGAAGGGAACGGTGACCACCGACTTCACTCTGAAGAAGGCCTAGGTTCGGCGGGCCCGGCCGGCCGGGCCCGCCGCACACCGGGTGTCCCCGGGGCCGTGCTCACCGTGGTGAGCGCGGCCCCGGCCACTGGGGCAGGAAGCGCACCGAGGGGCGACCGTCCGGGCCGTCGGGAGTGACCCGTGCCCTGACCCGGTAGACGTCGGCGATCAGCTCCTCGGTGATCACTTCCGCCGGGGTCCCGGCGGCCACCACCCGCCCCTCCTTCATGACGACGATCCGATCGCAGAACATCGCGGCCAGATTGAGGTCGTGCAGAGCGATCACACCGGTGAGGGGCAGCGAGGTGATCAGCGACAGCAGATCCAACTGGTGCTGGATGTCGAGGTGGTTCGTCGGCTCGTCGAGCAGCAGTTCACGCGGCTGCTGGGCCAGTGCGCGCGCTATCTGGACACGTTGCCGCTCACCTCCGGAGAGGGTGTGCCAGGACTGGTCGCCGCGATCGGCGAGACCGGTCCGCTCCAGGGCTTCGCGCACCGCGTCGTCGTCCGCCCGGCCGGGTGCCGACCAGGCCCTGCGGTGCGGGACACGCCCCAGGCGTACCACGTCCAGGACGCTCAACTCGACCTGGGTGACCGCATGCTGGTCGACCACGGCGACCCGCTGGGCCACGGTTCGGCGACCGATCTCGTCGAGCCGCCGGCCGTCGAGGGTGACCACGCCCGCATCGGGGGCGAGGACTCCTGCCAGCACCCGCAGCAGGGTCGACTTCCCGGAGCCGTTCGGCCCGATCAGCCCGACGGTGGCACCGGGCGGCGGGGTGAGGTGGACCCCGTCGAGGATGAGGCGGCCGCCCGCCTCCCGGCTGACCCGCTCGGCACGCAGCCCCTCAGTGGCTCCAGGCGTCATGTGATCCTCCGGCTGCGGTACAGGACCAGGACGAACGCGGGCACGCCGATGAGGGCGGTGACGACTCCCACGGGTACTTCCTGCGGGTCGAGGACCGTCCTGGCCAGCGTGTCGACCCAGACCAGGAACACCGCCCCGGCCAGGGCGGTGACCGGCAGCAGCCGCCGGTGCCCGGAGCCGGTGAGCGCACGGGCGGCGTGCGGCAGGACCAGACCGACGAAGCCGATGGCGCCGGCCGAGCTGACGAGTGCGGCGGTCAGCAGTGCGGTCGTGCAGAGCAGCACGATCCGGGTGCGCGCGACATGGACGCCGAGTGTGGCGGCGGCGTCCTGGCCGAACGCGAAGGCGTCGAGCGTACGGGCGTGGCCGAGGCAGATCAGCAGGGTCACGACGAGAACGGCGGAGCAGATCCACACATCGGTCCAGCCGACCCCGCTGAGCGAGCCGAGCAGCCAGAACAGCACCCCGCGGGTCTGCTCTGCGTCGGCGGCGGTCATCACGACGAAGGAGGTGAGCGCGGAGAACAGCTGCATGGCCGCGACACCGGAGAGGACGACCCGGTCGGTCGTGCCGCCCAGGGTGTGGCTCAGCAGCAGAACGAGGGCGAACGAGCACAGTGCGCCGATGAACGCGCCGGTCGATATCGACACCGCTCCCCCGCCGACGCCGAGGACGACCACCACGACCGCGCCGGTCGACGCGCC
The DNA here is from genome assembly GCF_900091955.1 of Streptomyces sp. Ncost-T10-10d. Lineage (GTDB taxonomy): Bacteria > Actinomycetota > Actinomycetes > Streptomycetales > Streptomycetaceae > Streptomyces. The sequence continues at coordinate 18,471 of NZ_FMDF01000055.1, forward strand.
GGAGGAGACACCGAGGACGAACGGGTCGGCGAGCGGGTTGCGGAGCAGGGACTGCATGACGGTTCCGCACACCGCGAGCCCGGCGCCGCACACCGCGGCAAGCAGGGTGCGCGGCATGCGCAGGTTCCAGATGATGCCGTCCCGGATCGGGGTGAGCCGTGACCGGCCCCAGCCGACGTGGGAGGCGACCGTGGACCAGACGTCGGCAACGGAGATACGGGCGGGGCCGATGGTGACGGCGACCGCGACGGACAGCACGAGCAGTGCGATGCCACAGGCCCACAGGGCTCCGCCGCGCAGCTTCCGTATCTGCGTGCCACTGCGCTCGGCTGCTTCGGAGGCCGGTGGCGCGTCCACCGCCGTGGCCCGTTCGGTGTCCGTCACCCCGCGAATCCGAAAGTGCGCAGCCCGGCGGCAACGCGTTCCACACCCTCGACCGTCCGGATGGACGGGTTCATGGCCTGGCCGCTCAGCAGGACATACCGCTTGTGCCTGACGGCGTCCATGTTCTTGGTGACGGGGTTGGACTCCAGGAACTCGATCTTCTTCGCGGCGCTCTCGGCGGTCTGCGCCTTGCGGGTCAGGTCGCCGATGACCAGGACGTCGGGGTTGCGGTCGGCGACGGTCTCCCAGCTGATCTGGGGCCATTCCTCATGGGTGTCGTCGAAGACGTTCTTCGCGCCGAGCTCCCCGGTGATGATGCCGGGCGCTCCGCAGCAGCCGGCCAGGTACGGGGCCTTGGAGTCGGAGAACCAGTAGAGGAGGGTGGCGTCGGAGGCGTCGACGCCCTCGGACGCCTTCTTCACCCGGGCCCGCAGCTGCGCCACGAGCGTCTCGCCGCGTTTCTGCACGCCGAACACCTTGGCCAGGTCGCGCACTTCGCCGTACACGCTGTCCATGGCCAGTGGCGCGGTACGGGCTCCGTCGCCGCCGCCGCTGTTGTCCTTGCCGGTGCAGTCGGCGGGCGAGACATAGGTGGGGACGCCGAGATCCTCGAACTGTTCGCGGGGCGCGACGCCGCCCTTGGCGAGCGTCGACTCGAACGACGCGCTGATGAAGTCGGGTTCCTGGTCGAGGACCTTCTCCGACGACGGCCGGTTGTCCGCGATCCTGGGAACCTTGGCGTTGGCCTTCTCCAGTCCCTTCATCACCGGGTCGGTCCAGGTCGAGGTGGCGGCCAGCCGGTCGGCGAGGCCGAGGGAGAGCAGGATCTCCGTCGAACCCTGGTCGACCGAGACGGCCCGGTGCGGTGCGGCTTCGACGGTGACGGTGCGTCCACAGTTCTTCAGCGTCACGGGGTATCCGTCGGCCGAGCCGGACTTCGCGGCGGAGCTGCTCGTTCCGCCCCCGCAGGCGCTCAGCAGGGCGAGTCCCGCCGAGAGCAGGGCGATGGTGCGGACAGGGCTGGCTATGGACGGCACGGAGTCCCTCTGCGTCTCGGGGCTCATGCGCGGAGCCCGCTGTACGGAGTCCTGCGCCCGGTACCGGGTCACAGGTGCCAGCAGGTCTTCGGACTCGGGCTCCTACGGACGGGACGCCTTCCCAGGACACCCGCGGGTGGTCCCAGTGGCCGTGGCCCCGCCCGTCCCCCTCACCGCTGCGCGTCAGTTCCGGATTCTCACCGGATTCCCTGACCCCTACGTGGAGTTTGACTGGCTTCGGCAAGTTATCACGAGCCTCCGCGCAGCTCATGGGCGGTGTGGCCGGTGGTGCGCCGGGCTGTGTGCCCGTCGCACCACCCGCCCGATGCCTAAGGACGCTGTAGAGCGATCACGGCGTTATGCCCCCCGAAGCCGAAGGAGTGGCTGACGGCGCGCCGGATGGGCTGCCGCAGGGGTTGCTCGGTGACGCAGTTGATGTCGAACTCGGGCGCCGGGGCGTCCAGGTTGGCGATCGGCGGTACGACTCCGCGCTGGAGCGTCAGGACGGTCAGTCCGGCCTCGATCGCTCCGGCCGCGCCCATGCAGTGCCCGAGGACACCCTTCGGGGCGGTGACGGGCGGCCGGTGCGGGTAGACCCGGCCGATGAGGGCGGCCTCGGTGGCGTCGTTCATGGGTGTCGCCGTGCCGTGTGCGTTGACGTGCTCGACGTCCTCGGCCGCCCAGCCCGCGTCGCGCAGCGCGGCCTCGACCGCGGCCTGGGCGACCGCGCCGGACGGGTGCGGGCTTGTGGGGTGGTGGGCGTCGGTGGTGGCGCCGGTGCCGGCGAGGAGTGCCCGCGGCGCGGCGCCCCGGGCCGCGGCGTCGTCCGCCCGTTCCAGCACCATGACGGCGGCGCCTTCGCCCATGACCAGGCCGGCACGGTCGGCCGCGAAGGGCCGGCACCGCCTGGCCGGTTCGCCGTCCGCCCGGGCCGCGGCTCCGGACCGGGCGAATCCGGTCATGGCGACCGGGTAGACGATCGACTCGGTGGCTCCGGCGATCGCGATGTCGCACTGTCCGGTGACCAGCAGATCGCGGGCGACGGACAGTGCGGTGGCGCCGGACGAACAGGCGGTGCACGGTGCCAGGCTGGGGCCGGTGGCTCGCAGCTGGATGGCGATCTCGGCCGCGGGCATGTTCGGAATGGTGAGCAGGATGCCCGACGGCGAGGTGGCATCCGGTCCGTGCCGGTCGAGTACGACGGCCTGCTCGGTCAGGGCGGCGGAACCTCCGCTGCTGGTGCCGACGACCACCGCGACCCTGCTGCCCTCCCACTGCGCCGGGTCGAGTCCGGCGTCTGCGACCGCCTCCCGGGCGGCGAGAACGGCGAACTTGACGTACTTCCCCATCCGGAAGGACGTACGGCCGCCGATCGCGGCGTCCAGATCGATGCCGTCCACCGTGCAGGCGAAGTCGATCGCGCACCCTTCAAGTGCCGCGACGGTACGCACCGGCGAAACTCCGGCGCACACACCTTTCCAGGTGGATTCGGTGTCGTTGCCGACCGGAGTGATCATTCCCAGGCCTGTTACGGCAATCGCGGGCCTGTTCATCGGGCGTTGCTCGTCGGTGCCTCGCCGCCCATCAGCGCCCCGCTGCCGACTGTCGCGTCGATGTACCGCGTGATGTCGGCCAGGGTGGCGTCCTTGGGGAGCTTGTCGAAGTCCCCGTCGCCGCCCATCGTCTCCCGGATGAGGACGGCGAACTCGGCGACGGCGAGGGAGTCCATCTCCAGGCTGTCCATCGTGGAATCCGGGCGGATCTCGGCGACGGGCACTTTGAAGGTGTGCGTCAGAACCTCGGTGATCTTGGGATGAATCGCACTCATGAGCTTCCTCTCCGTCATTCGGTACGGCTGCCGGGGAAGGCGAGGGGCACCGTCCCGACGCCGAATCAACTGGGTGACGTGCGTCCAGTTACGCCTTGTGCCGAACCGATTCGCCACCGCCCTGCTGCGGCCGCGTGCACCATCGGGTCAGGACGGCTGCCGTACCCCAGAAGACCAGCAGCGCAACGCGGACGCCGAGGGCCCCGACCCCCTCTCGCACCCGCCGCGTCCGCACATTTGTTCCTGTCCTTGTCGCGGCCCTCATCGCTCCCCCTGCGCCGTCGCCCGGTCCCCGTCCGACTGCCAGGGCCCCGCCGGATCGTCGTACGCATCGACGTAATCGGCCCCCGCGATGGGCCAGTCGGCGAGCAGTTCCTGTGGCAGCGCGAAGGAGTCGGCGAGGGCGGGCAGATGAGCGGCGACGACGGTGATCAGCTCTTCCAAGGCGTCCGGCAGTCCATTGACCTGATCGGCCGTCAGATATCCAGCGGCCAGCAGATCACCGCTGTTCCGGGCGATCCGGTCGAGCGCGAACAGCCGCTGCAGCTCGACCAGGCGCTCACGGGCGGGCCCGTCCGGCAGGCCTGCCACCGCGTCCGCGTACGCTTCGGCCGCCTGCCGGTGGGCGTGGGCCTCGACGCCGCGAAGGGCGGGACCGGATGCGATGTTCCACCGCTCCAGCGGGTCACCGTGCGGTGCGCGGCCCAGCCTTTCCCCGGCCCGGCCGAACCAGATCTCCTCCAGCACAGCCAGGAGCCTGCCGAGGAACCCGGGGTCGGTGAGATCACCGGGTTCGCCGCCGAAGGGAGCGTCGTACGCCGCCGGTTCGGTGGCGAAGAGCATTTCCGCGGCCGCCTTGGCGTGGATGGCCAGGTTGTCGCCCTCAGCGGTGATGACTCCTTCCACTCCGGTGATGAGTTCGGTCATGCCGTTGTTCTCCAGGAGCGCCTGGGCACCGCACCGTTCACGGCATTCGACGATCACGGATCTGGCCTGCCAGCTGATCCATCCCTTCGCAACGGCGACCAGCCGCTCCGCCTCCTCCCGGCCCGAGCCGTCCTTCCGTCGCTCCCAGCGGTTCAGGGCCCTGCGGTGCAGCAGACTCATCGCGAAGACCGTGGCCATGGCCCGGGCGAGCGGGCCGTGGTGGCTGCGGTGGGCGATCACCGGCACCTGACGCGATCCACGGGGCCCGGAGATGTACCGGTGGCCGCCGTAGCGGACGGCGACGGCGAGCGTTGCGCGCGCGGAGCCGACCGCGCAGGCACTCATGGAGATCTTGCCGGAGGTGACGCGCCCGATCGACGCGAGGAGGCGACGCCTGCGGTTGCCGACGACGCTGCTGAACCGGCCGTCGTCACCGATCCGTCCGTGGTCCCCGCCGAGCAGCGCGTCGCGCCCCACGAAGACCTGGTCGAAGGAGGTCAGGCAGTGGTCCACCGGGCTCCCCATGCGTGCGGGAAGTCTGCGGACCCGTACGCCGGGCAGCGCCCGTACGGCATCGGTGAGCGGTACGAGGAAGAGAAAGACGCCGTGATCGGCGCCGTCGACGAGCAGACGCGCGGCCACAAGACCTGTCTTGGGGCCGCCTGCCGGACTGGTGTTCGGCATGAACTTCTGGGCGCCGGCATGCGGTGTGTGCAGCACAAACCCGTCACGTTCGCGGTCGTAGGCGGCCGTGGTCTCGACGGCCGCCGCGTCATTGCCGTGCGCCACCTCCGTACAGAGAAAGGTGCCGATGCTGCGCAGTCGCAGGAAGTCCGACAGATCGCGCCGGCTGTCTTCTTCGTGGTCGAGGAGGCTGCCGAGGAAGAGGTTGTAGTGGATGCCCGCGACCGTGGTGAGGGCCGGGTCGACCGGGCCGAGCCATTCGTGCAGGGCCGCGAGGGCGCGGGGGTCGGCGGCGAGCCGGGCGCCGCTGTCGAGGCAGTCGTTGAGAATGCGCAGCCGCTCGTAGGCGAGACGCAGGCGTTCGTCGGGGGTGCGGCGGTCCGGGCGGCGGAACGGTTCCGTGCTGATCATCCGCTGCCAGAAGCCGTGCTCCTGGCGGACGTTGTCGCCCAGGAGCACACCGGTGAGGAGCTCCATGGACCGTTCGGTGGAGAGGTCGTCGATGGTTGCGGTCATGAGACAAGAACGATCAGCCGACGGCGAGGACACCGGGGGCCGTCCGCGGCGGGCCGTCCGCGGCGACGCGCTGGAAGGCGAGCGCGACGTTGTGCCCGCCGAAACCGAAGGAGTGGCTGAGTGCCCGCTCGACGTGCTGGATGCGGGGCTCCTTGACCACACAGTCGAGGTCGAACGCGTCCGGCAGCGAGTCCAGGTTGGCGATCGGCGGGACGAGACCGTGCTCCAGGGTCAGAACGGTGGCCACCGCTTCGATCGCCCCGGCCGCGGCGAGGGTGTGCCCGAGCACACCTTTCGGGGCGGTCACCGACGGCCGGTGGGGGAAGAGCCCTGAGATGAGCGCTGTCTCCATCGCGTCGTTCAGCGGGGTCGATGTGCCGTGCGCATTGATGTGGTCGACGTCGCGGGCCGCCCAGCCCGCCTCGTGCAGCGCCGCCCCCACGGCCCTGCGCGCACCGGCTCCTTCCGGGTCCGGGGCCGTGGGGTGGTGGGCATCGGTGCCGGAACCCGCGCCGGTCAGCAGAGCGCGCGCCCGTCCCCCGCGGGCTTGCGCATCGCGTGTCCGCTCCAGCACGAGCACGCCGGCACCCTCGCCGATCACGAAACCGTCCCGGTCCGCGGCGAACGGCCGCGACGCGCCCGCCGGATCGCCGGTACGCAGGGAGAGCGCTCCCATGCCGGCGAAGGCGCTCACCACCAGCGGAGTCAGTACGGACTCCGCGCCGCCTGCCACCACCACATCGCACCGGCCGCTCGTCAGCAGGTCACGGGCCACGGCGATCGCGGTCGCCCCGGACGCGCAGGCCGTGGCCGGTGCCAGGCTGGGACCGTGGGCCCGCAGGGCGATGGCCACCTCCCCGGCGGCGGCGTTGGGCATCATCATCGGGACCAGGAGCGGCGACACCGCCTCCGGCCCGCCGCCGTCCAGCCTGCGCAGATTGTCGACGAGCACGGACACCCCGCCCACACCGACGCCGAGCACCACCGCCACCCGGCCGCCGTCCCACCGCTCCGGTGACAGCCCGGCGTCCGCCACCGCCTGCCGGGCGGCGACCAGCGCCATCTTCACGAACCGTGCCATACGCCACGCCGAGCGACCGCCGACGGCCTCGTCCAGGTCGATCCCGTCCACCGGACAGGCGAAGTCGACCGGGAGCCCGGCCAGTTCCTCACATCGCCGCGCCACGGACACACCGGCGCACAGTCCCGCCCAGAAGGTGTGCTCGTCCGCGCCCGCAGGGGTCACCAGCCCCACTCCCGTAACCGCGACACCCATGTCGTCCCGCCCCATGATCCGCCCCTCCTCCGTAATCGATCACGTCTACCGGATGTCGAACGGCAGTCGCCCCGGCGGGGATGCGCTCACTGAGCCGAACGGGTCACCGATGGGCCGAGTGGACCCAAGCTCGCCGCGGGCCCGGTGAAGGCGTTCCTCCGTCCGCAGCAGTCCGCCGCGCTGTGTGCTCCGGCAGGGCATCCCCTGGGGACATGGAAGCGGACGGTAACCAGTCTCAGTCCCCGGATGCGCGCGCGGAAATGGAGGCGCTGCGCGCCAGGGTGGCGGTGCTGGAGGCCCGTGCCCCGGCACGGCACCGGCTGCGGGCCCGTTCGTTCTTCGCCGTGCTGCTCATTCTTGTCGCGGCCGTCCTCACGCCGCTGAGCATCGTGGCCACCTGGGCGAAGAATCAGATCGGCGACACGGACAACTATGTGGCGATGATGGCGCCGCTCGCCTCCGACCCCGATGTGCAGTCCGCGGTGGCCGATCGCGTGACCGGCGCCGTCATGAAGCACCTCGACGTGAAGGCGCTGCTGGCCGACGTCGCACCGGCGGACCGGCCGGTTGTCGACAAGGCGCTCTCGAGGCTGAGCGGCCCCCTGACCACGGGTGTATCGGACTTCGTGCACGGGACCGTGGAAAAGTTCGTCGCCGGAGACGCCTTCGAGACGATCTGGACCGACCTCAACCGGACCGCCCAGTCCGCGACGATGAAGGCGCTGTCCGGGAGCGGCGGCGGGGCGGTGAAGCTCACCAACGACACCGTCACCATCGACCTGGCACCGGTGATCGACCGGGTGAAGCATCGCCTCGTCGACCGGGGTCTGACGGTCGCCGCGAATATCCCGGAGATCCACACCGACTTCACGGTGCTGACCTCCGAGTCGGTCGGCAAGGCCAAGAAGTGGTTCCGGGCCCTCCAGATCATCGGCTTCTGGCTGCCGTTGGTCACTCTGGTCCTTGCCACGGGCGGAGTGCTTCTCGCGGTGCGCCGCCGTCGCGCACTGGTCACGGCGGCGCTCGCGATCGCGGCGGGTGCCGCGGTGCTCGGGCTGGCCGTGTGGGTGGGCCGTGCGTTCTATCTCGACAGTCTCCCGTCCGAGGTGTCCCAGCCCGCTGCCGGTTCCGTCTTCGACGCCCTGTCCGGTCCCGTACGCGCCTTGGTCCGCCTGATGGTCACGCTCGGCATTGTGGTGGCCCTCGCCGCCTGGCTCACCGGTGACGGCCGCGCCGCCACCCGTGTCAAGGCGATGTGGAGCGGCGGCATCGGCGCCGTACGGGACGCGGCCGGTGTCAGCGGCGGCCCGGTCGGCAGGTGGGTGCACCGCGCCAGGCTCTGGCTGAACTGGACGGTGGTCGTGGTGGCCGCCGCGGTCCTGGTGGCGTGGGACCGGCCGACGGGCCTGGTCACCGTATGGATCGCGCTGTGCGCGCTGTTCGCCCTCGCCGTCATCGAGTTCCTCGACGACGACAGCACACCGCATCTGGCGGTGCCCCGGTGATGAACGGGTGATGAGCGGTTCCTGCCGTCCCCCGGCGTCATGGTCCAGCATACGGAGGTACTCCGGTGACCCCGTCGGTGAGTCAGGACGTCACCCTCCGGTTGCTCGGCGGATTCCGCGTGCGGTGGGCGGCACGGACGTGGCGCAGGGCCGTTGACACAGGCCGAGTGCGCGCCTGCTGCCGAAGGCCCTGGCGCTCGCCGAGCGCGGAAGGACGCGCCGTCCCGGTCGACTGACGCCGCGCCGACGACACGACGGTGCCACCGTCCCCGCGAGGGGCCGGTGGCTCTGTCATGGTCAGCCCCGGGCGAGTGCCGCCTTCAGCTCCGCCTCGTCCGGCGGGTTGGCACCGGCCCGTGCGACGGTCACGGCGGCGGAGGCCGCGGCGTGGCGCAGGACGTCGGTCACGGTGTCCCGGTCCAGCGCGCGCAGCCGTTCACGGCCGTCCGAACCGAGCAGCCCGTGCGAGGCGAGGGCGTGCAGGGTGCCGGACATGAAGGCGTCGCCCGCCCCCACCGTGTCGACCACGTCGGTGGGCAGCGCGTCGATCGTCACGTGCCCGCCGGGGAAGGCGGCCAGCGCGCCGTCGCCTCCCCGGGTGACGAGGACGACGGCCGGGCCCGTGGCCAGCCACCGCTCGGCGACCTTCCGCGGCTCCTGGCCCGGATACAGCCACCGCAGGTCCTCGTCGCTGGCCTTGACCACATCGCTGAGCGCGACGCAGCACTCGACCTTGCGGACAGCCGCGTCGTGGTCCCCCATCAGCTCGGGCCGCACATTGGGGTCGTAGCTGACGGTCGCGGACGTCCGCAGCGACTCGACGGCGGCGACGACGGTGGCCGCTCCGGGTTCCATCACCGTAGCGATGGAACCGGTGTGGACGTGGTGGGGCGCCCGTTCCAGGGAGACCGGGGCGAGCGTCCAGGTGATCTCGAAGGTGTACGCGGCCTGACCGCCGTCGTCCAGGGTCACTTCGGCGGACGGGGTGGGCTCCGTGGCACCGTCCGTGCGGATCTCGACCCCGGCACCGGTCAGATGGTCCCTGATCAGCCGCCCGTTGTCGTCCGGGCCGAGCTGGGTGAGCAGGGTCGCGCCGTGCCCGAGCCGGGCCAGACCGTACGCGACGTTGGCCGGGCTGCCTCCCGGGTGGACCTGGTCGGCCGCACCCGGCAGCCGGACGATGTCGGCGACGCATTCGCCGATGACCAGCAGGTCGAGTCTGTCGAGCATGAGCTGAGGTCTCCTAGAGTGCGGTGACGAAGGTGTCCTGGTAGGCGGCGCGGCCTCCGAACACATTGAGCCCGATCCTGCCGCTTGCATAGCGGGTGTCCGTCACATCGACGACCGGACGGCCGTCGACGAACGCCTCGATCCGCCCGCCCCGGGCCCGGATCCGCAGCGGAAGGGTCACTCCGGTGCGTACCAGCAGGGGCACTTCGGCGAGTACGGTCGTCCGTCCGCCGTCCCTGCGCAGGAGCCGGGCCGTCCGCAGGTTCGGATCGAGGTTGACGGCGTATCCGTCGGCCGTATCGGGGCTGGCGCGGAGCAGGACGGATCCGGCGCCGCTGGTGCCTTCCGGGCCGCCGAACCGGACCTGTGTCGTCAGTTCCAGATCGCCGTACTCGGTGCTGGAGACCGCGGTCGAGTCCCGGTCGAAGACTCCGGTTCGACCCGCGCCGGTGGTCGTCCAGTGCCCGGCCGGGACCACGGTGAGCTCGCCGAGCCCGCCGCTGCGGAACGCCCCGCCGACCGGGGTCTCGGGCGGTTCCGGATCGCTGTCGGTGACCCTGAAGACGCCACGGAGCCGGTGGACGGTCAGCGTGATGATGCGGGCCTCGCCTCCGATGGCGTAGAACGCCATGCCCTGGTCGTCCGGTTCGGGGAAGAGGAGGCTGCTGATGGTGACGCGGCCGTCGCCGCCGAAGACCTCGACCGAGGAGGTGTCCATGAAAAGCCTTATCCGCAACCGCCGTTCACCGTCGACCGCGTCAAGGGGCAGCGGCGCCGATGTCCGTCCCGCGAAGTGCTCCGTGAAATCGCAGACTCCTGCGTCGGTACGGTCCACGAAGATCTTCCCGGCGCCGACGTCGTAGCCGGCCACCGTGCGCCGGTCGCCCCCGGTGCGGAGCCGGAATCCGAATTCGGTCGCGGCGCCCGTGACCGGCAGGGCGATCTCCGCCTCGATCTCGTACGAGCGGCCGCGCACTGCCGCGAGCGGGTTGGCGGAGTCCGGACGCACCGTGACGCCCTTGACGGTGGTGCTGCTCGTGCGCAGGGTCTCGATCTCGACGGCGGGGCGCTGGACAAGTCCCTCGTCGGAGAGGGCGAGTTCGCGCGGGATGCCGATCTGGCCGTTCCATTCGCCGGTGGGGGCGCTGAACGCGTAGTCCCAGTTGCTGAGCCAGCCGAGCTGGACACGTCGGCCGTCCGGCAGTCCGTAGAAGGTCATGGCGGCGTAGTAGTCACGGCCCGCCTCGGCGCGCAGCGGGGTGCCCGCCGTGTTGGTGGTGGTGAAGGTGGTGCCGTCCCAGTCGCCGAGGAAGTACTCGGCCGCCGAACCGTCGGTCCTGCGGACCGCGCCGGTGGACAGGGTGAGCACCCAACGCACGTGGTCCGGGGCGCCGTCGACAGGCAGCGGGAAGAGGTCAGGGCACTCCCAGACTCCGCCGGTCACCCAGGCCCCGTATCCGAAGGAGGAGCGGTACGCCCAGTGCAGCAGGTCGGTGGAGGTGAAGAAGCGGACGTGGTCGCCGCCGGAGACCACCATCACCCACTGGTCGCGCTCGTCGTCGCGGACGACCTTCGGGTCGCGGAAGTCCCAGCCGCCGTCCGGTCCGCCGGGATTCTGTACGACGGGTTCGGTGCCGTACCACTTCCAGGAGCGGCCCTTGTCCTTGCTGTGGGCGACGCGTACGGACTGGTTCCCGCCGGGCTTGTCGGGGTGGTAGCTGGTGTAGAAGGCGATCAGCCCCGCTCCTCCCCCGAAGAGTCCGCTGGCGTCATCGGTGTCGGCCACGCACGACCCCGACCAGGTATGGCCGAAGTCGGAGACCGGCAACGCCACAGGGAGTGCGCGCCAGTGCAGGAGATCGGTGGAGACGGCGTGCGCCCACTGACCGGAGTCCTGGTGGAAGAGGTGGTATTCGCCCTCGTGCCGGACGAGGCCGTTGGGATCGCTGGTGTGCGAGGCGAGCCGGGTGTAGCGGTATGCGGGCCGATAGGTGTCCGTGTAGTACGTCTGCGGGGTGCGGGCCCTGACTTCCTGGAAGACGGCCGTGCCGCCGGTCGCGGCGAGTCCCACCGTGGATCCGCCGGTGCGGGCCACGGTGGCGGTGAGCACCTCGACACCGTCCACGGTCACGGTCACCGCCGTTCCCAGGGCGCGGACCTCGGTCCGGTAGGTGCCTCCCGCGACGAAGGGCCGGACGGGCGGTGCGGCGCGGCCGAGTTCGGTGGTGTTCGTACGGTCGAGGAGACGTACGCCGGTAGCGTCGAGCCGTACCTCATAGCCGCCTGCCCCGGCTGCGTCCGCGCGGACCACGAGACCCGCGGTGGCCGCGCCGGCCGGGCCGACATCGGCACCGATCAGTACGTCGCCGCCGGGGAACGGGGCGATGCGCAGCGCGCCGTCGCCCTCGGCCCGCAGCCCACGCAGATCGGGTGTCCAGCCTCCGGACACCGTCGACCAGCCCTGAAGATCCGTCACCAGATCGGTGACAGCGATCTCTTCGAAGACGACGGACCCGTTGTGGGCGAGGACGCCGAGTTGCCCCGCCGGGTGGGTGGAGTCCTCGGCCGTGATGACGGGGGCGTAGCCGTCGGGGGTGATGAAGTCGGTCTGCCAGCGGATCTCGAGGTGCGGACCGTCCGCCTCGATGCGGATGCGGTACACCTTGTCCACCTCGATGGTGGTGTCGTACGTCCCAAGGGTGATGTCGCCGTCGATCCGGTAGAGCCGCAGCCGCTTCTGGTTCGGGTCGATCTGGATGCCGTAGCCGGACGTTCCCTGTGCGTCGGTGCGCAGCAGCAGGGTGGCGACCGCGTACGGATCGACGATGCGGACGTCGGCCTGGCAGGCGGTGTCGTAGACCCGGGTGGACGCCATGGCAAGGCAGTTGGTGCCGGCGGGGGCCTGCGCGTTCCAGCCGAGAGTGGTGGCGGTCCAGGTGCCGCTGTCGGTGGTCCAGCCGGTGGCGTCGGTGGTGACGGAGCGCAGTCCGGGTGCCCCGAAGACGACTGTGCCGTTGTATGCGTGCAGCCCGGCAGCGCCGTGCCCGTACGCCGTGTCCCGCGCGGTGAGCACCTGCTCGCCCTCCAGCAGGACGGTCAGCTCCGGTCCGTCCACGGCAATTTCGAGGAGATAGGCGGTGCCGACAGACAGCACGACGGACGCCGCCGGTACGAGGTCACGGCCGGTGGCCAGGTCGAAGAGCCGTACCCGGCGCAGGTTCGGGTCGAGGCTCGCCGCGTATCCGGCCGATCCGTCCGGGGTGGCGCGTACGACCAATGAGCCGACGGCATAGGGGGATCCGGGGTCGATGGTGATGCGCGCCGCGTATCCGGCGACGGCTGCGATGCACTGCTCGGACAGGGCGACGGCATTGCGTTCGGCCCCCGTCACGACCCGCTGCCCGCCGTCAGTGGTGCGGGACCAGGTGCCGGTGAGGCCGAGCGGGTCGGGAATCACAGCGAGGTCGCCGGGGAACGACGCCGTCCGGCGCCGGGCCGCGCCGGAGGCCGGGGGCGCGGCCGAGGCCCGGCCGGCCCCCGTGAGGGGGGCCAGCAGCGTCAGACCGGCCGAGGACAGGAGTGCACGCCGGGAAATGGACATGATCGTCTCCTCAGGGTGGGGGGAATGGGCCGTTCAGGGCCAGAGCGGGCGGGGGCTGTCGAAAACCGCGGCCATCTGCCAGGCGTCGATCCGCTCCACGGCTACCGCTCCGACGGCGGCGATGCCGACACCCAGGGCGTCGGGACGGGTCGGGTAGATCCGGGCGGCCAGCGCACGGCCGTTGGCGAAGATCTCCAGCGCGGAGTGGTCGATCAGCACCCGCAGGTCCACGACGCCGTCCGTGTTCAACGGCAGCTCCCCGTATCGGGGTTCGCTGTCGACGGACGGGTCGAGACTGCTCGCCTCCCGGTGCAGCCGCAGGGTTGCCGTGGTGCCGTCCGCGGCGCGCGACACCTCGATCACGGTCCGTTCCGAACCGTCCGCACTCTCGCGCACCACGAGCCGGGCCGCCGCTCCGGGGGCGAGGCGCAGCGTCGCCTCGATGTCGAGCTGGTCGCCGGTCACGTCGTCGAGCTGTACGCACGTCCCGTCGGTGACGGCGAACCCGCCGGTGTGCACGGCGTCACGGCGCAGACGTGCGAGTTCCGGGACGGGTGCCTGGGCGAGTCGCCCGTCGGCGCCCAACGTGACCACGCGCGGCAGCGACATCACACCGCACCAGCCGGCCTCGGCCATGGCGTCCTCGTCGCGGCCTTCCTGGAGCCAGCCGAACATGATGCGCCGGCCGAGTGCGTCGCGGGTGGACTGCGGGGCGTAGAAGTAGCGCTGCCCGTAGTCGAGTCGGTGGAGTTCGGCGGGGGTGAAGGTATCGCCCTCGTACTGTCCGGTCCAGTAGAGCGGGTAGTGCGTGGTGCCTTCGTCCCAGGCGGAGAAGGCGAGGATGTCGGCGCCGTCGATCCGGAACAGGTCCACGCACTCCCACATGGTTCCGGTCCAGTCGAGGTCGGCCGCCGTTGCGGCGCTCGCGTCGCCGGTGAGCAGCGGGCCCACGTACCGCCAGCTGCGCAGGTCCTCGGACTCGTACAGGAACGCCGTGCCGCCGACGCCCCGGATGCCGGAGCCGACGAGCTGGCGCCACTTCCCTTCCTCGCGCCATACGCAGTGGTCACGGAAGGCCGTGATGTCGCCCTGTGGCGGGGCTGCGATCACCGGGTTGGCGGGGTCCTTGCGCCAGCTGCGCAGGTCGGGCGATCCGGTGGCCACGCAGGGGAGTTCACTCTCGCCGTGCCGGCCGGAGTAGACGAGGGTGGGTGTGCCGCCGTCGTCGACGAGGACACCGGACCAGCAGCCGTCCCGGTCGGGGCCATCGGTACCGGGGACGAGGGCGACGGGTTCGTCGGTCCAGTTGACCAGGTCGCGGCTGACGGCGTGGCCCCAGTGGATGCGGTGGTGGGCGGCGGCGAGGGGGTTGTACTGGTAGAAGAGGTGGTAGACACCGTCCCAATGGGCAAGCCCGTTGGGGTCGTTGAGCCAGCCGCCAGGGGCGGTGAAGTGGAATCGGGGCCGGTGCGGGTCGAGGACGGCCCGTTCGGCCAGGCCCTTCGGCGCGTCCTGGTGGCGGGCGCGGGGCAGGGTGAGGTCGTGGGTCATGATCAGACGTTCTCGGCTTCCGGGGTGGCCGCGGTCAGGACGCGGCGCGCGGTCGGGGTGGCGGGTGCGTAGAGGTGGCAGCGCACCCAGTGGGGCTGCCCGTCGTCCTCGCCGATGACGTGGCGGACGGGCTTCGTGCGGCTGCACTCGCCTTCGTCCCCGTACGGGCACGACTCGGGTGTCAGCACGGCGGCGCGCAGCGCGGCCCGCTCAACGGGGTCGTAGCCCTGGTTGCGCTCCGGGTCGGGCACGGCGGAGAGGAGGAGCCGGGTGTACGGGTGGGCGGGGCGGTCCATCAGGGCGAGCGAGTCGCCGCCCTCGACGAGCTCGCCGGCGAACAGCACCTGTGTGGTGTCGGCGGCATAGCGGGCCGAAGCCAGGTCGTGGGTGATGTACAGCATGGAGATGCCGTGCTCGTCGCGCAGCCGGCGCATGAGGTTGAGGATGCCGACGCGTACGGAGACGTCCAGCATCGAGGTGGGTTCGTCGGCGAGGACGAGGCGGGGGGCGACGGCGAGCACGCGGGCGATGGCGACGCGCTGGCGCTGGCCGCCGGAGAGTTCGTGCGGGTAGGACTGGAGCATGTCCTCGGTCAGCCCGACCGTGGTGATGAGTTCACGCAGATC